>NZ_JBDGIU010000002.1:0-517360 GCF_057657235.1 Pelagerythrobacter sp. Soil_C_18
CGCGGGCGAGGGCGGCGGCCCCGGTCGCCGAGCCCGAACCCGCTTCGGAGCGCCGCGCCCCCGCCGCTGCCGCTACGACCGCACGCGATCCGGCACGGGCCGCAGCTTCAGTGCCGACTGAAGCCGAGGCTCCTGCGATCGAGGCTTCGCTCCCGGTCGAAGCGGCGGCTGCATCGGTGCCGATGGTAGCCAGCGCCCCGGAAACTGCGGCGATCGAACCGGTGCCCGATGCGGACCCGGACTGGATCGCCCTGATCGCTCTGGCCCTCGTTGGTCTGATCCCGCTTACCCTCGCGTTCCTCGCCTTCGCTTGGTTCCGCCGCCGGTCGCGCCGGGCGGGCGAGCTCGAAATGGCTGCGGCGGAACGCCAGGCCGAGCCGGTTGCAACGGCGCCGGTCGAGAACGAACCCGCTCCGGTCGCCGGGCTCGCCGCCGTGCGCGAGCCTGAGCCGGAACCCGCTCGCGACGTCCGCAATCCGTTCGATTCCTATCGCGGTCAGCCTGCGAATGGCGCGGCGGTGGTGCTGCCGCCGGAGCTTCCGGAAACCTTCGAGGAGCGCGACGCGCTGCTCAAGCAGATGATCGCGGCCAAGCCCGACCGCGCCAATCCGTTCCGCTCGACGAGGGCCCGAGCCCGGCGTGCGCGGCTGATCCTCCAGTCGCTCGGCCGCAAGTTCGAGAACGCCCGCCCGCGGATCGACTTAAGCGAGTACACCGCGAACTGGCCCGCCTTGGCGCGGCGCCCTGTGCGCTACGCCTGACCCGCGAGGGTCGCAGGGAAGGGGCGCTCCGTGAGGGGCGCCCCTTTTCTCGTGCGTACCTTCGCACTTGCAACATTTGCCGCCTTGCGCGAGAGGCGGGCTATGACCGAGCAGACCCTGATCGAAGCCGCCCGCGTATCCAAGGCCTGGCCGTTCCAGGAGGCGCAGCGTCTGCTCAAGCGTTATCCCGACGGGAAGCCCGGCGGCGCTCCGGTCCTGTTCGAGACCGGTTACGGTCCTTCGGGCCTGCCGCATATCGGCACCTTTCAGGAAGTCCTGCGCACCACGCTGGTCCGCCGCGCCTATGAGGCGCTGATCGGCGCGAAGCCGGAAGATGGCAAGACGCGCCTCGTCGCATTCTCCGACGATATGGACGGGCTGCGCAAGGTGCCCGACAACGTGCCCAACCGCGACATGCTGACCGGGCACCTCGGCAAGCCGCTGACTCGCATTCCCGATCCGTTCAACGCCGGTTTTGACAGCTTCGCCCACCACAATAACGCCAAGCTGCGCGAATTCCTCGATCGCTTCGGGTTCGAGTACGAGTTCATGTCGTCGAGCGAGCACTACAATTCGGGCGGGTTCGACGATGCGCTGCGGCAGGTGCTGCGCAGCAATCAGGCGATCCTCGACATCATGCTGCCGACCCTGCGCGAGGAGCGGCGCAAGACTTATTCGCCCGTGCTGCCGATCAGTCCGGCCACAGGCGTCGTGCTGCAGGTGCCGGTCAAGGTGGTCGACGCAGAAGCGGGTATTGTCCGCTTTACCGACGAGGACGGGACGGTCGTCGAGCAGTCGGTGCTCGGCGGCTTGGCCAAGCTGCAGTGGAAGGTCGACTGGGCAATGCGCTGGTACGCGCTCGGCGTCGATTACGAGATGTGCGGCAAGGATCTGACCGACAGCGTCACCCAGTCGGGCAAGATCGTCCAGGTGCTCGGCGGCCGCAAGCCGGAAGGGCTCATCTACGAGCTGTTCCTCGACGCCAACGGCGAGAAGATCTCGAAGTCCAAGGGCAACGGCCTGACCATCGAGGAGTGGCTGACTTACGGCAGCGAGGAAAGCCTCGGCTTCTACATCTTCCCCAATCCGAAGAGCGCCAAGCAGCTCCACGTCGGCGTGATCCCGCGTGCCGTGGACGATTACTGGCAGTTCCGCGCGCGCCTGCCCGAGCAGGAGCTCGACAAGCAACTCGGCAATCCGGCCTGGCACCTGCTGCGCGCGAATGGCGGGTTCGAAGGTGTGGAGGCTCCGGGTGCGGGCGACACCCTGCCGGTGACTTACGGGCTGCTGCTCAACCTCGTCGGTGTGCTCGGTGCGGGTGCGACGCGCGAGCAGGTCTGGTCGTACCTCGGCAACTACATCGCCGATCCCGATCCGGCCAAGCATCCAGAGCTGGACGTGCTGGTCGGCACCGCGCTTGCCTACAACCGCGATTTCGTAGCGCCGACGCTGGAACGCCGCGCGCCCACCGCGAACGAGGCGGCTGCGTTGCGCAGGCTCGACGAGGCGCTGGCGGATGTCGGACCGGGCTCTGAGGCTGAGGACTTGCAGACGATCGTCTACGAGATCGGCAAGGACGAACAGTTCGGCTTCGAGTCGCTGCGTGACTGGTTCAAGGCGCTCTACGAGACGCTCCTCGGGTCGAGCCAAGGGCCGCGCATGGGCAGCTTCATCGCGCTCTACGGCATCGAGAACAGCCGCCGCCTGATCGCCGAGGCGCTCGCGCGCGTTTAAGGCTTCCGCCTATCCGCTCACCCCCACTTGCGGGTGCGGTACCATTTGGTGATCACGTACTTCACGCCGCTCTCCACGGGAGTGCCTGCGTGCATGGTATCCTCGTTGGGCATGCCATCGGGCAGGGCGTTGTTCCATGTCAGCAGCACGCCGGGCTTCGGCGGGATCTTGATCTCGGCCTCGGTGAAATGCGTCTCGCCCCCGGCCTCGACCGCGTTGAGGAAGATCATGGCCGTCCAGCTTCGCTGGCCGCCGCGCTTGCGTTCCATCTTCCAGTAGTCTTCGGTGGTGTAGAACCAGTCGTTGTGCGGCTTGAATTCCTGGCCGGGCATGTAGCGCTGGCCCTGGATCGCCTCGCCCGTCTCGGGCTTCATGCCGAGCAAGTCGTCGATCCGCCGCGAGACGCCCGCCACGAAGGGATCGCGCGGGTCGAGATTGCCGGAATAGGACGTGCGGAAGCCGGTCGAGTAATCGGTGTCGTAAAGCGTGCTCGGCTGTGCGACGGCGTCGATCATCAGGATCAGCCTTTGGCATTCGGGTGCGCTCAGGAACTCCCCGACGGCGAAAATCTCCGCCTTGTCGGTCGGAACCTTGTAGGCTTGGGGATCCGCCTCGAGCCGTTTGCGGACGGAGGCGCCGACGCGCTTGAGCGCGTCCTTGTCGGGAATAGTCGCGGTCTTCGTCATATGGCGCTTCCCTACCAGCGCTTGTGTATGCTTCAAGAGTTCCGGAAGCCGATGGCAGAATACATCGGATCAGAGGGAGATGGATCATGAACGAAGCTTCGGGACATCGCTATTCGGGCGTCGCTATGCTGTTGCACTGGCTGCTGGCGATCGGCGTGTTTGCGCAGTGGCGTATCGCCGTAGCGGCGGAGAACGCGCCTACCGACGAAGCCGGCAGCGAGATCATGGCCAATCACTTCTCGCTGGGCGCGACTCTGCTGGTGATCGCCCTGGTGCGCCTCGTGTGGCGCTTCATCCAGCCGAATCCGCCGCTCGCGGCGCATCTTTCGACATGGGAACGCTGGCTGGCAAAGATCACGCACACGCTGTTCTACGTTCTCCTGATCGTCATGCCGCTGGCCGGCTGGCTCGCCATGTCGAAATACGGGAGCGGAGTGGACGTGTTCGGCATCTTCACCCTGCCCGCCATGCCGGTCGAAAGCGATCCGGAAGGTGCGCGCGAGATATTCCATATCCACGCGGCCGCGGGGGTCACTCTGCTGGTGATTACCGCGTTCCACATCCTCGGCGTGCTCAAGCACACCCTGATGGACCGCGACGGCAATCTGTTCCGCATGCTGCCGTTCGGAACGCCCAAGGCCTGAGGGCACATGCAAGAACCCCCGCCGGTTCGCGCCGGCGGGGGCTTGCAAAGGGCTGCCGGGCTGAGAAACCCCGGCAGCGGGGGGAAGCAGCTTACCAGAAGAAGTCGTGGATCACGTCGACCACTTCGCCGGAATATGTGTTCACCAGCAGTACGTCGTCATAATAGCGGACCCAGCGATAGGGGCCGTGCGCCGGCGGCAGGCGGTACTGCCACGGATCGTTGATCCAGTAGCGGTTGCTGTAGAACAGATTGCCGAGCCGGAACCCGATATTCACCCGGTTATAGCGATAGTTGCGATATGGCGAATAGTAGCGTCCGACGCGATAGACATGCCGGTTGGACGCGCGGTAGCGATTCCAGTCGTAACGATTGTTGTCGCGCCAGCGCCGGTTCCAGGAGCGATGGTCTTGCCGGTCGCGCCTGTCGTCCCAGCGGTCACGGCGGTTGTCACGGCGATCATCCCACCGGTCGCGGCGGTTATCACGGCGGTCCCGCACGTTCTCACGACGATCCTGATTGCGATCGCGCCAGTTTTCGCGACGGTCCTGGTTACGGTTACGGTCCCGCCGGTTCTCGCGGCGGTCCTGATTGCGGTCGCGCCGATCCTCACGGCGGTCTTGCCGCTGCTCGCGCCGGTTCTCTTGGCGATCGCTTCGCGCGCCGCTCTGCTGTACCGCGCGGCGCATCGCATCCCAGCGAATCCGCTCGTTTCCCTGCCGGGCGTTGCCCCGGCGGTCGTCGCGGTCGCGGTCACGGGCTCGTTGCTGCGTTTCAGCAGAAGCGGCAAAGGCTTCGGTGGGCAGGGCGGTCAGCGCCATTGCGGCCGCTACGGCTGCCATCGCGCTTCCTTTGAGAAATTGTCCAAGTGTCATGTCGTGGGTCTCCGTTCGTCGAGAACGCCGCGCCCACCGCCAGCGGCCCCTCTGATAAGATGAGGCTCTTTTACGGCGGGCCGAATGAGCGGAAACTGAACCGGTGAGTACGGGTGTCGTTCAGGTTCGACGCGGTTATTCTTAACATCCTTTAGTGCCGGGGTGGGGTAACCCATTTCATCACACCCCCGGCAAAAGGCGTCCACCAACCCGTCCTGATCCCTGCCGCCGCCAGGGTATCGCTGGTCCACTGATTGCAGGTGTTGCCGAGGTGATAGGTGCCGGGTGCATCGTAGAACACGTCCCAGTCTTCGTACCCGGCGTGGACGGTGCGGCGGCCGGGTGGGGCGACCTGCGACTCGATTCGCCGGACGAGGCGGGCGTATTCCGCGGGTCGCAGGCGCAGGACCCGCGCGGTTTCGCCCGGAGCAGGGCGGACATAGTGCGCAACGTGGAGGAGGCCGTCGCCGCCGGTCGCCGCGTTGATCGCGGTGGGCAGCGAAAGGTCGGCCCAGGTTGGCGTGTTCAGGAACACCTCGCGCTCGCCCCAACTGACCGAGACGTGCGTGTAGGGCCGGTCCGGCACCGGCAGGTCGGCGGCGGGGAAGTCCGCACGCCAGTCTTTCTCCGGGCTGACCAGCGGCATGACGATGGCGGTGTGGACGCCGTTGGTCTCGATCATGATCTCGACGCCGCGTTCCGGCTCCGTCCAGTCTCCATTGCGCGGGATGGAGGAGCCGATCCAGGCAAATGCCATGAACAGGCCGATGACGAGCGCGAGCCAGGCAAGGACCTTTCCCGTGACTCGCCAGACTCTCCTGTTCGCGAGCACCCGCAGGCAGTCGCGGAGCCCCGCCCCTCGGAAAAGCGAGGGGGAAGGCGAGGTCACCGCGCCGTCCGTCGCCGCAGCCAGAGGATCGACCAGTCGCCGTTCACCAGCCGCGACGCCAGGCGAAAACCTTCCCGCCGGTAAACTCGCCGCACGCGTTGCTCCTGCGTTTGGAGCAGTCCGGCGAGGAGCAGATTCCCGCCCGGCGTCACTGCGCGTGCGAAATCAGGCGCGAGTTCCACTAGCGGTCCCGCGAGGATGTTGGCGATCAGCAGATCGTACGGCGCGCGAGCCCGGAGCAGCGGATGGTGCATCCCGTCGGCGACCACCATCGCCAGTTCGCCGAGCCGGCCGCCGGCCGCGAAGCCATTCGCCGCCGCGTTGTCCTCGACCACGCCGACGCAGGCCGGATCGAGGTCGCTCGCGGTCGCCAGCGCGCGAGGCCAGAGTGCAAGCGCGGCGAAGGCGAGTAGGCCGGTGCCGGTACCGATGTCGGCAAAGTTGCGCGGGGCGACGCCGCTGCGCTTCATCGCGTCGAGCATGGCTAGGCATCCCGCGGTCGTCACGTGCTGCCCGGTGCCGAACGCCTGACTGGCGGGAATCGACAGGTTCACCACGCCCGACGCGTCGCTCGGTGCGTGCTCGGGCGTGTGGACGAAGAACCGGCCTGCACGGATTGGCTCGACGCCCAACTGGCTCTCTGTCACCCAGTCTGTCGGCGGCAGTTTCTCGGCAAGCAACTCCGGCGTGCCGCCGGCGAACAGAGCGGCCACCATGGTCCGGTCGGCACGGGTCGGTTTGCGCGGAAAGTACGCGTCGAGCCGCCAGTCCAGCGGCCTGTCTTCCGCCACCTCGCAGCCGGTGAGCACGACCTCGTCGTCCCAGTCCGGCGCATCCTCCTGCGCGACGAGTGCGGCCTGGACCGACGGCTTGTGGGCGAACGCGGTGAGTTTCCAGCTATCGGGCATGGACGCTCACTAGCCCGATCGTTCGCCCGGCGGAAGCGGCGGTAGGCGGCCGGGGATTACCGGACGTAACTCGCTCCGTTCGCGTCCACCGTCGCGCCGGTCATGCTGGCGGGGGCGTCTAGGGCGCAGAAGACGGCGATGGCGGCGATCTCGTCCGGCTCGGCGACGCGGCCCAGGGGGATGTCGGCGAGGAGGTCCGGCCCGCCGCGGCTGGCGAGGTAGTCGCCCGCCATCGCCGTGTCGGTGAAGCCCGGTGTTATCGCGAAGCTCAGAATGTCGTCCTTGGCATAAGCCCGGGCGATCGTCTTATGCAGCGCAAGCATGCCTCCCTTCGCGGCGGCGTAGTGCCAGTGGGCCGGCGAGTCGCCACGGTGCCCTGCGCGGCTCGCGACGTGGACGATACGGCCGGGTACGCCCCGCTCCAGCCAGTGCCGCACCGCGAAGCGCGAAAGCTGCGCGGCCGAGGTGAGGTTGATCCGCAGCGTATCCTCCCACCCATCGAGCCATTCGATGTCGGAACGGTCGAGCGGATTCGCCTGGAACAGGCCGGCGTTGTTGATCAGCACGTCGATCTCGCCGCCGGCGCGGTCCAGCGCCTCTTCCCATAACATGTGCGGGGCGGTCGGTTCGGCGAGGTCGGCGCCGATGGTCTGCGCATCGTGCGCCGTGCTGGCGTGGCCGACCACGCGCGCTTCGCGCGCTTCGAGTTGCGTGCGGATCGCGGCGCCTATGCCGCGGCTGGAGCCGGTGAGGAGGATCGTGGGCATTTCCGGCGCTTATCGCACCGTCACCTGTCCGTCATCCCTGCGCAGGCGGCGATCCAGCTTCCCGTGCAGGAACTGCGCCCGCCCGTGCGGCGATGACGGGAGGGGGATTATCGCAAGCGAGCCTTGCACGTGCCTTGTCTCGCCAGTCGATTGCGCTAAGGGGAGGGCGCAATTTCAAGGGCAACCGGACAATCGCCATGGCCGAAAGACCACTCTCCCCGCACCTCAGCATCTGGAAATGGGGCCCGCACATGCTGGTCTCGATCCTGCACCGCGTCACCGGCGACGGGATGGCGATCGTCGGGCTGGGCGTGCTGCTGTGGTGGCTCGGCGCGCTGGCGAGCGGGCCGGAGGCCTACGCGACCTTCACCGGGATCGCGACCTCGTGGTACGGCTACGTCGTCCTGGTCGGTCTTTCCTGGGCGTTCTTCAATCACATGACTTCGGGCCTGCGCCACTTCGTGCTCGACATTGGCGCGGGGTACGAGCTTGGCCTCAACAAGGCCTGGTCCGTCGCGTCCCCGATCATCGGCATTGCCCTGACGGCGGCGTTCTGGGCCGCCCTGCTGCTTCTCTGAGGACTTGAACCATGGGTAACGGAACCTCGATCGGCCGCGTACGTGGGCTGGGCTCGGCGCACGAGGGCGTGCATCACTGGCTGCTCCAGCGCTTCACCGCGATCGGCAACCTCATCCTCGTGCTATGGCTGGTCGGCTCGATCCTGCTGCTGCCCGATCTCTCGTACGCGACTGTCACCGGCTATCTCTCGCACCCGCTCGCCGCGACCGCGATGGCGCTGCTGATCGTCAGCCCGTTCTGGCACGCACGCCTCGGCCTGCAGGTGATGATCGAGGACTACGTCCACACGCCCGGCAACAAATTCGCGGCGATCGCGCTGCTCAATGTCGCGACGGTCGGCGGCGCGGCCTTCGGCCTGCTCTGCGTCGCCCGCATCGCATTCGGAGGAGCCGCCTGATGGCCAACCCGGCACCCAAGACCGCCACCAACAACGAACCGACTCAGAAGGCCGGGCAGCAGCCGGCCTATCCGATCGTCGACCACACTTACGACGTGATCGTGGTCGGCGCCGGCGGCTCGGGCCTGCGGGCGACGATGGGCGCGGCCGAAGCCGGCTTGAAGACGGCCTGCATTACCAAGGTATTCCCGACCCGTTCGCACACAGTGGCGGCGCAGGGCGGCATCGCGGCCAGCCTCGGCAACAACACGCCCGATCACTGGTCGTGGCATATGTACGACACCGTCAAGGGCTCCGACTGGCTCGGCGACCAGGACGCGATCGAATACATGGTGCGTGAGGCGCCGCAGGCGGTCTACGAGCTCGAGCATGCGGGCGTACCCTTCAGCCGCAATGAGAACGGCACGATCTACCAGCGTCCGTTCGGCGGTCACATGCAGAACATGGGCGATGGGCCGCCCGTGCAGCGGACTTGTGCCGCAGCGGACCGCACGGGGCACGCGATGCTCCACGCGCTCTACCAGCAGAGCCTGAAGTACGATGCGGACTTCTTCATCGAATACTTCGCGCTCGATCTGATCATGGACGGCGGCGTATGCCGCGGCGTCATGGCGATGTGCCTCGACGATGGCACGATCCACCGTTTTCGCGCCAAGGCCGTCGTTCTGGCGACTGGCGGCTACGGCCGCTGCTACTACACCGCGACGAGCGCGCACACCTGCACCGGCGACGGCGGCGGCATGGTGCTGCGCGCCGGCCTGCCGCTGCAGGACATGGAGTTCGTGCAGTTCCACCCGACCGGGATCTACGGCGCGGGCGTGCTCATCACCGAGGGCGCGCGCGGCGAGGGCGGCTACCTCACCAACTCCGAAGGCGAGCGCTTCATGGAGCGCTATGCTCCGAGCGCGAAGGACCTTGCGAGCCGCGACGTCGTCAGCCGCTCGATGGCGCTGGAAATGCGCGAAGGACGCGGCGTGGGGCCGGAGAAGGATCACATCTTCCTTCACCTCGATCACATCGATCCCAAGGTGCTCGCGGAGCGCCTGCCGGGCATCACCGAGAGCGGGAAGATCTTCGCCGGCGTCGATCTGACGCGCCAGCCGCTCCCCGTCACGCCCACCGTCCATTACAACATGGGCGGCGTTCCCTGTAACTATCACGGCGAGGTCGTCACCATCGGCCCCGACGGCAACCCGGAAACGGTCGTGCCCGGGCTGTTCGCGGTGGGCGAAGCGGCCTGCGTGTCGGTTCACGGCGCGAACCGCCTCGGTTCCAACTCGCTGATCGACCTGGTGGTGTTCGGCCGCGCGACTGGC
Organism: Pelagerythrobacter sp. Soil_C_18; assembly: GCF_057657235.1. Classification (NCBI taxonomy): domain Bacteria; kingdom Pseudomonadati; phylum Pseudomonadota; class Alphaproteobacteria; order Sphingomonadales; family Erythrobacteraceae; genus Pelagerythrobacter; species Pelagerythrobacter sp. Soil_C_18. Next base: position 9,556 of record NZ_JBDGIU010000002.1, read on the forward strand.
CATCGCCTCAAGGAGATCATCAAGCCGGGCACCGGCCACGAAGAGCTGCCGCAGGACAGCGCCGATCTCGCGCTCGCGCGCCTCGATCATTTCCGCCACGCCAGCGGTGGTTCGCCGACCGCGGAAATCCGCGCCGAGATGCAGAAGAACATGCAGAAGCATGCCGCAGTGTTCCGCGACAGCAAGCTGCTTTCCGAAGGCGTCGAGCTGCTCCGCAACGTCAACAAGCGGATGGAGGACATCCACGTCTCCGATCGTTCGCTGATCTGGAACAGCGATCTGATCGAGACGCTCGAGCTCGACAACCTGATGGCGCAGGCGAACGTGACCATCGCCTCTGCCGAGAACCGCAAGGAAAGCCGCGGCGCCCATGCGCACGAAGACTTCCCCGAGCGGGACGACGCCAACTGGATGAAGCACACCGTGGCATGGTTCGAAGGGTGGGGCGGAAACGGAGGCGCGGTGAAGATCGATTACCGCCCGGTTCACGAATACACGCTCACCGACGACATCGAATACATCAAGCCGAAGAAACGGGTGTACTAACCATGCAGATCGCGGTCCTGACGTTCGACGGGTACAATGAACTCGACTCGTTCGTCGCGGCAGCGATCCTCAACCGCATGCATGGGGCGGGGTGGAAGGCGCACATCGCGGCCCCCACGCCGCTCGTGACGTCGATGAACGGCGTGACCGTCGAACGTCAGAAACCGCTCGAATTCGCGCGCGAGGCGGATGCGGTGATCATCGGCAGCGGCATCCGCACCCGCGAGATCGCGGCCGATCCCGTCATGCTGGCACGGATCGAACTCGATCCTGAGCGGCAACTCATCGGGGCGCAATGTTCGGGCACGCTGCTCCTGGCCAAGCTGGGCCTGGTCGGCAACCTGCCTGCCTGCACGGACCTGACCACCAAACCATGGGTGATCGAAGCGGGTGTGAACGTGATCGACGCCCCGTTCGTGGCGCACGGCAATGTCGCGACGGCGGGCGGCTGCCTCGCTTCGCAATATCTCGCGGCCTGGATCATTGCGCGGCTTGCCGGAGAGCGTGAAGCGGAAGAGGCGCTGCACTACGTCGCCCCTGTCGGCGAGAAGGACGTCTATGTCGATCGCGCCATGGCCGCAGTGCGGCCCTTCCTCGGCGCGGCGGTCGCGGCCTAACCGGAGGAATGGCGATCCAGTCCGGCGTTCGATGAGGGCCATTCTACTGCTTCCTCTGACGGCGCTTCTGGCCAGCGCCTGCGCTGCGCTGCCGCCACCGCCCGAGAACCTCGATCTTGATCCCTTCTATACGAAATACGTCGAGGCTGATGGCATTCCCATCGTCGGCTCTCCGCGCGTCGCCGACGAGGCTCTGGTCAATGCCCGCTCGATCGTCGAGGACATGCTGGCGCATCGTCCCGATCTGGCCACGGTGCTCGCGCGCAAGGACTATCGGGTGGCGATCCTCGCGGAAGAGGAGGCGATCACCGATCTGCCGGAAAACGCGCACTGGACCAAGCCTGCGCCCGACGACCCGCGGCTGACGCGCTGCGAGCGGAAGCACTATGAGACGCGGATCGGAAGCCTGACCGACCGCGAGTACTGGAACGCCCGCGCCCGAGGCATCGGCGGCGTCCACACGGTCGGGGCGGAGGAGGACGTGCTCGGCAAGCGCACGAGCCGCTATTTCGGCGAGACGATCCTCGTTCACGAGTTCGCGCACAACGTCCTCGAGGCAATTCGCGCCGCCGACCCGCAACTCTACGCCGAGGTCGAAGCTGCTTATGCCAAGGCACTCGAGGAAGGTCTCTGGCGTGACGAATACGCCAGCACGACCGTGCAGGAATACTGGGCGGAAGGGACGCAGTTCTGGTTCAACTCGAACCGCCTGGCGGTCTTCGACGGCCAGCAGATCCTGAACCACGCGGATCTGGAGACATACGATCCGCGCCTCGCCGCGGTCCTGCGCATGGCATACGGCGAACGCCACCGCCTCGCCGCAGACCCATTCCACCGCCACCCGGCGCGTGTACCGCCTGGGCCGATCCCGGAGAACACTGCCGAGGTGTGCTGAGGCGGCCGGCGCTCCGGTCGATTTTCCCGGCCAGACCTGTAGAAGGGGCGAGACCCCATCAGTCCCTGCCGAGTCGAGACCATGAACATGTCCACCCCAGTCGAGAGAACGCGCGAGGAGGTTCGCCAGGCGCGTGAAGCGAAGCGTGCGGCGGCCGCGGCGCTCGGGGTGGACGAACATTATGTTTCGGAGCTGGTCGAGCGGTTCTACGCCGCCATTCGCGAGGACGACCTGCTCGGCCCGGTCTTCGCGGAGCGGGTCGAATCGTGGCCCGAGCATCTTTCCCGGATGAAGAGCTTCTGGCGCTCGATCCTGTTCAACAGCGGCGAGTTCTCCGGGAATCCGATGGTCAAGCACGTGGTCATCCCTGGCCTGGAGGAACGGCACTTCGCCCACTGGCTGACGCTGTTCTACGCCACGCTTCGCGATCTGGAGGGCGATCCCGGTGCCTCGTCGCTGGTCGGCGAACGCGCGCGGGCGATTGCCGACAGCCTCCTCACCGGCATAACCATTCGCCGCGAAGGAATTGGCGGCTCGCGAGCGGGGGAAGGGCTGCCGCGTATCTGACGCGTAGGTCTTGCCGGCGCTATTCGCCGGGCGCGCGCGAGTCCGCCCGCCGTGCCTCGATGATCTTCACCGGCTCGGCGAGCATCTGGCCCTTCATCCAGCCTTCGCCCTTGTTCGGGTCGGTCGGCGCAGCGTGAATCGCGCGGACGACGTCCATTCCCTCGACGACATGGCCGAAGGCGGCATAGCCGGCGCGCAGCTCGGGATCTTCCGAGGTGGGATCGGCATCCATTCCCGCCTGCTCCTGCAGCATGATCGAGAAGTCGCCGGTGGCCGTGCCGGGCGCGTTCCGCGCCATGGAGAATGCGCCCGCGGTGTGAAGCACGCCCGTCTCGCTCGTCGGCTCGTGCGCGATCGGGGGAAGGACGCGCTTCGGATCGTGCTGCGTACCCGCCTGGATGAGCCCATTGGGTTGCTCACCCCAGTCGAGCCGCATGGCGCGGTAGAAGACGATCCCGTCGAAGCGGCCCTCGTCGACATAGCGCAGGAAGTTCGCGGCGGTGACAGGTGCCCGCTCGGTCTCGATCGCGGCGGTGATGTCGCCCATCGTCGTCTCGAGCACGACGAGGGTCGTTTCGGGTTCGGCTTCCCGGGAAGGTTGAGGGCCCGCCGCCTCCTGCGCCAAGGCGCCGGAAGCGAGTACGAAGGGCAGGGCGAGCGCGGCGAATCGTCTGAACATGCCGCGATTATGCCGGACTTTCACCGCAGCCGCAGCATCTCGCGGTCGAGCTGATCGATGGAGGTCACGCCCATCAGGCGCATACCTCGCTCGATCTCATCCTTGAGCAGCATGAGCGCGTGCTCCACGCCCGCCTGTCCGGCGGCGGCCAGCGCGTAGAGATAGAGCCGTCCGCCCGAGGCCGCGGTGGCGCCCTGCGCCAGTGCCTTCAGCACGTGTGTCCCGCGCCGCACGCCGCCGTCGCAGATCACCTCGATCTCGCCGCCCACGGCATCGACGATCTCCACGAGCTGGTCGAACGGCGCGCGGCTGCCATCGAGCTGGCGGCCCCCGTGGTTGGAGACCATGATCGCGTCCGCCCCGATCTCCACGGCGCGGCGCGCGTCGGCCACGCTCATTACACCCTTGAGGCAGAACGTGCCGCCCCAGTCCTGCCGGATGCGTGCGGCCGTGTCCCAGTCCATCGCGGTGTCGAGCATGGTGTTGAAGTATTCGGCGATCGAAACCGCACGGCCCGTGCCTTCGCGGACGTGCGTATCGAGGTTGGGCAGGCGGAACTTCTCGCGGAATACGTAATCGAGCGCCCAGCGCGGCCGCGTGGCGTAGGACCAGACCGCGCTCGGCGTGAAGCGGGGCGGGGTGGTGAAACCGCTGCGCGCGCACCGCTCGCGCTTGCCGGCGACGATCGTGTCGACCGTCAGCGCCACGGCATCGAACCCGGCGGCCTTGCAGCGCTCGATCATCGAGGTGTTCAGCCCTGCGTCCTTGTGAACGTAGAGCTGGAACAGCTTGGGTGTTGACACGAGTGACGCGATCTCTTCGATGCTCACGGTCGCGAGGCTGGAGATCCCGAACCACAGGCCGAACCTCTCGGCAGCGCGCGCCACGGCGCGCTCTCCCTGCCAATGGAACACGCGCTGGAGCGCCGTGGGGCTGAGCATCAGCGGCAGCGCGCTGCGGCGGCCCATGATGGTGCAGCTCGTGTCGATCTCGGCCACGCCCGCGAGCACGTTAGGCACGAGGTCCACCTCGTCGAACGCAGCCGTGTTGCGGGCGCGGGTGATCTCGTCGTCCGCCGCACCGTCGATGTAATCAAACACCGGCCACGGCAGCCGCCGCCTCGCCAGAAGGCGCAGATCGCCGACGTTGTGGCAGTCCGACAGACGCATGAGTGGGCTCTACCAGCAGCATCGGCAGGCGCCAATCGGTTCATCCACGCTTAATGTTTACAGGCGTAGTCGACAGGTCTACAAACGTAGACGCAAAACCGGGGAGGTTTTCGTGGCGAAGTCCGAAGAAGACGAACGGCCCGAACGCATCAGCGATGCCGAGCACGCGGTGATGGAAGCGCTCTGGGCGAAGAGCCCGCTGACCGCCGCCGAAGTGTGCGAGGCGGTCTGCGCGGAGCGCGACTGGAGCTTGCCGACGGTCAAGACGCTGCTCTCGCGGCTTGTGACCAAGCAGGCGGTCGCTACCAAGCCGGATGGGCGGCGGTTTCTCTATACCCCGCTGTTGGCGCGCGCTGACTACCTCGGAGATGAATCGCGGCGTCTGGTGGACCGGTTGTTCGGCGGCCGCGCTGCGCCGCTCTTCGCTCATCTCGCGCAGGAGGAGGCGTTGACCGACGCCGACATCGCGGAGATCGAGGCACTGCTGAAGGAGCTGAAGCAATGACCTGGCTTCTCGATACGCTCGTCTGGACCGCCACGCTGATCGCGCTGGTCCTCGTTCTGCGGCGCCCGGTCGCGCGCCATTTCGGGGCGAAAGCGGCTTACGGACTGTGGCTGCTGCCGTTCCTGCGCCTGCTGCTGCCGCCGATCACGCTGCCGGCCTCGCTCGCGCCCGATACGGCGGCGGCGCCCGTCGCAGCGCCTTTCGAGGCGACCTATCTCATCATCGATCAAGCTGCCGCCCCGGACGGGATGGGTGCAGCAGTGGAGGCAGCGTCGCCGACAGTCCCCTGGGCGGCGGCGCTGCTTGCACTGTGGCTCGCAGGCGCGGCGGTGTTCCTGTGGCTGCGCTTTTCCGGGTACCACCGGATGCGCCGCGTGTTGCTCGCCGGAGCGGTGCCGGTGGGCGAGGCAGGCAAGATTCGCCTGGTCGAGACGCCGGAGACCAACGCTCCCATCGCGTTCGGCGTGCTGGACAAGGTCGTGGCGCTGCCGCCGGGCTTCATGGCTCAGCGCGATCGCGCCGCACGCGACCTGGCGCTGGCACACGAGCTTGCTCACCACCGCGGGCACGACCTGTTGGCGAACTTCGCCGCGCAGCCGCTGTTCGCACTGCACTGGTTCAACCCGCTCGCCTATGCCGGGTGGCAGGCGATGCGCCGCGATCAGGAGGCGGCGTGCGACGCCCGCGTGGTCGAGAAGAGCGACCGCGAGACTCGCGCCGCTTATGGCCAGGTCATCGCCAGCTTCGCTGCCGGTCCGCGGGTCGCGCTCGCCGCACCGATGGCCTGTCCGGTCCTGGGCGACAAATCGATCATCCACCGTTTGAGGAGCCTTACCATGTCCGAGATCACTCCGCGCCGGCGTATGGCCGGGCGCGCACTGGTTGCCGCCGGGCTTCTCGTCCTGCCGTTGACGGCTTCGATCAGCTATGCGGAAACCATAACGCTACCGGAGCCGCCCGAGCCACCGGCTGCGCCGACCGCTCCTGCCGACGTGCCGCTGGCCCCGCCCGCTCCCCCGGCACCTCCCGCACCGCCGGCACCGCTTCCGCTTCAGGTCGTCGGCGACCATCCTGATGGTGAGCACCGCCACATCGTCGTCCATCGGCTCGATGGTGACCACAAGGGGGAGCCGATGGTCGTCAAGATGCAAGGTGACGGCGCGACTTGGGAGGGCAGTGCTCCGCGCCTCTCTCCTGAAGCGCGAGCAGCTCACCTCAAGGCACTCGAAGAATTCGAGAACGAGTTCGGCGAACTTGGTAAACTCGGCAAGCTTGGCAGCTTGGGCGAGCGTATCGGACACCAAGTGCGCATCGCTCTGGCTGACATGCCTGAGGTCCCGCGCGTGATTGAGGGCTGCAGCGGCACCCAGGTGATCCACGAGAGCTCCGAGGATGGACGGCAGGTGATCCGCATCTGCACCGCCGCGATCAACGCCGAAGCGATGCGCGGCTTGCGCGAGGCTCGGGCGGAGATCGCTCGCGACCGAGCGATCTCAGCGGAGATGCGGGCGCGCGTGCTGAGTTCGCTGGACGAGTCGATCGCGCGGATTGCCGCGAAGAACTAAGCCGCGGCGGTTCAACCACCCACTGGCTGCACGACTTCCTCGGAAACGAAGGTGATCCCCCGGTCGCCTTCGTTTTCCGTTCCTGGTTTCTCGACGGCGGGCGCAGCTTGCGCATTGGCGGCGCCGAACGCGAGTTGGGTTTCGGCCCATTCGACGCGGTCGTCCTTCGTCACGTCGATCTTCGCGAATGCGGGGCGGGCGGGATAGGCGCAGCCCATCTGTTCACCCAGGCCTTTGAGATAGCCGCGCCGGATCAGCCCGGCGACGATCGCCGCCTCGAACTCGCGCTGGTGGTCTGCGGCGCCAGTAATCTCGCGCACGATGCTGCGGAAGGGAATGAACGATCCCACCGCGCTTTTGGCAATGCGGCCGACTGAGATGTCGTCACGGTCCTCGTCGGCGATGTCGAGGTCGGCGCCGAGCACGGCATCGAGCTGGGCGATCGCCCCCTCGACTTCGCCGCATTCGTCCAGCCCTTCGTTCGTATAAGGCGACTGCGCCGCGGTGAGCAGGATTTCCGGAATCGGATCCTTAGCGAGGTTGAGATCGGTAAGCGGCGTGGTGGCGATGTCCTTCATGTCCGGATCGCGGTCGCGCACGTTCGCCTGGTCGCGCGCCGCGAGCGGCGCGCCGGCCAGGACCGACGCGAGCGCGAGCGCCCTAGCGCATGTCGAAATATGCATCGCACACACTATCATCGGCCTGCTCCATTCCGCGCCGCAGGGCTTCCGAGCGCTGTGCGCTCGAACCGTGGGTGAAGCTTTCGGGGCTGACCTGCTGCCCCGCCTGCCGCTGGAGCGTATCGTCGCCGATCGCGCTCGCGGCGCGCAGCCCTTCCTCCATATCGCCGGGGTCGATCAGGTTCCGGTTCTTGCCCGCCCAGACGCCGGCATAGCAGTCCGCCTGCAGTTCCATCCGCACCTGCAGCTCGTTGGCGCGGCCCGGGTTCTGCGACTGCGCGCTGCGCACCTGCGCGGCGAGTCCGGTGAGATACTGGATGTGGTGCCCGTATTCGTGCGCCATGACGTAGTAGCGGGCAAAGTCGCCGCCTGCGCCGAGCTCGCGGGCGAGCGTGTCGTAGAAGCTCGTGTCGATATAGATGCCCTGATCCGCAGGGCAGTAGAACGGGCCCATCGCGCTCGAGGCGCCGCCGCAGCCGGAGTTGGTGCCGCCGGCGTAGAACTCGAGCACCGGGTCTTGGAAAGCGATCCCCGCGCGCTCGAACTCGGGTTGCCAGGTGCGGTTCAGCGAGTCGAGCGCGTTGCAGCCTTCGAGAGCATATTCGTTCTGTTCGCAGACCTGGGTTTCCGACAGATCCGATTGCGGCTGCTGCCCGGCCGGCGCGTTCTGCTGGACGCTGTCGATCGTGCCGAGCATCTGGCCGGGGTCCACTCCGAACACCAGCGCGGCGACGACCACGATCACCAGCGTGCCGCAGCCGACCTTGCCGCCACCGCCGCCGGGAAACCGGCCGCCACCGCCGCCGCCCTGGCGTACGCGAATATTGCGCGGATCGAACCGGTTGAGCCTCATCAATTCATCTCCCCGAAGGCGCGTCCGCCGATAGTATCTGGACAGGTGCAGACTTGCCCGCAAAAGCCGTTTAGGCAAGGCTTTGGTCATCAAATCTGCAGGGGGTATAGAATGTTCCTTTCAGGCAAGCGTGCGCTCGTCACAGGGTCGACCTCCGGGATCGGCCTTGCGGTCGCGCGCGCGCTGGCGGCCGAAGGGGCGGAGATCGTGCTCAACGGCTTCGGAGAGGAAGCCGAGATCGCCCGGCTGTGCGACGAACTCCGCGCGCAGCATGTGGGGACGGACCTGACCACGCGCGAAGGATGCGACGCGCTGTTGGATGGGGCCGGGCCGATCGATATCCTCGTCAACAATGCCGGGATGCAGCACGTCGCGCCGGTCGATGCCTTCCCGGTCGAGAAGTGGGACGCGATCATCGCGCTCAACCTGACCGCAGCGTTCCACACGGTGCGCCGCGCGGTGCCGCACATGAAGGCGCAGGGCTGGGGACGGATCGTCAACGTGGCGAGCGCGCATTCGAAGACCGCATCGCCGTTCAAGAGCGCCTATGTCGCCGCCAAGCACGGGCTCGACGGCTTCACCAAGACGATCGCGCTGGAACTCGCGCGGAGCGGAGTGACGGCGAACTGCGTCAGCCCGGGCTATGCCTGGACACCGCTGGTCGAGAACCAGATCCCCGACACGATGAAGGCACGCGGTCTGTCGCGCGAAGAAGTGATCGACGACGTGCTGCTGGCCAAGCAGCCGACCAAGAAGTTCGTCCAGCCTGCGGAAATCGGCGCACTCGCCGTGTTCCTGTGCCGCGATGAAGCGGGCAACGTCACCGGTGCCAACTGGAGCATCGATGGCGGCTGGACCGCCGAGTAGCCGGCCGGTGGGGGCAGGGGCGCATATGCACCGCTGGGCGGTGATCCTTCTCGCGGTGGCCGCCGTGAGTTGCGCTCCTGCGCGGATGGATACGGCGCCGGCCGACAGCCTCGAGGTCATCGAAAGCGAGCTGGCGGCTGACGTCGCCGTGCTGGCGAGCGACGGGTTCGAAGGCCGCCGCCCCGGTACGGACGGCGAAGCGAAGACGCTGCGCTATCTCGCGCAGCGGTGGCAGGCGGCCGGGCTCGAGTCGGGCACGAACGATCCGGCGAATCCGTGGTTCGCGCCGGTGGCGCTGCAACTCATCATGCCGGAGCACTTCGAAGCCGCCTTCTTCCGCGGCCGCCGCAAGCTCGCGCCGCCGGAAGGTTCGGTCCGCCTCTACACCTCCGGACGCCGCTCGCTGCTCGAACGCAGTCCGGCGGTGTTCGTCGGACGCAGGGGGGGATCGCTCGATCAGGCCGAGCTCGCCGGGCGCATCGCAGTGATGCTGTGGGATCATCCACGCAAGGTAGAGCAACGCGAGGCGCTGCTGGAGAAAGGCGCCGCAGCCGTGCTCGCGATCGTCCCCGATGCCGCAGAGCTGGCGGAGCTCGCCGATCTGCGGAGCAAAGGCTCTTACCGGCTGGCGGGCGCGGAAGACGGCGCCCAGCTCGACGGGCTCGTGTCGCGGGAAGGCGCGGAGGCGCTGCTGGGCGCCGAGCACTTCGCGGCACTTTCCGCCGCTGCAGGGCGCGAAGGCTTCAGACCCGTTCCGCTCGACATCGAGGCGCGCCTGGAGGCGACCTCGCTCTCGCGCGAGGTGCGCACGCACAATCTCATTGCGCGCCTGCCGGGCCGCTTGCCAAACGCTGGCGCGGTGCTGCTGCTCGCCCACTGGGACCATTTCGGGCACTGCGCAGAAGGGCAGGGGCCGGATGCGATCTGCAATGGGGCGGTCGACAATGCCAGCGGCCTCGCAGTGCTGGGCGCAATCGCAAAGCGGCTCGCGCAGGGGCCGCAGCTCGACCGGGACGTCTATTTCGTGGCAACCACGGCGGAAGAGTGGGGCCTGCTGGGCACGCGGGCCTTCGCGCAGGATCCGCCGTTGCCGCTCGATACCATCGTTGCTGCGTTCAACGTGGACACGATCGCCGTGGCGCCGCGTGGCGGCCCGGTGGCGATCGTGGGGCACGGTATGACGGCCCTGGACGACGAAGTGGAGCGCATCATAGCCAGCCTTGGCCGCAAGCTTGGCGATCACGACTACGCCAACCGCTACGTCCGCAGGCAGGATGGCTGGGCCCTGCTGCAGCACGACGTGCCCGCGCTGATGGTCTCCAGCGCCTTTGCCGATCGCGAGGCGATGGAAGCCTATATGCGCGACCGTTATCACCGCACCGGCGACGTCACCGACGCGATGCAGTTCGGCGGCGCGGCGGAGGACGTGCTGCTGCATCTGGCGCTGGTGCGGCACTTCGCCAGTCTCAGCGGTTACCAGGCCGCCTAGCCATAAATTCCCGCTCACCCCTAGCGGGGGCCGGTACATGCGGTTACATGGGCCGCCACGATTCTCCCGGCGAAAGATTTTACGTGGCTTCGATCGACATCCCCCTCGGCCTTACCTTCGACGACGTGCTCCTGCGTCCGGCCGAAAGCGACATCCTCCCATCCATGGCGGACACGAGCACGCGGCTGACGCGCGACATCGCGCTCAATATCCCCGTGCTGTCCGCCGCGATGGATACGGTGACAGAGGCGGACATGGCAATCGTCATGGCACAGCTCGGCGGGATCGGCGTGCTCCACCGCAATCTTACCATCGAGCAGCAGTGCACCGCGGTGCGCGCGGTCAAGCGGTTCGAGAGCGGCATGGTGGTCAATCCGATCACCATCTCGCCCGACGCGACACTGGGCGAGGCGCAGGCGCTGATGACGCAGCACCGGATCAGCGGCATTCCCGTGACCGACCGCGGGGGCACGCTGGTCGGCATACTGACCAATCGCGACGTGCGCTTCGCCGAGAACCCGCAGCAGCCGGTGCGCGAACTGATGACGACCGACAATCTCGCCACCGTGCCGCTCGGCACCGGGCAGGACGAAGCGCGCCGCCTGCTGCACCAGCGGCGGATCGAAAAGCTGCTGGTGGTCGACCACGACTATCGCTGCATCGGGCTGATCACGGTCAAGGACATCGAGAAGGCCGTAAACTATCCCAATGCGACCAAGGATGTCAGCGGACGCCTGCGCGTCGCAGCGGCGACGACCGTGGGCGACAAGGGTTTCGAGCGGACGCAGGCGCTGGTCGACGCGGAAGTCGACGTGGTGATCATCGACACTGCGCACGGCCACAACAAGGACGTCGCACGCGCCGTGGAGAGGGCGAAGACTCTCTCGAATTCGGTCCAGATCGTCGCTGGCAATGTGGCGACGGCGGAAGCGACACGTGCGCTGATCGACGCGGGCGCGGATGCGGTGAAGATCGGCATCGGCCCGGGCTCGATCTGCACCACGCGGATCGTTGCGGGCGTCGGCGTGCCGCAGCTCACCGCGATCATGGAATGTGCGGAGGAAGCGGCGAAGTCGGGCGTTCCGGTGATTGCCGACGGCGGCCTGCGGACGAGCGGTGATGCGGCCAAGGCGCTGGCGGCGGGCGCCTCGACCGTCATGGTCGGCTCGATGCTCGCCGGCACGACCGAGAGCCCCGGAGAGACCTTCATTTATCAGGGCCGTAGCTACAAGGCTTACCGCGGCATGGGCTCCGTCGGCGCCATGGCGCGCGGCAGTGCCGACAGGTACTTCCAGCAGGACGTCTCGGCGATGAAGCTGGTGCCCGAGGGGATCGAGGGGCAGGTGCCGTTCAAGGGGCCCGCGGCGGACGTGATCCACCAGCTCGTCGGCGGCATCAAGGCGGCGATGGGCTATACCGGCAGCGCCACGATTGGCGATCTGCGCACGCGCGCGAAGTTCGTCCGCATCACCAACGCAGGGCTGAGCGAGAGCCACGTGCACGACGTCGCCATCACCCGCGAGGCGCCGAATTATCCGACGCGTTGAGCCTGGCACGCCCCTCCTCTTCAGGGGAGGGGTAGCGAGCCTAGTCGCAGCAGGGTGGTGCCGAAGCACGGCGCGCCGCTTTGCGTCGTGCCACCTTCCCCCGACCCCCTCCTCTGAAGAGGAGGGGGAGAGATGACCCCCGCCGCGCGGGTGCAGGCCGCGATCGAACTGCTCGATGCCGTCATCGTTGCAGCACGAGGTAAGGGCGCGCCGGCGGACCGGTTGATCGCCGATTACTTCCGCCAGCGCCGCTATGCCGGGAGCAAGGACCGGCGCGCGGTGCGCGAGCTCGTTTATCGGGCGATCCGCGTTTGCGGGCCGGTCCCGTCCAGCGGCCGTGCGGCGATGATCGCGCTGGGCGCCGAGGACGAAGCGATCCTGCAGCTTTTCGACGGCTCGCCCCATGGCCCGGCACCGCTCGCCATCGGCGAAGTCGGTGCGGAACCCGGTCTCGCGCCGCGATGGCTGGTCGAGGCGCTCGCGGGCTCCGATGTCGGGGGAGATGAGGCCGCGGCCCTGCTGGACCGCGCCCCGCTCGATCTGCGGATCAACACGCTCAAGGCAGGCCGCGAAAATATCGACCTGCCCGAACAGGGCGAACCGCTCGCCGCACCGAACGCATTGCGCTTTCCGGCGGGCACTTCGGTCGATCAGTGGCCCGCGTACCGCGAGGGGCTGGTCGAGATCCAGGACCATGGCAGCCAGCTCGCCTGCATGGCCGTGGAGGCTCAGCCGGGGGAGACGGTGATCGACCTCTGCGCGGGGGCGGGCGGCAAGACGCTGGCGCTGGCCGCTGCAACGCAGAACCGCGGCACCCTGATCGCAAGCGATACGGACCGCGCGCGGCTGACGAACCTTGCACCGCGGGCCGAACGGGCAGGCGCGGGAATGATCGAGACGCTGCTGCTGAACCCGGGCCGCGAGATGGAGGCGCTCGAACGCTTTGCGGGCGCGGCCGACGCGGTGCTGGTCGATGCGCCATGCTCGGGCACCGGCACATGGCGCCGCAATCCCGAGGCGCGCTGGCGGCTGGACCAGGCGCAACTCGCGCGGTTCGCGGAGACGCAGGACCGGTTGCTCGGCCTTGCTGCGCAGCTCGTGCGGCCGGGCGGGCGGATCGTCTACGTCACCTGTTCGCTGCTCGACATCGAGGGCGCGGACCGCATCGCGCGTTTCCTTGCCGATAACCCCGAATGGCGCGCCGACCCGCCCGATCTTCCCCTTGGCCGGAAACGGGGGAGCGGCGTGCGCCTGACGCCATTCCACGACAATACAGACGGATTTTTCATCGCGCGTGCAGCCTTGCCGTGTTAACCGGCGGCACTATGGCAGAGGAACCATCTGCAAGTGCCCGGGCCTACCAGGAGTTGATCATGCGTTTTGCCCCCGCAGCCGTTGCCCTTTCGCTGGCCGTTGCGCTTACTGCAAGCGTCGGGATGGGAGCGGAACGCGAAGCCGACCCGCGCGCGGCGGCGCTGATTGCGGAAGGTCGCGCGGCACTCGCCGCCGACCAGCCGCAGCGCGCGATCGACGCGTTCGAAGCCGCACTGGCAGTCGATCCCGGCTATACGCCTATCTTCCTCGATCTCGCTCAGGCGTCGCGTGCCGAGGGGCTGCAGGGCAAGGCGATCCACTATTACCGCGAAACGCTGGCGCGCGATCCGGGCAATCTCGCGGCGATTTCCGGCGAAGGCGAAGCCTTGCTGGAGAAAGGCGCCGTCGAGAAGGCGAAGGCCAACCTGGCGAAGCTCAAGAGCATGTGCGGCGAGGGCTGTCCCGAGACCCGCGAACTCGCCGCATCGATCCAGCGCGGGCCCACCGCGCCGGTGCTGACGGCCGAGGCGATCATGCCCGAAGCGCAGGTATCGCAGCAGAATTGATCGTCTAGCGAGCGCCGCTCGCGCGGGAGTTCGCGCGGCGCACTACACCAACTCTCGGAACGCTTCCACGACCGCGCGATAGACGCGCTTCTTGAACGGCACGATCAGTTCGGGAAGCTGCTCGGGCTCGACCCATTTCCAGTCGCAGAATTCCGGCGGGTCGTGGGCTTCGAGGTCGATGTCCGTATCGCTGCCGCCGAAGCGGGCGAGGAACCAGACCTGTTCCTGCCCGCGGTACTTTCCGCCCCAGAGCTTGCCCATCAGCTCCTCCGGCAGGTCGTAGCGGACCGGCTCCTCCATCCGCTTGAGGATCGAGACATGCTCGGCCCGCGCACCTGTCTCCTCGGCCAGCTCGCGCAGTGCGGCAGCCACGAGGTCTTCGCCCTCGTCGACGCCGCCCTGCGGCATCTGCCACCAGTCGCCTTCCTTGTTGTCGATGCGGCGGCCGACGAAGACCTTGCCGTCGGCGTTGACCAACATGACCCCGACGCAGGGGCGGTAGCCGAGTTCGTCCATGTGCTTTCGTGCCTTAACTTGCGTGCCGCTCGAGCATCAGCCTGATCGCGGCGAGGAAGGAATCGAGGTCCTTCTGCCCGCTCGGGATCGCCTCGCGCAAGGTGGTAAAGCCATGAATGATCCCGGGAAACTCGAGATAGCAGACCTCCGTCCCCTGCCGGATAAGGTGCGCGGCATAGCTGCGGCCCGAGTCACGCAGCGGGTCGAGCCCTGCTGTGCACAGGACGGTGGGCGGCGCGCCTGAGCAGTCGCCGGCCATCGGCGTGTGGCGCGGATCGCTCGGATCGCCGCCGTAGTTGTCGGTGAACCATGCCATCGCCGCGCCGGTCAGGAAGAAGCCCTCGAAGAAGTCCTTGAGGCTCTGGTGCTGGCGCACATCGTCCGCCACCGGATAGATCGGCGCCTGCACGATCACCGGCACCCCGGCGGGCCGCGCGCAAAGCTCGTTCGCGGTGACGATCGTCAGGTTGCCGCCCGCGCTGTCGCCGGTGATGACGAGGCCGGTGAACTGCCGCCCCAGCGCGTCCGGGCTCGACGCGATCCAGCGCGCTGCCGCCTCGCAGTCGTCGGGCGCGGCGGGGAAGGGATGCTCGGGCGCGAGGCGGTAATCGACCGATACCACCGGCAGGTCGAGCTGGTGGGAGATTTCGGTGCAGAGCGAATGGTAGACCTCGAGGTCGCCGATCGTGAACCCGCCGCCGTGGATGAACACGACGCAGGGTCCCGGCGCGCGAGTCTCCTTCGTGTCGTAGAAGCGCAGTGGAATATCCCCCGCAGGTCCAGGGCAGGCGAGGTCGCGGATCACGGCGAGGGGGCGCGGTTCGGCCTCCGCCAGCGTGCCAAGCATTCGCATCCCCTCTCGGCCTTCCTCGACCGGCAGCTCCTCGACTCCGGGACGGCCCATCTGCTCGAGCATGTCGAGAAATCCGCGCACATCCTCGCGCACGTAATGTTCGGTATCGGCCAATGTCCCCTCCCCCAATCGGTTGCTTTTCGCAATCCTAGCGCGCAGCCGGTGCTTTTCCACTCGACATTTTTCACCCGGGGGAGAAAAACTTCATTGCGGGCGTTGGGGCGGATACATAGGTGCCGCAGCGTAGACGAGTGCACCGCCAAGTGCGGCGCCTGAAAAGGAATTCCGATGGCTACCCAAGCCGCCGACACGCCGCTGGAAGCGGAAAACCCCGATGCCGTTGTTGTGCGCTTCGCCGGAGACTCCGGCGATGGCATGCAGCTCACGGGCGGGCAGTTTACGCTCTCCACTGCGCTCGCGGGCAACGATCTTGCGACGTTCCCCGACTTTCCGGCCGAAATCCGCGCGCCGCAGGGCACACTGTTTGGCGTTTCCGCCTTCCAGATCAACTTCGGCAGCCGCCAGATCAACACCGCGGGCGATGCGCCGGACGTGCTCGTGGCGATGAACCCAGCGGCACTCAAGGTGAACCTAGCGGCACTGAAGCCGGGCGGATTGATCATCGCCGACACCGGCGAGTTCACCAAGCGCAACCTCGACAAGGCGAAGTACGAGAGCAATCCGCTCGAGGACGGCAGCCTTGCAAAGTACGACCTGCTCGCGTTCGACATCAGCGCGCTGACGGTCGAGGCGGTCAAGCCGTTCGGCCTCGGCAACAAGGACGCGCTGCGCAGCAAGAACATGTGGACCCTCGGCCTTGCGCTGTGGATGTTCGACCGTCCGCGTGAGCCGCTGCACGAGTGGCTGCGGGCCAAGTTCAAGACCAAGCCCGACATCGCGAACGCCAATATCGCCGCGCTCGATGCGGGGCATGCTTACGGCGAGACGGCGGAGCTTTCGGGCCCGCTCAAGCAGCTTCACATTGCACCGGTGGCCAGTGCGCCGGGTCTGTACCGCACGATCACGGGGGCGGAGGCGGTTTCGCTCGGCCTCGTCGCGGGCGCGCAGCTCGCTGAGCTGCCGATGTTCTTCGGCGGCTATCCGATCACGCCGGCGAGCGCGATCCTGCACCACCTCACGCGGCTCAAGGAATTCGGCGTCACCACCTTCCAGGCGGAAGACGAGATCGCCGCCATCTGCGCCGCGATCGGGGCGAGTTACGCCGGACAACTGGGCGTCACCTCGTCGTCGGGCCCGGGCATCGCGCTCAAGGGCGAGGCGATGGGCCTGGCGATCATGACCGAGCTGCCGCTGGTGATCGTCAACTCGCAGCGCGGCGGGCCGTCCACCGGCCTTCCAACCAAGACCGAGCAGAGCGACCTGTACCAGGCGGTCTACGGCCGCAACGGCGATGCGCCGATGCCGGTGATCGCTGCCCGCAGTCCATCCGACGCGTTCGAGTGCGCGATTGAGGCGTGCCGCATCGCGGTCCAGTACATGACCCCGGTCATGCTGCTGACCGACGGCTACATCGCCAATGCGGCCGAGCCGTGGAAAGTGCCGGATCCGGCGAGCTACGAGAAGTTCCCGGTGCAATTCCTGACCGAGAAGAACGACGGCGACCAGCTGCTGCCCTACAAGCGCGACGCGAAGGGCGCGCGGCCGTGGATCAAGCCGGGTACGCCGGGCTTGCTGCACCGCATCGGCGGCATCGAGAAGCACGAGCTGACCGGCAACATCGATTACTCGCCCGACAACCACCAGAGGATGACCGACGCCCGCAAGGCGAAAGTCGAGGACGTCGCGGTGCCGGACCAGGAAGTTGCGCTCGGCGAGGCGACCGGCAAGCTCGCGGTGGTGGGCTGGGGCTCGACCTACGGCCCGATCCACCAGGCGGTGGGCCGCGCGCGGCGCAAGGGTCTGGACGTCAGCCATATCCACGTGCGCCACATCTGGCCGCTGCCGGCCAATCTCGGCGCGCTGCTCAAGGGCTTCGACAAGGTTCTCGTGCCCGAGATGAACACCGGCCAGTTCAAGACGGTGCTGCGTGACCAGTTCCTGGTCGATGCCGAGCCGCTGACCAAGACCAGCGGCCAGCCGTTCCAGATCGCCGAGCTGGAAGAAGCGATCGGCAAGTACTTCGACGGCATTCCCGGCAACGAAGGCGGCGAGGTTCCGGCGAACGAGCAGCAGCTGCCGATATCCGAATCCGGCCATGACGACGGGACCTATCCCGACGCCCCTTTCCACGGCGACGACGCCGCGCTCCCGGGCGAGGGGTCGGACACCGGGGCGGTGAACCAATGATCACGTCACGCCATCACGGCGCAAGCGGGGACCGCTCTCCCCATCGTGGAACTTCGCTGCACCAGATCCCGGCCTGCGCCGGGATGACGAGGTAGGTTATGAACGCCCCAGTAAAGATCGAAACCACCCTCAAGGACTGGGAGACCGACCAGGAAGTTCGCTGGTGCCCGGGCTGCGGGGACTATGCGATCCTCAAGGCCGTGCAGCGCACGCTGCCGCAGCTCGGCGCGGACCCAGCCAACACCGTGTTCATCTCCGGCATCGGCTGCTCGAGCCGCTTTCCGTACTACATGGAAAGCTACGGCTTCCACACGATCCACGGCCGCGCGCCGGCGGTGGCGACGGGTGTGAAGCTCGCCAATCCCGATCTCGACATCTGGCTGGTCACCGGCGACGGCGACGGACTGTCGATCGGCGGTAACCACCTGATGCACGTGCTGCGTCGCAACGTGAACATGCAGATCATGCTGTTCAACAACGAGATCTACGGCCTGACCAAAGGCCAGTACTCGCCGACCAGCCGCGAGGGTACGAAGTCGCCCTCGACCCCGCTCGGCTCCTACGACCACCCGGCGCGGCCCGCCGCCTTCGCACTCGGATCGGGCGCGCGCTTCGTCGGCCGCGGATTCGACGTGTCGAAGAACCTGCCCGACGTGCTCAAGGCCGCCCACGCGCACCAGGGCGCGGCGTTCATCGAGATCTTCCAGAACTGCATCGTCTACAACAAGGACGTGTTCAACGACTTCGCCGCACCCAAGGGCGCCGAGGACCGGCAGCTCTGGCTCGAGAACGGCGCGCCGATGCTGTTCGCTGGCGGCACCAGGGGCATCGCGCTCGATCGCGACCGTCTGGAGCTCAAGGTGGTCGACGTGGTGGATGGCGATTGGCAGGCGGCCGAGGTGCTGGTGCACGACGTCACCAACCGTTCGATCGCACACATGCTGGTCGAAATGCCGTTCGGCCCGTTCCCCATGGCCCTCGGCGTCCTCTACGACGACCCGCGCCCGACCTTCGAAACCGCCGTCATCGAAGAGCGTGCGAAGGCGAGCGAGGGCAAAACCGCGGACCTCGCCAAGCTCCTCGGCCAAGGCCAGACCTGGACCGTCAGCGGAACGGCTGCCGATCCGGTGTGAGGTTTTGATAATCGCACTAAGACACTAAGGCGCAAAGATGCCGCGCGACGACGAGCTGGAGCACCTGGCGCGCGCAGCCGTCGATTGCGGATACCGGTTGCATATGGATATTGGCCCGGGTCTGCTCGAAAGCGTCTATGAAGTTGTCCTAGCGCAGATGATCGCTGAAAGAGGCTTGCGCGTCGCTCGCCAGGTTGCGGTTCCCATCAGGTATAAAGGCGTTGTCGTAGACAACGCATTCAGGGCCGACCTCATCGTCGAAAATCGCTTGCTCATCGAGCTTAAGTCAACCGAACGCCACGCGCCGATTCATGCAAAGCAGGTGATCACCTACCTGCGTCTGACTGGGTTGCGGTTGGGTATCCTCATGAACTTCGGCCTCACGACGTTCAAAGGCGGCGTTCAGCGCATCGCCAACGACTATCACAGTGGGTGGAGCAGTGAATGACCTCTTTGTGCCTTAGTGCCTTAGTGCGAGAAAATCTGGCCTTGTCGCCGGCTGTTGCGCGAAACAACTGATGGACAACATCACTCACAGCCTTGTCGGGGCGTTGATCGGGCAGGCGGGGCTCAAGCGGAAGACGGGGCTGGCGATGCCGGCGCTGATTATCGGCGCGAACCTGCCGGACGTCGACGCGGCGTGCTTCTTCTGGCTCGACGGGGTGCAACATCTCGGGTTTCGGCGCGGGATCACGCATGGCCCGATCGCCTGGGTGCTGCTGCCCTTGATCCTTGCAGGGTTGCTCTGGTGGTTCGACCGATGGCAGGCGAGCCGTGGGCGGCGGCCGGAGAAGCGACTGCCGGTCCATTTCGGCTGGCTCTACGCGCTCAGCTTCATCGCCTGCCTGTCGCACCCGGCGCTCGACTGGCTGAACAGCTATGGCATCCGCCTGCTCGAGCCGTTCTCGAGCCGCTGGTTCTACGGCGACACGCTGTTCATCATCGACCTGTGGCTGTGGGCGTTGATGGGACTGGCGACGTGGCTCTCGCTCAGGCGCGAGCGGCTAGGCCGCAATTGGAGAATGCCTGCGCAGGTCGCACTGGCGGCGACGTTTCTCTATGCGGCGGCCAATCATGGCGTGACCCGCTGGGTCGAACTGGCGCAGTCCGCGCAGCCTGCGATCGCGAGTCCGCAGTTGCTCGCGTTCTGGGGGCGCGAAGTTATCGTGCCGGAGGGACCGAACAGATGGCGGATCGACGGCAAGCCAGTGGGCGACTGCGCGCTGGGGCCGGTTCGTGCCGCCGCGAGTGGCGACGCTCAGCTTGCCGCCTTCCTATTCTGGTCCCGAGCGCCGTTCGCCGAGCGTGCGCCGGACGATTCCGTGGTGATCCGCGACGCGCGCTTCTACGATCCGCGTGCGCGGGATCGCTTCAGTGTCGCGTTGCCCGATGTGAGGTGCGAGCCGCTTTCCTGACGGGCAGGGCAAACTGGTCGCTCTCCGCCGCCGCCTTTGCAGGCCGGTAGAGCAGCGCTGCGGCCATGAAGGCCCAGCCGGCGCCGCCGAGCCAGCCGGCGACCACGTCGCTCGGAAAATGGACGCCGAGCATCACGCGGCTCCAGGCGACCATGGCGGAAATCAGCATTGCCGCGCCGACCAGCATCAAGCGCACCGGTTGCCGGCGGCTCAGCGCGGCGAAGGCGAGGGCCATGGCGATATAGACCACGGCCGCGTTGAAGCTGTGGCCCGAAGGGAAGCTCTCGCCGCCGGCGTTCATCAGGTGCGGGACGATCTGCGGCCGCTCGCGCCCGACGAGCGCCTTGAGGCCCGAGTTGACCAGCCAGCCCGCCGCGACTGTCATCGCGAAGAGCACCGCCTCGCGCTTCAGCCGGAGGAACAGCAGCGCGACGACCGCGCCGATCGCGAACAGGTTGCGCAGGAACACGCCGCCGAGCGCGGTGATGTCGCGCACGATCTCGCGCACCAGCTCCGGCCCGACGAGCGCCAACTCGGTGCCGGTGCGTCCTGACAGCAGCCCAACCCGGTCGAAAGCCTCCGTACGTCCGTTCGCGACGAGCCAGACGACGATGGCGAAGCCCGTCCAGCACAGAGCGCCGGCGACCAGCGCCTTGCGCCGGTCGATCGTGAACCCGCGCTCCGGCAGGCGGACCGTCTCTGCCGGAAGGTGATGCGCGTCGCGGGGGAACTCGTCCATTGCTGGGGCAACCCGCGGCCGGATGGGCCGTTCCCCCTTGCGGGCCTTAGACTGCCTCGATCCGCCGGATCATCAGCCATTTGGCGAAGAGCACGGCCACGAGCGGCAGGACGGCGCTCGCCGCAAGCAGCCAGTCGGGATGCGGAACCATCCGCGTGCTCCACACGCCGAGCAGCGCGATCAGGAGCCCCACGATCCATGCGGGGAGCACGCGCCGCGAAACCGCAATCGCGGCGCAGGCGCCCGCCAGCGCGCCGAGAAACCATGCGAGCGCGACGGCGATCCGCGCCTCGACCGGGATCAGTTCCATCGCCTGCGCCGGATCTTCCACACTGGCGAGATCGGGCGGGGGAGGCAGCACCGCATCGCCGATCGTCTGGACGATCGCCATCGCGATCATGGCGTCGACCAGCCCGGCCACCACCGCCAGGGCATTGCGTATCAACGGATTGCTCATCGTGGCTCCCCCTCCCGTAACACGCCGATGGTCGCACGATCCCGCGGAAATGCGCACTGCCGTTCGCGCCGGATCTCATGCTTGAACCGCCGTTTCCCCCGGTCCATAGGAACGGCATGAAGGCAGAGGGGATAGGCAGGGGCGAAACCCTCCTCACTGGCGGCGCGCGGTTCGAGCGCAGCCCTGGCCTGCTTGCGCGCCTGTTCGCGCCGGGGTTCCACAAGATTCTCGATCGCGTCGACGCGGGACTCGAGAGCGGGTCGATTACCGGCCGCCTGCCTGACGGCACCACGCGGGTGGTCGGCGGACGGGCGCCCGGCTTCGATGCCGAGGTGACGATCCACGACTGGCGCGCGCTCATGCGGCTCGCCACCAATGGCTCGATCGGCTGGTATCAGGCCTGGGAAGCCGGCGAGTGGGACAGCCCCGATCCGGTGCCGCTCTTCGCCCTGTTCATGGCCAATGGCGACGCCCTGGGCGATACCGGCCGCGCGCGGGGGCCGTTCCGCTGGGCCGCGCGGCTCGCGCACTGGATGAACCGCAACACGCCCGAAGGTGCCGAGCGCAACATTCACGCGCACTACGACCTCGGCAACGACTTCTACGCCGCCTGGCTTGATCCGACGATGAGCTATTCCTCGGCGATCTGGAGCGAGGGCGACGACCTGGAGGCGGCACAGCGACGCAAGTGGGCGCGCCTCGCCGAACGGGTCGGCACGCCGGAGACCTTGCTCGAGATCGGCTGCGGCTGGGGCGGGCTGTCGGACTTCTTCGCGCGGGCCGGCGCGCGGGTCACCGGCATCAGCTTGTCGGAGGAGCAGCTTGCCTGGGCGCGCGAGCGGCACGACGCGGGCATCGATTTCCGCAAGCAGGATTACCGCGATGTCGAGGAGCGCTTCGACGTAATCGTCAGCGTCGAGATGGTCGAGGCGGTCGGGCGCGAATACTGGCCGAGCTACTTCGACTGCATCGCGCGCTGTCTGAAGCCGGGCGGCCGCGCGGCGATCCAGTTCATCTCGATGAAGGACAGCCTGTTCGAGGCTTACGCCCGGAGCGCGGACTTCATCCAGGCCTACGTCTTCCCCGGCGGCCTGCTGATCCGCACCAGCGAGTTCGAACAGCTCGCGCGCGAACGCGGCCTCCGGTGGGAGCTCTGCGAGAGTTTCGGGCTCGACTATGCGGCGACCTTGAAGGCCTGGCGCGAACGGTTCGATGCGGCCGCCGGACAGGGGCGGCTGCCGGCCGAGTTCGACGAGCGCTTCCGCCGGCTCTGGCGGTTTTACCTGATGTACTGCGAAGGGGGGTTCCGCGGGGCCGGAATCGACGTTCAGCAGGTTACGCTGGTCAAGGAGGGGTAAGGGAATGCGGATATTCGGGATTGCGCTGGCGGCAGCGCTGCTGGCGGGCTGCGCGAGCGCGCCGGGTGAGTCGACGCTCGCCGAGCGGGTCGAGGTCTATCCGACCCAGCCTTCCGAAGCGATCCCGCTGGAGGACCAGCAGGTCCTCTTCTGGGACGACGCCACGCGCGCCGACCGCTTCCGGCGGATGGAGAACTTCTTCGCGGGCGTCGAGGCGACCCGTGCGGGCGACGCGCGCGAACTGCCCGCCGGTCCGCCGCTGCCCGCCGAGACCGCAGCGGCGGTCGATGCCTTCCTCGCCTCGAGCAACGCGGCGGGGATCATGGTGATCGACGACGGCAAGGTCCGTTACGAGAAATACGGGCTCGGCTTCGGGCCGGAGCAGCGCTGGACCAGCTTCTCGGTCGCCAAGAGCTTCACCTCGACTCTGCTGGGCGCGGCGGTCGCCGACGGGCTGATCGGGAGCATGGACGATCCCGTCACGCGCTACATCCCCGAGCTGGCCGGAACGGCTTACGAAGGCGTGAGCGTCGAGCAGCTCGCGACGATGACCTCGGGCGTGAAGTGGAACGAGGACTACACCGACCCGAACAGCGACGTTGCCAAGATGCTCAACGTTGCGCCGGTGTCCGGTGAATCGCAGGCCGTGACTTATGCGCGCACGCTGGAGCGCGAGGCGCCGGCGGGCGACAAGTGGGTCTACAAGACGCTGGAGACCAACCTGCTCGGCGTGCTGGTGGAGGAAGCGACCGGCCGGAGCCTCGCCGACTACGCCAAGGAGAAGATCGTCGATCCGGCGGGCTTCGCGGGCGACCTGTTCTGGATGACCGACTTGACCGGCGGCAATATCGGCGGCTGCTGCCTGTCGATCCGGTTGTCCGACTACGCGCGCTTCGGCCAATTCGTGCTCGAAGGCGGGGAGGGCGTCGTGCCGCAGGGCTGGTTCGCGGAGGCGACCGGGAAGCAGGTGGCGTTCGACACGCCGGGCTTCGGTTACGGATACCAGTGGTGGACCTATCCCGGCGCTTACGGCGCGCAGGGAATATTCGGTCAGGCGATCACGATCGTGCCCGAGGACCGGCTGGTGGTGGCCGTGGTCAGCAATTGGCCGGTGGCGTCGAGCCGCGATCTGCGGCTCCAGTGGGGCGGTCTCGTGCAGGCAATCGCGGCGGCGGACTGATACTCTCAGCAGGCGCTGCGGTAGACGCCGCCGCTGCGGTGCTTGCTGACGATGTTGTCGTGGACGATCGGGCTCAGCAACTCGGCAAAGGCGCAGCCGACCTGGCAGTTGTCCCACCAGATCACCTGAGCCTGCAGCGCGCCGAGGCCGGGCAGGGTGATCCAGCACACCTGCCCCGGATGCATGCGATTGATCGCAGCCGCGGAAAAGCCGGAGATCGAAAGATCGTGGACGACCGTCTGGAAAGCGCGGCCGCCGGAAGCGCGGAGCTGCGCGGGGATCGTCAGCTTGGTTCGGGGCGCGCAGCGATCCTCCTGCGCGGCGATCACATAGCGTCCGGAAGATTGGACCGTCATCGCCTGGTTTCCTTTCCCAAAGAACCTGAACCGCGCATCGCGCGCGGGCGCTCGGGAAACTTGGGCGCTGCTGCTTTCCGCGGACTTACGGAGCAGGGTTAAGCGGGATTAACCACGCGCTCGCGGTGGCGCGTCTCGAAGCCCTCGGCGACGAGCGCAGCGATGCGTTCACCCACGACGCCGGGATGTTTGACCGTTTCGGGATCCTCGCCCGGATAGGCCTTGGCGCGCATCGCGGTGCGGGTCGCGCCCGGATCGACGATCGCAACGCGGATGTCGCCCAGCTTGCGGACTTCCTCGGCATAGCTGTCGAGCAGCGACTCGAAGGCCGCCTTGGTCGAACCGTAGGCCGACCAGAAGGCGCGCGGCTCCGAGCCGACGCTGCTGGTAAGCCCGACGACACGTGCGCCGCCGCTGCGCTTCAACAGCGGGTCGAATGCGGCGAGCAGGGCCTGCGTCGCGAGCAGGTTAGTCGTGACGGCCTGCGCGAACTGCTTGGGCTCGATCTGCGTCACGGGGGTCAGCGTCGGCAGGTAGGCGGCCGACATCACCAGGATGTCGAGCTTGTCCCACCGGCTCGCGACCGCGGATGCGAGGCGTGCAACCCCGTCCTGCTCGGCCAGATCGAGCGGGGCGATCGTCGCGCTGCCGCCAACGGCGTGGATCGCGTCCTCGACCTGCTCGAGCGCGCGAACGTCGCGCCCGGTGAGGACAACGTGCGCGCCGTCCTTCGCCAACGCCACTGCCGTCGCCGCGCCGATCCCGCGGCTCGCGCCAGTGACGAGCGCAATGCGCCCTTCGAGAGGCTTGGTGTCGGGCATCAGGCGACCTTGTCGAACGGGAGCTGCGCCTCGCGATCCTCGCGCGTGGCGAGGTCGGTCAACGGGGTGGGATAGTCGCCGGTGAAACAGGCGTCGCAAAACTGCGGGCAGGCTGCATTGCGCGGCTGATGGCCCACGGCGCGGTAGAGGCCGTCGATCGAGACGAACGCGAGGCTGTCGGCCTTGATGAACTCGCGCATAGGCTCGATTTCCATGCGGGCCGCCAGCAGTTTGGAGCGCTCGGGCGTGTCGACGCCGTAGAAGCACGAATGTGCGGTCGGCGGGCTGGCGACGCGGAAGTGGACTTCGGCTGCGCCCGCCTCGCGCATCATCTCCACGATCTTGAGGCTGGTCGTGCCGCGCACGATCGAATCGTCGATCAGCACGATGCGCTTGCCCTCGACCAGCGCGCGGTTGGCGTTGTGCTTGCGCTTCACGCTCGAATGGCGCGCGCCGTCGCTCGGCTGGATGAACGTGCGCCCGACGTAGTGGCTGCGAATGATGCCGAGCTCGAAGGGCACGCCCGACTGTTGTGCATAACCGATCGCCGCCGGCACGCCGCTGTCGGGCACGGGCACGACCAGATCCGCCTCCACCGGGCTTTCGATCGCGAGCTGCTCCCCGATCGCCTTGCGCGCGGCATAGACACTGCGTCCGTCGAAGATCGAGTCGGGGCGGCTGAAATAGACGTGCTCGAAGATGCACGGCCGCGACCCACGCGCGCCGAACGGATGGAGCGAATCCACGTTGCCGTCGAAATCGACCTTCACCAGTTCGCCGGGCTCCACCTGGCGCACGAACTCGGCGCCGACGATGTCGAGCGCGACCGTCTCGCTCGCGAACACGACCGCATCGCCCATCTTGCCCATCACGAGCGGGCGAATGCCCAGCGGGTCGCGGCAGGCGATCATTCCCTCGGGCGTCATCACCACCAGCGCGTAGGCGCCCTCGATCAGGCGCAACGCATCGATCAGGCGGTCGATCATCGTGGGGTAGCGGCTGGTCGCCACGAGGTGGATGATGACCTCTGTGTCCGACGTCGACTGGAAGATCGCACCCTTGCTCACGAGTTCCTGCCGCAGCGTGCCCGCGTTCGAGATATTGCCGTTGTGCGCCACGGCAAAGCCGCCGCTGGCCAGATCGGCATAGAGCGGCTGGATGTTCCGCATGCCCGACCCGCCGGTGGTCGAATAGCGCACGTGGCCGGCCGCCATGAAACCCGGCAGTTCCGCGATCGCCTCGCTGGACGAGAAGTTCTCCGCCACGTGGCCGAGGCCGCGGCGCTGGTAGAATTCGCCGCCGTCGAAGCTGATGATGCCGGCCGCTTCCTGCCCGCGGTGCTGCAGTGCGTGGAGGCCGAGCGCGGTCGCAGCCGTGGCGTCCGCGGCGTTGACGGCTCCGAAGACGCCGCACTCCTCGCGGAGCTTGTCGCCGTCCTCGTCGCGGAACGGGTGGGTGAGGTTCATGTAGATGCGATCCGGGTTTGCGCGCGTCTCGGGGCGCTCAATGGCGATGTTGCAGCCCGATTACAAGGGGCGCCTGGGCCTGCGGGGTGCCCCGGGGATTTCATTGCGCAGACAGGAAAGGGTGCCTAAAGCTGCGCCACACCTCAGAACAGACGAGATCGCTCGCCTTGATCCTCACCCTCTTCGAACGAACAATCGCCAAGCGATACCTGTTGCCGGGACGGGGGGAGGCGTTCATCGCGCTGGTCGCCGGGATCAGCGTCGGCGTGGTCATGCTCAGCGTCGCGATGCTGGTGATCGTGATGAGCGTGATGAACGGCTTCCGTGCCGAACTGCTCGACAAGATCGTGGGGCTCAACGGCCATGCGATCGTGCAGGCCTACGGCCAGCGGCTGGACAATTGGGAAACCATTCTGGAGGATATTCGCGAAACACCCGGCGTCGTCAGCGCCTCTCCGCTGATCGAGCGGCCGCTGCTGATCAGCTTCAACGGCCGGGTCGAGGCGATCCTGGTGCGCGGCAATACCCAAGGCGATATCGAGAAGCTCTCGCCCAATGTCCTCGCTGGCAATATCTCGGAGCTTCAGCCAGGCGAACGCAATGTCGCGATTGGCGCGCGCCTGGCGGAAAACCTTGGGCTTCGCCTCGGCGAGACGATCACGATCATCAATCCTGAAGGGCGCGCGACGCCGTTCGGTACGATGCCGCGGCAGATCGGCTACCGCGTCGCGGCGATCTTCGAAATCGGGATCTACGACTACGACCAGAAGTTCGTCGTCATGCCGATGCAGGAAGCGCAGCGACTGCTGCTCCTCGGCGACACGGTCGGGATGATCGAGGTCAAGACCACCAACGCCGACCGGGTCGAGGAGATCATGGCGCCGATCGAGCGTAATCTCGCCGGCCGCGCAGTGGTCAACGACTGGAAGACCATCAATTCGACCCTGTTCGAAGCACTGCAGGTCGAGCGGGTGGCGATGTTCTTTGCCTTGAGCTTCATGGTCCTGGTCGCCGCATTCAACATTCTTTCGAGCCTCGTGATGCTCGTGCGCGCCAAGACGCGAGACATCGCGATCATGCGCACGATGGGCGCCACCCGGCGCAGCCTGCTCAAGATCTTCGTCACGACCGGCTTTACGGTTGGCGCGATCGGCACCGTGGCGGGGCTGGCGCTCGGTTTTCTCGTGCTCGCCTTCCGCCAGCAGATCGTGAAGGTGATCGAAGTCGTCACGGGGCAGAACCTGTGGGACCCTTCGATCCGCTTCCTCTCGATGCTGCCCGCGCGGGTCGATCCACTGGAAATTGCCGGCATCGTCGCGCTGGCGCTGGTGCTGAGCTTCCTCGCAACGCTCTACCCGGCGTACAAGGCGGCGAGCACAGACCCCGTGCAGGTGCTGCGCTATGAGTAACCCCGTCGTCCGCCTCAGGAACCTGACGCGCAGCTTCGAGCAGGGCGGCGAGCGCATCGACGTGCTGCGCGGCATCGATCTCGAGATCCAGCCCGGCGAGATCGTCGCGCTGCTCGGCCCTTCGGGCTCGGGCAAGTCGACGATGCTGCAGGCGGTGGGGCTGCTCGAAGGCGGCTTCGGCGGCTCGATTGAGATCGCCGGCACTGCCGCAAGCACGCTGCCTTCGGACGGCCGCACGCGCGTGCGGCGCGAGCACCTCGGCTTCGTCTACCAGTTCCACCACCTCCTGGCCGATTTCAATGCGGAGGAGAACGTGATGCTGCCGCAACTCGTGGCGGGCAGCGGGCGGGACGAGGCGGCCGCGAGGGCGCGCGAACTGCTCGGCGCGCTCGGCCTTTCGCAGCGGCTCGACCACCGCCCCAGCCAGCTTTCGGGCGGCGAGCAGCAGCGCGTGGCCGTGGCCCGCGCGCTCGCCAATCGGCCCACGCTGGTGCTGGCCGACGAGCCGACCGGAAATCTCGACGAGCACACCGCCGACCGCGTGCTCGCGCAGTTTCTGGAACTCGTGCGCGGCGAAGGCAGTGCGGCATTGGTGGCGACGCACAACGAGCGGCTTGCAGGCAAGATGGACCGGGTGTTCCGTCTGCACGAGGGCCGGCTGGAGTAGCGGACCCGGCGCCCGCTTCGGACGTTGGTCATGCAGAAGGAGGAACCGCATGACCGATCATCCCAGCACGTTCAAAGCCGCCAAGACCCACGAAGAGGGCATTCAGTGGGACGATCGCGCATCGATCCACTCCGCTCATGACGGGCAGGGCGTGCTCGACGGCGCCAAGGGCCTGCGCCGCGGCACGCTCGCTGAGATGGTGGCGCAGGTCATGGCCTATCCGCCCGAGCAGCGCGATGACTTCGTCATCCAGAAGGCGGGCGATCACAAGCTGAAGCGCGCCGAAATCGAGGCGCTGGCGGAGCGGAGCGACTTTCCGGGATGATCACGTCTCGCCGCGTGGTATGCCGGCGCAAGTAGTAGGGAGGCTCGCCGTATGACCACGATCGCCGATTTCACCGTCACCACCAACCGCGGCGAGGCGCTCGACCTTAAGGATAAGCTCGGCAAAGTGCTGCTGGTGGTCAACACCGCCAGCAAGTGCGGCTTCACGCCGCAGTACGAAGGGCTGGAGAAGCTCTACAAGGATAATGCCGATCGCGGCTTCGAGGTGCTTGGCTTCCCGTGCAACCAGTTCGGCGCGCAGGAGCCCGGCAGTGCCGAGGAGATCGCCGAGTTCTGCAAGGTGAACTTCGGCGTCACTTTTCCGCTGATGGCAAAGGTCGACGTGAACGGCGACGACGCATCGCCGCTGTTCGATTGGCTGAAGAAGGAAGCGCCCGGCCTGATGGGTTCGAAAGCGATCAAGTGGAACTTCACCAAGTTCCTGATCGACCGCGACGGCAAAGTCGTGCGCCGCTACGCGCCCACCGACAAGCCGGAACGGATCGCGGAGGACATCGAGGCGCTGCTCTGATTCCATCTCCGCGTCGGCCCGGCTTCCGCTGGGATGACGAGAGCGAGGCTGCCGGACCTGGCCGCGGATGGTGTCGGGGAAAGGGCAAGCCGATGCCTTGGCGAATCCTGCTGCGGTCCGCATATTGCCGGCCATGCCTTTTGCCCCTTTCGTTCCTTTGCGCGTGCTGTCGTCGTATTCGATGCTCGAAGGGGCGATCGATCCCAAGGCGATCGCCAAGCTGGCGAAGGAGCGCGGCTTCCCGGCGATCGCAATCTGCGACCGCAACGGGCTCTATGGCGCCGTCATGTTCGCCAAGGCCTGTATCGACGAGGGCGTGCAGCCGATCGTCGGAACGCTGCTCGGCGTGGCGCGCGATGCCGAGGGCAAGCAGGTCGACTACCTGCCGCTCTACGCGCAGGACGAGGCTGGCTACGACAACCTCTGCCACCTCGTAAGCAAGGCGCATCTGGAACGGCCGCTCGAATTCGAACCGCATGTCGCGCTGGCCGACCTGGAGGGGCGTACTGAGGGTCTGATCGCGCTCACCGGGGCGAGCGAGGGTGCGCTGACACGGCTGCTCGCCGACGGCCAGCGGGATCATGCCGATGCCCAGCTCGACCGGCTCGAGGCTCTGTTCCCCGGCCGGCTCTACGTCGAGCTCGCACGGCGCGGCAATGCGGTCGAGGATGCGGCTGAGGGTGCGCTGATCGACCTCGCGTACCAGCGCGACCTGCCGCTGGTGGCGACGAACCCGGCGAACTTCGCCGAGCCGCATATGTACGCCGCGCACGATGCCATGCTCTGCATCGCCGGTTCGACGCATATCGAGGCGGACGAGCGCGCTCGTTCCAACCGCGAAGCCTGGGTCAAGCCGGCGGATGACATGGCCGAGACGTTCGAGGACTTGCCTGAAGCGACCGCGAACACGCTGGTGATCGCGCAGCGCTGCGCCTTCGCCCCGCCAAGCCGCGCCCCGATCCTGCCGAGCCTTGCCGGCGATCTCGAGGGCGAGGCAAAGATGCTGGCGGAGGATGCTCGGAAGGGGCTCGTCGCGCGGCTGGAACCCTACTATCCGGAATCCGTCCATGCGGAGCTCGTCGACGCCCTGTGCGCGCCGTCGGTCGAGGCGCTCGAAGCGAGTGCGCAGGCGTTCGAGAGGCTTCGGACGGGCGGCATCTGGGACGAGGTTCTCGAATACAAGAAGCGCCTCGAATTCGAGGTCGAGATCATCGTCGGGATGGGGTTTCCCGGCTACTTTCTGATCGTTGCCGACTTCATCAAGTGGGCCAAGGACAATGGCATTCCCGTGGGGCCGGGCCGCGGCTCGGGCGCGGGCTCGTTGGTCGCCTGGGCGCTCACGATCACCGACCTCGATCCGATCCGCCTCGGCCTGCTCTTCGAACGCTTCCTCAACCCCGAGCGCGTCTCGATGCCGGACTTCGACATCGACTTCTGCGAAACCCGTCGCGGCGAAGTGATCCGCTACGTCCAACGTAAGTACGGACACGATCACGTCGCGCAGATCATCACGTTCGGTAAGCTCAAGGCCCGCGCCGTGCTGCGCGACTGCGGGCGCATCCTGCAGATGAGCTACGGGCACGTCGACCGGTTGTGCAAGATGGTGCCCAACCATCCGACCGATCCGTGGACCCTGCCGCGCGCGCTGAACGGGGCGGCCGACTTCAGGCGCGAGTACGACAACGACAACGAGGTCAAGCGCCTCGTCGACCTCGCGATGCAGCTCGAAGGCTTCCCGCGCAACAGCTCGACCCACGCGGCGGGGGTGGTGATCGGCGACCGGCCTTTGGCAAAGCTCGTCCCGCTCTACCGCGATCCGCGTTCGGACATGCCGGTGACGCAGTTCGACATGAAGCACGTCGAGAGCTCCGGCCTGGTGAAGTTCGACTTCCTCGGGCTCAAGACGCTGTCGGTGCTGCGCAAAGCGGTCGACCTGCTCGCCAAGCGCGGGATCGAGGTCGACCTCGGTGCGCTCGCGTGGGACGATCCGGCGGTCTACGAGCTGCTGAAGCGCGGCGACACGGTCGGCGTGTTCCAGCTCGAATCGGAAGGCATGCGGCGCACGCTGACGGCGGTGAAGCCGACCAAGTTCGAGGACATCATCGCGCTCGTCTCGCTCTACCGGCCGGGTCCGATGGACAACATCCCGCTGTTCGGCAAGCGCAAGGGCGGAGAGGTGCCGATCGAGTATCCGCATCCCAAGCTCGAAGGCATCCTGGCCGAGACCTACGGGATCTTCGTCTATCAGGAACAGGTCATGCAGGCGGCGCAGATCCTCGCCGGCTATTCGCTCGGCGACGCCGACCTGCTGCGCCGCGCGATGGGCAAGAAAGTCCAGGCCGAGATGGACGCGCAACGCCAGCGCTTCGTCGACGGGTGCAAGGAAGTGTCCGGTATCGAACCCAAGCAGGCGAACGAGTTGTTCGACTTGATCGACAAGTTCGCCGGCTACGGCTTCAACAAGTCGCACGCCGCGGCCTACGCGCTGCTCGCCTACCAGACCGCATGGCTCAAGGCGCACTACCCCGAAGAGTTCTACGCCGCCTCGATGTGCTTCGACATGCACCAGTCGGAAAAGCTGGCGTTGTTCGTCGACGATGCGCGGCGGGGCGGGGTCGAAGTGCTGGCGCCCGACATCAACCGCTCGGAAGCCGAATTCACCGTGGAGCGGACCGACGACGGTTATGCCGTGCGCTATGCGCTCGCGGGCATCCGCAACGTCGGCGAGAAGGCGATGGAGGCGCTTGCCGCAGAGCGCGAAGCGCACGGCTGGTTCGAAACGCTGCAGGACCTGTTCGAGCGGATTCCGAAGGGGTCGATGAATAGCCGCCAGCTTGAAGGATTGATCTGCGGGGGCGCGCTCGACGGGCTCGAGCCGGATCGCGCGAAGCTGTTCGCCAACATCGACATGTTGCTCGCCGTCGCGGATGCCGCGAACCGCGAGCGCGAGAGTGGGCAGGTCGGTCTGTTCGGCGGTGAGGAGGCGGCGGGCGATACATTGCGGCTGAAAGATGCCGAGCCGTGGAGCCGCGCCGACCGCATGGCGAAGGAGCGCGAGAATTTCGGCTTCTACTTCTCAGCCCACCCGGTCGAGCAGTATCGCGCCGTCGCCTCGGCCAACGGCGCACGCAGCTATCAGAGCCTGATGCAGGGGGGCGGCCCGGCCGGCGGCCGGCAGCCCGCGGTGATGGCGGCGATGGTCGAGAAGGTGAACAAGGGCCGCACCCGCCGCGGCGGCGAATTCGTGCGCGCGGACTTCTCCGACAGCTCGGGCCAGTTCAGCGCGGCCTGCTTCGAGGAAACGCTGGTCGAGAGTTTCCAGAAATGGGCGGCGGAGGGCACCTGCGTGCTGCTCAACGTCGAGCTCGACAGTCCCAGCCCGGACGAGCCGCCGCGCGTGACCGTGCGCGGGGCGCGTCCGCTCGACGAGGTGAAAAGCGGATCGCGGATGCTGCTGACGATGGACGTGACCAGCGCCGAGGCCGTCGCCGAGCTCAAGATGGCGCTGGAGATCGGCACGCCCGGCCACGGCGAAGTGCAGGTGCGGTTGAAAATCGGCGGCGAGAGCGAACCGCTTCTGCGGCTTGGCCGCGACTACCGGCTCGACGGCGAACTCGCGGAGCGCCTCGCGGAGATCGACGGGCTAGAGAACGTCGCGCTGGCTACCCAGCGGGGCGGCGGGCACTTGCGCCTCGTCGCCTGAGTCCCGCACCGTCTCGGCGGCAGTTTGCGACCTGTTGAAGAGATTCGTGTAGCGCGCCGCGAGCAGCAAGATGGTCGGGACCGCCATGGTGTTGAGGATGTCCTTCACGTTCTCGCGACCGATGGCGCTCTCGAATGGGCCGGGCATTCCCCGAATATCGAGGATCTCGCCCGCAAAAGCGGCGAACAGCACCAGTAGCCACGGCTTCCACTGGTGCACCTTCCATCCGAACAGGACGCACGATCCGAACAGGACGATCAGCGCGACGTAGATGTGCAGCGCGTCCCTCGCGAGATGCAGGTGTTCGACGAGATAAATCTTCGATTGCTGGAATGGATTCATTCATCCCGCCTGCCGCCGATTGCCAAGCCGCGCAAGCGGCGGCATGAAAGTGGCAAAGAGAAATCTAACGGGAGAGAAATGCTGATGCTTGGAGCCATGCAGGACTGGGACCTCGTGGTCACCCACCTGATCGACCACGCCGCTCGCGAACACGGCGCGCGCGAGCACGTGACCCACTGGGCCGACGGCACCGAAACGCGCGCCACCTGGGCCAGCGTGCGGAGCGATGCGTTGAAGATGGTGCAGGCCCTGCAGGCGCTCGGCATCGAGAAGGGCGACCGGATCGCGACGCTGGCCATGAACCACTCGCGCCATCTGGTGAGCTGGTACGGCGCGGTAGGGGCCGGCGGGGTGCTCCACACGATCAACCCGCGCCTGTTCGACGATCAGCTCGAATATATCGCCAACCACGCCGAGGATCGGGTGCTGCTCTACGACGCGGCGTTTCAGCCGATCGTCGACAAGATGCGCGAGAAGTGGACCACGATCGAGCACTACATCTGCTACGATCCGCCGGCAGGGTTCTCTGGATTGGCCTTCGAGGACTGGATTGGCGCTCATGACGGTGGAGCGAACTGGGTCGCGGTCGATGAACGCGATCCCTGCATGCTCTGTTACACCAGCGGCACGACCGGGCATCCCAAGGGCGTTCTCTACGAACACCGATCGACCATGCTGCACGCCATGGCGGGAGTTCAGCCGAACAGTTTCGATTTCGATGCGCGCAGCGTGATGCTGCCGGTCGTGCCGATGTTCCATGCGGCGAGCTGGGGCCTGCCCTGGGCGGGCGCGATGACCGGAGTGAAGTTCGTCTATTCGGCCGTCAACGATCCGGCCGTTCTGTGCGAGCTTCTCGAGCGGGAGGGCGTGACCCATTCCGCCGGCGTGCCGACGGTGTGGCTGGCGATGTTCCAGCACTGCGACGCCACCGGCACGCCGCTGCCCAAGCTGCAGCAGGCGATCATCGGCGGCTCGGCCGCGCCGCGCTTCATGATCGAGCGGCTGATGAAGAACGGCAGTCGCGTCGCCCACGCCTGGGGCATGACCGAGACCAGCCCGATCGGCACCGTCGGCGCGCCGACACCCGATTGGGACAGCCTGCCTTTCGAGGAGCAGGTCGACATCGTCACGCGTCAGGGCCGCCCGGTGTTCGGCGTGGAGCTGCGCACGGTCGACCTCGACGACTGGACGAAGGAATTGCCCCGCGACGGCAAGACCGCGGGCGCGCTGCAGATCCGCGGGCCGTGGATCATCAAGCGCTACTTCAAGGCGGAGGAGGACGCGGTAACCGCGGACGGCTGGTTCGACACCGGCGACGTCGGCATCCTCCACCCCGACGGCACGCTGCAACTGACCGACCGGACCAAGGACGTGATCAAGTCGGGCGGGGAGTGGATCAGCTCGGTCGAGCTCGAGAACGCCGCCTGCGGCCATCCGCACGTTGCCGAGGCCGCCGCGATCGGCATGCCGCATTCCAAGTGGGACGAGCGCCCGGTGCTGTTCGTGGTGAAGAAGCAGGGGCAGGACCTGACGGCCGGGGATGTGATCGAGCACCTCGAACCGCTGGTCGCCAGGTGGTGGCTGCCCGACGCGGTCGAATTCGTCGACGAGATCCCGCACACCGCAACCGGCAAGATCAGCAAGAAGGACTTGCGCACGCGGTTCGCGGATTATGTGCTTGAGGAATGACGGAGGAGCGAATGACCGCCTACATCGACCCCAGCCGTGCGAACTTCGACAGCTTCAAGGCTCTCCCGCGCGACGAGCCGATCCACATGCTCAACCTGCTGCTCTACCGCGACGAGGCTGAATATCCGGACGGTCACGAACACGTCGGCAAAGGCTGGACCGGCCGCCGCGCCTATGAAGAATACGGCGCAACCTCCGGTCCCATCTTCCGACGCGTGGGCGGCACGATCGTCTGGCGCGGCGCCTTCCAGGCGATGGTGACCGGTCCGGAGGATCGCCGCTGGCACGATGGCTTCGTCGCGCAATACCCGAACAGC
Organism: Pelagerythrobacter sp. Soil_C_18; assembly: GCF_057657235.1. Lineage (NCBI taxonomy): Bacteria > Pseudomonadati > Pseudomonadota > Alphaproteobacteria > Sphingomonadales > Erythrobacteraceae > Pelagerythrobacter > Pelagerythrobacter sp. Soil_C_18. The sequence continues at coordinate 44,999 of NZ_JBDGIU010000002.1, forward strand.
GCAGCGTTTTTCGAGATGATCAAGGACCCGGATTACCAGCAGGCTGTCGTCAATCGCACTGCTGCGCTGGCAGACAGCCGCCTCGTGCGCTTCAAGCCGGGCGAGGGTGGGGAGGGGTTCTGACGGCGCCTTTCGGTAGCGTCCGGGAGCGGTGTGGATTATTATTCGCTCCACAAAGGTGACGCGCGATGAATTCCGATGTGCGAATGTCCACCGCGAACGTGACCCGCATCGCCGCGTGGTCGGCCGCTGGCCTTGTCCTTTGCGCGCCGCTTGTCGCAATGCAGTTCACCAGCGAGGTGGACTGGACGGCTTTCGACTTCATCGTTGCGGCAATCATGCTGGGCACGATCGGACTGATCGCGGAAACCCTGTTTCGCCAATCGGCCAAGCTCGCATACCGCGTTGGAGCAGGTTTCGCGCTCGGTGCCGTACTCTTCACCGTCTGGGCGAACCTGGCTGTTGGGATCGCAGGGAACGAGGCCGATCCGTTCAACCTTCTGTACTTCGGACTGCTTGCGCTCGTTGTCGTTGCGGCGGTGCTGGTGCGGTTCCGAGCATCGGGCCTGACGCTCACCTCCATCGGCGCAGCAGGGGGTCTCGCTCTTTTGGGGGCGGTAGCCGCGTCGCGCGGTTATGCGATCTGGCCGCAGACAATCGTGCTCATGCTCCCCTGGATCGCCGCAGCCGTATTCTTCCGTCACGCGGAGCCGTCACACACCGCTTAGAGTAGCCGCATCTGCCCGCCGATCTCCGGCGGCCTGAACTGCGAGCAATCGAGCTCGAACCGTTCCTTTCCGATTCCCGCGCGTTTGCAGGCGATGCGGAAGCGGGCGCGGAAGAGGTCGGCCCACACGCCGCTCGGCTTCATACGGGTGAAGAAGTCCGGATCGTTGTCGCGCCCGCCTCGGATCGAGCGGACGATCGACATGACCTTGTCGCCGCGCTCGGGGAAATGGACCGAGAGCCATTCGCGGAACAGCGGAGCGACCTCGTGCGGCAGGCGTAGCGGTATCCAGCCGGCCGAGCGCACGCCGAGCGCGGCCGCGCGCGCGACGATCTCCTCCATGAATTCGTCGGTGATCGCGGGGATGATCGGCGCGATCGAGCAATGCGCCGGTACGCCCGCCTCGACCAATTTTCCCAGTGCCGCGAGGCGCTTCGCCGGCGCGGCGGCACGCGGTTCGAGCTTGCCCGACAGCTTGGGATCGAATGTGGTGATCGAGATCGCCACCGCCACCAATCGCCGCTCGGCCATTGCAGCGAGAAGATCGAGATCGTCGAGCACACGGTCGGACTTGGTGGTGATCGTGACCGGATGGCGCGCATCAAGACACACCTCCAGGATCTGGCGGGTAATGCGGTAACGCCGCTCGATCGGCTGGTAGGGATCGGTGTTGGTGCCCATCGCGATCGGGCGAGGGCGGTACTTCGGCTTCGCCAGCGTCTCGCGCAGCAGTTGCGCGGCGTCGGGCTTGGCAAAGAGCTTGGTCTCGAAATCTAGGCCCGGCGAAAGGTCGTGATAGGCATGCGTCGGCCGCGCGAAGCAATAGACGCAACCGTGCTCGCAGCCGCGATAGGCGTTGATGGAGCGATCGAACGCGATGTCGGGCGAGCGGTTGAAGGAAAGGATTGTCTTCGGCCGCTCCTCGGTGACCGTCGTGCGCAGCTTCACCGGTGGGCCGTCGAGCGCCTCCATGTGGTCGCGCCAGTCGCCATCTGCCTCGCGTGCCGCCAGCCCGAATCGCGTCGGCACCGCGCCCGACTGGGCGCCACGGCCGTGGACTTCTGGGTCGAGGCGGCGTTCCATTTTGTAGAACATATAAGGAACATTGCCGCAGCGCCAGTTTGTTTTTCATGCAAAGGCGCGAAGAGGCTGTCGTCTCACCTCTCCCCGGGCCCAATGGTTCACACGAAGACACGAAGATGGCGCGCCTGCGGCGAAGCCGAGCTCCGATTCTTGCAGACGAGCTTGGTGCGACGGCGCGGTGAGAGTGCGCCACCGCGTGCCGCGCTACATCTTCGTGTCTTCGTGTGAACAACGCTCGGACGCCCGACGCCATATCCGAGGCCGAACCTCTTCGCGCCTTTGCGCCTTTGCGTGAAAAATTACGCCACTCGCTGGCGCGGACGTGAAGAGGCGGTCACTCCCGCGCTGTCACGCGCACTCCGCCGCCGCCAGAGAGTTCGGGGAAGGTCGGCCACAGTCCCTGCGCGAGCGCGGTCCGGCTCTCCGACGCACCGCCCGCCTGGCGCTCGTACATCCAGTAGTTGCGCATGACGATCGAGACGTAGCCGCGCGTCTCCCAATACGGGATGCTCTCCATGTAGAGCAGCGGATCGCCGAGATCGCGCACTTCGGTGTTCCAGCGGCCGATCGGCGTGAGGCCTGCATTGTAGGCGGCCATGACCTTCGGCAGCAGCCCGCCCGTCGCCGGCGCGTCGCGGAGCATCCGGAGATGCGCTTGCCCGAAGGCGAGGTTGATCTCCGGCCGCGCGAGATCGCTGGGCGAGCCGGCAACGCCGAGCCTGCCCGAATGGTCTATCGCCGCAGCGGGCATGATCTGCATCAGGCCGCGTGCACCCGCCGGGCTGACGGCATCGGCGCGGAAAACCGATTCCTGCAGCGTGTGCGCGTAGGCGAGCGCGGGGTCCACCTTCCATCCGTTGACCGGCGCCCATCGCGGTGCGGGATAGCGCAGTGCCGGCTCGGCCGCCGCGCCGCGCGGGGCATTGTGGGCCATCCAGAGCTGGGTGGAGGGCAGCCCCATGTCGCGCGCGAGGCGTGAGAGCTCGTCGTAATTCTCGGGATTGCCGATCCGTGCCTCGTGCCGCAGGACCTCGTCCGCCAGATCGTCGCGCCCGATTTCCGCAAGCGCGATGGCGATCCGCACGTTCTCATTCTCGCGCAGCTTCTGCCAGTCCTCCATCGCGAAGTCGGCGCCGGCGTGCGTCTGGGGCAAAGCCTGGCCGAGCTGCTCGCGGGCGAGCATGCCATAGAGCGTCTCGTCGAACCGCGCTGCACCGCGCAACTGCTCGTCCGCCCCTTCCGGGTTACGGCAGCGGACCAGTGCGCGGCTTGCCCAATAGAAGGCAGCCGCGGTGAGTTCGTTGTTGGTCGATCCGCTGGCGGCCCGCCGGAAGGCATCCGCCGCCATGTCGCAATCGCCCATGCGCCAGGCAGCGAGCCCGGCGACCCAGTCGCCTTCCGCCACCCACGCGCCGGACCCCTGCCGCGCCGTCAAGGCCAGCGCCAGCGCGGCGGGATCGTTGTTCTCGATGTAGTAGCTCCACGCGACGCGCTGGCGCCATTCGGCGCGCGCGGGCGGGCTGAGCAGGGCATCGACGCCATCGAGCAGCAGACGTGCGCCGCCGGGGTCGTCGTTGGTGATCCGCTCCAGGATCGCCGCGCGCACGTCGCTCGGCATCGTGCCGTCGCCGACAGTGGCGGGGCGCACTCGCTTGGAAGCGTAGGGCTGCCGCACGAAACTCCGCTCTTGCGGCAAGTACGGAGCCGACATGAGCCCGCGGGTCAGGCCGAGATTGCCCATCTGCTCGGCCTGCGGCAAGCGGCTGCCCGAGGCAAACCAAGCCTGGATGGCCGGAAGTTCGACCCGGGGGCTGTTGGCGGCGAGATAATATTCGGCGCGCGCGACCTGGTGCAGCGGCCCGTCGCCGCGTTCGGCGAACATGGCCTGGACCCGCGCCCAATCCTCGCGGTCGATCGCCTGGAAGAGCTGCGAATAGTATTCGCCGTCGGGCCGGCTCAGCAGTTGCGGGACATTGCTGTTGAGAGCGCGGGAGCGGAAATATTCCGCGCTGCTGTTCGCTGCGGCCGGTGCCGCCACGATCGCGGACGCGAGAACAGCGGCAACCGCTGCCGCCAGCTTCCAACCCCGCTTAATCCGTCCGTCCGTCGCCATACGTCCAATCGAGCCAGCATCGCCAGAACCGCTCGCGCCGCTTCGCTGAACGGAGCATATCCGCGAGCCCTCCGGCCCCCATGGCAGGAATGCTTCGCCCTTCATGGTTAAATTCCGGTAAAATTGCAGGACGTTGCGCCATGTCGTGTCCCAACAGCGGTGGGATGTTGCGCCCGAGGAAGAGGATACGCCGGGGTTCGGCCAGGCCCATCTGGTGGGCGAGCAATTCGCCGAACCCGGCGGAACGGATCGCGCTCCAGTCAGGGGCAGGGTCGTGGCGCGGCAGAAGGGACGCGAGATAGACTGCATCGGCGGCAATGCCCGCTGCGCGCAGGAACCCCTGCAGGAGCGCGCCCTCCGGCCCTGACAGGAGCCGTTCGCCGTCGCTGTCTTCCGGCTGGTTGACGACGATCATCAGCGCCGCCCGGGCCGGCCCCACGGGCGCCACACGAGGAAAGGCGCCGCCGTGGTCGAGCGTGTCGGCGGTGAGCCACCATTGACGAAATGCCGCGAGATCCTTCGGCCAGGCGGAGCGGTCAGCGTCGATTTTCGGCGGCGCTTCCGCCTGCGGTGCCAGCGGCGCGGGAGCCGCCGCCACTGGTATGGGAGCCGGCTCGGCCGCTTCGTCCTCCGGCGGAGCCAGCCAATCCGTAGCGTCCTCGGCGAAATCGCAATCGACGCCGGCCTCGCGCCACCAGTCGAAGGCGGCGGCCAGCTGGTCGGGAAGGGGCGGGGGCGGGCGTTCGGCCATCTCGGCTGCGGTCTTGACCTGCCCCGCCGCAGCAATCAAGGCATGATCCAAGCCTCGTCAACGCAATATTCGAAGGACCGAACCGGAAATGAGCGAACGCGAATCGATGCCGTGCGACGTCGTGATCGTCGGCGGGGGCCCTGCCGGCCTCGCCGCGGCGATCCGTCTCAAGCAGATCAACGATGCGCTCGAAGTCGTCGTTCTCGAAAAGGGATCGGAGATCGGCGCACACATCCTCTCGGGCGCAGTGGTCGATCCGATCGCGCTCGACGAACTGCTCCCCGAATGGCGCGAGCAGAACTGCCCGATGGCGGAAACGCCGGTGACCGACAACTGGCACTGGATCCTGGGCAAGTCGGGCAAGTGGTCCATGCCGCACCTGCTGATGCCGCCGTTCCTGTCGAACGATGGTTGCTACACGGGGTCTCTCGGCAATCTGACCCGCTGGCTCAGCGAGCAGGCTGAGGCGCTGGGCGTGATGGTCTTCCCGGGCTTCCCGGCCGCCGACGTGCTGTTCGACGAGAGCGGCGCGGTTGCCGGTGTGGTGACGCAGGACATGGGCGTCGCCGCCGACGGCAGTCACAAGCCCGACTACCAGCCGGGCATGGAGATCCACGCCAAGTACACCCTCTTCGCCGAGGGCGCGCGGGGCAACCTGACCAAGCGGATGAAGGCGAAGTTCGACCTGGAGGCGGATTGTCAGCCGCAGGTCTATGGGCTCGGCGTCAAGGAGTTGTGGGACATCGATCCCGAGAAGCACGTCCCCGGTCGCGTGATCCACACACAGGGCTGGCCGCTTTCGGAAAGCGACACCTGGGGCGGCGGTTTCCTCTACCATCAGGCGAACGGACAGGTCGCGATCGGCTTCGTCACCGCGCTCGACTACGAGAACCCCTACGTCTCGCCGTTTCACGAATTTCAGCGCTGGAAGCACCACCCGGCGATCCGTGAGTACCTCGAAGGCGGCAAACGCGTCGCCTACGGCGCGCGCGCGATCAACGAGGGTGGTTGGCAGTCTGTGCCGAAGCTGGCGTTCCCCGGCGGCACGCTGATCGGCTGCGCTGCGGGTTTCGTCAACGTGCCGCGGATCAAGGGCAGTCACACCGCGATGAAGAGCGGCATGCTGGCCGCGGAAGCAGTCGCCGCTGCGATCTCGGACGGAAGCGAAAAGACCGAGCTGTCGGATTACGACGCCGCCGTCCGTTCGAGCTGGATCGCGGACGAGCTCAAGAAGGTGAAGAATGCGCAGCCCGCCGTCGCCAAGTTCGGCGGCGACATCGGCACGGCTCTCGCCGGAATCGACATGTGGATGCGCACGCTCGGCATCGGCCTGCCGATCACGATGAAGCACACGCCCGATTACACGCACACGCACCGGGCCGACCTTCACCGGCCGATCGACTATCCCAAGCCCGACGGCGTGATCAGTTTCGACCGGCTCACCTCGGTCTCCTATTCCTACACCAACCATGCCGAGGACCAGCCCTGCCACCTCAAGGTCAAGAACATGGCCTTGCAGGAGGCGAGCGAGCTCGGGGTCTTTGCCGGCCCTTCCGCCCGCTATTGCCCGGCCGGCGTTTACGAATGGGTCGATGTCGAGGAAGGCGATCCCAAGTTCGTCATCAACTCGCAGAACTGCGTCCACTGCAAGACCTGCGACATCAAGGACCCGAACCAGAACATCGAATGGGTGACGCCCGAGGGCGGCGGCGGTCCGAACTATCCGAATATGTGAGGAATTGCAGGCGGTGTGCGGATCTTTCTCTCTCCCCTTCAGGGGAGAGATACGCAGGCTTGGCGCGAAGCGCCTAGCCGGAGTTGAGAGGGGGGCATTTGGCGTGCGCGACATCCCCCTCTCCCAACCCTCTCCCCTGAAGGGGAGAGGGCTCTGATGCGCGAAACCGCCTACGCCAAGATCAACCTCGCGCTGCACGTCCGCCGGCGGCGCGCGGACGGCTATCACGAGCTCGAGACGGCCTTCGCCTTCGTTGACGCGGGCGACGAACTGACCGCGCGCGCTGCGGCGCAGGACAGTCTGACGGTGACCGGCGAATTCGCCGGAGCGCTCGACGATCCGTTCGGCAACATCGCCGCCGGGGCGCTCGGCAAGCTGCCGCGCGCCGACGGACTGGCGGTGACGCTGGACAAGCGCCTGCCGGTCGCCGCCGGGCTCGGAGGTGGCTCCGCCGACGCCGGCGCGGTGTTCCGCATGATCCGCGAGCGCTACGGCTTGCCCGACGACTGGCAAGAGCGCGCCGCCCGTCTCGGAGCGGATGTTCCGGCCTGCGTCGAGAGCGAGGCCTGCATCGGGCGCGGCACCGGGACGGAGCTCGCGCCGCTGGAGAACGACCTCGCGGGAACGCCCGTGCTGCTGGTGAACCCGCGCGTGCCGCTTGCGACGGCGGCCGTGTTTGCGGCCTGGGATGCAAAGGACCTGGGTCCGCTGCCCGATGGCCCCGCGTCGCAGGCCATGCGCGAGGGGCGCAACGATCTCGAAGCGCCTGCCATCGCACAATGCCCGCAGATCGCGGATGTTCTCGCCGCCCTGCATGGATCGGGTTCCTTCGCGAGCCGCATGTCGGGTTCCGGCGCGACGTGCTTCGCCCTCTTCGAGAACGGCGATGCTCTGGCCGATGCGGCGGCTCGGCTCGCCTCGGACCATCCCGACTGGTGGCAAATGCAAGGAAAGCTGAGATGACCGGCTATTCGCCCTTTCGGCACGTTGGCGAGGTCGCGCCGGGCGGGATCGTGTGCGTCGCGGACCACGCGTCCAGCTTCGTGCCCGACGACATTCCGCTCGGCATCGCACCCGATCTGCTGGGCAAGCACATCGCGGTCGACATCGGTGTGGAGGGCGTCGCGGAGCAGATGGCGCTGGGCCACGGCATTCCGGCGCATATTGCCTGCATCAGCCGCCTCGTCTGCGATCTGCATCGGGAAGAGGATTCGCCCGCCGTCGTTCCGACCGCCAGCGACGGGTACGTGATCCCGGGCAACGTCGACGCCGATCTTGAGGAGCGGCTGGCGCGGTTCCACAGGCCTTATCATGCGGCACTCGAAGAATGGCTCGACGCTGCGCGGCCCGAGCTGATCGTGGCGCTCCACAGCTTCACGCCGCGGCTCGAGAGCGGGGGTGAGGAGCGTCCGTGGGAGGTGGCACTGCTCTATAACCAGGACGATCGGGCCGCGCGGCACGCCATCCGCCTGTTCGCCGAGGAAGGGCTGACCGTCGGCGACAATCAGCCCTATTCGGGCAAGCAGCTCAACGCGACGATGAACCGTCATGCGGAGGCGCATGGCCGGCCGTACCTCACGATCGAGGTCCGTCAGGACATGGTCGAACGCGAGGTCGACCAGGTGCGCTGGGCCGGGCTCGTGGCGGATATTGCCCGCCGGACGGTGCTTGCCCTGAAGGGCACCTAGCGGCACCCAGGAGCACCTAGGGGAACCGAAGGGCGCAGAGCTGTTGCCGGCAAAAGAATTTCCCTTTCGACCGCTGCGCGCGATGCTTTAGGGGTGGCCGGAACCCCAATCCCGCAACATCTGGAATTCGTCATGCCCGCCTACCGCTCCCGCACTTCGACCCACGGCCGTAACATGGCCGGCGCGCGCGGGCTGTGGCGCGCGACGGGCATGAAGGATGACGATTTCGGCAAGCCGATCGTCGCCGTCGTCAACTCCTTCACCCAGTTCGTGCCTGGTCACGTCCACCTCAAGGATCTGGGCCAGATGGTCGCGCGCGAGATCGAGGGGGCGGGCGGCGTGGCGAAGGAATTCAACACGATCGCTGTCGACGACGGGATCGCGATGGGCCACGACGGCATGCTCTATTCGCTGCCGAGCCGCGACCTGATCGCCGACAGCGTCGAGTACATGGTCAACGCCCACTGTGCCGATGCGATGGTGTGCATTTCCAACTGCGACAAGATCACGCCGGGCATGTTGATGGCGGCGCTGCGGATCAATATTCCGGTCGTGTTCGTCTCGGGCGGGCCGATGGAGGCGGGCAAGGTCGTGCTGAAGGGCAAGGAAGTCGCGCTCGACCTGGTCGATGCGATGGTGGCCGCCGCCGACGAGAGCTACACCGACGAGGAAGTGGCCGCGATCGAACGTTCGGCGTGCCCCACCTGCGGCTCGTGCTCGGGCATGTTCACGGCCAATTCGATGAACTGCCTGACCGAAGCGCTCGGCCTCTCGCTGCCGGGCAACGGGTCGACGCTGGCGACCCACGCCGACCGCAAGCAGCTCTTCCTGCGCGCCGGGCGGCTGGTGGTGGAGCTGTGCCGCCGCTGGTACGAGGAGGACGACGCCAGCGTCCTGCCGCGCACCATCGCGAACATTTCGGCGTTCGAAAACGCGATGAGCCTCGACATCGCGATGGGCGGATCGACCAACACCGTGCTCCACCTGCTCGCCGCCGCGCACGAGGCGGGGGTGGACTTCACGATGGCCGATATCGACCGGCTGAGCCGCCACGTGCCCTGCCTCTGCAAGGTCGCGCCGACCAAGGCGGACGTTCACATGGAGGACATTCACCGCGCCGGCGGGATCATGGCGATCCTGGGCGAGCTGGACCGCGCGGAACTGCTTAACACCGCCGTGCCCACCGTCCACAGTCCGACTCTGGCCGACGCGCTGGACTCCTGGGACATTGCGCGCACCAACAGTCCCGCGGTGCAGGAATTCTTCCGCGCCGCGCCCGGCGGCGTGCCGACGCAGACCGCTTTCAGCCAGAACCGCCGCTGGGACGCGCTCGATCTCGACCGGCGCGATGGCGTGATCCACTCGGCGGAGCACGCCTTCAGCACGGACGGCGGCCTCGCGGTTCTCTACGGCAATATCGCCGAGGACGGCTGCATCGTTAAGACCGCTGGCGTGGACGAGAGCATCCTCAAGTTCTCCGGCTCCGCGAAAGTCTATGAGAGCCAGGACGCGGCGGTCTCCGGGATCCTGATGGACCAGGTGGGCGAAGGCGACGTCGTCGTGATCCGCTACGAAGGGCCGCGCGGGGGGCCGGGGATGCAGGAAATGCTCTATCCCACGAGCTATCTCAAATCGAAGGGCCTCGGGAAAGCCTGCGCACTTCTGACCGACGGGCGTTTCTCCGGCGGCACCTCGGGGCTCTCGATCGGCCACGTCTCGCCCGAAGCGGCGGAGGGCGGGGCCATCGGCCTGGTTCGGGACGGCGACAGGATCGCCATCGACATTCCCGGGCGGACGATCCATCTGGACTTGTCCGACGAAGAGCTCGCGCGCCGGCGCGCGGAGATGGACGCGAAGGGGGATGCGGCATGGCAACCGGTGGAGAAGCGCAAGCGGCAGGTCTCGACTGCGCTCAAGGCCTATGCCGCGATGACCACCAGCGCCGCGCGCGGCGCGGTGCGCGACGTTTCCCAACTGGCGCGCAAGTGAGGCACGTCTCCACCGCCGTCGCAGGGGCACTGGCGCTCGCCGCCTGCTCCGGCGATGCGGCGGTGCAGGCGCAGGCCGAGGAAGGCGCGCAGCGGATCGAATGCGCGATCGGGCCGGGCGCCGAATTCGGGGTCGACTGCCTGGTGGAGCGCGGCGAAGCGGACGGTGTGACCGTCCTTACCGTCCGCCACCCCGACGGCGGCTTTCGCCGCTTCGAGCAAATGACAGGCGGACGCGGGCTCTCGGCTTTCGACGGAGCCGATCCGGTGGAACAGGAACTGACGGGCGAGCTGCTGGAAGTCAGCGTGGCGGGCGACCGCTACCGCTTCCCCGCGCGCCCGCAGCAAGGCGGCGATGCCGGCGAATGATCCGGTCCTCACGGTCGCCGAAATGCAGGCGGCCGAGCAGGCGCTGATCGATGGCGGAACCAGCGTCGAGACGCTGATGCAGCGCGCCGGGTGCGGCGCGGCGGAGTGGGTCTGGCGGCTCGCCGCCGGGCGGCCGGTGACGGTGCTCTGCGGCCCCGGCAACAATGGCGGCGACGGCTACGTGATCGCCGAAGTGTTGCGGCAACGTGGGCTGGACGTGCTCGTGGTCGCATCGGTCGAACCCAGGACCGAGGCGGCGAGAAACGCGCGGGCGCTCTATCGCGGCGCGGTCGCGGCGGGCGAAGGACGGCGCGGCGCAGTGCTCGTCGATTGTCTGTTCGGCAGCGGGCTGACGCGGCCGCTGTCGGACGAACTGCTTGCCTTGCTGGGCAGCCTCGCGGCGAGCCACGGCCAGATGATCGCGGTCGATCTGCCGAGCGGCGTCGAGAGCGACAGCGGGGCGCTGCTCAACCGGGGCCTGCCGCGCTACGACCTGACGCTCGCGCTCGGCGCGTGGAAGTTCGCGCACTGGACGATGCCCTCCTCTGCCGCGATGGGCGCGCCGCGGCTGATCGACATCGGCATCGGCGAGACGGGGGCGGCGGCTTCGCTGTCGGCGCGGCCGCGCTTCGAACCGCCCGCGCCCGATGCGCACAAGTACCGCCGCGGCCTGCTCGCAGTGGTCGGCGGAGCGATGCCCGGCGCCGCGCTACTCGCGGCGCAGGCGGCGATGCACGCAGGGGCGGGCAACGTGAGGCTGCTCGCCGACCATTCGCATCCGGCCACGCCCGCGGCGCTGGTGGTCAGCGACGCGCGCCTCGACGAGGCGCTCGCCGACGAGCGGATCGGCGCCGTGCTCGTCGGGCCGGGCCTGGGGCGCGACGATGCGGCGAAAGCCCGGCTCGCAGCCGCGCTAGCGCGTGGCGGACCGCTGGTTCTCGATGCCGAAGCGCTGGGGCTGCTCGAGCGCCGAGTCTTTACCGGCGAGACGCTGGCGACGCCGCACGAGGGCGAGCTCGCGAACTTGTGCCAGACCTACGGGATTTCCGCCCAGGGAAAGCGCGCCAAGGCCCGGGCGCTGGCCGAGGCGAGCGGGCTGACGGTGCTCGCCAAAGGGCCCGACACCGTGCTCTGTGCGCCCGACGGACGAGTGCGTCTGTTCGCCCCGGGCCCGAGCTGGCTTTCGGCAGCGGGTACCGGCGACGTGCTCGCGGGAATCGCTGCGAGCCGCATGGCCACGGGGCTCTCGGCGTTCGAAGCCGCGGACCAGGCCGTCTGGCTCCAGCACGAGGCCGCGCGGATCGCCGGCGCGGCGTTCATCGCGGACGAACTGGCGCACGCCGTCAAACCCGCCTACGCGCGCTTCCTGTGAGCGAAGCATCCGAGATCGTCCGCATCGCCGCCAAGGGCGATGGTGTCACCGCCGATGGGCGGCACGCGCCCTATGCCGCGCCCGGCGACGTGCTCCTGCCCGACGGATCGCTAGCGCCCGGCCCGCACCATGCGGTTCCGCCCTGCCGCCATTTCGGCACTTGCGGCGGATGCCAGCTCCAGCATTGCGACGAGCCATCGATCGCACGCTATGTCAGCGAGCGGGTGGCCTTCGCCGCGCAGTCGCAGGGTGTGGCGATCGGCGAACTGTTCGCGCCCCATCTTTCGCCGCCGCGCAGCCGCCGCCGGTGCACGCTGCACGCGCTCTCCGCCGGGGGAAAGCCGGTGATCGGCTTCCGCGAGGCGGGCTCGCACCGCGTAGTCGACATGCGCGAGTGCCATATCCTGCGGCCGGAGCTGTTCGCGCTCGTGCCCGCGCTTCGTGCCCTGCTTGGGCGCCGCAAGGGGCGCTTCGCAGTCGATATCGAGCTGGCCCTGACCGACCAGGGCGTGGACTGCGCGCTGGCCAACCTGCCCGTCGAGGGCCTTGAGGAAACCGAGGCGCTGCTCGCTTTCGCGCAGGAGAACCGGCTCGCGCGGCTCACGCTCGATCAGGGCTATGGTCCCGAGCCGGTGTGGGAGCCCGAACCGGTGACGGTGTCGCTCTCGGGTATTCCGGTCGGCTTCCCCAGCGGCAGCTTTCTCCAGGCCACCGCTGACGGCGAAGCGGCGCTTGCCCGTGCCGTGCGCGAATGGCTCGCCGGTGCCGGCGTGGTCGCCGACCTGTTCGCGGGCCTCGGCACGTTCTCGTTCCCGCTGGCCGAAACCGCGAAAGTGCTGGCGATCGAGGCCGCGCGCGACGCCCATCTCGCGTGCAAGTCGGCCGCGGGTAGATCGGGAAGGGCGGTCCATGCCATGCACCGCGACCTGTTCCGCAATCCCCTCCAGCCCGAAGAACTCGGCCGCTTCGATGCCATCCTGCTCGACCCGCCGCGCGCCGGCGCGCGAGAGCAGGTCTCGCGCCTCGCCGAAAGCACCGTGCCGCGGATCGCTTACGTAAGCTGCAACCCGTCGAGCTGGGCCCGCGATGCGGCGCGGCTCGTGGAAGTCGGCTACCGGCTGGAGCGCGTTCGCCCGGTGGGCCAGTTCGTCTGGTCGACCCACGTCGAGCTGGTCAGCCTCTTCGCGCGCTAGGCGGCGTCCCGCTGATCGGACCGCAGGCGCTCGATCAATGCCTCGGAGAAGGCGGGAATGTCGTCGGGGCAGCGGCTCGTGATGAGATTGCCGTCCGTCATCACCTCACGGTCGACCACCTCTGCGCCTGCATTCCTGAGGTCGGTCCGGATCGACGGCCAGCTCGTCACCGTTCTGCCTTCGAGGATCCCGGCCTCGGCGAGAAGCCATGGCGCGTGGCAGATCGCGGCGATCGGCTTGCCCGCGGTGTCGAACTCGCGCACGATCGCAACCGCCTTCTCGTTCATTCGCAGGATGTCCGGGTTGATCTGCCCGCCGGGGAGTAGCAGTGCGTCGTAGTCGCCGACGCCGACTTCCCCGACGGTGAGGTCGACCTTGATGCTTTCGCCCCAGTCCTTCTCCTTCCAGCCGCGGATCTCACCGTCTTCGAGGCTGGCGATGACCGTTTCGATTCCGGCCTTCTGTAGGTTCTCGCGCGGATCCATCAGCTCGGACTGTTCGAAGCCGTCGGTTGCGAGGATGAGAACGCGTTTCATGGTGATCTCCTTTCCGCTTGATGTGCCGTCGCAACGTGTGGGGAAAGCGCCTCGTTCCGCTCTGTTAGCTCGACCGTTGCCCTGCTAGGGCGAGGGGCATGGCGACCCTGCAAGACGAAAAAGATCCCTTCGACGCGATCGTCGACGCGCCGTTCGATTCCGCGCTGGAAGAGCGCTATCTGGTCTATGCGCTCTCGACGATCACGGCGCGTTCACTGCCCGACCTGCGCGACGGGCTGAAGCCGGTTCATCGCCGCCTGTTGTGGGCGATGCGGCAGCTCAAGCTCGACCCGGCCAGCGCGTTCAAGAAATCCGCGCGCGTGGTCGGCGACGTGATCGGCAAGTATCACCCGCACGGCGACGCCAGCGTCTACGACGCGATGGTGCGGCTCGCGCAGGATTTCGCGCTGCGGTATCCGCTGGTCGAGGGGCAGGGGAACTTCGGCAATATCGACGGCGATAATGCCGCGGCCTACCGCTACACCGAAGCGCGCATGACCAAGACCGCGCTGCGCCTGATGGAAGGGCTCGACGAGGGAACGGTCGATTTCATCCCCACCTACAACGGCGAGGAGCAGGAGCCGGAGGTCTTCCCGGGCCTGTTCCCCAACCTGCTTGCCAACGGCGCCAGCGGCATCGCGGTGGGCATGGCGACCAACATTCCGAGCCACAACGTCGCCGAGGTTGTCGATGCGACGCTGGAGCTGATCGACAACCCCCATGTCGAGCACGCGCGGCTGATGGAGCTGTTCCAGGGGCCGGACTTCGCGACCGGGGGCTTGATCGTCGACAGTCCCGAGATGATCTCCCAGGCCTATGAAACCGGCCGCGGCAGCTTCCGCGTCCGTGCGCGCTTCCATGCCGCGGAGGCCGAGAAGATGGAGGATCGCGAGGCGGGGATAGAGCGCCTCGGCGGCGGCCAGTGGCAGCTCGTCGTCAGCGAAATCCCCTATCAGGTGCAGAAGGGCAAGCTGATCGAGCAGATCGCCCAGCTCATCGCCGACAAGAAGCTGCCGATCCTAGAGGACATTCGCGACGAGAGCGACGAGAAGATCCGCCTCGTGCTCGTGCCGCGCAGCCGCAACGTCGATCCGGAACTGCTCAAGGAATCGCTCTACAAGCTGAGTGACCTCGAGACGCGCTTCGGGCTCAACATGAACGTGCTCGACGCGCACCGCACCCCGATGGTCATGGGCCTGAAGGAACTGCTGACGCACTGGGTCGCGAGCCAGATCGACGTCCTCCAGCGCCGCAGCCGCCACCGGCTCGAGCAGATCGCGCGACGGCTGGAGCTGGTCGAAGGCTACATCATCGCCTTCCTCAACCTCGACCGGGTGATCGAGATCATCCGCACCGAGGACGAGCCCAAGCCGGTGATGATGGCGGAGTTCAGCCTCACCGACCGTCAGGCCGAGGCGATCCTCAACATGCGGCTGCGCAGCTTGCGCAAGCTCGAGGAGATGCAGCTGCGGCAGGAGAAGGACGCGCTGCTGAAGGAGCAGGACGAGCTCAACAAGCTGCTCGACAGCCCGGCACGGCAACGCACGCGGCTGAAGCGGGACTTGGGCGCGCTGCGCAAGGAATATGGCGAGGACACCGCGCTCGGCCGCCGCCGGACGACCGTGGCCGAGGCGGCGCCCGCGGTCGAATTCAGCATGGACGCGATGATCGAGAAGGAGCCGGTGACGGTGATCCTCTCGCAGAAAGGCTGGATCCGCGGCGCGAAAGGCCACGTCGATCTCGCGGGCGACTTCAAGTTCAAGGAGGGCGACGGTCCGGCCTTCGCCCTCCATGCGCAGACCACCGACAAGCTGCTGGTCGTGGCCGACGACGGGCGCATCTACACGCTCGGCGCCGACAAGCTGCCGGGCGCGCGGGGCTTCGGCGAACCGATCCGGAACATGCTGGACATCGATCCCGAAGCGCAGGTCATTGCATTGATGGTCCACAAGCCCAAGGGGCAGCTCCTTCTGGCCGCTACCACGGGCAAGGGCTTTGCGGCTGTCACCGATGAAATCCTGGCCGAAACGCGCAAGGGGCGCCAGGTGGTGAACCTGAAGGGCGATGCCAAGCTGCGCGTAGTCCGCGAGATTGCCGAGCCGCACGATCACGTTGCCGTGGTCGGCGACAACCGCAAACTTGTGGTCTTCAACCTGGAGGAACTGCCGATGCTGGCGCGCGGGCAGGGCGTGACGCTGCAGCGCTACCGCGACGGCGGCCTCAGCGATGCGATCACGTTCACGCTCGCGGACGGCCTGAGCTGGACGATGGGCGGGGAGACGGGGCGCACCCGGACCGAGACCGAGATCTGGCAGTGGAAGGTCGCGCGCGGCGCGGCGGGCCGCTTGCCGCCGCAGGGCTTCCCGAAGGACAATCGTTTCTAGATCTGGTCTGCCGCGCTCCGGCGATCAAAGAAAAGGGGCCGGGCGCGGACATTCCGCACCCGGCCCCTTCCTTGCAACCTGAAGATGAAGCTTATTCGGTAGCGCCAGCCGTCGTGTCGGCCTGTGCGCCGCCGGCCGCCGGGCTCTGTCCGGTCGCACCCTGGGCAGCAATCGCCTGGTCGAGCTGCGCGTCGGTGAACAGCACCATGAGCTGGCCGCTCTGGTTGACCGCGAAGTGCTCGCGCAGAAGGTTCAGGTCGCCCTGGCCGCCGCTAACGATCACGGTGTTGCCCGCGACGCTCTTCACGATGCCGAGCGGCTGGTTGTCCGCTGTGACGACGGTAGCGGTTTCGATCAGCGCGGCGTCACGCTTGGCGTTGGCCGCGGCGAGCTGTTCGTCCAGCATCCCGTCGAGCTGCGCCTTGGTGACGGTGATGGTCGGGCCCTTGTCGCCCTGACCGAAGGCGTTGGAGGGCAGCGGCGCCTTGTGCTTGCCGGTATCCACGGTCACGACGCCATCGGCGACGCTCTCGATCGTGCCAACCGAATTGCCCTCGGGGCCGTAGACGGTTGCGCCGACGGTGACGCCCTGAGCATGTGCAGCCGTCGCGATCCCGGCGGCGGCGATGGCGGCAATGGCCATTTTCGAGAACTTCATAATTCCACTCCGTAATTATTTCATGTCAAACGCAAAGCTGTACGACGCGAGACCCGCACGAGTATCAGCCAGTTTGGATCACGGGTGCGCCCTTCGAAGGTCTGGAATGTCCTTCGGCGCCTAGCGCCCCGCTGCAAGAGCAGGAACCCGCATGCCCGGACGAACCGGGCGGGAGGCCCACCGCGAGCGAGGCACGCGATGGCATGTCCTGCCTATCGGCGATGAACACGGTGTACCATTTCCACATTAAACCCGGATGAAGCAACCTCAGATGCCTCCGAGTACCTCATCCAGGATACGGTTCACCCGGTCGCGCCCGGGGAAGCCTTCGTCGATCCAGCGGGATTCGACCTGCCGCAACGTGCGGGCGACTTCAGGCCCGGCGGCAACCCCGCGACTCACGATCTCGCCGCCCTTGAGCGGAAGCTCCGGCACCTGCCAGCCGATCAGCGGCGAAACGTCGGCGCCCGCGAGCAGCAGGCGATCGATCGCGCTGTCCAGGCCCTCGCGGTAGGCCAGCGCGTGCGGTTGCAGCGCATCGCCCGCCTGGCGTGCGGCGGCGCGAGTGACCCGCTCGCGCAGCGCCCTCGACAGGCGCAGGCGCGCGGCGACGGTTTCGGCCACTGCGGGCAGCGCGGGCAGGAGCGCCGCGAGGCGGCGGATCGGGTTGGGCGCAATGTTTGCCGCCCGCTCGTTCGCGACGAGGCGGCGGAGCGCCTCGATCCCCTTGGCGCCCGCCTCCGGCAGAACCACTGGCAATACTCCAAGCGCGAGCATCCGTGCGGCCGTGTCGACAGGATCGGGAAGGCCGAGCAGATTGAGCAGTTCGCCGGCGATCCGCTCTCGCGAGAGGCCCTTGAGCGTCGCGGCAAGCTCCGCACAGGCTTTTTCCGCCGCGCCATCGAGTTCGGCGCCGAAGCGCGCCTGAAAGCGGAAATAGCGCAGGATGCGTAGGTGGTCCTCGCGGATGCGCTGGCGCGCATCGCCGATAAACCGCACACGCTGCGCCGCGAGATCGGCTAGCCCGCCGAACCAATCGAAGATCTCGAGCGTGTCGGGCTCGGCGTAGAGCGCGTTGATCGTGAAATCGCGCCGGGCGGCATCCTCGCGCCAGTTTTGCGCGAAGGCGACCGTTGCGCGGCGGCCGTCGGTCGAGACATCGCGGCGGAGCGTGGTGATCTCGACAGGCCCCCCGGGCAGGACCGCCGTGACGGTGCCGTGGTCGATCCCCGTCGGGACCGTCCTGATCCCGGCCGATCGCAGCCGATCGATCACGGTCGCCGGTTCGAGCGGGGTGGCAGCGTCGATATCGCGCACTTCATGCCCGAGCAGCGTGTCGCGCACCGCGCCGCCGACCCAGCGCACGTTGTCCGCGCCCAGCGCCGCGACGAGTGCGGCAAGGTCGGCGCGCTGCGTCCATTCGGCAGGGGGCAGGCGCTCAGCCATCGAACAGCGCCTTGTATTCGAGCCGGCGGGCGAGGTTGGCGATGATCGCCGCGGTCACCCCCCAGATACGGAACCCCTCGTAGTGATACTCGAGGTAGCGCCGGGTCGCCCCGCGCCAGAAGACCTCGTGCTCGGTCCAGTTTTCTCGGTCGAGCAGCAGGTCGAGCGGCGCCTCGAACCATGCCTCGACCTCGCCGGGGTTGGCGACCAGCGGTAGGTCGGGCGGCACGACGCCAAGCACTGGCGTGACATCGAAGCCGGTGCCTGTCTGGTAGCGGTCGGTCGTGCCGATCACGCGCACATGGTCCGGGCGCATGGAGAGCTCCTCCTCGGCCTCGCGCAAGGCGGCTTCGACCGCGGTTTCTCCCGGATCGATCTTCCCGCCCGGAAAAGCGACCTGACCGGGGTGATCGCGCATGCCGTGCGGCCGCTGTGTCAGGATCACGCCGGGGGAGGGGCGGTCGGTCACCGCGATCAGCACTGCTGCGTCCGCAGTGCGACTGGCGTCGGCAAAGCGCTCGTCGGTTAGCAGGTCGGGAATGTCCGCGCGGTGCCCCTGCTCGAACAGGGCTTCGAGGCGGTCGAAAAGCGAGCTCATCGCGGCAGAAGGGGGAAGGTTTCGCCCCCGCTCGCAACCGTGCGCCCGTCGCCTTCGGACAGCGCGATCTCGGCGAGTTGCTGCCACGTGCTGCGGTTCAGCCGCGCCTCGCATCCGCGCCGCACGGCGAGATAGATCGCGGGCGTTTCGATCTCCCCGCCGGCACGCAGCGGATTGTCCGCGCCGGCAACGATCAGTTCGTCGGTGTTGAGGCGGAAGGCGAGATCGCCGTCGCGCCGAACCACGTCGGTTGCGATGAAGGCCGCGTCTTCGACCTCGATCGAAAGCTTCTCGAACGGGGTGACGAGCCAGTGCTGTCCATCGTCATCGCGCGTCAGCAGCCCGGAAAAGGCGCGCACCATTGCCTGACGGGTGATGGGACCGCCGTCGTGATACCAGGTGCCGTCGGCCGCGATGCGCATGCGGCTGTCGCCCGTGCTCTCCGGACGCCATTCCTCGACCGGCGGCAGCTCGCGCGCTGCGACCTGCTCGGCGATTTCGTCGAGCGTCAGTCCGGCAAGTTCGGGAGGGGGTTGATATGGCATCGGCTGTCCGATGCCACGGCGCGCTCAATTCGCCAAGGTTTCCGGCCACGGACCCAGCATCCCCTTTGCCGGCAGAACCGCCGGATTGTCGCACCGGACCAGCAGGCGCTCGGAATCAAAGGGACCGGGGCAGTGCCACCCGCCAGTTGGCGCTGCGGTGAAGCCGAAGAAGCGGCCGTAGTATTCCGGATCGCCAATCATCACCTGCGGCAGGGCGCCGGGCTCCAGCGCGCCGAGCGCGGCAAGCATCAGCGCCTTGCCGAAGCCTTCGTTCTGCCGCTCGGGCACGACCGCGACCGGGCCGACCATGATCATCGGATGGGCGCGGCCCTCCGGGTCGGTAAGCGCCGCCGGCCAGAGCTGGATCGTGCCGACCAGGTAACCGTCGTCGTCGATCGCCGCAAAGCTGAGCGCGGGGAGCCAGTCCATGCCTTCGCGGATGCGGTATGCGGTGCGCGCATGACGATCCGGCCCGAAGGCACGGTCGAGCAGCGCCTCGATCAGCGCGGGGTCGACATTGGCAAGGGGGACGATGGTCGCCATAGGCGCGCGCCGTTAGGGGCGGCGCGCGCCGCTGTCGATCAAATTCGCCTTCGCGCGGCCGGGGCGCAGCTTAGCACTCAGCTCGGCGTGAGTTTGACGAGACGCCCGCCTTCACCGTCCTCGAGGATCCACAAGGCGCCGTCCGCTCCTTCCAGGATCTCGCGCACGCGCTTCTCGAACGGGTAGCGAACCACCTCGGTGGCCTTGTCCCCCTCGATCGCGACGCGCACGATCGCCGTCGGCTTCATGGCGCCGATGATCGCCTGCCCCTGCCACTCCGGCCAGAGCTTGCCCGAGTAGAACACGAAATCACCCGGCGCGATGACCGGATCCCAGCTGAGCGCCGGCGCGTGGAATTCCGGGCGGGTGCTGTGGTCGGGGATCGGGTCGCCGTTATAGTGAACGCCATCGGACACGACTGGCCAGCCGTAGTTTTCGCCTTGTACGACGAGGTTGAGCTCATCCCCGCCCGCCGGACCGTGCTCAAGGTCCCATAGCCGCCCTTGCGCGTCGAACCGCAGGCCGAGAATGTTGCGGTGGCCGTATGACCAGATCTGGTCCGACGGGCTGCCGCGATCCGCGAAAGGGTTGCCGGGTGCTGGCTTGCCGTCGAGCGTGAGCCGCAGGACGCTGCCGAGGTTGTTCGAAAGGTCCTGCGCCGGCTCCATCTTCTGCCGGTCGCCCGAGGCGAGGAACAGATGTTGCCCGTCGGGCGAGAAGGCGATGCGGTGCGAATAGTGGCCGCGGCCGGTGACTTTCGGCTGCTGGCGCCAGATCACTGAAAGACCCTCCACGGTGCAAGCATCCGCCTGTTCGCAGACGAGCGTGCCCCTGCCGAGCGCGGCGCCGCGCGTGTCCCCTTCGCCTGCCTCGGCCCAGGTGAGATAGATCGTCCTGCGGTCGAGCGCGTCGGAGCTTTCGGACGGCAGGAACGCCACGTCCCCGAGGCCGCCCTGGCCGCCATAATCAACCTCGGGCATGCCGGTGACCGTGCCGGTCCGGCCGGTCGCGGTATCGACGAACTTCATCGTCCCGCTCTTTTCGGTGATGAACAGCACGCTGGTGCCCGGTGCGAACTCCGCGGCCCAGGGTTCATCGAAGGCGCCGAGGGACACGGCCTTGAAATCTTCCGAGGGCGTCACCGTTACTTCTTCGCCAACCTCGGTGGTGGCGGAGGCTTCAGGCGGCGCGCTATCCCCGGCGGGTTCGGCGCTGCAGCTTGCGGAGAGCAGCGCGCACGGCGATAGAAGCGCGGCAAGAATCGCAGATTTCGTCATGTTCAGTGGAACTCCCCATCACACGTTCGGGCTCGATCCCCTCGTCGTCGGCGTCGACGAGGCGGGGCGTGGGCCCTTGGCAGGGCCGGTTGTGGCGGCTGCCGTGGCGCTGTGCAAGCCGCGACCGACAGGCCTCGACGATTCGAAGAAGCTCTGCGCCAACTCGCGTGGCCGGCTCGACCTCACGATCCGCCGCCGCTGCGCCTGGGGCGTCGGCGTGGTCCAGGTGGAGGAGATCGACCGGCTCAATATCTTCGGGGCGACGATGCTGGCGATGACGCTGGCCGTAGCGCGGCTTGCCGAAGTACTCGCGCGCGATCCCGACGAAGTGCTGGTCGATGGAAATCTTACGCCGCATGGCCGCCGGCCCGAATGGCGCTGGGCGGCGCGGCCGATCGTGGGCGGCGACGCGAAGGAGCCGGCGATCTCGGCTGCGTCGATTGTCGCCAAGGAATGGCGCGACCGCATGATGATCGAAGCGGCGCGCGAGCACCCGCATTACGGATGGGAGCGCAACAAGGGCTACGGCACGCCCGACCATGTCGAGGCGCTGCGCAACCATGGCCCGACCCCGCTCCATCGCCGCAGCTTCGCTCCCGTGGCGCAGATGGAACTATTCTAACCTCCCGTTCCGGGCAGGATTGAGTCCTTCGGGCAACACGCGCAGCATGTCGAGTCCGCCTGAACGGCGTAGACTCAACATCTTGTGGCGGACTCTTTTCGTTCCTCCGCAGGTTACCGGACGTTAACCATGCCAGGTGCAAATTCCTCGCTTGACGCGGAGTCCGCTTGGACTCACCCTGTGGATAACTACGGAAACGGGGGATTTGCATTGAGCGTTCTGGAAATCACGAAGACGCGCGCGCTGCGCATGGCCGAGACGGTCGAGACGCCGCGCGCGCTGCCGCTGGGGCAGATACTCGGCGGCGACTGCGTGGAGGCCATGCGCTCGCTGCCCGATGCCAGCGTGGATCTCGTCTTCGCCGATCCGCCTTACAATCTCCAGCTGGGCGGCGACCTCAACCGGCCCGACGGCAGCCATGTGGACGCGGTGACCGACGAGTGGGACCGGTTCGACAGCTTCAAGACCTATGACGATTTCACCCGCGCCTGGCTGACCGAGGCCAAGCGCGTGCTCAAGCCTGACGGCGCGCTGTGGGTGATCGGCAGCTATCATAACATCTTCCGCGTCGGTGCGATCCTGCAGGATCTCGGCTTCTGGATTCTCAACGACGTCGTCTGGCGCAAGGCGAACCCGATGCCCAACTTCAAGGGCACGCGCTTCACCAACGCGCACGAGACGCTGATCTGGGCCAGCCAGGGCGAGAAGGCGAAGTACCACTTCAACTACCGCGCGATGAAGACGCTCAACGACGAGCTGCAGATGCGCAGCGACTGGGTCCTGCCGATCTGCGGCGGGCAGGAACGGCTCAAGGAAGGCGGCCACAAGGTCCATCCGACCCAGAAGCCCGAGGCGCTGCTCTACCGCGTGCTGCTGGCCACGACCGAGCGTGGCGATGTCGTGCTCGACCCGTTCTTCGGCACCGGCACCACCGGTGCCGTCGCCAAGCGCCTGGGCCGCCAATGGATCGGCTGCGAGCGCGAGGGGCTCTATCGCGAAGCCGCGCTCAAACGGATCGAGAAGGAACTGCCCCTCGACGAAAGCGCGCTCCAGACCATGCAGAGCCGCAAGAGTGCGCCCAAGGTCGCCTTCGGGGCGCTGGTCGAGAATGGCATGATTCAGCCCGGCACGGAGATCTTCGACAAGAAGCGCCGCTGGGCCGCCACTGTGCGGGCCGACGGCTCGCTCGCCTATGGCAAGCAGATCGGCTCGATCCACGGACTCGGCAAGGAACTGCAAGGCGCGCCGAGCTGCAACGGCTGGACTTTCTGGCACTACGAGACCGGCGGCGATGTCAAGCCGATCGACGCGGCGCGGCAGCTCTATCTGCTGGCGACGGAGGACTGATCCTCTCCTGCGAGACCTCGGCGGATGCTGGAACCGCTGCCGGCGGAGTCGTACGTCACTGCACCCAATCCCAGCTTCCGCTGGGGTGACGGATTGATTTTCTCGCGGAGACACGCAGGGGACCCAAATGCCCGACCAGATCTATCTCCGCCCGATCGGCCTCGCCGCCAGCCCGCAGAGCGAGGAGGGGGATTGCATCCGCCTCGCCGGCGGCATGGTCTATGCGCATCGCTTCGCAGCGATCCTGCGGCGTGATGGTGAAGTGGTGGAGCGCTGGTGCTTCACGCCTGCCACGGTCGGCGAAACTCTTGCCCGCTTGCCCGACGCGCTTGGCGCGGAGGCGGAGGCGCAATGGGCGAACTTGCGCATGGCGCATCCGCCGATCGAGATGGGTGCGCGGACCGTGCGGCTCGACCAGCCGCAGATCATGGGCATCCTCAACCTCACGCCCGACAGCTTCTCCGATGGCGGGAAATTCCTCGACGATCCGGAAGAGGGCCGCGCGCACGCCGCCGCCATGCTCGAGGCTGGCGGCGCGATCGTCGACATCGGCGGCGAGAGCACCCGGCCTGGAGCAGCCGCAGTGTGGGAGGGCGATGAACTCCAGCGCGTCCTCCCCGCTATCGAATACTGTGCCGCGATGGGCGCCGCGATCAGTGTCGACACGCGCCGCCCTGCGGTGATGGACGCCGCGCTCCACGCCGGCGCGCATATGATCAACGACGTCTCCGCGCTGCGCCACGATCCCCGCAGCCTGGAGCTGGTCGCCGCGCGCGACTGCCCGGTGGTGCTGATGCACGCACCCGGGGAGGGCGACGATCTCCACGCAGATGCCGATTACGGATGCGTCTTGCTCGACGTGTTCGACTGGCTGCGGGAGCGGCGCGATACGGCCCTCGGCGCGGGCGTGGCGCGCGAAAGGATCGTGCTCGATCCCGGCATCGGTTTCGGAAAGAGCGTGAGCGAGAACCTCGCGCTCATCAACGGGCTGCCGCTGTTCCACGCGCTCGGCCAGCCGTTGCTGCTCGGCGCCAGTCGCAAGCGGATGATCGGAGCGCTCAGCAACGAAGTGCCAGCGCACGCGCGCCTGGGCGGCAGCCTCGCGCTCGCGATCGCCGGGATGAACGCGGGCGTCCAGCTCCTGCGCGTCCACGACGTGTTCGAGACGGTCCAGGCGCGCAACGTCTGGCGCGGCCTGCGCGACGCGGCATTGACCGACTTTTCCGATCTTCCCGCCTAGAGCGAATATCCGCCGTCGCTGACCAGCACCGCGCCGGTGATCGTCGCCGCGGCGTCCGAGAGCAGGAAGCCGGCTTGCGCGGCGATCTCCTCCGCGCTTGCATAGCGGCCGAGCGGTGTCGCCATTTCAGCCATCGCCTTCAGCGCCGCGCCGCGATCGCCTCCGTGCCGGGCGACGAGATCCCGGAAGAACGGCGTCTGATCCCAGATCGGTGTGTCGACGCCGCCCGGAGCGATCGCGTTGACCCGGAGGCCGCGCGGTGCGCCTTCCTTCGCGGCCACTTTGGCGAGCTGGATCAACGCCGCCTTCGAAGCGCCGTAGGCGGCCGTGCCGGGCTCCGCCTTCAAACCGCTGACCGAGGCGGTGACAACCACGCTGCCGGCGCCGGGGATCGCCCGCATGGCCGCCTGGAGCGACAGAAAGGCGCCATCGAGGTTGACCGCCATCACGCGCCGCCACTCGGCGAAGTCGCAGTCTGTAATCGGCGCACCCGCGGAAATTCCCGCGTTGATCACCGCATGATCGAGTGGCACCATGTCCGCCATCCGCACCCACAGCGAAGGATCGGCCACGTCGCCCGTTACGCGTTCGCAAGGACACGCGAGTTCCAGCGCTTAGAGAGCTTCGGCGTCGCGATCGACGAGGACGAGGTGCGCGACGCGGTGATCGCTCAGCCAACGCGCCACTGCTGCCCCGATACCCGAAGCTGCCCCGGTGACGAGTGCCCTGCGCCCGGCGAAAACAAACTGGTCGGCCATGGCCCGCGGTTAGGGCGCCTAGGCCGCGTTGTCGATGCCGAGTTCACCGAGCTTGCGGTAGAGCGTTGAGCGGCCGATACCGAGACGGCGGGCGACTTCCGTCATCCGGCCGCGGTAGTGGCCGATGGCGAGGCGGATCACGTCGGCCTCGATCTCTTCGAGCGGACGCAGGTTGCCGTCGTCGGTGTAGAGCAGCACGCCGGCGCCTTCCTGCGATGCGCTTGCGCTGTGGCCGAAGTCGCCGACGAGTTCGAGCAGTTGCGGGAAGCTCTCGATCGTGAGCGTCTCACCCTCGCAATAAACGGCGGCGCGGAACAGCACCGACTGAAGCTGGCGCACGTTGCCGGGCCAGTCGAAGGCCGCGAGGAGTTGCAGCGCACTTTCGGTGATCGAATGATGCCGGAGGCCCGGCTGCTCCCCGATCCGCGCCAGGAAATGGCGAGTGAGCGCGGGTATGTCCCCCTGCCGTTCGCGCAGGGGCGGGAGCACGATCGTCGTGGGCGCGATTGCGGCCAGCAGCCGTTCGTCGAAATGGCCCCCCTGGACGAATTCCGCGAGCGGCAGGTTGCTCGCGGTGAGCAGACGCACGTCGACGCGGAATCCGTGCCGCGCCCCTGTGGGGCGGACGATCCCTTGCTCCAGGCAGTCGGCAAGCCGGGACTGCACCGATCGGTCGAGCCGATCGATCTCGTCGAGGAACAGCGTGCCCCCGTCGCAATGCTGCAGCGCGCCGATCTGCCGGTCGAACGCGCCGGGGAAGGCGCCTTGTTCATGGCCGAACAGCATCGATTCGATCGAGCTCGACGGCACGCCGCCCACGTTGATGATCCGGAAGGGCGCCTTCGCGCGGGGCGATGCGGCGTACATCGCGCGCACCAGCATCTCCTTGCCCGTGCCCGTCTCGCCCTCGATCAGAACCGGGCCGTGTCCGCGCGCCGCCTTGGCCGCGCGAGCAAGCGCGGTACGGAACGAGGGTGATGTGCCGATCATCGCATCGAAATCGAGCGAGGCCGGCATCTTCTCGGTCAGCGGCTGGAGCTCGTCCTTCGGCGCCTCGCGCTTCGTCGCGCTGCGCAGCGCCTGCATCAGCCGGTCGGGAGCGACGGGCTTGATGAGATAATCGGTCGCGCCGGCGCGCATCGCCTCGACCGCCAGGAGCGGGGATGCGCTGGTGGTCAGCATCAGGATCGGCAGAGCCGGGCGGCGGCTCTTCAGTTCCTCGATCAGCGCGCAGGCGTCATCGCCGGGCACCCATTGATCGAGGATGATCGCCGAAAGCTGCATGCCTTCGCGCGTGCCGAGGGTCGCGATGGCGGTCTCCGAATCCTTGACCACGAGCGTCCGCCAGCCCTCGCGGGCGGCGAGCGCGGCGATCAGCCGGCTCTGCGCCGGTTCATCGTCGATCAGCATCAAAAGACGTGATTCGTTTTCGGCCATCGTCCCCAAACCGTCCCGCTGCGGTACAGGCATTCGATTTAAGGGGCGGGGGTAAAGGTCCGATTAAGGCTGTTGACGCCCGTCGGAGGCTTGATGCGGGGAACCGCTCGCGATAGAGCTTCGCGCAACTTGTCTTATGGGGAAATGAATACAGATGGCTTCGGGTAACGACATGAAGGCGGCGAACGCGACTTACGCAGGCTTCATCGGCCTCTTGAAGTGGTCCGTCCCGACAATCGCGATCGCGACGTTGATCATCGTCATACTGATCTCAAGCTGACCGCTATCTTGCGGATCGCCGTCCTCAAGGAACGCGCGCCGGGCGAGACCCGGACCGCGGCCACGCCCGAAACGGTGAAGAAGTTCGTCGCGCTTGGTGCGGCGATGGCGATTGAGGAGGGTGCCGGCGAATCCGCCTCGATTTCCGATACCGCCTACCGCGAGGCTGGCGCCGAGCTCGGGTCCGCCGCCGATGTGGTGAAAGGTGCCGACATCGTTCTCGGCATCCAGGCGCCCGACGCAGCTCTGCTCCAGGGCGCGAAACCGGGGGCGTGGGTCGCCGCACTGTTCGAACCGTTCGGCAATCGGGAGCGCGTCGACGCCTATGCCGCCGCCGGGTTCGAAGCGCTGGCGATGGAATTCATGCCGCGGATCACCCGCGCGCAGAGCATGGATGTGCTCTCCAGCCAGTCCAACCTCGCCGGCTACAAGGCGGTGATCGCCGCCGCGGACGTCTATGGCCGCGCGTTCCCGATGATGATGACCGCCGCGGGCACGATTCAGGCAGCCAAGGTCTTCGTCATGGGTGTCGGCGTCGCTGGTTTGCAGGCAATTGCGACCGCTCGCCGCCTCGGCGCGCAGGTTTCGGCAACGGACGTGCGTTCGGCGACGAAGGAGCAGATCCAGTCGCTCGGTGCCAAGCCGGTGTTCGTCGAAACCGTCGCCGGCATCGAGGGCGAGGGCAGCGGCGGCTATGCCACCGAGATGTCGGAGGAGTACCAGAAGGCGCAGGCCGAGCTGGTTTCCGGCCATATCGCCAAGCAGGACATCGTCATCACCACCGCGCTGATCCCCGGCCGCGCCGCGCCACGTCTGATCTCCGACGCGCAGATCGCGACGATGAAGCCGGGCAGCGTGATTTTCGATCTCGCCGTGGCCCAAGGCGACGGGACTGGCGGCAACGTCGAAGGATCGGTGGCGGACGAGGTCGTGGAGAAGCACGGCGTGAAGATCGTCGGCTATTCCAACACCGCCGCGCACCTCGCGGCCGACGCCAGCGCGCTCTTCGCCCGTAACCACTACAACTTCCTGTCCGCCTTCTGGGACAAGGAACAGGGGCGGCCCGTGCTCGACGAGGAAATCGGCAACGCGGTGCGGCTGACACGCGGCGGTGAAGTGGTGAACGAGAGACTGAAGGGGTGAGGGCGACAATCTGATGGACTTCATATCGATTTTGTCGATCTTCGTTCTCGCCTGCTTCGTCGGGTATTACGTCGTCTGGTCCGTCACCCCCGCTCTGCACACGCCGCTGATGGCGGTGACCAATGCGATTTCCAGCGTGATTATCGTCGGCGCCCTGATCGCGGCGGCGGCGGCCGAAGTGCCCGGGGCGAAGTGGCTCGGCCTAGCCGGGGTCGTGCTTGCCAGCGTCAACATCTTCGGCGGCTTCGCGGTGACCGAGCGCATGCTCGCGATGTACAAGAAGAAGGAGCGCAAGTGAGATGACGCTCCCGCCGGACGCAGTTTCCGACCTCTCGATCGCCGCCGATGCGGCGCATGCCGTGAACCCGTGGGTCGCGCTCGCCTATCTCGCCAGCGGGGTTCTCTTCATTCTCGCCCTGCGCGGACTGTCGAGCCCGTCGACCAGCCAGCGCGGCAATCGCTTCGGCATGGCAGGCATGCTGATCGCGGTGGTGACGACTCTCGTCACGCACGAGATCGCGGGGCTGCCGGAGATCCTCGCCGCGATCGCGATTGGTGGCGCGATCGGTTTCGTCATTGCGCGCCGCATCGCCATGACGGCGATGCCGCAGCTCGTCGCTGCGTTCCACTCGCTGGTCGGATTGGCCGCGGTGCTCGTGGCGGCGGCCGCGTTCCTCAACCCCGGATCGTTCGACATCCTCGGGCTTGACGGAAATATCCTAGCAGTAAGCCGCGTGGAAATGGCCCTTGGCGCCGCGATCGGCGCGATCACGTTCTCCGGTTCGGTGATCGCCTTCGCCAAGCTCAACGGCAACATGAGCGGCGCGCCGATCCTGCTCCCGGCCCGGCACGCGATCAATCTCGGCACGTTGATCGCGATCGTCGGCATGACGGCGGCCTACGCGCTCGCGCCGGATGCCGGACCCGGTGAGGGATGGCTGTTCTGGGCGATCGTGGTGGCGGCCTTCGTGATCGGCTTCCTGCTGATTATCCCGATCGGCGGGGCGGACATGCCGGTCGTTGTCTCGATGCTCAATTCCTACTCGGGCTGGGCGGCTGCGGCGATGGGTTTCACGCTGCATAACACCGCGATGATCGTCACCGGCGCACTGGTCGGCAGCTCGGGCGCGATCCTCAGCTACATCATGTGTCGCGCGATGAACCGCAGCTTCATCTCGGTGATCGCGGGCGGCTTCGGCGCTGATGCGGCCGCGGCGGGCGGCGAGCCAAAGGAACAGCGCCCCTACAAGCAGGGCAGCGCTGCCGATGCCGCCTTCATGCTGGAGCAGGCGGAGAAGGTCATTATCATCCCCGGCTACGGCATGGCGGTGGCCCAGGCGCAGCACGCGCTGCGCGAGATGGCCGACATGCTCAAGGAGAAGGGCGTGGAGGTGAAATACGCCATTCACCCCGTCGCCGGCCGCATGCCCGGGCACATGAACGTGCTGCTTGCCGAGGCGAACGTTCCCTACGACGAAGTGTTCGAGCTGGAGGACATCAACTCGGAGTTCGCGACCGCCGACGTCGCCTTCGTCATCGGCGCGAACGACGTTGTCAATCCCGCGGCCAAGACCGACAAGTCCAGCCCGATCTACGGCATGCCGGTGTTCGACGTGGACAAGGCCAAGCAGGTCTTCTTCATCAAGCGCTCGATGGGCGGCGTGGGCTATGCGGGCGTCGACAACGACGTGTTCTACATGGATCAGACCATGATGCTGCTCGCCGACGCGAAGAAGATGGTCGAAGAGATCGTCAAGGCGCTGGACTGAGCCTCTCCTCCACGGACTGCTTGCAATCCTCCCGCTGCGCGGCAGAATAGGTTGCAGGGGAGAGACTCACATGATCAGACTGTCGATTGCCGCGCTGGCGCTCGCCACGGCCGCGCCCGTTCTTGCCGAAACCATCGCGGTTGACCGGGGGGAGGGCGCGCAGGAGCGCTTGCAGGAAGCGCTGATTCTCGCCCAGCCGGGCGATGAAATCGTCCTCGGCGCGGGCCGCTTCCAGCTGACCGACGGGCTCTCGCTCGACGCCGACAACGTGACCGTGCGCGGTGCGGGCATGGAGGCGACCGTGCTCGACTTCACGGATCAGCAGGGGTCGGGAGAGGGGCTGCTCGTGACCTCGGATGGCGTGACGCTGCGTGATTTCGCAGTCGAGAATCCCAAGGGCGACGGGATCAAGTCCAAGGGCGCCGACAACATCGTCTATCACGCGATCCGCGTCACCTGGACCGGAGGGCCGAAGCCGACGAACGGCGCCTACGGCATCTACCCCGTCGAGAGCACCAATATCCTGATCGACGGCACCGAAGTTTCAGGTGCGTCCGACGCGGGGATCTACGTCGGCCAGTCGAGCAAGATCACCGTGCGCAATTCGGTCGCGACCGACAACGTCGCGGGGATCGAGATCGAGAACAGCCGCGACGCGATCGTTGAGCGCAACTTCGTCAGCCGCAACACCGGCGGCATCCTGGTTTTCGACCTGCCGAACCTGCCCGTGATGGGCGGGGGCAATGTGATCGTGCGCGACAACCTCGTCGCCGCGAACACAACGCCCAACTTCGCGCCAGAGGGTAATATCGTGGCCACCGTGCCGCGCGGCACCGGCGTGATGGTCATGGCGAACGAGAACGTCTGGGTCGGGCAGAACCTGCTTTACGACAATCCCACGGCGCCCGTCATGGTCATCGCCTATCCGCTCCCGTTCGAGGACCCGAACTACAATCCCTATCCGCGCGAGGTCACGATCGCGTGGAATGCCGTCGATGCAGGCGGCACCGACCCGCAGCTCGAAGGTGCGGAGCAGTTGACGGCGGCGTTCGGGGGCGCGCTGCCACCCGTCATGTGGGATGGCCTGACCGACGGCGGTGCCGAGTACACGCCGCTCAGGGTCCATTCCGATCTCAAAGGCTGGTCGCTCAACCTGAGCGAACAGGGTAAGGGTATGGCGGGCGCGCAACCGGGGCCGCTCGAAGCCGGCCGGCCGGGGCAACCGATCTCGACGGAAGGCTGGGGCGCCAGTGCGGAGCTGGAGGCGCGGCTCAAGTGAAACGGGCGGTGATCCTGCTGGGAGCCGGGGTCCTGGCCCTGACCGGCAGCATCGCTGCGCATTCCGGACAACGCGCTGCTGCGGCTGGACCCGTCGCCGTCAACGACGCGGTCGTGATGGAGGGGCTGCCGCGGGCGCTCGCCGAGTTCGGGTTCTTCGCCGATGCGCCGGCTCAAGTGCCCGCCGCGCGCGTGATCCCTTACCGCCTCAACACCCCGCTCTATTCGGACGGGGCTGAGAAGCTTCGGTTCATCTACCTGCCTGCAGGCGTCAGCGCCTCGGCCGACGGAGAGGGTCTACTGGAGATCCCGGTGGGGGCGGCGCTGATCAAGACCTTCGCGTTCGGCGAAGGCGGCGCGCGCCGGCTGATCGAGACGCGCGTGCTGTTGCATCGCGCCGACGGCTGGCTGGCATTGCCCTATCTCTGGAACGAGGAGCAGACCGAGGCGCGGCTGGCGGTCGCCGGCGCGCGGGTCGATCTCGTCACACCGCTCGGAGAGGCGATCAGCTACCGCGTGCCGAACAAGAATCAGTGCAAGGAGTGTCATGGCCTAGCGGGCGAGGTGATCCCGATCGGCCCCAAGGCACGCAACCTGTCGCACGAATGGCTGGGCGAGATGGCTGCGCAGGGCATGCTCGATCGTGTGCCCGAAGGGGCCGACGTCTTGCCGCTATGGGAGGCCCGTGGCGACGCGAGCGCGACCGATGCGGCGCGCGCCTATCTGGACGTCAATTGCGCCCATTGCCACCGACCATTCGCGACCGCGTCGAATTCCGGTCTCGACCTGCGCTGGGAGCAGCACGATCCGGCGGCTACCGGCATCATGAAGCGGCCAGTAGCTGCGGGCCGCGGTTCAGGCGGCCTGCTGTTCGACGTGGTTCCGGGCAAGCCCGAGGAATCGATCCTCGCCCACCGCATGGCAAGTGCAGAGCCCGGTGTCGCCATGCCCGAACTCGGGAAGGCAACCGTTGACCCCGAGGGGGTCGAGGCGGTGGAGCGCTGGATCTCCAGTCTGGAGCCATAGCGAGCGCCTGGGAATCGCCCGCCGCGTACAAGCCGCCACGCCCGCTCACATCGCCCGTCATCCCAGCCAAAGCTGGGATCGCGCGCAATCATGGCTCGGCGGCATCGATACCGGCCTTCACTGGATGAAGAAGGTCTTCGGGTGACGGAGACAAGCGTTGACCGGTGCACGCGGCCTGTGGACGGCTGACGCCGGACTTCGCTAAGGCCGCGCGGACGAATTACATTTCAGGAAGGATTGACGTTTGCGAAAATTGGGGCTGATCGGCGGTATGAGCTGGGTTTCGACCCGCATCTACTACGACTGGATCAACCGCTTGGTGCAGCGCCGCGCAGAGCCCATGGCAAGCGCACCGCTGATAATCGACAGCCTAGATTTCAGACGGCTCTATGGCCTGCACGAGCCGGAGGACTGGCAGCGGGCAGCGCAGGTTCTTGCGGATTCGGCGCGCCAGCTCGAAGGGGCGGGGGCTACCGCGCTCGTGATCGCGGCCAACTCGATGCACAAAGTCTACGACGAAGTGGCAGCGCAAGTCGCGATTCCCGTCATTCATATTGCGGAGTGCGTAGGCAAGCGGATGAAGGATGATGGCGTCGCGAACGCCGCGCTGTTCGGCACACGCAACGTGATGACCGAGAACTTCTATCGCCAGCGGCTCGTCGCCCACGGGATCGATCTGCTGCCGCCCGATATAGATAACGTCGAGCAACTCGACCGCATCATCTATGACGAACTGATGCTGGGTAAGGCGACCCGCGACGCACAGCGCGCACTCAAGACCATGATTACCCGCAAGGAGCAGGACGGGGCCGAGGCGATCGTGCTCGCCTGCACCGAGCTCGAGATGGTCGTGGATGTAGATGCCAACGTGCTGCCGATATTCGATTCTGCACGCATTCACTGCGAGGCTGCGGTCGACTGGATCATGGGGGAGAACTGATCGAACGCGCATCGGCGTTGCCCGATTGTTCCCGTTGCCGCCCGTGCCTGGCTGACCTAGGCGGCGCGGCATGACCCGCGCGCCCTTCGCTGCCGATCCTGCCGCCTCGCGCGGCCGCGAATTTCCTGAGGATCGAGCCGGCGCGCGCGGGCCACGCAGCGAGTTCCAGCGCGACCGCGACCGGATTATCCATTCGATCGCCTTCCGCCGTCTGCGCTCGAAGACGCAGGTCTTCATCGCGCCCGATGGCGATCACTATCGTACGCGGCTGACCCACAGCCTCGAAGTGGCGCAGATCGGGCGGGTGATCGCGCGCGCCTTGGGGCTCGACGAAGACCTGA
Source organism: Pelagerythrobacter sp. Soil_C_18 (assembly GCF_057657235.1). Classification (NCBI taxonomy): domain Bacteria; kingdom Pseudomonadati; phylum Pseudomonadota; class Alphaproteobacteria; order Sphingomonadales; family Erythrobacteraceae; genus Pelagerythrobacter; species Pelagerythrobacter sp. Soil_C_18. The sequence continues at coordinate 78,185 of NZ_JBDGIU010000002.1, forward strand.
CCGAGGCGCTGTGCCTGGCGCACGACATTGGACACCCGCCCTTCGGCCACGCTGGAGAGGACGCGCTCCGCCAGGCGATGGAGGGCGAGGGCGGGTTCGACCACAATGCGCAGGCCCTGCGGGTGCTGATGCGCCTCGAAAGCCCCTACTGCGAGCATGATGGCCTGAACCTCACCTGGGAGCTGTTGGAGGGGCTGGCGAAGCACAACGGCCCCGTTGCGGAGCCGGGCTGGGCGCTGACGGAACTGGATGCTGCATTCCCGCTCGATCTCGGCCGCTATCCCTCGCTCGAGGCGCAGGTCGCCGCGGTGGCGGACGACATTGCCTACGATAATCATGACATCGACGACGGGCTTCGGGCGGGTTTTCTCGCGCTCGACGATCTGCTTTCGCTCGATTTCGTCGCAGACCAGTGGCGCGAGGTCGAAAAGCGCTTCCCCAATGCCCCGCGAGAGCGCCAGTTGCGCGAACTGGTGAGGGTGCAGATCGGCCTGATGGTGAACGACGTTATCGCGCAGACGCAGCGCACCACGCATGGCGTGGCGACGATCGATGACGTGCGCGCGGCCGGGCGCGCTCTCGCCACCTTCTCGCCCGCGATGGAAGCTCAGGAGCGGCGGCTGAAGCGCTTCATGTACCACCGGCTCTATTTCCACCCGGAGCAGCTCGCGACGGCCGAGCGAGCGCGGGAGGTTGTGGCGCGGCTCTATGCCGCCTACGCCGCCGATCCGGCAGCGCTGCCCGCCGCCTGGCGTGCTTCCTTGCCGGCGGAGCAACCGGCGCGGGCGAGGCACATCGGCGATTTCATCGCCGGCATGACGGACCGTTTCGCAATCGATCAATACGCGCGGATATTCGGCCGCCGGCCCGAAGGTCTGAGCAATGTCTGAGCTGCTGCGCATCGCACTGGTCGGATCGACTGGCCTGATCGGCGAGACGGTTATCGGCCTCTCGATCGGCCGCGAGGACTACCGCCTCGTAGGGCTTGCGCGGCGCGAGGTTGCGCTGCCGCAAGGCGTGCGGATGGAGATGTTCGTCGCCGATCCGGCGCACTGGGGCGAGGTGTTCGAAGCTGTGCGACCCAAGGCACTGATCTGCGCCCTGGGCACGACCTGGCGCAAGGCGGGGGAGGACGAGACTGCCTTTCGCGCGGTCGATTACGACCTCGTGCTGGAGACGGCGCGTGCAGCGAAGGGGCACGGGATCGAGCGAATGGTCGCAGTCAGCTCCGCCGGTGCTTCGCTCGCATCCAAGGCGTTTTACCTGCGCGTGAAGGCGGAGATGGAGCGCGATCTCGCCAAAGTGGGGTTCAAACGTCTCGACATTCTGCGCCCCGGTCTGCTGCGAGGTCCCCGGAGTGAGGACCGCCGCCCGGGCGAACGGCTCGGGATCGCCATGAGTCCGCTGACCGACTTCTTCCTCCGCGGCGGAATGCGGCGGTTCCGCTCGATCCCGGTGCGGACGGTCGCAGAGGCAGCGCTGGGATTGACGATGCGCAAAGCGGCCGGGCGGTTCATTCACGACAATGACGGTATTCGCCGGGCCGCGCGCGAGTTCCCGCAGCCCGTCGAAGCCTGATTGGCAAAAGGAGCGCGCGCGATGTGGCCGGCGATCTTCGGTGCGACCAATCTCATTGCGCTCGCCGCATGGGCGGTTCTGCTCCTCCTGCCGCGCCGCCCGCTTGCTATGGCGAGCGTGCTCTATCTCGGTGTTGCTCTGCTGTGCCTGGTTTACACGGTTCTGCTCGTGCTGCTGATCGCAGGTGTGGCCGATCCGCTGCATGATGCGGGGGCCGCCGCGTCTGCCGATCTCTCGCTTGCGGGCATCAAGGCGCTGTTCCGCTCTGACGGGGCGATCGTGCTTGGCTGGACGCACTACTTGGCATTCGACCTGTTCGTTGGCCTGTGGATCGCGCGCGATGCCGATGCGAAGGGATTTTCACGGGTGGCACAGGCACCCGTGCTTCTCGCGACCTTTCTCGTGGGGCCGCTGGGGCTTCTGATCTGGCTCGCCATTCGGGAACGCCGTGCGCGTGCCTCGGGCAGATGGGAATGAAGCGCCACGCTCCAGCCACGGCGCGCAATAGCGAGCCGATTGCGGCCGTGCTAAAAGGCGAGTTGCCGGCGCGCGGGATCGTGCTCGAGATCGCCAGTGGTTCGGGCGAGCATGCCGTATTCTTCGCGCGCCGATTTCCGCATCTGTCGTGGCAACCGAGTGACCGTGAACTCGGCGCACTCGCCTCGATCGCGGCCTGGCGGGAGGAGGAGGGCATCAGAAACCTACTGCCGCCCATGGAACTCGACGCGTCCTCCGCGCCCTGGCCGGTTGTGCAGGCGGATGCGCTCGTGTGCATCAACATGATCCACATCAGCCCCTGGGCGGCCACCGAAGGGCTGTTTGCAGGCGCGGCAACGATCCTGCCGCCGGGTGCGCCGTTGATCGTCTATGGCCCGTTCGTGGAGGCCAAAGTCGAAACGGCAGAATCGAACCGCGCATTCGACGCAAGCCTTCGCGCCCGCGACGCCGCGTGGGGTTTGCGGGACCGGGCGGCGGTCGACGCGGTGGCGCGGGACGCCGGCTTCATACGATCGGCGCGGCACGCGATGCCGGCGAACAACCTCACTCTGGTCTACCGTCGCACCTAGCATGTAAATACGCCCGCCGGATCGCTCCGACGGGCGCATGGGGACCAGGGTCGGGCCCGTTTAGTCGGGAGGGATCAGATTGCCTCGTCGCCGGCCTCACCGACGGATTCGATGTCTTCACCGACGCCCTTGACCGTGTTGCAGGCCGTTGCGGCGAGCGAAAACGCGGCGATCCCCGCGGCCAGTAGAATCTTGCGGACCATGACGTGGTACTCCTTCAGTGCTCACTGCGAGCAGATGGAGGAAAAACGCGATGCTGGGGCCGCGGTTCCGGCCACCCGCCGCTTGCCGAGCATCGGAGCACCGCCCATATCGCGCCGCGATGAGCATCGGGCACTTTCTGACGTTCGCCAGTGAGGCGGAAATTATCGCCCTCTGGGGGCTCGGCTTCATCGGCATCGCACTTGTCGCGACGCTTGCAGAAATTCGGCGCAACCGGCGCCGGCGGATAGACGGCGTGGGCTGGGTTCCGTGGCGCCCCATCTTCCTGACCTCCGCGATCATCGGCGGCGGTTTGATGCTGCTGGCGATGAAGGGACTGCTCGCCGGCTAACGCGTCAGAGACAGGCTTCAAGGTAGGCCTGATCGAACCCGAACTGCCGCGCCTTCTCCAGCGTGTAGGGACGCAGGCCCGAACTGCGGAACTCGCCCAGGATCTTGCCGTCTTCGCTCTCGTCCAGATATTCGAACTTGAACAATTCCTGGGTGACGATCACGTCGCCTTCCATCCCGATTACTTCCGTGACGTTGGTGGTGCGGCGCGAGCCGTCGCGCAGGCGCTTGACCTGCACGATGAGATCGACCGACTCTGCGATTTGGCGGCTGATCGCCTCCTTGGGAATCCTGATGTCGCCCATCAGGATCATGTTTTCCATACGGCCGAGGCATTCGCGCGGGCTGTTGGCGTGCAGCGTGCACATCGATCCGTCGTGACCGGTGTTCATGGCGGCGAGCAGGTCGAAGCATTCGGCGCCGCGAATTTCGCCCAGAATAATGCGGTCCGGGCGCATGCGCAGGGCGTTCTTGACCAGGTCCCCGATCGTGATCGCGCCCTGGCCCTCGAGATTCGGTGGCCGGGTTTCCAGCGGGAGCCAGTGCGGCTGCTGCAGCCGAAGCTCGGCCGCGTCCTCGATGGTCAGCACGCGCTCGCCCGGATCGATCATCTTCGACAGGGCGTTGAGCATCGTCGTCTTGCCCGAACCGGTACCGCCCGAGATGACGATGTTCATGCGGCATGCGCCGGCGATCTTGAGTGCCGTCGCCATCTTGTCACTCATCGACCCGAAGTCGCGCAACATGTCGATGGTGATGGGCTTCTCGGAGAACTTGCGGATCGAGATCGCAGTGCCGCGCAGCGAGAGCGGCGGCACGATCACGTTGACGCGACTTCCATCCTTGAGGCGCGCATCGGCGAGCGGAGTCGTCTGATCGACGCGGCGGCCGACCTGGTTCACGATGCGCTGTGCGATCTGAAACAAGTGCTGTTCGTCGCGGAACTTGATCGGCGCGACGACCAGCTTGCCCTTCTTCTCGATGTAGGTCTGGTCGGGGCCGTTCACCATGATGTCCGAGACATCGGGGTCGTTGAGCAACTCCTCCAGCGGGCCGAAGCCGAGCAATTCGTCGATCAGCACCTTCTCCAGCGCGAACTGTTCGCGCCGGTTGAGTGTGACCTTAAGCTCGGCCAGCACCTCCATGATGATGGGACGAAATTCCTCGCTGAGCTCGTCCTTGGTCAGCGTCGCCGCCGCCTCGGGATCCACGCGCTCGAGCAGGCGGGGAAGCACCTGTTCCTTGATCTTGTGGACGCTCGCCTCGAAGCCGCCGATTTCCGTCTGCTGGTGAACCGCATTGGCGCGGTCGGCCAGACGCGCCAGGGCGTCGGACTTGTTCGGCGCAGCGGTTTCCGGCGGAGCTGCGGCGCTATCGCCCGGCAGAGGCGGAAACTGCTCGCCGCCTGGTTCCGGCGCACGGCGCATGGCCTCGCCCCCCTTCATGGGCCGCGCCACACCGAAAGAAGGACGCGCACCGGGCCCGATGGAGCTGGGCCCGTTCTTCCGTCCAAAAGCGCTCATCTAACGGTCCCCATTACTTCGCTGCTGCGCCATTGCCGGCTTGCGAAGCCGCTCGGCGCGGTCGAAAAAGGGTAAATATTGCGGAAAGATTGCGAAACTCTGAAGCCCTCGAGTCTCTTGCTGTGATCGGACTGTCTGCGTTCGCGAGCCGCGGTGCGAGGGCTGCAGCAGCCCTTCGGCAGGCAAACCAGATTACCGTCACCAGACCAATGGCAACATAACCGTCGATGGCATAATGATAGGCGAGATGCACGGAGGATAGCTGAATTGCGATGAAGAACGCAGCGAAGACGTATCCGAGCCGCCGATCGACTCGCCACGTAACAAGCACGTAGAGCCATGCCAACGCGACGTGCATGGAAGGCATCGCGGTGATCCCTCGGCCGAGACCTGCATCCTCGGCCCGATACCAATCGAGTAACTGCTGCTGCACGTCGAGCACGGCGAGCGGGTATACGCGATCAGCCTGCTGTAGATAGGCCATCTGCTCGGCGAAGTGGGCGTTATCAAAGATCGGCCCGACGAAGCAGGGCCCGACCGAGGCGAGCAGCGTCGCAAAGATCATCCCAACGACCGTCCAAGTCGCGATGTAGCTGAAAAAGAAGGAAAGCCGCAGTTGCCGATCGCGGAGGTAAAAGGCGAACAGCACGGGCCCGAAGTAGATCAGCAGGAACCATATGTGGTAAAGGTTTGAGGCGAGATAGGTAATCGCGGGCTGCCCCATCAGCGGGTGTAGCAACCGCCACGGATCTGTGCCGTGAATCGCCCGATCGAGTGTGATGAATGTCGCGTCCCAATCGAACGGATTGATCCGGCCAATGCTGCTCTTCACAGCGGAGAAGGCAGGCATGAGCAGGGCGACCGCCATGACCGGCACGATCGCGAAAACCCGGCGTGTGAGGAGATTCGCGATAGCGGACGATAGGACGTAGCGCAGAGGGCTGATAGGACGTTCGATTAGAAGACGAACGGTGGTCTCGGCTAGGAAGACAAGCCCGCAGATGAGCAGATAAGCACGGGCGTTGTGCCAGAACCATTGGAGACCTGGCATATCGTATCCGGTGCCCTCGACAACTTGCGCCGCTAGAGCGATTGTGACGGCCACCAGTCCGGCAACGATGGCGTCCTCCCGCGGGAACAGCTTTCTTGCCGGTGTTCGAACAGCCGCAGGGAACGCCTGAATTCCCGCGTTCGCTACGCCCGCGTTGGTTCCCCTTTCGAACACTCCCGCCCCCAAATGCGTGGTCCCTTCCGTGGCGGTAGCGCGAGGTGTCTAATTTTTTCTTAACCCTGATTCATAGGGTGAATCGGCCACCCCGTATACGCGCGGCGCTGTTGCTCCGCGAGGTGGCTCGACACCATAGTGACGGTCGAGCAGAATCGTCCCGCTAACCGTTTCACAATTCCTGGTAAGTGCTGGAATCAGATTGACGCGATATCATGATATGATATCGCGATATCATCATGCCGCGAATCCTCGCTGATCTTCCTGAAGACGATATCAAGTGGCTCGACCGTCTCGCGGAAGAGCAGGGCAAGTCGCGCGCGGCGGTGCTGCGCGAGGCGGTGAGCGCCTATCGGGGCGAGAGTTCTACCGACTGGATAGATCGTGGATTCGGTCTCTGGAAGGATCGGACGGATCTCGGCGACGCGGCGGCATGGCAGCGGCGCGAGCGCGCGTCGTCAACCCGGCCGTGGGACGACGACTATGAGGTCGCGCGCGGCGAGTTTCCGGAGCTCTTCGATGCCGAGGACGACCGGCAGCGGCAGATCCATCGGCAATTTTCCGGCAAGGGCGGAGCAAAACCATGAGTGGCTTTGCCTTCGACACCGGCATCGTCATCGATGCGCTCCTCGGCATAGAGCAGGGGCGGGCGGAGCTGCGCCGGGCCGTCAGTCAGACCGGGCGCGCGTGGTTGAGCCGGATGGCCTGGATCGAGATCATGTCGAAGAGTTCGGGAGTTGAGTTGCGCGAGATGGAGCGCTTCCTAGCAGGGTTCGCGATAGACGAGATCGATTCGGAAATCGCCGACCGCGCCGCGGCACTGCGGCGTGAACGCAAAGGTATCCGCTTGCCCGACGCGATCATTCTCGCCACGGCGCTGGTGCGCGGCCGCGTTCTCGTAACTCGAAACACCAGGGATTTCCCGGCCGAGATGCCGGGCATCCGCATACCTTACACACTCTGAAGGAAATACGGCTCTATGTGCGGAATCATCGGCATCGTCGGCAGGGATCAGGTTGCAGACCGGCTGGTCGACGGCCTGAAGCGGATGGAATACCGCGGCTACGACAGTTCTGGGGTTTGCACGGTCGAGAAGGGCAGCCTGATCCGCTGCCGTGCGGAGGGTAAGCTCGCCAATCTCGTCAAGGAACTCGAGCACAACTCTGCGCCCGGCACGATCGGCATCGCGCATACGCGCTGGGCGACACACGGCGCCCCCACAGCGAACAACGCGCACCCGCACGCGACCGAGCACGTGGCGCTGGTCCACAACGGTATCATCGAGAACTTCAAGCCGCTGCGCGATGAACTCACGGCAAAGGGACGGAAGCTCGAGAGCGAGACCGATAGCGAGGTGGTCGCGCACCTGATCTCCGATGAAATCGAGAACGGCGCGTCACCTGAAGAAGCGGTCAAGGCAGTGCTGCCGCGGCTGCGCGGCGCCTTCGCCCTCGCGATCGCATTCCGCGATCACCCGGACATGCTCATCGGCGCACGACTCGGTTCACCGCTGGTCGTGGGATACGGCGACGACGAGACCTATCTCGGCTCCGACGCGCTGGCGCTGGCGCCATTGACGCAAAAGATCGCCTATCTTGATGAAGGGGATTGGGTCGTCGTGCGCCGCGACGGGGCGCAGATCTTCGACGCGGAGAACAACCCGGTGGAGCGCGAGATCACCACCTCGGGCGCATCCGCCGCGGCGGTGGAGAAGGGCAACTACCGTCACTTCATGCAGAAGGAGATCTTCGAGCAGCCAACCGTCGTCGCCCAGACGCTGCGCAGCTATGTGCACCAGGCGAACAACTCGGTCGCGCTGCCCCAGATGGACTTCGACCTTTCGACGATCAGGCGCGTGACGATCGTCGCCTGCGGCACCTCGTACTACGCCGGGCTGGTCGCGAAGTACTGGTTCGAGCACTTCGCACGCGTGCCGGTCGATATCGATGTGGCGAGCGAGTTTCGCTATCGCGATCCGGTGCTGGAGGAGGGCGGCCTGGCGCTCTTCATCTCGCAGAGCGGCGAAACGGCTGACACGCTGGCGGCGTTGCGCCATTGCAAGGCTGCCGGACAGACGATCGGCGTGGTCGTCAACGTGCCGACCAGTTCGATGGCGCGCGAGGCGGACCTGCTGCTCCCGACCCATGCCGGGCCTGAGATCGGCGTCGCCAGCACCAAGGCCTTTACCTGCCAGCTCGCGGTGCTCGCCGCGCTCGCCGCGCATCTGGCGGTGAAGAAGGGTCGCATGGATCGGGCCGAGGAGCAGGAAGTGGTGAAACACCTGCTGGAAGCTCCGGCTGCGCTCAACGCCGCGCTCGATCACGACGACGACATCGCCAGCATGGCGCACCTGATCGCGCCGGCGCGCGACGTGCTCTATCTCGGCCGCGGACCGGACTATCCCCTTGCGCTCGAAGGCGCCCTGAAGTTGAAGGAAATCAGCTACATTCACGCCGAAGGTTACGCTTCGGGCGAGATGAAGCACGGGCCCATCGCACTGATCGACGAAGCGGTACCGGTGATCGTCCTCGCGCCCTCGGGTCCGCTATTCGAGAAGACGGTATCGAACATGCAGGAAGTCCGCGCGCGCGGCGGCAAGATCGTGCTGATCTCCGACGCCGAGGGGCTGCTGGAGGCGGGCGAGGGTTGTCTGGCCACGATCCAGATGCCCAAGGTCCATCCGCTGATCGCACCGCTGGTCTATGCCGTGCCCGTGCAACTGCTCGCCTATCATACCGCCTGCGTTAAGGGCACGGACGTCGACCAGCCGCGCAATCTCGCCAAATCCGTTACCGTCGAGTGAGAGAGCGGGGGCTCCTGATCTTGTATTATTCTTCTGGGAAGGCAAACGGCTTTTTCCGTTATGGAAGCCGCCCGGTCTTCCGAGACGCGGCCGCAGGAACTATTGTAAGACCGCATCGACGTCGGGCGAGCAGTGCACCTCGCGCGAGAAGTCGACGCGGCTCTATGCGATGGGCGCGTTACATGTTGGCAGCAGTGGGCCGTACGATCACCTCGTTGATGTCGACGCCTGCGGGCTGTTCGAGCGCATAGCGGATCGCACGGGCGATCGCGTCGGGCGTCAGTGACTTCTGTCGCCAGTCCTTGAGCGCTGCCGCGACGGAGGGATCGCTGATGTCATCGCCGAGTTCGGTCGCCGTCACGCCGGGCGAGATGACCGTCGAGCGGATCTCGTCGTGCTCCTGTCGCAGTCCCTCCGTAATTGCCCAGACCGCATACTTCGTGCCGCAGTATACCGCCGCCGCCGGGAGCACGAGATGCGCGCCGACAGAGGCAACATTGACCACGTGTCCATCCTTCTGTGCCACGAACCGCGGCAGCACCGCGGCAATGCCATTGAGGACGCCGTGGATGTTGACGTCGATCATCCGCTTCCATTCCTCGCGCTTGAGCGCCGCAAGCGGTGAGAGCGGCATCACGCCGGCATTGTTCACCAGCGCATCGATGCGGCCGAAGCGCTCCTCTGCCGCATCGGCAAAGGCGTCGAAGTCCGCAGGGTCGGTCACGTCGAGCGTGCGCCAGGCGACCGCCTCGCCCAGTTCCTCCGCCAGAGCTTTCAGCCGCTCGCTGCGGCGTGCGCCGATGAACAGCTTGGCGCCCGCGGCGGCCAGTTCGCGCGCCGTTGCTTCGCCGATGCCGCTCGAGGCGCCGGTGATGAGCACGATCTTGTCATTGATGTTGGTCATGTTGGTTTCTCCGGTTGTTAGGCACACCGAAAGTGCCAGCAAGGCTCCCATCACAGGTAGAGCGATCGTCCATTTGCTTTGCATGATTCTCCGGATTCTGAGGTTGGCGCTTGCGAAGTCGTCTCGCATCGGCAATCCAAATCCTGATGGAAAAGATCGCCGAGCTTGCGCAGGTCATCAGGCGCCATGCTGTGAAGCCCGGCATGACGGCGACCCCGCTGCCCCGCCTGGCGCTGTTCCGGGCCGATCAGCCTAGTGCTCCCACGCCTGCGGTCTACGAGGCGTCGCTTTGCCTGATCGCCCAAGGTTCGAAACGCGTGTCGCTGGGCGACGAGGGCCTACTTTACGACGCGTCTCGCTACCTCTTGGTGTCGGTCGATCTGCCGCTTGTCGGCCATGTGATCGAGGCGAGCGCGGAGGCGCCATATCTGTGCTGCAAGATCGATCTCGACCCCGCGGCTCACGCGGATCTGATGGTCTCCGATGGAAGTGCGGCACGGGCCGAAATGCCGGTGATGGCCATCTATCCGAGCGACCCGGACCTGATCGACGCGGCGAGCCGGCTCGTCAGACTTCTCGATCACCCCGAAAGCATCCCGGTGCTCGCCCCGCTAATCGAGCGCGAGATCCTCTACCGGCTGCTGATCGGGCCTCACGGCGCCATGCTCCGGCATCTCATGTCCGCGGGCAGTCGCTTGAACCAGGTAAGCCGTGCGATCGCTGCGATCCGCAAGGGCTTCGATGCTCAACTGCGGATAGAAGAAATCGCCGCCGCAGCAGGGATGAGCGCTTCATCCCTCCACGCGCACTTCAAGGCGGTCACGCGAATGACCCCGATCGAATACCAGAAGCAGCTGCGGTTGCAGGAAGCGCGGCGGCTTATGCTGACCGGCGGTGCCACCGCAGGCTCCGCGGGGTTTGCGGTCGGCTATGACAGTCCGTCGCAGTTCAGCCGTGAATACCGCCGCCTGTTCGGCGCGCCGCCCCGGCAGGACGTCGAGCGCTTGAAGAATGTGCCGGCCCATGTCGAGGCCGTTTGAGGGGCCGCTCTGCGCTCCCTTGGACATTCTAGGTCCCTGTTTGGCGCCTCAACACCGAGGCCGACAGACGTGCTCAGGACGCGTCGTGAAAGATGATGCCGAGCGTGTGACGGTGCCCGGCTCGGAGCCGACTGACGCCGTGGCGCATGGTCACACGGTAGTCGCCTCTCGTCCCGCGCCGGGGGCGGCTGTTTACCGCAAACGCCACCGCATCGCCCCTGGTCAGCGGGACGACGTCGGCGCGTGACTGCATCCGCGGGCGTTGCTCGGTCAGCACGAATTCGCCCCCGGTGAAGTCGTCGCCCGGCGAGGACAGGAGTATCGCCGCTTGCAGGGGAAAGACATGCGCTCCGTAGAGGTCCTGGTGAAGCCGATTATAGTCTCCCGTTCCATAGCGTAGCAGCAGCGGCGTGGGCCGCGTTTGATCGGCCGCATGGCAGCGTGCCAGGAACTCCGAGTGGTCCGCTGGGAACCGGCTTCCGGTCCCCATGCGCTCGTGCCACTGGTTCGCGATCGGCGCGAGCCGGGCATAGAGTGCGGAGCGTAACCCGGCGATCAACGGCGGGAGCGGGTAGGCGAAATAACGGTACTCGCCGCGCCCGAAGCCGTGCCGTGCCATGACGACGTGACTGCGGAATCTCTCCGGTCTGTCATAGAGCGCTGCTGCCTCGGTGCATTCGTCCGCGTCCAACAGCCGGGGCACGACGGTCCACCCCTGCGTGTCGAGTTCGGTCGCCGCAGAGGCCCAGTCGATCAGAGCGACACGCGCTTCGGTCCCGCTCACGCTGCGCTCTCCATGTCCATCTGACGCCGCTTGCGCTCCACGCCCCAGCGGTACGCGCGCTCGACGGCGGTCCTCTCTCGCCTCATGATCCGCCTGCTGCATAAGGCGGCGGCATCCTGCCTGTTGGGACTCGTCATATTCTCTCGCAAAGTTGCTGTCCGCCCAACATCGCTGGTGCCGGGAGTGCGCGCACTCCGATCCTTGCGTTCAAATTCCCGGAAGCGCTTCCGCGCGTCTTCCTCAACTCCGTGCAGCGAAAAAATTGCGCAGGAATGTCGAAGCCGACAGCTCCCGTTCGTCGTACTCGACAGGAGGCCATTCGGTTTCCCGATGAACTGAGGAGATGACAAATGCGTGTGATCGTTTTCGTCAAGGCGACGGAGGACAGCGAGCAGGGCGCCATGCCCTCTGCGGAACTGATCGAAGCCATGGGCAGGTACAACGAGGAGCTGATCAACGCTGGCGTGATGGTCGGCGGCGATGGTCTCAAGCCCTCGGCGGAAGGTAAGCGGATCGCATTCGATGGGGCCAGCAGGACCGTGATCGACGGTCCTTTTGCGGAGACCCGCGAACTGGTGGCCGGCTTCTGGATCTGGGAGGTCAAGGACATGGATGAGGCCCTGGCTTGGGCGAAGCGCTGCCCCAACCCGATGCCGGGCCCCAGCGAACTGGAACTGCGCCCTGTCGTTTCGATGGACGACTTCGCCGAGAACATGACGCCCGAAGGCGCCGAGATCCACGCGCGCAACGAGCAGCGATTGGCAGGCGAGTAACGCCGTCCGCCGCCGTGCTTGCCTCTCCCGGCTGTTTAGCGGAAGATCGCAGGCATGGCGGCGGGTGAAACGCACCGAACGATCGAGGCAGTCTTCCGGATCGAGCGCGCGAGGCTCCTCGCCGGTCTGGCGCGGTTCACGCACGACGTGGACCGTGCCGAGGAGCTCGCGCAGGATGCATTGCTTGCGGCGCTGACCGATTGGCCCGAGAGCGGCGTGCCGCACAACCCCGGCGCATGGCTGATGGCTGTCGCCAAGCGCCGGGCGATCGACGCCCGCCGCCGCCAGAGCATGCTCGAGCGCAAACATGCGGAGATGGCCCGCGAGCTCGATGACGCGAATCACGCCCCGATCGAGGTGCTGGAGGCGGCGATGGATGACGATTTGGGCGACGAACTGCTCGGGCTGATATTCACCGCGTGTCATCCCGCCGTCTCTCCGGACGCGCGCGCTGCATTGACACTGAGGCTGGTGGGCGGCCTGACCACCGCGGAGATTGCGCGCGCATTCCTCTCTCGCGAGCCGACGATCGCCCAACGGATCGTACGGGCGAAGAAGGCAATCGGCGATGCGGGGCTGACGTTCGAAGTGCCGCGTGGGCGCGAGCGGGCAGCACGGCTCGCGTCGGTGCTCGAGGTAATCTATCTGATCTTCAACGAGGGATACGCCGCGACCGCGGGCGAGGACCTCGTACGCCCAGCGCTCTGCGCCGAGGCGCAGCGGCTGGGGCGGATCCTCGCCGGGCTGATGCCAGACGAGCCGGAAGTGCTCGGCCTGCTCTCGCTGATGGAACTTCAAGCCTCGCGGCTCTCCGCGCGCAGCGGGCCCGACGGTGCTTTCGTCCCGCTCACGGAGCAGAACCGCGCCCGCTGGGACCAACTGCTCATCCGCCGAGGCCTCGCGGCGCTCGATCGCGCCGAGGCGCTCGGCGGCGCCGGTCGCTATGCCCTGCAAGCGGCACTCGCCGCCTGCCACGCACGTGCTCGAGCCGCACAGGATACCGACTGGAGGCGTATCGCGGCGCTCTATGACCGGCTGCGCGAAGTGGCACCCTCACCGGTGGTCGATCTCAACCGCGCGGTGGCGTGCAGCATGGCCTACGGTCCGGAAGTCGGGCTTCGGCTGATCGACGAGATCTCTGGCCTCGCCGCCCTGCGCAACTATGCCCCCCTGCCTGCCGCGAAGGGTGACTTCCTGTTTCGGGCCGGACGCTTGCCGGAAGCGAAGCATCAGTTCGAGATCGCCGCCGGCCTTACCCGCAATGCCCGAGAGAGGGCGTTCCTTCTCGCACGGATGGAAGCATGCACTTAAGCGACTGTCGCCTATGAGTTTGTGATGAGCGGCGCACTTTGGGAGAGACTAACCGATCCTTGGTTCGGGGGCATTGCGCCGCGATCGATCCAGCGCGCGTTTGCAGAGATGCCCGGCCGAGTAGAACAGGAAGGCATAGATCAGCTTTATCAGGAAATTGAGTGCCATGCTCTCGGCGGTGAAGCTGAGGTGTCTTTCTACGGCGGTGAACACAGGACTGTTCGTCGTTACGAGGCAGAGCGCCGTTGTAGCTGCGGCCACCACTGGCGCGATCAGCAGGCCGGAGCGCCATCGGTCGGAAAACCAGCCGACGACGAACATCGCAAGCCAAGTTGCAATCAGCATCTCTCCATCTCCTCTCCATTCAGCCGGTCCTCTTCTCGGGGCCTGGCTATCGTGCCGTCGCCGTGGTGGCGGTCTCCTACTTCTGCGCGGTTTTTCCGCGCTTTGATTTGCACGCACTGTGCAGAACAATCGATGCTCCGGCAAGGGCTGCGACGAAATATGACTGCGCGTTCCGCCACATAGGGGACATTGTGGGACAGAATGGCGGCGAAGGGCGCGCCGGATCAACGGAGGCAGGACTGTCGGCGGCGGGTGTGAGGTCCCAGCACCCCTATGAGCTAACAGCGCGGTGAGCGCCCGACGCCGCGACTGGATTGGGCGCGGGTGCGCGTTTTGCCCCGAGGGAACGCTTCTTGGCCGTCAGGCGGCGACCAGGCCCTTTACGGCACTTTCGAACAGGGCGCGGCCGTCGCTGCCGCCGTGGTCGGGTTCGATCGCGCGTTCCGGGTGCGGCATCATGCCCAGGACGTTGCCGGCCTGGTTGAGAATCCCGGCGATGTCGCGCCGCGAGCCGTTGCACGCGTCGAGATAGCGGAAGGCGACGCGGCCTTCGCCTTCGATCCGGTCGAGCGTGTCCTCGTCCGCGAAGTAGTTGCCGTCGTGATGGGCCACGGGCAGCATGATCTCCTGCCCCTGTTCATAGCCGCCGGTGAACAGCGACTGGCTGTTTTCGACCCGCAGCGGGGCAGTGCGGCAGGTGAAAGTGAGTTGGGCGTTGCGCATCAGCGCGCCCGGCAGAAGGCCGCTCTCCGTCAGTACCTGGAAGCCATTGCACACGCCGAGCACCGGCACGCCGCGCTCCGCCGCTTCGATTACCGCGCGCATGATCGGGCTGCGGCTCGCAATCGCGCCGCAGCGCAGGTAGTCGCCGTAGGAGAAGCCGCCGGGGACGCCGATGAAATCGAGCCGCTCGGGCAGTTCGGCATCGCCGTGCCACACGCGCAGGGCTGGCGTGCCAGCGACTTTCTCGAGCGCGACCGCCAGATCACGGTCGCAGTTCGAGCCGGGGAAGGTGATGACAGCGGAGCGGAAGGCCATCACGCCGTCTCCATAGTCTCGATGCGGAAGTTCTCGATCACGGTGTTGGCCAGCAGCTTGCGGCACATGTCCTCGAGTTCCGCTTCGGTCGTGCTATCGGCGACATCGAGCTCGATCAGGCGGCCGACGCGGACATCCTCGACACCGGAGAAACCCAGGCCTTCGAGCGCGTGATGAACCGCGCGGCCCTGCGGGTCGAGCACGCCGGGCTTGAGGCTGACATGGATGCGGACTTTCATGGAGCGGCGCGCCTTTCGCTAAGAGTGCTCATCGACTCGCGCGCAGCCTATGGCTTGCTGCGCACCGCAGGGCAAGCGGTGCCTTGAGCACCGAAGGCATCGAAACCTTGGGCCTTTGGCAAGGTCGCAGTGCTAAG
Organism: Pelagerythrobacter sp. Soil_C_18; assembly: GCF_057657235.1. NCBI lineage: Bacteria > Pseudomonadati > Pseudomonadota > Alphaproteobacteria > Sphingomonadales > Erythrobacteraceae > Pelagerythrobacter > Pelagerythrobacter sp. Soil_C_18. The sequence continues at coordinate 93,504 of NZ_JBDGIU010000002.1, forward strand.
GCCGCGGCGATGAAGATGGATCTCGTTTACAATCCGGCCGCAGGCAATTTCCGGCAGGCACGGCTGAACGCGCTGATTGCGGCGTTTGCCGCGCGCGGGGTCGCCGTCACGCCCGTGGCGAGCCAGGTCGGGGGCGCATGGCTCTCGGACCGTGCGGACATGATCTGCGTTCACGGCGGCGACGGGACCTTGCGCGACACGGTTCAGGCGCTGGGCGAGAGCGCGGGCAGGGTGCCGCTGGCGATCGCCCCGTCGGGCACGATCAACCTTGTCGCCCGCGAGCTCGGCTACGCAAGAAATCCCGAGCGGCTTGCGGAGCAGGTTCTTGCCGCGTGGGAGCGGGGGGCCGAGAGCTGGGTCAGCGCGCCGCTCTATCGCCTCGGTGGGATGCCGGTCGTTGCCTGCCTCAGCATAGGGCCCGACAGCCATGCGGTCGCGCAGGTCTCCGGCGCGCTCAAGAAGCGGCTCGGCCGCTACGCGTACGTGGTCGCGATCATGCGCCAGCTCCGGCGCTGGCCGCGGGAGACGATGGCGATCAGCGGCGAGTTGGCCGACGGCAGGCCTTTCTCCTGCGAGGCCGAAGCGGCGATCGCTTCGCACGGCGCGCTCTACGCCGGTCCGTTCCGGCTCAGCCCGCGAGCCGCGCTGGCGGCGGATTCGGTGGAGCTGATAACACTGCGCCGCTCGACCCGGCTGGGCACGTTGGCGCTTTCCGGCGCGGCGATGCTGCGCTTGCCTCTCGATCGCCTCGGTCTTGCCGAAATCCGCACCGTGCGCCGCGTCGTGTTCGACCGCTGCGTCAGCCCGGTGCAGGTCGATGGCGACCACATACCGGACTGCGCCTATGCGATTGGGCCGAGCGGAACGACGCTGCAGTACGTGATCTGACGCTTCGTCGCGCGGCGGGCTAGAACGCGCTGCCGGTCAGAGCGTCGATCGCGCCCTGCAGAATCACGGCCGCGGCGTGGCTGTCGATGCGTTCGGCGCGCTTCCTGCGGCTCATGTCCTGACCGATCAGGTCCCGCTCGGCGCTGGTGGTGGACCAGCGTTCGTCCCACAGAAGGATCGGCAGCACGAGACGTTCGGAGAGATTGCGCGCGTAGGCGCGGCTCGCCTGTGCGCGTGGGCCCTCGCTCCCGTCCATGTTGCGCGGCAATCCGAGGATGAGACCTTTCACTCGGCGCTCGTGCACGATCGCGGTCAGCGTCTCCAGATCGCGGCCGAACTTGCCGCGCGGCAGGGTCTTGCCGGCGGTGGCGAATTGCCACCCCGCATCGCAAGTGGCCGTGCCGATCGTCTTGGTCCCGAGGTCCAGGGCCAGCAGCACACCGCCGCCGGGCAGGGCGGCACCGAACTCGGCGCTGCTGTCGGTAATCAGGGCCGTGCTGCCCACGCTTCAACCCGGTTGGCGACGTCCTGCTTCACGTTCTGCCAGAACAGCGGGATGTCGTAGACGTGATAGTTGTTGCCCGGCAGCACCGCGCTGCCGATCTCGGGCGGATCGCCGATCAGCAGCAGACCGCGTTCACTGCAGCGGGCGGGTACCGCGCCCGGGACCAGCTCGCCGGTTGAATAGTCGGCGTTGGGGATGAGGGTTCCGAGGTTTGCCTCGGCCGGTGCTTCGCCGCCGATGCCGCCGGTGAGCGGGTTGGTGCAGAGAATCGGGCTTTCGCCCCGCACGGTCCCATCGAAGCCGCGCGAACCGCTATAGGCCTCGATCACGCGGGCCGGATCGGCGGGTTCGGCGAACGTCGACCAGCTCATGATGCAGCCGGCCTGTGACGGGGTGGCACATGCGGGAAAGCCCAGCGCCGGCAGGTCGTGCTCGACCGAAATAGGCCACCCCACCGCGTAGATCGCCGCGACGCGGCCCGCCAGCGGGCTGTTCGCCAGCTCTTCCCGCAACAGGCGCAGAAGGTGGAGCGTGCCCTGGCTGTGCCCCGCGAGCACGATCGGCACGTCTTCGTCGACGCTGGCGACGAAGAAATCGAACGCCTGCTTCACGTCGTCGTAAGCGGCGTCGATCGCTTGCTGGGCTTCGGCGGAATCGGTCAGGAATGCGCCGAAGGTCGCCTGGCGATAGCGTGGGGACCAGATCTCGCTCGCCTGGTTGAACGGGCTCGCCATGCCGCGCACGTAGATGCGCGCGATGCTCTGCGATTGTTCGTCGTCGAGCGGCGCGTTCCAGTTGGCGCTGTCGAGATAGCTCGTCGGATGGACGAAAAAGACCGCGAAGTCTTGCTTCGGCTCGTCGCTCTGGGGCAACTGCCGTCCCTCGCCGCGCATCGCCGGCTGCCAGCGCGCCGCATCGTCGAGTCCGATGCCGGGGCGGGAGAGCCACATCGCCGGATCCTGATAGGCGTTCGTCTCGAGCGGCTTTTGCTGGACGAATTCGCTGCGAGGGACATAGGCGATCTCGGCCAGATCGTCCCAATAGAGCCGCAGCGCAAACACCGCCACCAGGGCGAGCACGATCAAAACGGCGATGAAGTAAAGGAACTTGCGAGCCATCAGGTGCTTGCCTCGTGCAGCCGGTTACCTTCGTCGAGGCGCTCTGCCCGGCGTTCCAGCGCCACCTTGATCATCGCGAGCATAGGATCGGCGAGCGCCAGCCCGAGGATTCCGAATACGACGCCGAAGATGAGCTGCGCGCCGAGAACAAGCGCGGGCGCGAGATCGACAGTCTTCTTGGCGATCATGGGGACCAGGACATAGCCGTCGAAGTTCTGCACGAGAAGATAGACGAAGATCGTGTAGAGTCCCATGTCGGTGCCGCCAGAGAACCCGACCAGCACCATCAGGATGCCCGAGATCACCGCGCCGATGTTGGGGATGAAGGCGAGCAGGCCGGTCAGCAGGCCGAGCAGCGCAGCCATCGGCACCGGACCGATCCCGATCAGCTGTCCGCCGTAGGCGAGCAGCGCCCAGGTGAAGAGACCTTCGGCGAACATGCCGAGCAGGCGCCCGGCCAGGAGGCGGCGCAGGGTGAACGACATGCGCTCGATCGTGTCATAGAACGTTGAGCGGTGGTTCTCCGGCACCATCCAGGCAACGCCGCGCTCGTAAAGGTTCGGATCGATCGCGATGTAGATGCCGATGATCAGGATCAGCAGCAGCGTCGCCACGCCGCCGAAGATGCCGCCGATCGCACGGGTTACGGTTCCCACGCCGCTGACGAGGCTCCCGACCACATTCTGAACGTCGTCCTGGCTGATCGCGAAACCCTGCTCGCGCAGCAGCGCCAGCAGGCGGCCAAGCTGCTCGCCGACGATCGCCGGGAATTCTGCTGCCTGCTGGGAAATCTGCGAACCGGCGAAGTAGCCGAGCCAGGCGAGGAACGCGACCATCGCGACGATCACGATCGCAACCCGCCACCCGCGCCCGATCTTGAGCCACCGGCCGAGGAGGCGCGCGCCGCCGTCGATCATCGAAGCGAAGACCATCGCCCCGAAGATGACCAGCAGCGACTGGGAGATATAGACGGCGAGGACGGCAAGCCCGACCACGGCGGCCCAGATGACCGCGCGCGCCGCCTCGTAGCGTAATTTGGGGCTTCCGATGTGGGTTGGACTGGCGCCCATCGGCGCGTCCGGTGCTTCGTCAGTCTTGCTCACTCTCGGCGCCCCCATCGGCGATTGCGGGCCGCAGTGTGGTCCAGGCGCGATCGCCGCGCAAGGACGTGAACCATGTGATCGGGTTGAAGCTGGTCGTGCCGTCGAGCGAGAACGTGATGAACTCTGCCCGGCCGCCGATGTTCTCCAGCGGAACCGGTCCGCCGAGCCCGCGCGAGCCGTACTCGCGGCTGTCGGCGGAATGGTCGCGGTTGTCGCCCATCACGAACACATGGCCTTCGGGCACCGTAATCTCGGGGAAGTTGTCGAGATCCTGCGTCGTGTGATCGACGATAAGATAGCTCGCACTGTTCGGCATGGTCTCGCGGTAGGTCGGCATTTCGCACACGACCTCTCCCGAGGACGTGGTCGTCCGCATGCCCGGGTAGGTATAGGGGTCGCATGGCGAGTTATCGTCGACCGGGACCTGCACGGGCGGTTCGACCGCGCGCGGCACCGGCGTGCCGTTGAGCACGATCTGCCCGCCCACCACCGCGATCCGGTCGCGGGGGAGGGCGACCACACGCTTGATATAGTCCTCGTCGCGCTCCGGATGGACCGGAATCACGATGTCGCCGTACTCGGGCGTCGCCGGCCAGATACGCCAGTCGCCGCGCGGCATGAGGTGGAATGAAATCGAGGCCCAGCTCCAGCCGTAAGGATACTTGCTCACCACCAGCCGGTCGCCGACCAGCAGGTTCGGCATCATCGATTCGCTGGGGATGTAGAACGGTTTGGCGACGAAGCTGTGGAAGCCCAGCACGGCGAGCAGCATCAGTGCCAGCCCGCGCAGTTCGGAGACCCAGTTGATCTTCTCGCGCTTTTTCGCCTTCTCGGTGGTCGTTTCGCTCACGGTCGGATTTTCTGCGGTCAAAGGGGTCGGGCCTCTATCACGACGAACGCCTGCGCCCATGGGTGGTCGTCGGTTAGGGTGAGATGAACGACCGCCTCATGGCCGGGCGGCGTCAATTCCGCAAGCCGCTTGGCAGCGCCGTTCGCGAGCGCGAGCGTCGGTGCGCCAGAAGACGCGTTCACTACGCCGATGTCCTTCATATAGACGCCGCGGAAGAATCCAGTGCCGACTGCCTTGGAGTAAGCCTCCTTGGCGGCGAAGCGCTTGGCGTAGGTGCCTGCGCGCGTGAACGGGCGCTTGGCAGCCTTGGCACGCTCGACCGCGGTGAAGCAGCGCTGCTCGAAACGCTCGCCATGCCGGTCGAGCGCGGCCTGGATGCGCTCGATGTTGCAGAGGTCGGAACCGAGGCCGATGATCACCGCGCCTCATCCATCAACTCGCGCATCATGCGCACGGCCTGCTCCAGCCCGACGAACACCGCCTCGCCGACGAGATAGTGCCCGATATTGAGCTCGGCGAGCTGCGGGATGGCGGCGATCGGCTGCACGTTCTCGTAAGTGAGCCCGTGGCCGGCGTGCGGCTCGATTCCATTCTTCGCGGCGAGCGCAGCCATGTCTGCAATGCGCTTCAGTTCGCGCGCGCGGTCCTCGCCCGTCGCATGCGCATACTCGCCGGTGTGGAACTCGACGACGGACGCGCCGAGCCGGATGGCCGCGTCGAGCTGGCGCTCGGTCGCTTCGATGAAGAGACTGACGCGGATGCCGGCGTCGGTCAGCCGCGAAACAACCGGTGCGAGCTGGTTGTGCAGGCCCGCCGCGTCGAGCCCGCCTTCGGTCGTTCGCTCCTCCCGCTTCTCAGGCACGATGCAGGCCGCATGCGGTTTGTGGCGCAACGCGATCGCTAGCATCTCCTCGGTCGCAGCCATTTCCAGGTTGAGCGGCAGGTCGGTTGCCGCCTGGATCCGCGCGAGGTCTTCGTCGCGGATGTGCCGCCGGTCCTCGCGCAGGTGCGCGGTGATGCCGTCGCCGCCGACGCGGGCCACGATCTCTGCCGCCCGCACCGGATCGGGATGGTCACCGCCGCGCGCGTTGCGGATCGTCGCGACGTGGTCGATGTTGACGCCGAGGCGGAGCCGCCCGGCCACTTACTTGCGGCTCCCCGGCTTCGTAACCGGCACCGCCGCGAGTTCGGCGGGAACTTCGTTCTCCGCATAAGTCGGGAAGGTGATGTCGAGCAGCGCATAATAGGGAACGTCGAACGTCACCTCGTCGCCGCGGCGGTCGACCAGAGAGACGAGCCCGACGACCTCGCCGCCCGCCGCCTCGACCGCTTTCATCGCCTCCTTGGAGGAGAGGCCGGTGGTCACGACGTCCTCGACGACGAGCACTTTGTCGCCTTGCTTCAGATCGAAACCGCGGCGGAACTCGAAAGTGCCTTCGGGGCGCTCGAGGAAGACCGCCTCCTTGCCGAGCGCGCGGCCCATCTCGTGCCCGATGATGATGCCGCCCATCGCGGGGGAGACTACTTTGTCCACCGAAGCGCGCAGCTCGCGCGGTACCTTTGCAGCTAGCGCGGCGGCGAGGCGGCTCGCGCGCATCGGCTCCATCAACACGCGGGCGCACTGCAGGTAATAGGCGCTGTGGCGGCCGGAAGAGAGCTTGAAATGCCCCTCCAGCAACGCTTCGCTCGTGCGGAACTCGTGGAGAACTTCGTCTTCTGTCATCGAGGTTTGCGGTCCGTTTCTGGAGCGTTTCGCGGCGTTATCCGCCGGTTTCCGATTTTTCTCCTAGAAGCGCTTGAGGCAGGGGGCAAGCGGGCGTATAGGGCCGCCCAGACCTGTCCCCCGACGGGGTTTTCGCGGCTGCATATGCAGTCTCTCAACGACAAGAACGGAAAGCGTCGGACAGATGAGATTCGGTGACTGGCCCCACGGGGCTACGCGGTTCGTAATGGTTTTCTGGGCGGCGATCACGCTGGCCCTGACGCCCCAGGCTGCGTTCGCGCAGGACGCGGCAGAAGTGCCTGCGGCGGAAGTCGCACCTGCCGAGGCGGCTGCTGCCGCTGGCGATGCGGCTCCCGCAGCCGGCGGCTACGAACCGCTCGGTCCCGAGTGGATCAAGGGGCAGCCCACCGCAGGCGGCTGGGACGTGCAGGACCAGTTCTCGCCGATCGGCGACACGGCCGCCGGCCTTCATTTCGGCCTCATATGGGTCATGGGGATCATCTGCATCTTCGTGCTCGCGCTGCTGGTGTGGGTGATCGTCCGGTATCGCCGCGGCGCCAACCCGACCCCGTCGAAGACGACGCACAACACGTTTATCGAAGTGGTCTGGACGCTCGTCCCGGTTCTGATCCTGGTCGGCATCGCGGTTCCTTCGATCTCGCTGCTTTCCGACCAATACGAATCCCCGCCCGAAGATGCGGTGACGATCAAGGTTACGGGCTATCAGTGGTACTGGGGCTACGGCTATCCCGACAACGGCGGGTTCGAGGTGATCTCGAACATGATGCCGGAGGATGAAGCCAAGGCGAAGGGGCTGCCGGCGCTGCTCGCGGTGGATAACCGCATGGTCGTGCCCGTCGATACGCCGCTGCGTATCCAGACGACCGCGGCCGACGTCATCCATTCGTTCGCCGTGCCCTCGCTGTGGTTCAAGATCGACGCGGTTCCCGGCCGTCTCAACGAGCGTCTCCTGACGATCGACGAGCCCGGCATCTATTACGGCCAGTGCTCCGAACTGTGCGGCGCGCGCCACGGCTACATGCCGATCGCGGTCGAGGCGCTTCCGCGCGATCAGTGGGAGGCCTGGGTCCGTTCGCAGCCGGGCGGCACCGTGGGTGACGAGGCCGAAGCGGCTCCTGCCGCTTCTGCCGAGGCCTCCGCTGCCGAGGGTGGCGAAGCTGCTGCCGAGAATGCCGACGGCGCCGAAGCCGCCGCCGCAACCAATTGATAGAAGTCGAAGAGAAACGCGACCATGGCTACCACCGCTGAAGGTTTTCAGGCCCACACCGAAGACGAGCATCACGATGCCGATCACAAGCCCGGCTTCTTTGCGCGTTGGTTCATGTCGACCAACCACAAGGACATCGGCACGCTCTATCTGATCTTCGCGATCTGTGCGGGTATCATCGGTGGTGCGATTTCGGGCATCATGCGCGCCGAACTGGCCGAGCCGGGCATCCAGATCCTGACCCAGGCCTGGCCGCTCGGTGCGAGCGAGGAGGGTTTCGACGCCGCGCTGCACCACTGGAACGTGCTGGTAACGGCGCACGGCCTGATCATGGTGTTCTTCATGGTCATGCCGGCGATGATCGGCGGCTTCGGCAACTGGTTCGTGCCGCTCATGATCGGTGCGCCCGACATGGCCTTCCCGCGGATGAACAACATTTCGTTCTGGCTGACCGCCGCCGGTTTCGTCTCGCTGATGATCTCCACGGTCGTGCCGGGGGCAGCCGCGGGTTCCGGTGCGGGGACGGGCTGGACGGTCTACGCGCCGCTCGCGACGTATGGGCATGATGGCCCTGCGGTCGACTTCGTGATCTTCTCGCTCCACCTTGCGGGCGCGGGCTCGATTCTGGGCGCGACGAACTTCATCACCACGATCTTCAACATGCGCGCACCGGGCATGACGCTGCACAAGATGCCGCTGTTCGTGTGGTCGGTGCTCATCACCGCCTTCCTGCTGTTGCTCGCACTGCCGGTACTCGCCGCCGCGATCACCATGCTACTGACCGACCGCAACTTCGGGACGACGTTCTTCGATCCGGCCGGCGGCGGCGATCCGGTGCTCTACCAGCACCTGTTCTGGTTCTTCGGTCACCCCGAGGTCTACATCATGATCCTGCCGGGTTTCGGCATGGTCAGCCAGATCGTCGCGACCTTCAGCCGCAAGCCGGTGTTCGGCTATCTCGGCATGGCTTACGCCATGGTCGCGATCGGCGTGGTCGGCTTCGTCGTCTGGGCGCACCACATGTATACCGTCGGCCTCGACGTGAACACGAAGATGTACTTCACCGCGGCGACCATGGTCATCGCGGTTCCGACCGGCGTGAAGATCTTCAGCTGGATCGCGACGATGTGGGGCGGCAGCCTCGAGTTCAAGAGCCCGATGGTTTGGGCGCTGGGCTTCATCTTCCTGTTCACGGTCGGTGGTGTGACCGGCGTCTACCTCGCCAACGGCGGCGTCGACGACGTCGTGCACGACACCTACTTCGTGGTCGCGCACTTCCATTACGTCCTGTCGATGGGTGCGGTGTTCTCGCTCTTCGCGGGCTTCTACTACTGGTTCCCGAAGATGAGCGGGCGCATGCACAGCGAACTGCTGGCGCACATCCACTTCTGGGGCTTCTTCATCGGCGTGAACGTGATCTTCTTCCCGCAGCATTTCCTGGGCTGGCAGGGCATGCCGCGCCGTTATCCGGATTACGCGGAAGGTTATGCCTACTGGAACGAGATCTCCTCGGTCGGTTATACGATCATGGCCGTCTCGATGCTCGTCTTCTTCGTGAATCTCGCCTACGCGTTCATCGCGGGCAAGCGGGCGGCGCCCAACTACTGGGGCGAAGGCGCGACGACGCTCGAGTGGACGCTTTCGAGCCCGCCCCCTTACCACCAGTTCGAGACGCTGCCGGTGATCGAGGAAAGCCAAGACTACCACGACCACCGCCCGGTGGCCGCGACTCCGGCGACGAGCTGACAATGCGACCCTCCCGCTTGCGGGAGGGGAAAGGGCGGCACGCCGCCGCCCGCCCAACCGATCATGGACCCTTCCCGTTCGCGGGAGGGGGCATTTTTTGATATGACCGCGACCACGTCCCACACCCGATCCGTCCCGGCCGACTGGCGCGATTTTTTCGCCCTGACGAAGCCGAGAGTGATGAGCCTGGTGATCTTCACCGGACTGTGCGGTCTTCTGGCGGCACCGGGTACGATTCATCCGGTGATCGGCTTTACGGCAGTGCTGTGCATCGCACTCGGCGCCGGTGGCGCGGCGACGCTCAACCAGTGGTGGGAAGCCGATCTCGACGCGGGGATGAAGCGTACTGCGGGGCGGCCCATTCCCGCCGGCCGGTTGAACCGCGTCGACGCACGCGACTTCGGAATCGCCCTGTCGGTAGGCTCGGTCCTGCTGATGGGGTTGGCGGTGAACTGGCTCTCGGCCGCGATCCTGCTGGTCTCGATCATCTACTACGCGGTGGTCTACACCATCTGGCTAAAGCCGCGCACGCCGCAGAACATCGTGATCGGCGGCGGGGCAGGGGCCTTCCCGCCGGTGATCGGATGGGTTGCCGTGACCGGCGACATCACCCTGATGCCGGCACTCCTGTTCGCGATCATCTTCTTCTGGACGCCGCCGCATTTCTGGGCGCTCGCCCTGTTCGTGCAGTCGGATTATGCCAAGGTCGGCATTCCGATGATGCCAGTGGTGAAGGGCGAGCGGTCGACCCGGCGGCAGATCCTGATCTACTCTGTGCTGCTGCTGCCGCTAGCGCTTGCGCCCTGGTTGATCGGCGGCACGGGCCTGCTGTATGGCGGGGCGGCCGCAGCGCTGACGGCGGTATTCGCAGCGCTTTCGGTGCCGGTGGCTTTCCGCACTGCCGGGGCGGAAGACCGGATGCTGCCCGAGAAGCGGCTGTTCGGTTACAGCGTGCTCTATCTCTTCGCACTCTTCGCGGCCCTCGTTGCGGACCGCCTGGTGCAAACGCAAGGATGGTTCGGATGACGCCCGAAGAACAGGAAGAATTCAAGCGGCGGCAGAAGGGGCGCAACATCGCGCTCGCGCTCGTGCTCGGCTTCTTCGTCGTGCTGTTCTACGTCCTCACGTTCGTGAAGATGGGAGACTGAACCATGTCCACCGCCGCGCTCGAACGAAAGAACCTGCGGGTCGGCCTGCTCGGCTTGCTCGGCGCGGCGGCGATGCTCGGTCTCGGTTATGCGGCGGTGCCGCTCTACCAGCTGTTCTGCCAAGTGACCGGCTTTGGGGGCACGACCCAGCGCGCGACCGAGACCGATGCGGACATCGCCGCGCGCATTGCGCAAAGTGCCGGCGCCTCGACGATATCGGTCCGGTTCGACGCGAGTACGTCGCACGACATGCCCTGGACCTTCGGCCCCGAGAAGGTGACCGAGACCGTCCAGGTGGGCGAGCGCGACATGGCTTTCTTCATCGCGCGCAACGACGGCGCCGAGCCTATCACGGGGACCGCGACTTTCAACGTCGAACCCAATCAGACGGGCAAGTACTTCAACAAGATCCAATGCTTCTGCTTCACCGAGCAGACGCTCCAGCCGGGTCAGGAAGTGCGGATGCCGGTGCTGTTCTACATCGATCCGGCGATCCTCGACGACCCCAACGCGCAGGGTGTCGAACAGATCACCTTGAGCTACACTTTCCACCGCAAACCGGAACCCGCTTCCTAGCACTGGACCAACGGCGCGCCGCCGATTAAGGGCCGCGCAACCGCTTTGACAGGACGTTCGATCAATGGCCGGAACCAAGAACCACGACTACCACATCCTTCCGCCCGACATCTGGCCGCTGATCGGCTCGATCTCGGCCGTCACCTTCACCAGCGGCATGGTGCTTTACATGCACGAGCTGGCGAACTGGCAGATCGTGCTCGGCCTCGGCATCGCCGGGCTGATCGCGACGTTCTTCAGCTGGTTCAGCAATATCGTGAAAGAGGCCCAGGCCGGCTACCACACGCCGGTCGTGCAGCTTCACATGCGCTACGGCATGATCCTGTTCATCGCCTCGGAAGTCATGTTCTTCGCGGGCTGGTTCTGGGCCTGGTTCGACTTCTCGCTGTTCCCGAGCACGCTTTCCGAGGTGGTCGGCGGCCAGTTCCCGCCCGTGGCGATCGAAGCGGTCATGAACCCGTTCGACCTGCCGCTGCTCAACACCCTGATCCTGCTCTGCTCCGGCACCACGGTCACCTGGGCGCACCACTCGCTGATCCATGGTGACCGAGACGGGCTGAAGAAGGGCCTGTGGCTCACTGTCCTGCTCGGTGCGTTGTTCACCTGCATCCAGGTCTACGAGTACTGGCACGCGCCGTTCGCGTTCGGTGGCAACACCTACAGCTCGGCGTTCTACATGGCGACGGGTTTCCACGGCTTCCACGTGCTGGTTGGCACGATCTTCCTGATCGTCTGCCTGCGCCGCACCTACCTCGGCCACTTCACTCCGCGCCAGCACTTCGGTTTCGAAGCGGCTGCCTGGTACTGGCACTTCGTGGACGTAGTGTGGCTGTTCCTCTTCGTGGTCGTGTACGTATGGGGCGGTTGGGGCGCGCCGGTCCACTGATGGATCAGCGCGAGCCGCAGTCCGAGAAGGGGCAGCCCGGCATTGCCGCGGCTGCCCTTTTCGCTTTGTGTCCGCAGTGTGGAGAGAAGACGCTGTTCGCGCGCGGCGTTCGCTTCGCCGACCGGTGCCCGGCGTGCGGGCTCGATTACGGCAGCTTCAATGTTGGCGACGGACCGGCCGCGTTCCTAACGCTGCTGATCGGGGCTGTGGTCACCGCGCTCGCGATCTCGGTCGAACTCGCGTTCCGTCCGCCGCTCTGGCTGCACGCCTTGATGTGGGTGCCAGTTACGGCGCTTGCGGTGATCTTCGGCCTGCGGGTCGCCAAGGCGGCGCTGCTTGCCTCCGAATTCCGGAACCGCGCCAAGGAAGCGGGAAGCCGCGAGCTGTGAGGCGGAAGGTCCCGATCGTCGCGACAGTGATCGTCGTGGCCGCCGTCGCGACGATGATCGCGCTGGGCTTCTGGCAGCTCGACCGCAAGGCGGAGAAGGAAGCGCTCCTCGCCCGCTATCAGCAGGCCCATACGCTCTCTTCCGCCGTCGAATGGCCGCAGAGCGAAGCGGAGACGGAGGCGGCGCTCTTCCGCCACGCCCAGCTCGATTGCGAGCGGGTGCTGGAGTTGTCCTCGCGCGCGGGGACCAGCGTCGAGGGACGCAAGGGCTGGGCCCACGTGGCCCGCTGCGCGATCGGCGACGGACGCGAAGCCAATGTGGCGATTGGCTGGTCGGAACGGCCCGTGACCCCGGATTGGCAGGGCGGCACCGTCGAAGGCATCGTCGCGCCCGGTCCGCGTCTCGTGGTGGGGCAGCCCACCGCGGGCCTCATGCCGCTGGCGCCGCCTGATCCGGCGGATGTCCCCAACAACCACCTCGCTTATGCCGGGCAGTGGTTCTTCTTCGCGCTGACGGCCCTCGTGATCTACGTGCTGGCTCTGCGGCAAAAATGGAGATCTGCCGCCTGATCGGTCGCCTCAGTCGCGTCTCTTCCGCACCAAAGGTTCGAAATTGCCGTAGATCATCCGTTTGGGGTCAAAGAGGGGCTCGCCGTCGAGTTTTCCCATGCGGGAATCCGCAGTCATCCTCTCGTGGCTGGCGTCGGCAGTCTCCTTGTCGGGCCAGATGACCCAGGAGAAGACGATCTTTTCGCCATCTCGCGAGTCTACCGCGCGGCGCAGATCGGTGGTTTCGCCATCGGGGACGTCGACTTCCCAGTTCTCCATGTGCTCCAGGGCGCCGTAGTCCTTTGCTATTTCCCACCAGCCTTCCGACATCTTCCGAAAGGCATCCTTGTTTTGCTCCGGAACGGCGAGCACGAAACCGCTGACATACATGAGCTACCTCCTTATTGGGCTGGGTCGTCGGCCATTTGGCTACTTGTACATCCCGTCGCGCAGGTTGATGCCGTGCTCGAGCCAGGCCTTGAGCGCACAAAGCATTTGGCTCCAGCCCTGGCAGTTGCCGTAGCTGGCCTTGAGCGCGCCCTGATTCTCGCGCCAGCCCTCTTCGGCGATTTCGACCAGCGTGCGGCCGTCGTCGAGCGGCTTGAAGGTCATCGTCACGGTCGTCCGGTAGTCCGCACTGACTGACTCGGCGCCCTCGACATTCGGCGCTTCGCCTTCACTGGCATCCCATTCGAGGACGATTCGCTCGTCCGGCACGACCTCGATGACGTAGACTGGGAATGCGCCGGGGAAATCCTGGAAGTCCCAGGTCACCGTGGCTCCGGTCTCGAGCCGTCCCAGCGCGCCGCCCGTGGTGAAATAGCGCGAGAGCTGACCGGGATCGGCGACCGCCTCGAACACTTCGTGCACGGGCTTGGCGATCCGCGCCGCCACTCTGAATTTCAGTTCCATCGCATCCGCTCCTTTCGAGTCGCTGCTTGATCGAGAGAGAAATATGTTATAAAAACATAACATGTCAATCGAAGACGATCTCGATGCCGTGTTCAAGGCGCTGGCCAACCCCGTGCGCCGGGCGGTCTGCGATGCGCTTAAGCTGCGCCCGCTCACCACGGGCCAGCTTTGCGATCTGTTTCCGGAGATGAACCGCTGCACCGTGATGCAGCATCTGAAGGTCTTGGAGGACGCGAGCCTCCTGGTGCCGGTGCGCAAAGGGCGGGAGCGGTTCAACTATCTCGACGCCATGCCCATTCAGGCGATCCACGAGCGCTGGATCGGTCCGCATGCGGCCGCGGCCGCCTCGGGCCTGCATCGTCTCAAACAAGGGCTGGAGGCGAACGAAAAGGAAAGCCTTGGCGCCGACTAGCGCCCATTGCTTGCGGGGCGGGCGGGGCCCGGCTAGTCGCTCCGGTCGATGGAATACGTCTCCACCCGCGGAAGCGCCCAAAACCCCAATGGCGGGCCGCTCGATTTCGAAGGCGTCACGCTCGCCGGTCTGGCGAACGACGGCGGGCTCTACCTGCCTCGCGAATGGCCGCAGTTCTCGCCTGGCGAGATCGCCGGGCTCGCCGGTCTTCCCTACGCGGAGCTTGCCGCGCGGGTGATGCAGCCGTTCGTCGGCGACAGCCTGACGCCCGAGCGCCTGCGCGAGCTGTGCGAGGAAGCCTACGCCCGCTTCGCGCACAAGGCGGTGACGCCACTGGTCCAGCTCGACCAGCGCAACTGGCTGCTCGAGCTTTTCCACGGGCCCACGCTGGCGTTCAAGGATGTCGCACTGCAACTGCTCGGGCTGCTGTTCGAGGAATTCCTCGGTCGCCGCGAAGAGAGGCTGACGATCGTCGGCGCGACCAGCGGCGATACCGGCTCGGCTGCGATCGATGCGGTCGCGGGGCGCGAGGGTGTCGAGATCTTCATGCTCCACCCCAAGGGCCGCGTGAGCGATGTGCAGCGCCGCCAGATGACCACCGTGCTCGCACCCAACGTGCACAACATCGCGATCGAGGGCAGCTTCGACGACGCGCAGGCGATGGTGAAGCGGATGTTCGCCGACACCGCGCTGACCGGCCGGGTGCAGCTCGGCGCGGTGAACTCGATCAACTGGGCGCGGCTGATGGCGCAGGTCGTCTATTATTTTGCCGCCGCGCTGCAACTCGGCGCGCCGCAGCGCAAGGTCGCGTTCAGCGTGCCGACCGGCAACTTCGGTGACGTCTTTGCCGGCTATGTCGCCGCGAAGATGGGCCTGCCGGTAGAACGGCTGATCGTGGCCACCAACGTCAACGACATCCTCCACCGCGCGCTGTCCGACGGCGACTATTCGGCCGGCGAGGTGACGCCGACCGCGGCGCCTTCGATGGACATTCAGGTCAGCTCCAATTTCGAGCGCCTGCTGTTCGACTGCGGTGGGCGCGACGGCGCGGCGCTGGCCGAACAGATGCGCGGGTTCGAGGGGACGAAGGCGATGCGCCTCACCAACGCGCAGCGCGAAGGGGCCGCTGCGCTTTTCACCAGCGCGCGCGCCGATCAGGACGAGATGGCGCAGGCGATGCGCTGGGCGTGGGAGCATTGCGGCGAGACTGTCGATCCGCATACCGCGATCGGTCTCCACGCGGCGCGGCTGCAGGACGTCGATGCGCCGGTCGTGACGCTCGCTACGGCCCATCCGGCCAAGTTCCGCGATGCGGTGGAGCGCGCGACCGGGACCCGCCCGCCGCTGCCCCCACGCGTCGGCGACCTGTTTGCGCGCGAGGAACGCTTTACCGAACTGCCCGGCGACTATGATGCGGTAGCCACGTACATCACCGAGCATGCGAGCGTGTGATCGTGGCCTCTGCGCGTGAACGACAAGGTCCGGCATGGCCCGCCTGATCGAAAACCCTCAGGTCATGATCGGCGAACCCTGGGCCGACTACGGGCTCGTCGACAGCGGGAATGGCCGCAAGCTCGAGCGCTACGGCCGCTACCGCTTCATCCGGCCCGAGCCGCAGGCCATGTGGACCCCGCGCGATGCCGACTGGTGGGCGCACGGCGAGTTCGTGCCCGGTTCGGACGAGGACGGCGGCGGCCGCTGGCAGTTCGCGGAGCCGGTACCGGCCGAGGGCTGGCCGCTTTCCTGGAACGAGGTACGCTTCACGGCGCAATGCACCCCTTTCCGCCACCTCGGGTTCTTCCCCGACATGGCCCCCGTGTGGGAGTGGATGGGCGCGCAGCTCGGCGCGGCCGAGGATGCGCAGCTCCTGAATCTCTTCGGCTATACCGGCGTCGGGACCCTGGCGCTCAGTCGCTTCGGACAGGTCGCGCATGTCGACGCGTCGAAGAAGTCCGTCGCTCAGGCGCGCGAGAACGCGGCGCTCTCGGGCATGGAGGGGCGGCCGGTTCGCTGGCTCGTCGACGACGCGGTCAAGTTCGCCGCGCGCGAGGTGCGGCGCGGGCGGCGCTATGACGGGATCATCCTCGATCCGCCCAAGTTCGGGCGCGGCCCGAACGGGGAAGTCTGGCGGATCGAAGAGGGGCTGCCCGGCCTCGTCCGCGATTGCCGCAAGCTGCTCGACGGCGAGAGCCGCTTCCTCTTCCTCACCGTCTACGCAGTGCGCATGAGCAGCCTCGCGCTCGCCGGACTGCTGGCTGAAGTTCTGCAGGATCTGCCGGGGGAAATCCAACACGGCGACCTTTCTGTGCGCGAGGATAGTAAAGATCCCCGCCTCCTCCCCACCGCAATCTTCGCCCGCTGGTCCAATCCAGGCTAAGCGCAACACATGGCCGATTCGCTGATCCTGGAAGTTGCCGATCTCGAGCACGATGTCCTCACGGGCATCTACTCGGAGGAGACCGGCAAGCCGCAGCCGCTGCGGATATCCATCAGCGCGCAGCTCAAGTGCGCGGTCCGTTACGCGCCCGATACGCCGCTGGACGCGAGCAAGAACTACATGGACCTGAAGTTCGCCGCCACGGAGGCGCTGCCGCCCGGGGTGCACTTCAAGCTGATCGAGGCAGTCGCGGACCACATCTGCGAAACGCTGTTCCTGCAGGACGAGCGGGTCGAGGCGGTCACGGTGAAGATCGTCAAGCTGGCGATCGCCCAGGGCAACGAGAAGATCGGCATCACGCTGACTCGCGAGCGCCGCTGATGAAGCGGATCGCGGTGGACGATTTGCCGGAAGATCCCCTGTCCGCCGCGAGCGTGTTCCACCAGCACTGGCTGCCTTATGCTGAGGATGCACTTGCAGCGGGCGACGATCTGCTGCTCGTCTTCGCGCCGGCCGATCACACTCATCACGCCTGGCGACTTGCCGCCGTCGCGGGTCTGGCGCGGAAGCACGCACCGCTGCGCGTCAACGCCGCGGCGGGGAAGGGGGAGGCGATCGCCCGAACCGAGCGATACGTGGCTGCGGCGCCGGGTTTGACGGGGCAATATCTGCCGCTCGACGGGAACGGTGCCAGGGATCCGGCGGGCGCTGCGCGTTAGCGGATGCTGCGCAGCTCCGTGAGAATTGCATCCTCTTGCGCAATCATGTCCGCGACCTCGCTGCGCGCAGCGGCGATCGGCTCTCGCAACTCGAAGGCGAGGGTCGCATCGGCGAATATCAGGTCGAGATCGCCCAGCGCGACCGCCGTCCTGCTGCGATGCGAATCGAGGTCGGCCAGCGCGACCTGTGCGGCGGCCCAGCTATTCGTTTCGACGCCTGCTCCGCGAGCGGCCTCGATCGTGCGGCGCGCACCCGGCACGGCTTGAGTAAACGCCTGATGGGCGCTCGCCGCCTCGGTCCGTAGCTGCGAGAGCCGCTGGAGCAGATCGGCGCTCGGCGCTGCCGGCGGGGCCGGGGCTTCGGCTGCCGGGGCAGGTTCGAACGTGCCCTCGACGCGCTCGGCATCCCGGATCGCCAGCGACGGATAGTCGGCGCTGCCGCCAGCGCAGGCGGCCAGCGGGGCGGCGAGAACGAGTGGCGCGATGCGGGTGAGGGCTTGCTTCATTCTGCAAGGCTCATAGCATGCACCCCGCGCTGCGCCAGATGGCGCGCGCAGGCGGATTTCCGCCGTTGACTTGCGCGGGCGGTTCCCTTAACGGCACCCATCTTTCCGGACACCGCCATTGGCGGCATTTCGGTCGCGCCTCTTCCACCACGGTGGGGGCACAGCAAAGAGAATGGAAGTTACCACCATGTTCGCAGTAGTGCGCACGGGCGGCAAGCAATACCGGGTTGCCGCCGGAGACAAGATCGCGGTCGAAAAGCTCGCTGGCGAAGCCGGCGATACGGTGACGCTGGGCGACGTCCTGCTCGCCGGCGAAGGCGACAAGATTGCCGACGCCTCGAAGGTTGCCGTTTCGGCGGAGATCATCGCGCAGGCGAAGAGCGAGAAGGTCGTCGTTTTCAAGAAGCGTCGCCGCCACAACTATCGCCGCAAGGCGGGTCATCGCCAGCAGCTGACCCTGCTCCGCATCACTGCAGTCGGCGATTCGAAGGCTGCGCCGAAGAAGGAAGCGGCGAAGGCTGCTCCGGCAGAAGAAGCGGCCAAGGCCGCTCCAGCGAAGGAAGCCGCGAAGAAGGCCCCGGCCAAGAAGGTGGAAGCAGGCGAGACGAAGCCCGCCGCCAAGAAGGCCGCGCCGAAGAAGACCGGTGCCACCGACAAGCCTGCCGAGAGCAAGGCCGACGCGGCGCCCGCCAAGAAAGCCCCGGCCAAGAAGGCCGAGAAGAAGTAAGGACCACGAACGATGGCACATAAGAAAGCAGGCGGTTCATCCCGCAACGGTCGCGATTCGGCCGGCCGTCGCCTCGGCGTGAAGAAGTTCGGCAGCCAGGGCGTGATTCCGGGCAACATTATCGTGCGCCAGCGCGGCACCAAGTTCTATCCGGGCACCAATGTCGGGATGGGCAAGGACCACACGCTGTTCGCGCTCGAGCAAGGCGTCGTCCGATTCCACACCGGCAAACTTGGCCGCAAGTACGTGTCGGTCGACATGCTCGCGGAAGCTGCCGAATAACCGGACGATCCGATAACGGGATCGTCCACACGGGACGGTCCCAGCCGGGCTGAACACCGGCAGACGAAGAGGGAGATGGGGCCGACCCGTCTCCCTCTTGTCGTTTCTCCCTCTCTCGTCGGCGAAATATTCTTTCGCCGCCATCGCACTGTCACGCATCGACCCTAACGGGGCGCTGCGGGGCGAATGAGGAGAGATCGCCGTGTTCCATCGCAGCCAGAGACTGCTCCTGAGACCGCCATGGCCCGAGGATTCGGACCGGGTCTTCAGCGCGATCGCCGACGAAGGGGTGGTGCGCAATCTTGCACGCGCGCCGTGGCCCTATCGCAGCGAGCATGCGCGCGAGTTCGTTTCGCGTCCGTTCGAACCGCGCTTCCCCCGCTTCCTGATCGCCCGCGCCGACGACGCCGCGCTGATCGGCTGCATCGGGATCAACCCGGAAGGTCGGGAGATCGAGCTGGGCTACTGGATCGCCCGCGATCATTGGGGGCAAGGCTATGCGACAGAGGCAGGAAGCGCGATGATCGAGATTGCGCGCATGCTGGGGCACCGGCGGATCATTGCGAGCCACTTCCTCGACAATCCCGCTTCGGGTAGCGTGCTGCGCAAGCTGGGCTTTGCGCCGGTCGGTCGCATCCGGCCGCGGTATAGCCACGGGCGCGGCGAACAGGCGCTGGCGGCGGAGTACGCACTCGAGCTGGCGGGCGAAGAGGAACCGGGAATGTGGGCGGCGTAGAGCCGCTCGCAGGCCTCGCGCTACGCCGCAGGGCAACCTTCGCTCACCCTTTCGGGAGGGGCGAGATCACTCCGCCGGCAGCAGCGCGTCCTGAAACTCGCCCTCATAGAGGCCGATCAACTCGCGGTCGTCGTGATCCCATGGGTGAAAACCGGGCTTGAAGTAGGCGAGCCAGGCGGGGAAGATCCGGCGCAGGACACCCGGGCTGACGATCAGGTACTTGAGCAGGCCCCAGCGCGCCTTCCAGCCGATGATTCCGTCCTGCGCGAGCAGACCCATCGAATCGATCCAGCGGTTCTTGAAGAACCGGCCCGTCACGGAGAGCATCACCAGGCTGCGGACCTTCCAGCGCTGCCACTTCGACCAGTCGCGCGTCGCATGATTCCAGGTGTCGAATGCGACGCCCTTGTGCTCGATCTCCTCGACCGCGTGCCAGCGCCACATCGCGCGCACCTCGGGATCGGCATTCTTGAAATGCTGCGGATTGGCCAGGAACTCATGCGCCATCATCGCTGTGTAGTGCTCGAGGGCCATGGTCACGGCGAGATTGGCGATCGGCGGCCGGTCCTTCGTCAGCGCGAGCAGTTCCTCGACCCGCTTGTCGATCACCTTGATGTCGTAGCCGGCGTTTTCCGCCAGCTTGTTGAAAGCGATGTGCTCGCGCGTGTGGTTGATTTCCTGCTTCACGAACGCGCGGATCTCGGCGTCGAGCCTGGGGTCGGCGCCGTCGCGATGAGCCTTGACCGCCTCGATGAAGAAAGCCTCCCCGCGTGGGAAGGTGGCGGAGAGCGCATTGTGCCAGGCGGTGCCGAACGGTTCGCCGGCCCACCAGCGCCGCGGCTTGTCCTCGCGGTTGAAACGCTCGTCGCGCACGGTGATCGCGAGATCCGGCGGCGTGGGGCTCGATGATGCGCGCTCGAAAGTGATGGTCTGGGGGGCGTTCATGATTCGCTCGCAACATTACTGACACCTTTGTAAGTAGCCTATACTTACATCCGTGTCAATAGCCGGGCGCTCGGAGGGCACGGGCTGGCCATCGCTCGGTTGGCGGAGCGTTCGAGACTCGGTCTTGGCAGCAACTCCCAAAGGGCGTCGCGGCGCTATTCCGCCGGCATCACCGCATCGGCATAGGGGCTGTCGAACTTGCGGATAAGCGCCCGATCGTCCTGCTTCCAGGGATGGAAACCCGGCAGCAGGATCTTCGCCCAGTCGAAGAACATCCGTCGCATCATTCCGGGCGCGATCCACAAGTGCTTGAACAACAGCCACTTCGCACGCGCACCCGTGATCCCGTCCTGCCGCAGCAGGCCGAGCGCATCGCGTACCCGGTTGTTGTAGTAGCGGCGCGTGATCAGCAGCGTCAGCAGCGCGCGCACGCGGTACCGCTGCCACGCACTCCACCCGCGGGTGGCGTGGAGCCAGACGTCGTAGGTGATGCCCTTGTGCTCGATCTCCTCGATCGAGTGCCAGCGCCACATCTCCGCGATTTCCTCGTCCACGCCTGCGAGGTAGCGCGGATCGGTCAGCAGGCAGTGGCTGATCGACGCAGCGAAATGCTCCAGCGCGATGGTGATGGCGAGATTGAATTCGACCGGCCGCCCCTGGGTCAGCGCCAGCATCTCCTCGATGCCTTTGTCGATGCTCTCGATGTCGTAGCCATGGCTCTGCGCGAGATTGTTGAACGCCACGTGTTCGCGCGCGTGGTTCGATTCCTGCCGCGTGAAAGCGCGCAGTTCCGCCGCCATGGCGGGCGGCACCTTGTCGTCGTAGCACTTCATCACCTGGATGAAGAACTTCTCGCCCCGCGGCAGGCTGGCGGAGACCGAATTGTACCAGGCGGTCGCCACCGGATCACCCGAATGCCACCAGCGCGCCGGCCGCTCGCCCCGGCAGAACTTCTGGTCGCGGATGTTCAGCGCATGATCGGCAGGCGTCGCGCTCCCGCTGGTGTGCGGCGACTTGCCGGCAGCGCTCTCGCGCTCTACCCCGATGGTTTGATCCCCCCGCATGGTTAATCTTTTATTGTTCAAGGAATCGCATGGCAAGTCGCAAGCGCCTCAGCCCGGAAGAAAGCCGCAAGTCTGCGCTCGAGGCGGCGCGCGCATTACTTATAGAAACCGGCCCGCAATCCGTGACGCTGAAGGCCGTGTCCGCGCGGATTGGCCGGACGCATGCGAACCTGCTGCATCATTTCGGATCGGCATCGGGTCTGCAGAAGGAACTCGCGCGGCATCTGGCCGAAACCGTGTGCGAGAGCATCAAGGACGCCGTGCGGGCGAGCCGCGCTGGCCTCGGATCGCCGCGTGAGGTGGTCGACCTTGCGTTCGATGCCTTCGACAAGGAAGGCGCCGGCGCGCTCGCAAGCTGGATGATCCTGACCGGCAACGAGGATGCGCTGACCCCGATCGTCGAGGCGATCCATCAACTGGTGGACGAAATCGCGCCCGAAGAAGCGGGGCCGCATGGCGATCTGACGCGTGTGCACGAGGATACGCTGGCGCTCGTCCTGCTTGCGATGGGGGACGCGCTGATCGGCTCGGCGCTCGCGCGTTCGCTCAAGCTGCCGGACACCGCCGCACGCGACCGGGCCGAGCGGATGCTGCTGAACTCGATCGCAGCCGCTACTCAACCGGGCTGAGCGATCCGGCAAGCCAGCCGGGCGCCCACGCGGGATCGATCGCCTCCAGCCTCAGGTGATCGACCGCGAGGCCAAGCGCCGGATAGGCCGCCTTGCGCCGCTTCTCTTCCGACTTGTCGAGCGGGACGACCACGAGGCGGCGGTTGACCTTTTGCCGCCAGTTCATCCGCGCGGTGTTCTCCTGCCCGACATAGCAGCCCTTGGAGAAGCTCACGCCGTGAAGCTCCACGGCATTGGTCTCGAGCCACAGCACGTCGCCGAGCTCCGCGCGCCCCTCAGGCACGCCGAGGGCAAGGCGATGCGCACGCCATTCGGCATCCGCTGCCATGTCCTCTCCCGAAACGGGGGCCAGCCAACGCTCGCCGAGATCTGCGAGTCGCGGATCGGGCGCTGCACCGTCGCCGATCTGCTTGCGCCAATGGACGCCGACCGTGTCATCCACACGAATGTCGATCTTGCGCCGCAAGCGGTAGAGCGACAGCCGCTTGACCAGCTCCTCCGCGTGGGCGGCCTCGCAATCGAGCAGGATCTCGCCTTCGCCGCCGGGCCAGACGATCAGGTCGAACAGGGTCTTGCCTTGGGCGGAGAGTAGCGCCGCATAGGCGGGCAGTGGGCCCGCGATGTCGTTGGACAGCAATCCCTGGAGGAAGCCGGCCACGTCCTCTCCCTCATCAATCGGGCTCAGGCGCACCACGGCGCGGTCGAACAGGCGGGTCGCGGTCATGGGTGACAGATAGGCAGCGGCGCGCTTAAGGGAAGCCCCATGACCGACGCGCCCGAATCCCTCATCATCCGCCGCCCCGACGACTGGCACGTTCACCTGCGCGACGACGACGTGATGCGTGGTGTGACGCCGTTCACCGCGCGCCAGTTCGCTCGCGCGATCGTAATGCCGAACCTGTCGCCGCCGGTCGTGACGGTGGAAGCGGCCGGCGCTTACCGCGATCGTATTCTGGCCGCCGTGCCGGAAGGCGTGACGTTCACGCCGCTGATGACCTGCTATCTCACCGATCACAGCGATCCGGACGAACTGGAGCGCGGCCACCGCGACGGCGTGTTCACGGCGGCCAAGCTCTACCCCGCCAATGCCACCACCAATTCGGCGCATGGCGTCACCGATGTTGCGAATATCCGCGGAGCGCTTGAGCGCATGGCCGCTATCGGCATGCCGCTCTGCGTCCATGGGGAAGTCACCGATGCCGAGGTCGACGTGTTCGACCGCGAGAAGGTGTTCATCGACCGCGTTCTCGGGCCGCTGCTGCGTGAACTGCCGGAGCTAAAGGTGATCTTCGAGCACATCACCACGGAGGACGCCGCCCAGTTCGTCGACGCGGCCGGCGGTAATGTCGGCGCGACGATCACGCCGCAACACCTTCACATCAATCGCAACGCCATGCTCGTTGGCGGCATTCGGCCGCATGCCTACTGCCTGCCGGTCGCCAAGCGCGAGAAGCACCGGCTGGCCCTGCGCAAGGCGGCGACCTCGGGCTCTGCGAAGTATTTCCTCGGCACCGACAGCGCGCCCCATGCGCGCCATACCAAGGAAAGCGCCTGCGGTTGCGCGGGCATCTTCAACGCGCCCTACGCGCTGGAGAGCTATCTGCAGGTGTTCGAGGAAGAGGGCGCGCTCCACCGCTTCGAGAGCTTCGCTTCGGAAAACGGCCCGCGCTTCTATGGGCTACCGCTCAACGAGGAGCGGATCACGCTGGAACGGACACGCGCCGATGTCCCCGATCAGATCGACGCGGGCGGGACCATGATCGTCCCGTTCCATGCCGGCGAAACGCTGCGCTGGAGATTGCGCGCCTAGGCCTGAAGGACCTTGTCCGCCTGACGCCGTGCGAGAATGTCCCACACGAAAACGGCGATGGCGATCCAGATCAGCACGAAGCAGGCGAGCTGCACCGGCTGGAGCGGCTGATCGAACACGGTCAGGCCCAGGATGAAGACGATCGTCGGCGCGAGGAACTGCAGGAAGCCCAGGGTCGAATAATCCATCCGCCGCGCGGCGATGGCGAACAGCAGCAGGGGGATTGCGGTCAGGATGCCGCCAAGCACGATTGCGAGGCTGAGCTCGGTCGACTGGCCGAACGACGAACCCGTGGATGAGGCGGCGTACCACCAGGCGATCGCCGCCGCGGGCACGAGCAGGAGCGCCGATTCGATTGTCAAGCCGGGGAGGGCGCCGACGTCGACTTGCTTGCGCAGCAGGCCATAGGCTCCGAACGTCACGGCCAAGGTGAGGCTGATCCATAGCGTCGTCAGCGCGCCGCCGAGGAGAAGCGCCACACCGCAGGCGGCGATGGCCACCGCCAGCCATTGCCGTCGGCTCAGCCGCTCGCCCAGGACGAACGTCCCCAAAAGCACGTTGAGCAGCGGGTTGATGTAATAGCCGAGGCTCGCGGCGTAGACTTGATCTTGCTGGATCGCCCAGACGTAGACGAACCAGTTTGTGCCGATCAGCGTCGCGCTCGCGGCCAGAGTGGCAAGTACGCGGCGGTTGAACAACGCTGCGCGGATCTGCGGCCCTTGTTTGCGAACCGCCACGATCAGCAGACAGATCGGCAGCGTCCAAATGATTCGCCAACCGACGAACTCGAAAGCCGGCACCTCTCGAACGAGAAGCAGGTAAAGCGGAAGGAAACCCCAGATGAAGTAGGCCGTGAGCCCGGCGGCGAAGCCCGATTGCCGGGTCTGGGGCGGTGCATCGGTCACTTGCGAGGCATTTAGGTGCGACGATGAACCGCTGCAAGAGGGCATCTCGGCAGCCGAAATCGCTCGCTCTGTCGCAAATTCGAATTCTGTATCTCGTGTTGCAGTCCGTTCAGAAAACACGTCGTAAACATGAATGCATCGAGCGGATGACCCATCGAGTCGGGGTCCGGCGAGAAAGAAAGGACCGAGCGATGACCATGAAGACTTTCAAGATCGCAGCGCTGGCGATCGCGGCCCCTGGGCTCGCGATGGCGATGCCCGCGCAGGCAGCGGTGCCTACCGGCACCTACCAGGCGGCCCATGCGGCGACTTACGAGATCGAGAGCAGCAACCAGTGGCGCGACCGCTATCGCGATCGCGACGATCGTCGCTACGACCGCGGCCGGTACGATCGCTACCGGGATCGTGATCGCGACTATCGCGACCGGCGCACGTGGCGCGGCCGTGACGGACGCTACTACTGCCGCAAGGACGACGGCACGACCGGTCTCCTGATCGGCGGCGCAGTCGGCGGCCTGGTCGGTCACGAAGTTGCCGGCCGTGGCGATCGCACCCTCGGCGCCATTCTCGGCGCGGCGGGCGGTGCCCTCCTCGGCCGCGAGATCGACCGCAGCGGTTCGCGTTGCCGCTGATCCGATTGCACTGACAAGCTTCGGCTGCACCCACCTGCAGCCGCAGCGCGGCCCCACCGTGCCGCGGAAGGCGCTCCGTTGCCAGATGGCGGCGGGCGCCTTCAACTTTTCTGCTGACCGGTTAACCCTATTCTTCCCTCTTGCCGCTAACCCGCAGGTCGTTTCGGGCACGGGGCTGGAAAGGGGACTGGCATGGCGGAGCACCGCATCGCTTTCTGCGCGCTGCTCGCCTGCGTCCTTGCGGCATGCAGCGGCGAGCGCCTCGAGCCGACCCCCGGTGATGTCGACCCAGCGGTGATCGCCGCCCTCAACGATCAGATCCTGACGGACCCCGACCTGTCGCTCCAGAACGAAGGCAGCGCTGCGCTGACCGGCGGCATCGACCACGCGCTGCCACTTGTGAACGACAGCCCCCGCGCCATCGATGCCGCGCGCGAGGAGGCACGGGCGCTCGTCGGCGGGCGCGATCGATTTCGGCGGCTGCCTCCGGTCGGGGAGCCTGAGGCGGAAGTCCCGCTGGAAAGCCGTATCACGATCACCGCACGCGCCGCCTACGCAGGCGCGAGCGAGGCCTGCGTCCGTTCGCTCGACCAAGGCTTCATCTGGGCCGCCCGTATGCCCACGCCGTTCCCCGTCTATCCTCGCGGTGCGACGCAAGAAGCGGCGGGCAGCGATGCAGCGGGGTGCGCGCTGCGAGCAGTCAATTTCCGGACGCCCGTGCCGATCGAGGAGGTGCTTGCGTTCTACCACACCCGCGCGCTCGACGCGGGCTTCTCGTCGACCCTCGCCGCCGCAGGTGATGAATCGATCCTGCGCGGCACGCGCGAAGGGGCCTCATTCGCGCTCTACGCGCGTTCTGGCACATCCGGGCTGACGGAGGCCGATCTCGTCACGCAAGGGCTGTAAGGCGCTTCAGGCGTCCTTGAAGCCGACACCTACGCTGGCGCGCGGCTGGTCCATCTCGGTGCTCGCCACCGGATAAGCGCAATAGTCCGCCGCGTAATAGGCGGCCGGGCGGTGATTGCCCGACAGGCCGATGCCGCCGAACGGCGCGTTCGAGGATGCGCCGTTCGTCGGGCGGTTCCAATTGACGATTCCCGCGCGAATATTGGCCCAGAACCTATTGTAATCCTGGGGTGTTCCGCCGATCAACGAAGCGGAGAGACCGAAGCGTGTGTTGTTCGCCTCCGCGATTCCTTCGTCGAGATCATCCACCTTGATGACCTGCAGCAGCGGACCGAACAGCTCGACATCCGGCCGATCGGCCATCGCCGTCGTGTCGATCATCGCGGGGGAAAGGAACGGCAGGTCGTCGTCGGGCCGGGTCAGGTGGCGGATCGCCTTGCCGCCGTTCGACAGCAGGTAGAGGAAGCTCTCCATCAACTGATCCGCTGCCTGGTTGTCGATCACCGGGCCCATGAAGGGCGCGGGATCGGAGAAGGGCTGGTCGACGATAATGCGGCCGGCGAGCGCCTTCACCTCGGTCACGATCGCGTCGTACATGCTAGCCTTGACGATCAGCCGGCGCGCCGCCGTGCAGCGCTGTCCGGCCGAAGTGAATGCGGACTGGATGATCAGCGTCGCTGCATCGGAAATCTTCGGTGTATCAAGCACTACGATGGGATTGTTGCCACCCATTTCGAGGGCGACGATCTTGTTGGGGCTGGTCGCCAGCTTCCGGTTGATCGCGATCCCCGCCTGGGCCGACCCGGTGAACAGCACGCCGTCCACTCCCCGGTGAGCCACCAATTCCTTGCCTTCTTCCGGCCCGCCGACGAGTAGTTGCACTACCGCCGCGGAGATGCCGGCGCGGTGGAAGCACTCGACGAGGAACTCGCCCACGGCCGGCGTCTTCTCGCTCGGCTTGAAGATCACTGCGTTGCCCGCGATCAGCGCGGGAACGATGTGCCCGTTGGGCAGGTGCGCTGGGAAGTTGTACGGGCCGAGCACGGCCATGACCCCGTGCGGCTTGTGCCGGACCGCCGCTGTGCCCTGGAGTGCGCTGTCGAGCTTCTTCTGTCCCGTTCGCTCCGCGTAGGCGGTGACCGAAATATCGACCTTCTTGATCACGCTGTCGACTTCGGTGAGCGCTTCCCAGAGCGGCTTGCCGGTCTCGCGCGCGATCAGTTCGGCGAAGCGGTCCGACTGCTTGCGCACCTCGTTCGCGAAGCGGCGGCAGAGCTCGATGCGGGTCGCCAGCGGCTGCGCGGCCCAGGCGGGCCAGGCGCGGCGTGCGCGGTCGACTGTCTCCTCGACATTGCCGGCGGGGCTGCGCCACAGTTCCTCGCCCGTCGCGGGCGCGAAAGACACGATTTCATTGCTGCTCACTGGAGCGGGTATCCCTGCGTTCCTGAATGTCGGGGCCAATGCCATAGGCCCAAGGTAGTAACAAACCGATTGTCTGCCAGTCGGTAGCTCAGTGCCCCTGAGGCGGCGGGGGCGGGCCATGTGCATCGCCCATCCGGCGGATGGCTTCCACTTTGTCGTGGAGCGGAACCCAATCGTCGCGCTGGTCGATCGCGGACCAGATCGTCTCGACCTCCTCGACCAGCATCGTTTCTGGCGCCGGCAGGTCCCAATACGGATCGTCCGAAGGAATGGCGCGATAGTCTTTGAGCGCCTCGGCCAGTTCACCCTCGGTGTCTCGCCCACCGCGGTGGCGATGGAAGAAGCCGTCCGGTTGAGCCCCGGTCTCCCGCATCGCCCTCTCGCAGGCGGCGACTAGCACGCCGTCCTGCTCCGGCCCGCGGGATTCAACTCCCAGCCGCCAGCACCAGCGCCGCGCCACCGCATCCATGTAGAGCGGTCCGAACCGCTCCAGCGCGGCGATCAGCGGCGGCGCATCGGCGAGCAGGCGCAGCGCGACCGCAAACTGCCCTAGGTTCCAGTGCAGCGCTTCCGGCTGGCGGCCAAAGGCGTAGAGCCCCGTCTGATCGAAATAAGCCGCGGTGAAGCCTGCATCCCATTCGGGTAGCCAGCGCCAGGGGCCGTAGTCAAAGCTCTCGCCCGTCACGTTCATGTTGTCGGTGTTGAGCACGCCGTGGACAAAGCCCGCGACCATCCAGGCGGCGGCAAGGTCGGCAAGTCGCTCGACCACCTGATGCATCAGGACAACCGCCGGCTCGTCCCGCCCCGGCGCATCCGCGGGCGGCTGGGAGCCGGGGAATTGGGTGAGGCAATAGTCGACAAGGCCCGCCATATGCTCCCGTTCCTCCAGCGCGAGGAGGCGCTGGAAGGTGCCGATGCGGATATGCCCGTGGCTCAGCCGCACCATGACCGCCGAGCGGGTGGGGGAGGGCTCGTCGCCCCGCCATAGCTCCTCGCCGGTTTCGATTACCGAGAAGGTCTTGGAGGTATAGACGCCCAGCGCCTCCAGCATCTCGGTGGCGAGGATCTCGCGGACCGCACCCTTCAGCGTCAGGCGGCCGTCGGCTGTGCGGCTGTAGGGTGTAAGGCCGGACCCCTTGGTGCCGAGGTCGAGCAGCCGTCCCTCCGCGTCGCGCATCTGCGCAAATAGGAACCCGCGCCCGTCGCCGATCTCGGGATTGTACACCCGGAACTGATGGCCGTGGTACCGCAGCGCGAGCGGGCAGGGCAGATTCTCCGCCAAGGGTTCGAACCGGGCGAAGTGCGCCGCCCACTGCCGATCGTCGAGATCGTCCAGGCCGACAGCACGGTCCCACCTGCGATTGCGGAAGCGCAAAGTGGCGCGGGGGAATTCGGCGGCGGCCACTTCGTCTGCAATCCAGCCCGAGAGAGGCAGGATCGCAGGATCGGGCCGATAGGGCGACGCTTGCGGTTCTTCGCGCATCGGGCGATAGTGGGCCGCGCGGGCGGCGCTGGCAATGCGGCCGTCCGGAGATGCAGCAACTTGGACACAGGAAACTCTCCGAAGCCGATGGACACAGGATTTAGCGACCGTTTCTGGGAAAGCCCGGACGGTCTGAAGCTGCATTTCCGCGACTATCCGGGGCGTGAGGACCGTGTGCCGGTTGTCTGCATGCATGGTCTGACGCGCAATGCGCGCGATTTCGGGGCGCTTGCCGGGCATCTTGCCGGGGAGCGCCGTGTGCTCGTGCCCGAGATGCGCGGGCGGGGCGACAGCGAATATGCGCGCGACCCGGCGACTTACACGCCGACGACATATGTCGAGGACGTGTCTGCATTGCTGGCGCAGGAGGGGATTTCCCGCTTCGTCGCCGTGGGGACCTCGCTCGGCGGACTGATGACGATGATGCTGGCCGCGGCCGAACCACGCAGGATCGCCGGCGCGGTACTCAACGACGTCGGTCCCGAGCTTCAGGAGGCAGGACTGGCGCGCATCGCCGAATACGTCGGCCAGGGCCGCAACTTCCCAACCTGGATGCACGCCGCCCACGCGCTTGAGGAAGTGCATTCGGCGGCCCACCCGGAGTTCGACACCGAAGAGTGGATCGCCATGGCCAAACGCACGATGACGGTGCAGCAGAACGGCCGCATCGCGTTTGACTACGACATGAGCATTGCCGACCCGTTCCAGGCCGGCGACGGCGCTGCGCCGCCCGACCTTTGGCCTGCGTACGAGGCGCTGCAGGGCGCACCGTTGCTGATTGTGCGCGGGGC
Organism: Pelagerythrobacter sp. Soil_C_18; assembly: GCF_057657235.1. NCBI lineage: Bacteria > Pseudomonadati > Pseudomonadota > Alphaproteobacteria > Sphingomonadales > Erythrobacteraceae > Pelagerythrobacter > Pelagerythrobacter sp. Soil_C_18. Next base: position 123,470 of record NZ_JBDGIU010000002.1, read on the forward strand.
TTTGTCTGACCTGTTATCGGAAGAGACCGCCCGGAACATGCTCGCGCGGCACCCCGACGCCGAACTCGTCACGGTGGAGAACGTGGGGCACGCGCCGCTGCTCGACGAGCCGGCCGTCCTGTCGGCGGTCGACCGGCTGATGGCGAAGGCGGTATGAGCGCCACCGGGCGCGGCAAGGCGCGGATACTGCATCTCCATTCGACTTTCGCCGCCGGCGGCAAGGAACTGCGCTCGGTTCGGCTGATCAATGCCTTCGGGCCCAAGGTCTCGCACGCGATCGTCTCGGCGGAACCGGACCGGATGGAGGCAGCGCAGCACATCCTGCGGCAGATTCCCGTGACTTATCCGCGCGATTTTCCGGCGCTGAAGGGCAAGCCCACGCCGGGGCGCCTGAAGCGTCTTGCCCGCGCCATGCAGGGCTACGATCTCGTGCTGACCTACAACTGGGGCGCGATGAACGCGGTGATGGCGCATACGGTGTTCAGGGACGTTTTCCGTTTGCCGGCGCTGATCCATCACGAAGACGGTTTCAACGAAGACGAGCGCAAGCGCCTCAAGCCGATGCGCAACTGGTTTCGCAAGATCGCACTCGGGCGCACGAACGGTCTGGTCGTGCCCTCGGAAACGCTTGAGGGGATTGCGCTCCAGGTGTGGGAGCAGCCGATCGGGCGGGTGAAGCATATCCCCAACGGCATCGACACCAAGGCCTTCGCCAAGCGCCCGAAGTCGGACGCTCTACGCGGCGTGGTAAAGCGGAAAGGTGAATTCTGGGTCGGCACGCTCGCGGGCCTGCGCCCGGTCAAGAACCTGCCGCGGCTGGTGCGCGCTTTCCGTCATATGCCCGAGGATTGGCACCTGGTGATCGTCGGCGAAGGGCCCGAGCGGGACGCGATCCGCGCCGAGGCGGATGAATACGACATCGGCCACCGGGTCCATCTGCCGGGCTTTGCGCCCCATCCGGAGCGCTATGTCGGCCTGTTCGACGTGTTCGCGCTTTCGTCCGACAGCGAGCAGTTTCCGATCTCGCTGGTGGAGGCAATGGCCGCTGGCCTGCCGGTGGTCGCGCCGGCAGTGGGCGATGTTGCTGATATAGTGTCCGAGGCCAACGTACCCCTGATCGGCCCCGCAGGCGACGAAAGCGCACTGGCGCAAGGCCTCGCGCAGCTCGCGGGCGATCCCGCTCTGCGCGACCGGATTGGGCAGGCAAACCGCGACAAGGCGCGGACCAGCTACGACGAAAAACCGATGATCGCGGCCTATCGCCGTCTCTACTCCTCTGCGATGGACGACGACGCCCTGAGCTGAATGTCCGTCGCGGCCCGCTTCACCTCGGGTTCACGCGTTGGGGGACAGGCGGGTTTCCAAGTTGAATTGGCGCGGTCATCCGCTAAACAGCCCGGCGAACCTTCACTCGAATGATCGAAAGTGCCACGTCTTGGCCCTGAACCCTCTTTCCAAGCAAAACCCCGACCAGCGCCGCGCCGCGGAAGAAGACGTGCTGATGCGCGAAGTCGACGAGGCGGTCCGGCAGGATCAGTTCGCGGACTTCGCACAGCGCTACGGCAAGGCCATCATCGCCGCCGTCGTGCTCGGCCTTGCGGCTTTCGGTGGATACCTGTTCTGGGACCATCGGCAGGAAGCGGCGCGGGAAGCGGAGTCCGAAACGCTCGTCGGCGCACTCGATCAGCTCCAGTCGGGTAATTTCGGCAGTGCGACCGAAGGCCTCGAGCCGCTGGTGGCCGAAGAAGGCGGCGCAGCGACCCAGGCGGCGCTGCTCAAGGCCGGCATTGCAATGGAGCAGGGCCGCAACGAGGATGCGGCGAAGATCTACGCAGAAGTCGCAGCCGACGGCGATGTGCCGCAACTGCTCCGCGATTTGGCGACGGTCCGCGAGGTCTCCGCGACGTTCGACAGCCTGGAACCGGGCGAGGTCGTCGCGCGGCTTAAGCCGCTGGCGGTGCCGGGTAACCCCTACTTCGGCAGTGCAGGCGAACTAGTCGCGATGGCCTATCTCGACCAGGGTAAGAATCAGGAGGCGGGAACGCTCTTCGCATCGATCGCGAAGGACGAGACACAGCCCGACAGTCTCCGCTCTCGCGCACGGCAGATGGCGGGCGTCCTCGGTGTGGACGCGATCGAAGACGTCGATGCGGTGCTGGACGGAATTCGAGAACCCGCGGCCGCGCCGCAAGCGCAGCAATAATTCAGGACGGGCCTAACCGATGAAGTCGAATCGCATTTCCATTCTTGGCCGCGGCGTTGCCGTGGCGGCGCTCGCCGGCATGCTCGGTGCGTGCGGCATCTTCGGCGGCGGCGAAACCAAGACCACCCCGACGATCGGCGAGCGCAAGCCGGTGCTTTCGCGGATCGAAAGCGGGGCGAAGGTCGATCCGGCCTTGGCCGGCGTGGCCGTCGTTCTGCCCCCGGCGCAGACGAATACCGAATGGGCCCAGGCAGGCGGCACCGCCGACAAGGCTTACGGCCACCTCACCCTGGCGGACCATCCGGCGTCGGCTTGGACGGTGCAGATCGCGGGCGGCGGCGAACGCCGCAAGCTCGCCTCCGCCCCGGTCATCGGTAATGGCACACTGTTTGCCGTCGATACCGAGGGCGTGATCCATGCCTTCGACGCGCAGACCGGCGCGCGGCGCTGGAGCCATCGGATGGAACTCACCGGCAACGCGCGCAACGCGGCATTCGGCGGCGGGGTGAGCTACAACGACGGCCGCGTCTATGCGACCAACGGCGTGGGTCAGGTGATCGCGCTCGATGCGGGAACGGGCAGCGAGATCTGGAAAAAGCAGCCAGCCGGACCGCTCCGCGGAGCGCCGACGATTGCGTTCAATTCAATCTATGTGATGACGCAGGACAACCAGATCCATGCGCTGAACGCGGCGACCGGCGAAACCCAGTGGAACGAATCCGGTTCGCAGGCGCAGGCAGGCGTGTTCGGCGTCGCGACTCCTGCGGCAGGGCAGGGCACCGTGATTGCGGGCTACAGCTCCGGCGAGCTGGCGGCCTATCGTTACGAGAACGGCCGGGTTCTGTGGTCGGACGCCCTCGCTCGCACCTCGATCTCGACCGAAGTCGGATCGCTGACCGACATCGACGCCGATCCCATCATCGATTCCGGAAGCGTTTACGCGCTCGGCCAGGGCGGCCGCATGGCTGCCTACGAGCTCGTGACCGGCCAGCGGCAGTGGGAGCTGAACGTCGCCGGTATTTCCACCCCGGCGGTCGCCGGCGAATGGATTTTCGCGCTGACCGACGATGCCCGCCTTCTCGCGATCGCGCGCGCAACCGGCAAGGTGCGGTGGCTCACGCAGTTGCAGCGCTACCGCGACGAAGACGACAAGGAGGGCCCGATCTTCTGGACCGGTCCCGTCCTCGCGGGCAACAACCTGTGGGCCGCCAGCACGCAGGGCGAGATCTACAAGATCAGTGTCGGCGAAGGATCGGCCAGCCTGTTCGTCGATCTGGAAACGCCTATCTCGCTTCCGCCGGTCGTGGCCAACAACACCCTCTACCTGCTGGACGATGGCGGCACGATCCACGCCTTCCGGTAATCGCGCCGTCTAGGCTCTTACCGCGCGCTTAACCCTTTGCCGCTATCGCGCGACTCGTCATGAGCGCGCACCCGATCTCGGCAAAGGGACCCCCGGCAAGCGATGTCTCGGCGGGCGTGGGCCTCGCCGGGCTGCTAGGGCTGCTCGCGTGGATCGTCTTCTGCCGCAACTGGCCGCACATCGCGGACGCCTTTGCATTGCCGGGCCCGCGTGCGCCGCTCTCCGGGCCGCACGCGGCGCTGACCGCGCTGCTCTTCTCTGCGGCGCCGATGATCCTTTGGTCGATCTTCATCGACAAGGTCCACCGCAACCCCTCCACCGGCATCGATTGGAGCCTCAAGCGCTCCCTGCCTGAAGCGATCGAGGTCTCGCTGGTGAAGATCGCGGGCCTCTGGGCGACCTGGGCGATCCTCGGCTTCCTCTACTGCGTCGCGCGCTGGTACTGGCGGGGGCAGTATCTCTTCGCGATGGACATCGTCGCCGCGGCGGCGATCCCGCTGGTCGTGCTGTCGGTGCCTTACGTGCTCTGGCTCGACCGCTACATGGTGAACCCGCGCGATCACGCCTGGCATTTCGGCGCCATGCTCCTCGGGCGCGAGGCATTCGATCCGGATGAGGTGAAGAAGCACTGGCGGGCCTGGATCATCAAGGCGTTCTTCGGTGCTTTCATGATCTCGATCCTGCCCGCCGGCTTCGCTGCGGTGGTGGAGACGGATCTTGCGCAGATCGCCGCCAACCCCGTCGCGCTCGGCATGCTGCTGATCCAGCTTCTGTTCGTGATCGACGTGCAGATCGGCACGGTCGGCTATCTCATCACCTTCCGCCCGCTCGACGCGCATATCCGCAGCGGGAATCCGCTTCTGGCCGGATGGTTGGCGGCGTTGATCTGCTACCCGCCCTTCGTCTTCGCCTTCATGGGCGGCGACGGCATGCTGGCATACGAGGTCAACACGCCCGGCTGGGGCTTCTGGTTCGGGGACAGTCCCGTTCTGGCTTCGGTCTGGGCCGCGTGGCTCGTGTTCCTGACGGCGATCTACGCCTGGGCGACGCTCGCATTCGGGGTGCGCTTTTCCAACCTGACTTACCGCGGCGTACTGACGAATGGGCCCTACCGCTTCACGCGGCACCCGGCGTATCTGGCGAAGAACCTGTTCTGGTGGTGCTCGACGCTACCGTTTCTCGTCTCCAGCGGCTCGGCTGTGGACATGGTGCGCAACACCTTCTTCCTCAGCTGCGTGAGCGCGATCTATTTCTGGCGCGCAAGGACCGAGGAGGCGCATCTGCTGGGCGAAGATGAGAAATATCGCGCCTATCACGCATGGATGGAGCGCCATGGGCTGATCACCCGGCGGCTCGCCGCGCTCGGGCGGCGGCTGCGACTGCGCGGGCGGTCCGTGCAGCAGCAGCCCGCGGAGTAGACGCTAGAAGCTCTGCTCGTAGATCCGCGAGACGTCGCCGTTCCACTCGCCGTGGTAGAGGTCGAGCAGGCGCTGCGCCGGAACTTTGCCGCTGGCAACGATCTCGTCGAGCGTTTCGAGGAATCCCGTCTCGTTGTCGCCGCCGCTGTTGAGCCGGGCGCGTGCGGCGAGGCCAGAGCGGGAGATCGCAAGCACCTCGCGCGCGATGTCGTGGAGCTTACCGCCGTTCGGTAGTGGCGCATCGAGAGCGAGCTTCGGCACTGCACCCCGCAGCGCTTCGCGCTCTTCCATCGTCCAGTCCTTCACGACGTCCCACGCCGCATCGAGAGCGCCCTCGTCGTAGAGCAGACCGACCCAGAAGGCGGGCAGGGCGCAGATCCGGTTCCACGGCCCGCCGTCGGCGCCGCGCATCTCGAGAAAGCTCTTGAGCCGCACTTCGGGGAAGGCGGTGGAGAGATGGTCCCACCAATCGCTTTCGCGCGGTTTCTCGCCGGGAAGCGCGGGCAGCTTGCCCTCGAGAAAGTCGCGGAAGCTCTGGCCCGCAGCGTCGATGTACTTCCCGTCGCGGAAGACGAAATACATCGGCACGTCGAGCATGTAGTCGACCCATCGCTCGTAGCCGAAGCCGTCTTCGAACACGAAGGGGAGCATGCCGGTGCGGTGCGGGTCCGTGTCCGACCAGATATGGCTGCGGTAGGAGAGGTAGCCGTTGGGCTTGCCCTCCGTGAACGGCGAATTCGCGAAGAGCGCGGTCGCGAGCGGCTGAAGCGCCAGCCCGACGCGGAACTTCTTCACCATGTCCGCCTCGCTGCCGTAGTCGAGGTTCACCTGGATGGTGCAGGTGCGCAGCATCATGTCGAGGCCGAGAGTGCCCACGCGCGGCATGTGCCGCATCATGATCTCGTAGCGGCCCTTGGGCATGACCGGCATCTCTTCGCGGGTCTTGTCGGGCCACATGCCCAGCCCGAGAAAGCCGACGCCGCAGCATTCGCCGATCGCTTTCACCTGCTTGAGGTGCCGGCCGGTCTCGTCGCAGGTCTCATGCAGGTTTTCGAGCGGCGCGCCTGACAGTTCGAGCTGCCCCGCGGGTTCGAGACTGACGGTGCCGTCCGCACCCCGCATCGCTATGACCTTGCCGCCTTCCTCGACCGGCTCCCACCCGAACTTGCGCAAGTTCAGCAGGAGATCGCGAATGCCGCATGATTCGTCATAGGCGGGGGCGTGGAAATCCTCCCGCTTGTAGACGAGCTTCTCGTGCTCGGTTCCGATGCGCCAGGCGTCTTTCGGCTTCTCGCCGGCGGCAATCGGCGCGACCAGCTGGTCGCGGCTTTCGATGGTGGGATCGTTGGCGGCCGAGGCTTCACGAGTGCTCATGCGGGTTGCGATAGGCAACCGGTGAATTGGAGGAAAGCGCTAATTGCGCCAGTCCCCGGCGGCCGCCATCCACAGCGCGGTGGCGGCGATCGCCGCGGTTTCGGCGCGCAGGATTCGCGGGCCCAGCGAGACCGGCCGCGCCTGCGGCAGCGCGCGAATCGCGGCACGTTCCGCGTTGTCGAAGCCGCCCTCAGGACCGATCAGTAGCGCGGCCGGACCGGCATGGTTCGCCAGCGCCTCCGCCGGCGCTTCGCCGCCCAGTTCGTCGGCGAAGAACAGCGCGCGATCCGCCGGCCAATCGCGCAGGAGCCGGTCGAGCTTCGTCAGCGGGGCAAGCTCGGGCAGGGCGGTGCGCTCGCACTGCTCGGCAGCCTCGATCATCCGCTTCTTGAGCCGTGCATCGTTGATCTTGCGCACGATTGAGCGGCGCATCTCGACCGGAACGAACCGCCGCACGCCGAGCTCGCAAGCCTTCTCCGCCACGAGCGCGAAGTTGTCGCGCTGGAGCGGAGAGGCGCAGAGCCACAGGTCCGGCACGTCCTCGCGCGGAGCCAGCTTCTCCTCGACCGTCGCCAGGCAGCGTCCGCCCCCGGCAGCAGCTAAGCGGGCGAGGTACTCGCCGGTCAGGTCGTCGAACAGGCGCACCGCGTCCCCGTCTCCGCGCCGCATCACGCCGAGCAGGTAGCGGGCCTGGGCCTGGTCGAGCGCGATCGTGGCGCCGATTTCGATCCGCTCCTCGAGGTAGAGGCGCGGGGTCGATTTGGGCGGCCAGGCGGGGGTGGCGGGCATCGCAATCCTCTCGCTTTGTGGGTCAACGGCGGAGGTTTGTGGCGCTGCCGACCTAATCGATATGGCGCAAGACGGAATCCGCGTGCTAGGGACGCGTCCAGACCATGGCCGAACAGTCTACCACCGAGTATTTCCGCTACCGGATCCGCCGCGATGCGTCCGGCGCGTTGAACTGGTTCAGGACGAGCTGGCGCGAAAAGCGCTGGTTCCGCTGGACGACGATCCTGCTGGGCGCGTTCCTCGCGCTGTGGCTCGTCGTCTGGGCATTGCTTGCGCGCGATCTGCCGGACGCGGAAACGCTGCTCGAATACGAACCGCCTCTGCCCACGATGGTGCGCGGAATCGATGGGGACATCGTCTATTCCTACGCGCGCGAACGGCGCGTTCAGTTGCAGTATGCCGACTTTCCGGTCGAATTGATCGAAGCTTACCTGGCGGCCGAGGACAAGACGTTCTTCAGCCATGGCGGAATCGACGCCGGCGGTCTCGCCGGCGCCGTGATCGACTATGTCAGCAAGCTCGGCTCGGGCGAGCGGGCCGTCGGCGGCTCGACGATCACCCAGCAGGTGGCGAAGAACATCCTGCTGTCGAACGAATATTCGGTCACCCGCAAGCTCAAGGAAATGATCCTCGCCCGGCGCATCGAAGGGGTGCTGACCAAGCAGCAGATCCTCGAGCTCTATCTCAACGAGATTCCGCTCGGGCGGCGCAGCTTCGGGGTGCAGGCCGCCTCGCGCGCCTATTTCGACAAGGACGTCGGCGATCTCGAACTGCACGAGATGGCCTTCCTCGCGATCCTTCCCAAGGCACCGGAGCGCTACGGACGCAAGCAGCACGCGGAACTGGCGCTGGAGCGGCGCAACTTCGTGCTCGACCAGATGGTCGAGAACGATTTCGTCACCGCGGCAGAGGCAGCCGAGGCCAAGAGCCAGCCGCTCGATCTCAAGCCGATGCGTGCGCAGCATGAAACCGTCGACGCCGGCTATTTCTTCGAGGAAGTCCGGCGCACGCTGATCGAGAAGTTCGGCGAAACGGCGGCGGATGGCCGCAACAGCGTCTATGCTGGCGGGCTATGGGTCCGCACCTCGCTCGACCCGGTCCTGCAGGAGGCCGCGCGCGACGCACTGCGCAATGGCATGTTGCGCTATCACGGGAACCGCGGCTGGCCCGGTCCGGTGGCGACGATCGATCCGGACAACGGCGATCTCGTTGCACAGCTCCGCTCGTCCAACCTCAATCTCGACTTCCGCGACTGGCGCGTCGGCGTCGTGACCGAGCGCAGCGGATCGTCCGCGACCGTGGGGCTCACCGACGGCGAGACTTATCCGCTGACCGGCTTTCCCGATGCGGTGAAGGTCGGCGACGTCGTCGCGGTCGAGCGTTCGGGCAACGGCTACCGGCTGCGCTCCGTACCCGAGGTCTCGGGCGGTTTCGTCGCCATGGCCCCGCAATCCAGCCGGGTGCTCGCCATACAGGGCGGGTTCGACAGCGGCCTGAGCGACTTCAACCGCGCGACCCAGGCCCAACGCCAACCCGGATCGACCATCAAGCCGTTCGTCTATGCCACCGGCCTCGACAACGGCATGACCCCCGCGACGCAAGTGCCCGACCAGACGTTCTGCTTCTACCAGGGCGCAGCGCTGGGCGAGAAATGCTTCCGCAACTTCGGCGGCGGCGGCGGCGGGGTCCACACCATGCGCTGGGGCCTAGAGCAGAGCCGCAACCTGATGACGGTGCACGTCGCGATGGACGCGGGCATGCCCAAAGTCATCGACACGTTCGAGCGCGTCGGGATCGGCAGTTACGAGCCCTATCCGGCGTTCGCGCTGGGCGCGGGCGACACCACCGTGCTCAAGATGGTCAATGCCTATGCTGCGCTGGTCAATCATGGGCGGCAGAACAACGCCACGCTGATCGATTACGTGCAGGACCGCCACGGCAAGGTGATCTGGCGCGCCGACACGCGCAATTGCGAGCGGTGCGACATGCCGGAATGGGACGGCAAGCCAATGCCGCGGCTCGGCCGCAGCGGCAAGCAGGTGCTCGATCCGCGGACGGCCTATCAGGTCGTGCACATGCTGGAAGGTGTGGTGACGCGCGGCACGGCGGTGCGCCTGCGCGACCTCGACCTGCCGCTGTTCGGCAAGACCGGCACGACCACCGGTCCGACGAACGCCTGGTTCGTGGGCGGATCGCCGGACATCATCGCGGGCATGTATCTCGGCTTCGACCAGCCGCGGAACATGGGTGGCTGGGTTCAGGGTGGGAACACGGCCGCGCCGATGTTCAAGGAATTTGTGCAGGAGACACGCGATCGCTGGTCGGAGGAGCCGTTCGTTGCGCCGCAGGGTGTGCGAATGGTGCGGATCGATCGGCGTTCCGGCAAACGGGTGCTCGATGGCTCGCCGACCGACGATCCTCTGAGCTCGATCATCTGGGAGGCGTTCAAACCCGATACCGAGCCGCCGCGGCGCACGCGCGCCGATGCGATCGAAGCCAAGCGCCGCGAGTTCCTGGATTTGATTCGCCGGGGCGAGACAGCGCGCCGCAATCCGGGGGCCGGCACTGGGCGTCACGGCGAGCCTTCGGACTTCGTCGAGGACCAGGGCGGAATCTACTGACTTTTGGGAAGGAGAGCGCGATGAGGAAACTTGCCATGGCCGCCGCATTCGCCACGCTTCTGGCTGCGCCGGCATCGGCCGAACTGCCGGTCGGGGCGAAAGCGCCGGTGTTCGCCACCGACGCAGCGCTCGCCGGCAAGGCCTTCGCCTTCAACTTGCGCGCCGCCCTGGCGAAAGGGCCTGTCGTACTCTATTTCTATCCCAAGGCCTTCACCAAGGGATGCACGCTGGAGGCGCGCCAGTTTGCCGAGGCGTCGGACGAGTTCGCCGCTGCGGGCGCGACGGTGGTCGGGATGTCGGCCGACGACATCGAAACGCTGAAGCGCTTCTCGAGAGAGGAATGCCGCGACAAGTTCGCCGTCGGCGCTGCGACCCCGAAGATCATCGAGGCGTACGATGCGGCGCTCGTCCGCGACGGCAAGGACACCGGGCTGACCGAGCGCACCAGCTACGTGATCGACCAAAGCGGTCGGATCGTGTTCGTCCATTCGGACCTCGACTATCGCAATCACGTCCGCCTTACGCTCGCCGCGGTGAAGAAGCTCGAACGGGGCGGCTGACGCCTCGCCTTCGGGCGTCCCTTTCGCTTCGCACGCCCCTCCGCTAAGCGGGCGGCCAAATCCTTTGGAGAATCAATTTATGCGTGCCGAAGGGCAGGCCCATATCGACCGTATCGACGCCGCGTTGGCGCTGGTGCGGCAGTCGCTCGACTGGGACCGCGCGCTGCGCCGGCTGGACGAGTTGAACGCGCGCGTCCAGGATCCCACGCTGTGGGATGATCCGAAGGAAGCGCAGGCGATCACGCGCGAGCAGAAGCGGCTCGAAAGCGCGATCGGCACGGTGCGGCAGATTGGGTCCGAGAAGGACGACGCGATCGAATTCGTCGAAATGGGCGAAGCCGAAGGTGACGACGATGTCGTGGCCGAAGGTCTTGCCAGCCTTGCGAGGCTTGCCGAACGCGCCGACGCCGACAAGGTCCAGGCACTGCTCGGCGGCGAGGCGGACGCGAACGACACTTATCTCGAAATCCATGCCGGTGCGGGCGGGACGGAAAGCCAGGACTGGGCGGAAATGCTCCAGCGGATGTATACCCGCTGGGCCGAGCGGCGCGGCTTCAAGGTCGAGCTGATCGACTATCATGCCGGCGAACAGGCCGGGATCAAGGCCGCGACCCTGCTGATCAAGGGCGAGAACGCCTATGGCTATGCCAAGACCGAAAGCGGCGTGCACCGCCTCGTGCGCATCAGCCCGTACGACAGCGCCGCGCGGCGGCACACGAGCTTCAGCTCGGTCTGGGTCTATCCGGTGATCGACGACGCCATCGACATCGAAATCAACCCTGCCGATCTCAAGATTGATACCTACCGCGCGAGTGGCGCGGGCGGGCAGCACGTCAACACGACCGATTCGGCGGTGCGCATCACCCACGTCCCCAGCGGGATCATCGTCGCTAGCCAGATGGACCGCAGCCAGCACAAGAACCGCGACATCGCGATGAACATGCTCAAGGCGCGCCTCTTCGAGGAGGAGATGCGCAAGCGCGAAGAAGCCGCCAGCGCCGAACATGCCAGCAAGACCGAGATCGGCTGGGGGCACCAGATCCGGAGCTATGTCCTGCAGCCTTACCAGATGGTCAAGGACCTGCGCACCGGCGTGACCTCGAGCTCGCCGGACGACGTGCTCGACGGCGCGCTCGATCCGTTCATCTCCGCCGCGCTGGCCCAGCGCGTCACCGGCGAGAAGGTCGAGGTCGAGGACGTCGAGTAAGAGGCGTTCGGCAGCTTTGCCGGGCCCGTCGGTTCCGCTAGGGGCGTCTCAGGACCAGATGAAGACCCTTCTCTCCCTCCTCTGCGCCGTGCTGGCGCTCGGCCTCGCGGCCTGCGAGCCGGTCGACGACGGCCGGCCCGAAACCGCGCGCGATTTCCCGCTTCCCGACCGGCCCGTCTCCGGCCTCGGCGCGAACGAGTTTTCGTCGGAAGACGCGCGCGACAGCGTAGGCGAAGCGCGCAAGGTGATGGATTTCGCCGAGATCGAGCCCGGCATGAGCGTAGCCGACATCGGCGCGGGCGAGGGCTACTACACGGTCCGCCTCGCCGACCGGGTAGGGGAGGAGGGCCGCGTGCTCGCGCAGGATATCGACCGTGACGCGCTCGACCGCCTGGCGCGCCGCGTCGAGCGCGAGCGGCTCGACAACGTCTCGATCAAATTGGGCGAGATCGACGATCCGAAGTTGCCCGAAAACAGCTTCGATCGTATCTTCATGGTGCACATGTACCACGAGATCAGCGAGCCTTACGCGTTCCTGTGGCGCATGTGGCCCGCGCTGCGCGAGGGCGGCCAGGTCATCGTGGTGGACATCGACCGGCCGGCCGACCAGCACGGAATCGATCCGCTGCTGCTGGCGTGCGAGTTCACGCAAGTCGGTTTCGAGCTGGTGACGTTCCGTGACGCACCCGAGCTGGCCGGGTACTATGCACAGTTCAAGCGGGCCGCTAAGAGGCCCGGACCGGAAGAGATCAAGCCCTGCCGGGGAACCCCGGTCAAGGCAGACAATGCGGCGCAATAAGGCCGCTCACGAGGATTAGCAGTTCAATGGCATTCAAGGGTCTGAGCCCGATCGTCTATGGTGGCCGCGAGGTCTGGCCGCTCATCGAGGGCGGCAAGGGCGTCTCCGCGACCAATCACGCGAGCTCGGGCGCATGGGCGGCCGCGGGCGGGGTTGGCACCGTCAGCGCGGTTAATGCTGACAGCTACGACGCCGAAGGCAAGATCATCCCGCAGATCTATGATCAGCTCACTCGCAAGGAACGGCACGAGCAGCTCGTCCGCTATGCCATCGATGGCGCCGCCGAACAGGTGAAACGCGCCTACGAGGTTTCGGGCGGCCAGGGCGCGATCAACATCAACGTGCTGTGGGAAATGGGCGGCGCGCAACAGGTGCTGGAAGGCGTTCTCGAACGCACCAGGGGCCTCGTCACCGGCGTCACCTGCGGCGCGGGCATGCCCTACAAGCTGGCGGAGATCGCCGCGCGCTTCAACGTCAGCTATCTGCCGATAATCAGCTCCGCGCGCGCCTTCCGCGCGCTCTGGAAGCGCAGCTACCACAAAGTGAGTGAGCTGATGGCTGCAGTGGTTTACGAGGACCCGTGGCTCGCCGGCGGGCACAACGGCCTGTCAAACGCCGAAGACCCGACCAAGCCCGAAGACCCATATCCGCGGGTCAAGGCGCTGCGCGATACGATGCGCGCCGAAGGGGTGAGCGAAGACGTGCCGATCGTCATGGCCGGAGGCGTCTGGTTCCTGCGCGAGTGGGACGACTGGATCGACAACCCCGAGCTCGGCAAGATCGCCTTCCAGTTCGGCACGCGCCCGCTGCTGACCGAGGAAAGCCCGATCCCGCAAGGCTGGAAGGACATGCTCCGCACGATCGAGCCGGGCGACGTTCTGCTGCACAAGTTCTCGCCCACCGGGTTCTATTCGTCCGCTGTCAAGAACCCGTTCCTGTGGGACCTCATCCATCGCAGCGAGCGGCAGATCCCCTATTCGAAGGTCGAGGCGGGTGAGCACACGGTGCAGCTCGACGTCGGCATCAAGGGCAAGAACTTCTGGGTCACGCCCAAGGACCGCGAGCGCGCGCGGGGCTGGGTGGCCGAAGGCTTTACCGAGGCACTCAAGACCCCCGACGATACGGTCGTCTTCGTCACGCCGGAAAGCCGCGCCGAGATCCGCAAGGACCAGGCCGATTGCATGGGCTGCCTTTCACACTGCGGGTTCTCGTCGTGGAAGGACCACGACGATTACACCACCGGCCGCCTCGCCGATCCGCGCAGCTTCTGCATCCAGAAGACCCTGCAGGACATCGCCCACGGCGGCCCGGTCGAACAGAACCTCGCCTTCGCGGGCCACGCGGCTTATCGCTTCAAGCAGGACCCGTTCTACTCGAACAACTTCACGCCGACGGTGAAGCAGTTGGTCGACCGTATCCTGACCGGGGATTGATAGGCGTCATCCCAGCGCAAGCCGGGATGACGTAAATCAAACCAGCGCTTCCAACACCTGGTCCGGCGGGCGGTGCCCGTCGGCCCAGAAGCGGATGTTGGCGATCACCTTCTCGCCCGATGCCTCGCGGCCCTCGATGGTGGCGCTGCCGATATGCGGCTGCGCGATGACGTTCGGCAATGCGATCAACCGCGGGTCGACGTTGGGCTCCTCGGGAAAGACGTCGAGGCCAGCGCCGCCCAGATAGCCGCTCTCGAGCGCATCGATCATTGCCTCGTAATCGACGAGGTCCGCGCGCGCTGTATTGATCAGCGCCGCCCCGGGTTTCATCAGGGCGATGCGCCGCGCGTCGATCAGCCCGCGCGTCCCCGCGGTTGCCGGGCAGTGCAGCGTGACGATGTCCGAATCCGCCAGAAGCGTATCGAGATCTTCGACGTACTCGGCTCCGAACATCGATTCGACCGCGGGGGGAAGGCGATGGCGGTTGTGATAGCGGATCTGCAGGCCGAAGGCGCGGGCCCGGAACGCGACGGCCTGGCCGATGCGGCCCATGCCGACGATCCCCAGCACTTTACCGCCCAGCGTGCGACCGAGCATCGCCAGCGGCGCCCAGCCGGTCCAGCGCCCCTGTCGGATCAATGCGGTGCCTTCGCGCAGACGGCGCGGCACACCGATGATCAGCGCCATCGTGAGATCCGCAGTGTCTTCAGTGAAAACGCCGGGGGTGTTAGTCACCAGGATCTTGCGTGTGGCCGCTGCGGCGAGGTCGATGTGATCGGTGCCCGCGCCGAAGCTGGCGATCAGACCGAGCCTTTCGCCAGCTTGGGCGATCAGTTCCGCATCAATGCGGTCGGTGACGGTGGGGACGAGCACGTCGCACTCGCGCATCGCCGCGGCGAGTTCGTCCCGCTTCATCGGCAGATCGTTGCGGTTGAGACGCGTTTCGAACAGCTCCTCCATCCGCGCTTCGATCGAGGGCAGCAGGTGCCGTGTCACGATGACCCGGGGCTTGCCCGCCACGCGCCGATTCGCAATCTCTCCCACGTTGTCCATAGATGCCGCGCTAGGATGGCCGGTGCGTCGCGGTCAAGCCGCGTGCGAGACGGCTTGAAGCGGGGGTGCCCGACGATTTAAGGGTGGAACCCATGCGCAGCTTCATCCTCGCCGCCGTTCTCGCCCTATTCTCCGTCGTTTCCGTGCCCGCCGCGGCGCAGGAGCGCGAGGTCCCCTACTGGGCGACCGTTGGGACGACCAAGCTCAACATGCGCGTGGGGCCGAGCGTCAACTACCGGATCGCCTGGGTCTACAAGCGCGAGGGGCTGCCGGTGAAAGTGATCCGTGTGGTCGACGGATGGCGCCTGATCCGCGATCACGACGGCGCGGAAGGCTGGGTGGTGGCCCGCCTCCTCGACGCCGACCGCGGCGCCATCGTGGTGGGGGAGGGCCTGGCGTCCCTGCGGGAGGCGCCCTCCGACAATGCCAAGCTCAGGTGGAATGCCGAGCCCGGAGTAATTGGCAAGCTAGGCGAGTGCGAGAACGGCTGGTGCAGCTTCGACGTCGACGGACGGGTGGGCTGGGTCAGGGCCGAACGCCTATGGGGCGCGGGCGAACCCTAGAACCCGACCCCCGCTGGCATGAATTGAGGCTTGCCTAGCCGCGCGGGCGCAGCCAAGCTCGGTTGCGAAACGCAACGCTTGGGAGGGTGCATGGATTTCCAGACAATCAGGTTCGCGGTGGACGAGCGCGTCGCTACGATCACGCTGAACCGGCCCGAGCGGCTCAACGCCTGCTCGCTGGAAATGGCGGACGAGATGCTGATGGCGCTCGACCACCTCGGCGATGCGCGCGTGCTAGTGCTGATGGGTGAAGGGCGGGCGTTCTGCTCGGGCGCGGACCTTGCCGCGCGCGGCGACCGGCCGGTGACCGGCGCGCAGGGCAGCTACATGGCGCTGACCGAGAAATACAACCCGCTGATGATGAAGCTCGCACGGCTCGATATGCCGATCATCTGTGCCGTCAACGGTCCGGCGGCAGGGATCGGCTGCTCGATCGCGCTGGCGGGCGATTTCGTGATTGCGGGCGCGAGCGCCTATTTCCTGCAGGCGTTCGTCAACATCGGGCTGGTGCCGGACGGCGGCGCGAGCTGGATGCTGCCGCGCCTCGTCGGCAAGGCGCGCGCGACCGAGATGATGATGCTGGGCGAGAAGGTCGGCGCCGAGAAGGCCCTCGAGTGGGGCATGATCTACAAGGCCGTGGCCGACGAATCGCTGGCTGGCGAAGCCGAAGCCCTCGCCGCCAGGCTGGCGAACGGGCCGACCGTTTCCTACGCCACCATGCGCAAGAATATCCTCACCGCGCTCGAGAACAGCTACGCCCAGGCGCTGCTGGCCGAAGCCGAGGGCCAACGCATCGCCGCCTCGACCGAGGACGCACGCGAAGGCGGCATGGCCTTCCTCCAGAAGCGCAAGCCCGCGTTCAAGGGCCGCTGATGCTGTTCTACGACAGCCCCAACCCCGCGCCCAATCCGCGACGCGTGCGCATCTTCGCGGCGGAGAAGGGCATCGAATTGCCCAGCCACGAAGTCTCCATTCCCGAGCGCGAGCAGAAGTCGCCCGAATATCTCGCGATCAATCCGCGCGGGCAGACGCCGGCGCTCCAACTCGATGACGGCACCGTGATCGCCGAGAGCGTGGCGATCTGCCGCTATCTTGAGGCGTTGCATCCGGAGCCGAACCTGTTCGGCGCGGCGCCCGAGGAGATCGCGCTGGTCGAGATGTGGAATCGCCGTGTGGAGATGATCGCAATGTATCCGGTCGGCGCGGTTTGGGTTCACACGCACCGTTTCACCGCCGCGCTGCCGGGCCGCAACGAAGCCTGGGGCGAGGCCAATCGCGCGGCGGTGGCGAAGGCCTTCGGCTTCTTCGACGAGGCGCTGGTCGATCGTGAATTCCTTGCTGGCGAGCGCTTCACCTTCGCCGACATCCTGTTGCTGACGACGGTCGATTTCGCGGCTTTCGCCGATTGCCCCCCGCCGGAAAGCTGCACCCGCCTCGCCGCCTGGCACACCCGCGTCTCGGCCCGCCCGAGTGCCGATGCCTGACGCATGTTGGCCGAGGTCAAGCTAAGCTCGCATTGAAATTTCCGCCGGAATGGTGGATCGGCGTCCCCATGACCGACCACAAAGACACCCGGCCCACCCTCTCCGATTGGCAGGACCTCGCCGACAAGGAAGTGAAGGGCCGCGACCTTACCTGGCACACGCCCGAAGGGATCGCGGTCAAGCCGCTCTACACCGAAGCGGATCTCGAGGGATGGGACCCGGGCCTGCCCGGTTTCGCGCCGTACACGCGCGGCGTGAAGGCGAGCATGTATGCCGGGCGGCCGTGGACGATCCGGCAATACGCAGGCTTCTCGACTGCCGAGGAATCGAACGCCTTCTACCGCCGCAATCTCGCGGCGGGGCAGAAGGGGCTGTCGGTCGCGTTCGACCTTGCGACCCACCGCGGCTACGATAGCGATCATCCGCGCGTCGTCGGCGACGTCGGCAAGGCCGGCGTGGCGATCGATACGGTCGAGGACATGAAGATCCTCTTCGACGGCATTCCGCTCGATGAGATGAGCGTGTCGATGACGATGAACGGCGCGGTGATCCCGTGCCTCGCGTTCTACATCATCGCGGCGGAAGAGCAGGGGGTGAGCCCCGACCAGCTCACCGGGACCATCCAGAACGACATCCTCAAGGAGTTCATGGTCCGCAACACCTACATCTACCCGCCCGAGCCGAGCATGCGGATCGTCTCGGACATCTTCGCCTACACGGCGGATCACATGCCGAAGTTCAACTCGATCTCGATCTCCGGCTACCACATGCAGGAAGCCGGCGCGACGCAGGTGCAGGAGCTCGCCTTCACCATCGCCGACGGCATGGAATACGTGAAGTACGGCGTCGCCAGCGGTCTCGATATCGACAGGTTCGCCGGGCGGCTCAGCTTCTTCTTCGCGATTGGCATGAACTTCTTCATGGAGATCGCCAAGCTGCGCGCGGCGCGCACGCTGTGGCATCGCGCGATGACCCAGCTCGGCGCGAAGAGCGAACGCAGCAAGATGCTGCGCACGCACTGCCAGACGAGCGGTGTCTCGCTGACCGAGCAGGACCCGTACAACAACGTCATCCGCACGACGATCGAGGCCATGGCCGCGATGCTCGGCGGCACGCAGTCCCTGCATACGAATGCGCTCGACGAAGCGATCGCCCTGCCGACCGACTTCTCCGCGCGCATCGCGCGCAACACGCAGATCGTGCTGCAGGAAGAGACGGGGATGACCAACGTGGTCGATCCGCTCGGCGGCTCCTACTACGTTGAGGCGCTGACCAAGCAGCTCGTCGACGACGCTTGGGCGATCATCGAGCGGGTCGAGAGCGAGGGCGGCATGGCCAAGGCGGTCGCCGCGGGCTGGCCCAAGGGCATGATCGAGGAAGCCGCCGCCGGGCGGCAGGCGCGGGTCGACCGGGCCGAGGACGTGATCGTCGGCGTCAACCGCTTCCGTTTGAAAGACGAAGACCCGATCGAGACGCTCGACATCGACAACACCAAGGTCCGCCAGAGCCAGATCGCACGTATCGAGCGCGTGCGTGCCGGCCGTGACGAGGCGAAGTGCCAGGCGGCGCTCAAGGCGCTGGCCGAAGGCGCGAAGGGCAAGGGCAACCTGCTCGCCCTGGCGGTCGATGCCGCGCGCCAGCGGGCGACGCTGGGCGAGATTTCTTCCGCCATGGAGGAGGCCTTCGGCCGCTACGACACCATGCCGCGCCCGGTGAAGGGGATCTACGGCGCTGCCTACAAGGACGACGAGCGCTACGCGCAGGTCGTGCGCGGGATCGAGGCGGTTACCCGCCGGCTCGACCGCAAGCCCAAGGTCATGATCGCCAAGATGGGGCAGGACGGGCACGATCGCGGCGCCAACGTGATCGCCAGCGCCTTTGCCGACATGGGTTTCGAAGTGCTGAGCGGCCCGCTGTTCCAGACCCCGCGCGAGACGATGGAGATGGCGCTGGAGGCCGATGTCGACGCGATCGGCGCATCGAGCCTCGCCGCGGGCCACAAGACCCTGATCCCCGAACTGATCGAGCTGCTCAAGGATGCGGGCCGCGCGGACATCAAGATCGTCGCCGGCGGAGTGATCCCGCAGAGCGATTACGAGTTCCTGCGCAAGGCAGGCGTGCAGGGCATCTACGGCCCGGGCTCCAACGTCGTCGAATGCGCCGCCGACATGCTGCGCCTCCTCGGCCACAATATGCCGCCGTCGGGCGAGGACACCGAGGATGGAGATGGCAAGGCCGAGGCGGCGGAGTGAACGAGACTCCGTCATCCCAGCGAAAGCTGGGATCGCGTGTCGCCCGCTCTGACCGAGTGGAGAGCGGCCCCAGCTTTCGCTGGGGTGACGGGAGAAGGTAATGACTCTCGGTTTCTCCGTCGATGAACTGCTCCCCCGCGCCCGCGGCGGGGGCGTGCTCAAGATGGGGCTCGCCGCATTGTCGGAGGACGAGTGGCTCCAGCCCGGTCCCGACCTTGCGGCGCGCGAGGCGGGGTTCGCCACCTTCCCCGAGGGCATCCAGCTTGCACCCGAAAGCGAGGCGCCCGGGCGTGAGCTCGCGGCAATGCTCGGCATCGACGGCGGCCTGCCCGAGGCCGCGAAGGCGCGGTGGGAGGATATGTGCCTGCTCACGCGCCAGGAGGGCGAGGATTTCTACCGCCTCGTCGGCGCAGCGGTCGCGTTCCCGAGCGACTGGCGCCCGGCGGAGAAGATCGGCCTGCCGCTCGCCGCCATGCACGCGCCGATCCAGGGTTATGCCGAACATCTCGCAAGCGGTGTGGATCACTTCATCGCCAGGCTGAGGCCCGGACAGATATTCGGCCGCTGCAACTGGTTCGTTGTCGCGACGCCGGCGCTGCACTGGATCGCCGAACCGCCGGAGCAAGCCTTCGCCCATGTCACGCCGGAGAACGCGGGTGAGACGCTGTTCGTCCGTTCCGAACGCCAGACGCTGCGCCGCTTGCCGGAGACGGGCGCGATCCTGTTCGCCATCGGCGTCTATGTCGCGCCGCTCGGTTCGCTCTCGGATGAGAACGTGACGCGGCTCGCGGGCGCGATGGAGGGCCTGCTCTCGGGCGAAGGCGACCGCCGCGGCGCGCCGCACTATGCCGCCGCACTGCAAGGGTTTGCGCAAACGCGCGAGGCCGCTATCGGACTGAGGATATGACACAGAAACTGGAAACGCTCACCGTCCATGCCGGGACCGAACCCGATCCCACCACCAAGGCGCGGATCACACCGATCTACCAGACGTCCTCCTATGTCTTCGACAGCGTCGACCATGCATCGCGCCTGTTCAACCTCGAGGAATTCGGGAACATCTATTCCCGGATCATGAACCCGACGAACGGCGCGCTGGAAGGCAAGGTCGCGGCGTTGGAGGGCGGCGTCGGGGCGCTGGCGGTGGCATCTGGCCATGCGGCGCAGTTCCTGGCGTTCCACACGCTGATGGAGCCGGGCTGCGAGATCGTCGCGGCGCAGAAGCTCTACGGCGGTTCGCAGAACCAGCTCGGGCAAAGCTTCCGGAAGATGGCGTGGACGACGCATTTCGTCGACGCCGATAATGCGGACAATGTCGCCGCCGCGATCACCGACAAGACGCGCGCGGTGTTCATCGAGAGCCTCGCCAACCCCGGCGGCGTGGTGCAGGATATCGAGGCGATCGCCAAGGTAGCGCACGACGCCGGCGTTCCGCTGATCGTCGACAACACGATGGCGACCCCGGTTCTCTGCCGCCCGATCGAATACGGTGCGGATATCGTCGTCCATTCGACGACCAAGTTCCTGAACGGGCACGGCAATGCCATCGGCGGGGTGATTGTCGATGCGGGTAGCTTCGATTGGGCCAGGGGCGGCAAGTACCCGACGCTTTCCGAGCCCAACGATTCCTATCACGGCATCAGGTTCACCGAGAATTTCGGCAATCTCGCCTTCATCCTGGCTGCGCGCACGCTCGGCCTGCGCGATCTCGGGCCGGCGCTAGCGCCGATGAACGCCTTCCTGGCGCTCACCGGAATGGAAACGCTGGCCCTGCGGATGGAGCGGCATTGCAATAATGCGCTGGCGCTCGCCAAATGGCTGAAGGCGCATCCCAAGGTCGACTGGGTCTCCTACGCCGGCCTGGAGGACGACGCCTATCACGCGCTCGCGCAGCGCTATCTCGGCGGCAAGGGCGGGGCGGTGTTCACCTTCGGCCTGAAGGGCGGATACGACGCCGGCGTGAAGCTGGTCTCCTCGGTGAAGATGTTCAGCCACCTCGCCAACCTCGGCGACACGCGCTCGCTCATCATCCACCCGGCCTCGACCACCCACAGCCAGCTCGAGGGCGAGGCGCTGGAGGCGACCGGCGCAGGGCCGGACGTCGTGCGGGCATCGGTCGGCATCGAGCATATCGACGACATCATCGCCGATCTCTCGCAGGGACTGGACGCTATCTGATGACTCAAATCCGCAATGACTGGACCCGCGAGGAAATCGCCGAGCTGTTCGACCTGCCTTTTACCGAGCTCGTGTTCCGCGCGGCCTCGGTGCACCGGGAGAACCATCCGCCTGCCGAAGTGCAGCTCTGCACACTGCTCTCGATCAAGACCGGCGGATGCCCGGAGGATTGCGGCTATTGCTCGCAGAGCGTCCATGCCGACAGCGGGGTGGAGGCGACCAAGCTGATGGACGTGCAGGCCGTGCTGCAATCCGCGGCACAAGCCAAGGACCACGGCAGCCAGCGCTTCTGCATGGGCGCCGCCTGGCGCAACCCCAAGGATCGCGACATGCCCAAGATCGTCGAGATCGTGAAAGGCGTGCGCGAGATGGGGCTGGAGACCTGCATGACGCTGGGCATGCTGACGCCCAGCCAGGCCGAGCAGCTCGCCGACGCAGGGCTCGACTACTACAACCACAATATCGACAGCAGCCCGGAGTACTACGAGCGCGTCATCAGCACGCGCACGATGGACGAGCGGCTGGAGACGCTGGACAATGTGCGGCAAGCCGGGATCAACGTTTGCTCGGGCGGGATCGTCGGCATGGGCGAGACGCGGGCGGACCGGGTGGGCTTCATCCACACGCTCGCGACGCTGGAGCAGCATCCGGAAAGCGTGCCGGTCAACGCGCTGGTGCCGGTCAAGGGCACGGTGCTGGGCGATATGCTGGCCGACACGCCGCTCGCGAAGATCGATGACATCGAGTTCGTGCGCACCGTCGCGGCCGCGCGGATCACGATGCCGCTGAGCATGGTCCGCCTCTCCGCCGGCCGCGAGTCGATGAGCGAGGCGACGCAGGCCTTGTGCTTTCTCGCCGGCGCGAACTCGATCTTCACCGGCGACAAGCTCCTGACCGCGCCGAACGCGGGCGACGATAGCGACGGGGCCCTGTTCGCGAAGCTGGGCCTCACGGCGCTGCAGGGCGAGGAGCCCCTAAGGGCTTCTGGGCGTGCCTGCCGTGTCGCGGAGGCAGCCGAGTGAGCTTTAACGATCGGCCGACGCTGACCGTATGGCAGATGGCCGGTTGTTTTGCTTACATGGTGCTGGGAGCTTCGATCACATTCGCCGGGCTAATCGGTGCGGCGTTAGGCGATTGTGCCCCTAGTCCTGGCGGTTATGACTGCCGTCACGATGGCCCCGTCAAATTCGCCATGTTTCCGGGAACCCTCATTGTGATTCTTGCCGGTGGGATTCTGCTGGCGCGACATATGATGAAAGATCGAGATTGATGTTCTCCAAAATCCTCATCGCCAACCGGGGCGAGATTGCGTGCCGGGTTATCAAGACGGCGCGCCGCATGGGTATCGCGACTGTCGCGGTCTATTCGGACGCCGACGCGCGCGCGCCGTTCGTGCGGATGGCGGACGAGCCGGTGCATATCGGGCCGGCGCCGGCCTCCGAGAGCTACCTCGTCGCGGACAAGATTATCGCCGCGTGCAAGCAGACGGGCGCCGAGGCGGTGCATCCGGGCTATGGTTTCCTTTCGGAGCGCGCGAGCTTCGTCGAGGCGCTGGAAAAGGAGGGGATCGCGTTCGTCGGCCCACCTCCCGGCGCCATCGCGGCGATGGGCGACAAGATCGAATCGAAGAAGCTGGCGAAGCAGGCGGGGGTCAACGTCGTCCCCGGTTTCGTGGGCGAGATCCGCGATACCGAACACGCCGTCGAGATCAGCAACGGCATCGGCTATCCGGTCATGATGAAGGCCTCGGCCGGCGGCGGGGGCAAGGGGATGCGCCTCGCCTACGACGAGAAGGACGTCCGCGAAGGCTTCGAGAGCGTCAAGCGCGAAGGCCTCAACAGCTTCGGCGACGATCGGGTGTTCATCGAGAAGTTCATTCTCAACCCGCGCCACATCGAGATCCAGGTGCTCGGCGACAAGCACGGGAACATCGTCTATCTCAACGAGCGCGAATGCTCGATCCAGCGCCGCCATCAGAAGGTGGTGGAGGAAGCGCCGAGCCCCTTCGTTACGCCCAAGATGCGCAAGGCGATGGGCGAGCAGAGCGTCGCGCTGGCCCGCGCGGTCGGATACCATTCGGCGGGCACCGTCGAACTGATCGTCAGCGGCGCGGATGAAACCGGCGAAAGCTTCTACTTCCTCGAGATGAACACGCGCCTCCAGGTCGAGCATCCGGTGACCGAGGCGATCACCGGCGTCGATCTGGTGGAGCAGATGATCCGCGTCGCTTACGGCGAGGAATTGCCGTTCAAGCAGAAGGACATCGGCATCGACGGCTGGTCGATCGAGAACCGCGTCTATGCCGAGGATCCCTATCGCGGCTTCCTGCCCAGCACCGGGCGCCTCGTGCGCTATCAGCCGCCGGTCGAGGGCTGGACCGACGACGGCGAGGCCAACGGTCGCCGCGGCGTCGACGGCGTGCGCATCGACGATGGCGTGTTCGAAGGCGGCGAGGTGTCGATGTTCTACGACCCGATGATCGCCAAGCTGATCACCTGGGCGCCAACGCGCGAGGCGGCGGCGGACTTGCAGGTGCAGGCGCTCGACGCCTTCTGCATCGAAGGGCTCGGACACAACGTCGACTTCCTTTCCGCGATCATGCAG
This sequence comes from Pelagerythrobacter sp. Soil_C_18, assembly GCF_057657235.1. Classification (NCBI taxonomy): domain Bacteria; kingdom Pseudomonadati; phylum Pseudomonadota; class Alphaproteobacteria; order Sphingomonadales; family Erythrobacteraceae; genus Pelagerythrobacter; species Pelagerythrobacter sp. Soil_C_18. Next base: position 147,371 of record NZ_JBDGIU010000002.1, read on the forward strand.
CACCCGCGTTTCCGCTCGGGCGAACTCACCACCGGCTTCATTGCGGAGGAGTATCCCGAAGGCTTCACCGGTGCGCCCGCCTCGGACGAGTTGGAGCACGTGCTTGCCGCCGTCGGCGGAGCCATCGCCACCGCCGATAGCGACCGTGCGCGGCGGATCGACGGGCAGCTCGATCCCGCTCTCGCCGCGCCGGGCGACTGGTGCGTCACTGTAGGCGGCACCGACTTCGCGGTAAGCCTGGAAGAAACGGCGATTACCGTGAACGGTGAGCCGGTCGAACTGGCGATGGAATACACACCGGGTGCGCGCTTCGTCGACGTCGCGCTTTACGAAACCGGTTCGGACGAGGACGCGGAGCCCGTCCAGCATTTCGGCCTCCAGCTCGAACCGACGCGCACCGGCTACGCGATCACCACGCGCGGCGCGCGCCATGTGCTGCGTATCCTGCCGGCACACGTCGCGCACCTCACGCAGCATATGATCGAGAAGGTGCCGCCGGACCTTTCCAAGCTGCTGATCTGCCCGATGCCGGGCCTGCTGGTGAAGCTCCACGTCGCCGAGGGCGAGGAGGTCCAGCCGGGCCAGCCGCTCGCCACGGTCGAGGCGATGAAGATGGAAAACATCCTGCGCGCCGAGAAACAGGCGACGGTGGCCAAGATCAACGCCGCGCAGGGCGACAGCCTCGCGGTCGACGCGGTGATCCTCGAGCTCGAGTAATGCACCTCCATCACTCACCCGATGCGCCGGCTGCCGAGCTGACCGATTTCGAGACCTTCCTCAAGGCCGATATTCGCGTCGGCACGATCGTTGCGGCCGAAGCATTCCCCGAGGCGCGCAAGCCGAGCTACCGGCTGCGGATCGATTTCGGCCCAGCCATCGGCGAGAAGAAGAGCTGCGCGCAGATCGCGGCCAACTATGAGCTGGACGAGCTTCCCGGCCGGCAGGTCGCGGCGGTGGTCAACTTCCCGCCGCGCCAGATCGGCCCGGCGATGTCCGAGGTGCTGACGCTGGGGTTTGCGGACGAGGCGGGCGAGGTCGTGCTGTTCGCGCCCGACAAGCCGGTGCCGAATGGGTCGCGCCTGTTCTAGTCCTCGATCAGCGCGACGGCCCTGATCCAGCCCGCGCTCGCGCGTTCGATCTTCACCGGGAAGCAACTGACGGTGAAGCCGCGGCTCGGCAAGTTTTCGAGGTTGGTGAGCTTTTCGATCTGGTAATACGGGCGGACGCGGCCGGCCTTGTGGCCTTCCCAGATGATCGAGGGGTCGCGGTTTTCGGCCCAGCGCCGCGCCGTGTGGCTGAACGGCGCGTCCCAGCTCCAGGCGTCGGTGCCGACCACTTCCACGCCGCGCTCGGTCAACCACAACGTAGCCTCGGCGCCGAGGCCGACGCCCTGATCGGTGAAGTTGTCAGTTCCATAGACAGCGCCCGACTGCACGAGCACGATGTCGAGCGGCTGAAGCTGGTGCCCGATGCGATCGAGTTCCCCCTCGACTTCTGCCGCGCTCACGACATGCCCGCTCGGGAGATGGCTGAAACCGAGCTTCACGCCCGGGCGGAAGAAGCGGTCGAGCGGCGCCTCGTCGATACTCGTGGCGGGGCGGGCGCCTTCGCTGGTGGTCGAGTGGTAATGCCACGGCGCGTCCATGTGCGTGCCGTTGTGCGTGGAGAGTTCGAGCATCTCTACCGCCCAGCCTTCGCCGTCGGGCAGATCCCCTTTTTCCAGCCCGGGGAAGAACATGGCGATCTGCTGCCAGGTGTCCTCGTGCGTCATGTAAGTGATCTTCGGTCGCATCACCTCGGGGTCGGAGATCACGTCGTTGGTGATCGGGATCGAGAGGTCGACGAAGCGGGTCATCGGGCGAGAGTGCGTTGGGCAGCGCGCGCGGTCAATCCTCCCCATTCCGTCGCAGGCCAAGGAGGGGAGTAGAGATCAATCCGCCCGCAGCTCTTCGTTCAGGAATTCAGTGACGTCCGTCAGCTCCACATCCCGCGCCACATAGGCGTCGCCGATGGCGCGCAGGAGGACGAAGGGGAGGGTGCCGGCGTCCATCTTCTTGTCGTGCAGCATGTGGTCCGCGAGGCGGCGTCCGTCGCAGTTGAGCCCGAGAGCGGCGATCTCGCTTGGCAGGCCCGCAGCATCCGCGGCGCGGGTTACCCGCTCCGCATCGGCATCACTGATCTGGCCCCGCCGTGCCGAGTAGCGCGCGGCGAGCACCATGCCGAGCGCGACGGCTTCCCCGTGCAGAAGGCGGTCCGAAAAGCCGGTCTCCGCCTCCAGCGCGTGGCCGAAGGTGTGGCCGAGATTGAGCAGCGCGCGCCGGTCGGCGGTTTCGCGCTCGTCCTCGGCGACGATCCGCGCCTTGGCCGCGACGCTGGCGGCGACGGCGTGCTCCAGCGGCGCATCCTCGCGCGCGAGGACAGCTTCGCCATGGGCCGAGAGCCAGTCGAAGAACTGCGCGTCGCCCAGCACGCCGTACTTGAGCACTTCGGCATAGCCGGCGCGCATCTCGCGGTCGGGCAGAGTGGCGAGCGCGCCGAGATCGGCCAGGACCAGCGAGGGCTGGTGGAACGCGCCGACCAGGTTCTTGCCTGCCCCGGTGTTGATCGCGGTCTTGCCGCCCACAGAGCTGTCGACTTGCGCCAGCAGCGTGGTCGGCAACTGGATGAAGCCGCAGCCGCGCTTGAGGATCGCGGCGGCGAACCCGACGAGATCGCCGATCACCCCGCCGCCAAGCGCGAGCACCTGGTCGCCACGCTCGACCTGCTCGGCCAGCAGCCAGTTTGTGACCCGCTGCAGGTCCGCCCAGCTTTTCGATGCTTCGCCGGGCTCTAGGACCAGCCAGCGCGGCTCGAGGCCTTCACCCTCGAACGAGGCCTGGACAGGTTCGCGCCAGTGCTGCGCGACGTTGGCGTCGGTCACGATCGGCACCGAACTCTTGCGCAACAGCGGCGCGCATTCGCGCGCAGCGTCGCGCAGCAGGTCCTTGCCGATGCGAACCTCGTAGGATCGGCCGCCCAGTTCCACCGGCACTACAGCCATCGATCGATTGCCTCCACTATGGCCATTGCAGTGTCGAGATGGGGACCGTCCTCCCCCGCGATGCGGATCGGCGCCTCGGCGTAGAACGGCATGCGCTCGCGATGGAGCCGGGTGAGTATCTCGTGAGGATCGCCATCGCGCAGCAGTGGGCGGACGTTGCGGCGACCGGTCCGCTCGACCAGCGTTGTGACATCGCAGTCGATCCACACGGCGATCGCCTTCTCGAGGATCAGCGCACGCGTGACGTCGTTGACGAAGGCGCCACCGCCGGTGGCGATCACCCCGTGCCGATCCTCGATCAGCCGCGCGATCACCCGCCGCTCCCCGTCGCGGAAGTAACTCTCGCCGAAGCGGTCGAAGATTTCCGTGATCGGCATCTGAGCCGCGTCCTCGATTGCCTCGTCCGCGTCGACGAAGCTCTTGCCCAGCAGCGCGGCGAGCTTGCGCCCGACAGTGGACTTGCCCACACCCATCAGCCCGACGAGTACGACCGGGCGGTCGATCCGCCGTGCGACGCGGGCGATTTCGGCGTCGTTCCATGTTTCGGACTGCTGGGTCATTGCCGCTTCGCCTATAGATGGGCTAGGTGCGGCGCAACTGTGCAAGGACGGGCAAAGAAGGGTCTGCTGGCTTGGCAATTACGGGTAGGCGTGTCGTATGGGCGGTGGTGGTGCTGGTCGCCGCACTGCTGCTCTATGCCTGGATCGACGGAGGAGAGGAGCCGATACGCCCCATCGCCGAGCCGATCGACCTGCCGGAGACGGCGGAATGAAGGCGGCCCTCTTCGCCGGTGGCGCGGCGCTCGCACTGAGCTCCACGTTCGTGCTGGCGCAGAGCGCGCCCGAATCGTTGTTGCCGCCGGGGTTCGACGATCCGGCGCCGGCGCCGAGTCCCACGCCCACTCCGCGCCCCACAGCCACGAGCACTGCCGCCCCTGCGCCGAGCGCGACCAGCACGCCCGTCATTCAGCCGCTGCCCGAGCTCGATGTCGCGGATATCGAGCTGCCGCCGGATCTGCCCTCGCTCGAAGAGCTGGAGGCGATGGACACCGACGAACTCGACGAGCTGCTCGGACTCAAGCCACGTGACGACATTCCGCGGGCCGCACGCCGCTCGCTTGCCGAAGTCGGCGTGCTCGCGCCGGACGAAGGCGGGTTCGCGACGGCGTCGCTTGCGGCGCAGCCCGCCTCGCTGGTGCGAGCGGCGCTCGCCGGAACGCGCGGGCCGCTCGTCTCGCGCTGGGGTCATATCCTGCTCCGGCGCGCACTCGCGAGCCGCCTTGCGGCACCAGAAGGGATGGATCCGGTCGACTTCGCAGCGCTCCGCACCGCGACGCTCAACTCCATCGGCGAATACACCGCCGCACGCGCGATCGCGCAGGACGTCGATACGAGCAACTGGAACGGCGCACTGACCGGCGCTGCGCTCGACGCCTATGTCGCGACCGGAGACATCGTCGGCGCCTGTCCGGCGGTCCAGCTTCAGGGCAGCGACCGCGACGAAGCGCGCTGGCAGCTCTGGCGCTCGATCTGCTCGGCCTTTGCGGGGCAGGGCGTGCGTGCCGGGACCGAGCTCAGCCGCGCGCTGTCGCGCGGAACCGCGCCGGCGATCGACGTCCTTCTCGCGCAGCGCTACGCCGGCGCCGCGGGATCGGGGCGGCGAGCCGTCAACCTCGAGTGGGATGAGGTCGATGAGATCACGCCCTGGCGTTTCGCGCTCGCGACGGCGGTCGGCGCGGAAATTCCCGAGAACCTGCTTGCGGACCCCGAACCCTACTATCAGCGAGTCTCCGCCGTCGCGCCAATGCTCGCCCCCACGGCGCGCGCGGAAGGTGCCGACCGAGCGGCACGTGAAGGTATTCTCTCTGCCTCCGCGATGGTCGATCTCTACAGTCAGATCTATGCAGTCGAAGGCGCCGAAGGCCCCGCTGCCGCGACCGCCGCAAGCTTGCGGGAGGCCTATGTCGGCGAACCCGCGTCGCGCCTCACTGCGATGCGGGAGATCTGGGGCTCTTCCGATTCGCCCGCCTACGGGCGGCTGGTGCTCACCGCCTATGCCGCGGCACGCCTGCGGCCGAGCGAGGATCTGGCGGAGGCTGCCCCGCAGTTGATCGCGTCGATGCTTGCCGCCGGGCTCGACCGAGACGCAATGGAATGGGCGCCCGTCGTCGAGCAGGGAAGCCAAGCCTGGGCGCTCCTCGCACTGGCGCAGCCGGATGCGCAGGATTCCATCGGCGGTGGGCCGCTCGACACTTTCATCGATGCCGACGGCAGCGCTGGACAACGCAAGTCGCGCTTCTTCGTCGCGGCCCTGGCGGGGCTGGGGCGGATCGATGGCGATACCGCCCAATCTTATTCGGCACGTGTCGGGATCGATCTCTCGCGCGAGACGAAGTGGATACGCATGATCGAACGCGCCGCCGACGTCGACAACCCGGCGCTCGTAGCGCTGCTCGCTGGGCTTGGCATGCAGGGCGAGGGGTGGGAGCGGATGACCGCGCGGCATCTGTTCCACATCGTCTCCGCGCTCAACCGAGTCGGGCTTTCGGCGGAAGCGCGCATGATCGCGGCGGAGGCCGTGGCGCGCGCCTGATCCCGCCTCGCGCTTGCGAGTGGGACCAGAGGTGGGTCAGAATGCGATTGATGCTCCGGCTCCGTACCCATCCGCCATTCCTCTCCGCCAAGCGGGAAGGAGAGTAGTGTCAGGGATCGAGGATTTCCTTGCCATGCTCGCTGCCGAGCGTGGCGCGGCGGCGAACACGCTCGCGGCGTACCGACGGGATCTCGAAGGGGCGGAGGAAGCGATCGGCTCGCTCGAGCTCGCAGAACGCGACGATCTGGCCCGTCTGGGCCAGGCATGGGCCACGCTCGCGCCGTCGAGCGTGGCGCGAAAATCCTCGGCACTGCGGCAGTTCTACGGCTTCCTGGTAGACGAAGGCCAGCGCAGCGACGACCCTTCCGCCGCATTGCCACGGCCTGCAACGCGGCGTCCGCTGCCGAAGATTCTCTCGCACGGCGAGATCGAGGCGCTTTTCGCCCGTGCAGAGGAGGAAGCCCAGGGCGACGATGCGCGCGCGGTGCGGCTCTTAACGCTGCTGGAGCTTCTCTACGGGTCGGGGCTGCGCGCGACCGAGCTCGTCTCGTTGCCGCTCTCGGCGGTGCCGCGGGATGCGCCCTTGCTCACGGTGACCGGCAAGGGCGGGCAGGCGCGCATGGTGCCAGTCAGCGGCCGGGCAGGAGCGGCACTGTCGCGCTGGCTGCCGCTGCGGCCGGAGGGATCGAAGCACCTCTTCCCTTCGCGCGGAGGCAAACACCTGACGCGCGTGCGCCTTTTTCAGCTCCTGAAGGCACTTGCCGCCCGTGCCGGCCTAGGGCCGGAAAAGGTCAGCCCGCACGTGCTGCGCCATGCCTTCGCGACGCATCTGCTGGAGGGCGGGGCGGACTTGCGCGTGCTCCAGACGCTGCTCGGCCATGCGGATATTGCAACCACGCAGATCTACACCCACGTCGACAGCGCCCGGCTGGTCGCGTTGGTCAACGAACGGCATCCTCTTGCCGTTCGCGGCTGCGCGGACTAGGCGCTCTGCGATGATTTCCTATCTCGAATTCGAGAAGCCCGTCGCGCAGCTCGAGGCTCGGATCGCAGAACTGCGCACCGCAGCCGAAGGCGACGACGTCGATATCTCGGGCGAGCTCCAGCGACTCGAACAGAAGAGCGCCGATCTGCTCTCCAGCACATATGCGGCGTTGACGCCGTGGCAGAAGACGCAGGTCGCCCGCCATCCGGCGCGGCCGCACTTCCGCGATTTCGTCGAACATGCGTTCGAAGAGTTCATTCCGCTCGGCGGGGACCGCTGCTACGGCGAGGACGAGGCGATCCTCGGTGGGTTCGCGAAGCTCGGCGATCACCGTGTCATGCTGATCGGGCACGAGAAGGGCAACGACACCGAAAGCCGCCTGAGGCACAATTTCGGCATGGGCAAGCCCGAGGGATACCGCAAGGCCATCCGTCTCATGGGGATGGCCGGGCGCTTCGGTCTGCCGGTGGTGACGCTCGTCGATACGTCGGGGGCCTTTCCCGGCGTCGAGGCGGAGGAGCGCGGCCAGGCCGAGGCGATCGCGCGCTCGACCGAAGCCTGCCTCGCACTGCCCGTGCCGATGGTCGCGACGATCGTGGGCGAGGGCGGATCGGGCGGCGCGGTGGCGCTGGCGAGCGCCGAGCGCGTGCTGATGCTCGAACATGCGGTCTACTCGGTGATTTCGCCGGAAGGTTGTGCGTCGATCCTCTGGCGGACGGCCGAGAAGGCCCCTGATGCTGCCGAAGCGATGAAAGTCACCGCCCAGCACCTCGAGCGGCTCGGTGTGATCGATCGCATCGTGCCCGAGCCCGTGGGCGGTGCGCACCGCGACCCGGTGGCGACCGCGCACACCCTGGCGCATGCAATCGGCGAAGAGCTGGACGCCCTGTCGGATCTCGCGCCGGACGATCTTAGGCGCAAGCGCGAGGAACGCTTCCTTCAGATCGGCGGCGCCTGACCCGGTAAGCAGCCGCTCGTGGCCCCCTCCCGGTCATCATCGCGAAGGTTGGGATCGCCGACCGCGAGGTCGGACTTCGCTGCGCGCGGTCCCGGCTTTCCTTGTGATGATGCACCGAGCGGCCGCGTCTCGCACCGGGAACGGGAACCAAGCCCATCCGCGCCGGGTTTCTCGCATAGAATCAACCGCAGCGGCGAGCGCAGCGTCGCGCACGCTTGGAGGAGACATCGCAATGCTTCGCCTAAAACCCCTCGCCCTGGCTTCAGTCGCCACGCTTTCCCTGACGCTCGGTTCGTGCACGTCGATGGGCAACATCCCAAGTCCGTCGACACCCATCACCCAGCCCGAGGCGCAGATGGGTGCCCAGGCACACCCGCAGCTTCTCGCCGAATTCGGCGGTGCGATGACGGGGCCGCAGGCGCAATATGTCGAGCAGGTCGGCAAGAACATCGCGGTGCAGTCGGGGCTGGGCAACGCGCAGTCGGATTTCACCGTCACGCTGCTCAATAGTTCGGTCAACAACGCCTTCGCGATCCCCGGTGGCTACGTTTACACCACGCGCCAGCTCGTCGCGCTGATGAACAATGAGGCGGAGCTCGCCGGCGTGCTCGGGCACGAAGTCGGCCACGTCGCCGCACGCCACTCGCAGCGCCGGCAGGCAACGGCGCAGCAGAACACGCTGCTCGGCGCGGCCGGGGCGATCCTCTCGGGCATCCTGCTGGGCGACAGCGGCATCGGACAGCAAATCTCGCGGGGTATCCTGCAGGGATCGCAGATGCTGACGCTGCGCTTCTCGCGCGATCAGGAACTGCAGGCGGATGACCTCGGCATCCAGTATCTCAATCGCGCCGGCTACGATCCGCGAGCGATGGCGACTGTGCTGCAGAGCCTCGCAGCGCAGAACGCGCTCGATGCTTCATTACAGGGGCGCGATGACGCGAGGGTGCCCGAATGGGCTTCCACTCACCCCGATCCGGCGAGCCGCGTGCAGTCGGCGCTGCAAAGGGCGGCGGGCGGCACCGGCGTTACCAACCGCGACACGTTCCTCACGCGGATCGATGGGCTGGTCTACGGCGACGATCCGGCGCAGGGGATTATCGAGGGGCGGCAGTTCATCCATCCGGTGTTCCGCCTCTCGTTCACCGCGCCGCAGGGATTCTACATGATCAACGGCACGCGCGCGGTTTCGATCAACGGGCAGAGCGGACAGGCGCAGCTCAGCACCGGGCCTTACGACGGCAATCTTGGCAACTACATCCGCAGCGTGTTCCGCGCGCTCGGCGGCAATCAGCAGACGCTGGCGCCGGCGAGCATGGAGCAGACGACGGTGAACGGCATTCCCGCCGCTTACGGCATCGCGCGCGTCAACAGCGGCAATGGCCAGGTGGACGTGGTGGTCTTTGCCTATGAGTTCTCGAACAATCAGGCGTTCCACTTCGCGGCGATCAGCCAAGCCGGGCGGTCGGGGGTGTTCACGCCGATGTTCAACTCGATGCGCCGGATCAGCCAGTCGGAAGCAAACCAGGTCGTACCGCGGCGGATCGATGTGGTGACGGTGCGCAGCGGCGACACAATTTCATCGCTCGCCAGCCGCATGGCTTTCGATAACGCGAAGGAGCAACGCTTCCGGGTGCTCAACGGCCTCGGTTCGGGAGACACGCTCCGTGCGGGGCAGAAGGTGAAGATTGTAGTGCGGGGGAGCTAGGGGCGAGCGGTCGCGTAAACCAAAAAGGGTGACAGGATCGCTCCCGCCACCCTTTAGCATTTATTCGCCGAGACTTACGGCGTGACGGTGTTCGACTTCGCCATTTCGGTGTGCACGGTCGAGAACGTCGTGGTCAGCTCGTCGCCGAGCGTGCTCATGGCGGTGATTGCAGCAACCGCGATCAGCGCGGCAATCAGGCCGTATTCGATGGCGGTGGCGCCCTGCTCGTCGCGGAGCAGCTTGTTGATGAACTTCATGTCAGTCTCCTGGTTCAGTCTTCGATACCCGAACTCTTTCCCGCAACGCCGGAACGAGCAGTGAGCGGCAATAAGGGGAATGGCTTTATAAAGTGCTAAGGTCGCAAGCAGCCGTTCACCTATCCCCTCTCTTTGGTGACCTCGCTCGAAACCCAGTCCCACATCTCGATGGTCTCGCCAGCGACGAGTTGGAGAGCGCCCATGCAGGCGATTACGATCAAGGCAACAATCAGGCCGTACTCGATGGCGGTTGCGCCACTGGTGTCGCGTCCGATGCGCGTCAGAAGATCCGTCTGATGCATGGGACGCTCCCCCCGGTACGGTCCTGAGGGCCGACTATGGACGGTCTCCATTAAGAAAAAGTTCTGATAGGTCCGCGAGATGGAACAGGAGCCGAAATGGATCACGGTCGTCGCGCTGGCATTGCGTGGAGCCGACGGCCGCTGGCTGATGCACCGTCGGCCGCCGGAAAAGCATCACGGCGGGCTGTGGGAGTTTCCTGGCGGCAAGGTCGAGCCTGACGAACTGCCCGACTGCGCACTGGAACGGGAAATCCGCGAGGAACTCGGCATCGCGGTCCGGCGCGATCGGCTTCAGCCCGTCAGCTTCGCCCAGTCCGCACCGTGCGCTGGCGCACCGGGCATTGTCATTCTCCTCTACCAAACCAATCACTGGATTGGGGATCCCTGCGCGCTTGAGGGCGGGGAGATTGCCTGGCTCACGCCCGAGGAGATCGCCCCGCTTCCCAAGCCCCCGCTCGACGTCGCACTTTGTCAGGCGCTGTTCGGAGGTTCACCCGAAAAACCGGCCCGATAGGGGATTGCCAAGCCCGACCGCCCCCCTTATGTGGCGCCCTCCAAGCGCGCCCGTAGCTCAGCTGGATAGAGCACCAGACTACGAATCTGGGGGTCAGAGGTTCGAATCCTTTCGGGCGCGCCATTAAACAGGGCCGTCTCCTCTGGGGGCGGCCCTGTTTGCTTATATGGTCTAGCAAGACCACACCTCACTCCGCCGCACGCCCCTCGCGAATCCCTATTGCTTCGCATGCGCTCGGGCGTAACTTCGGGCGCATGGGGCAGGGGGACGAGGAAATCCGGCGCGAGGAGCGTCACCACATTGCGGTCGAGGGGCGCTACCGCACCGGTAGTGGTGTGCCCAAGGACGTCAGCGTGCTCGACATTTCGGAACGCGGCTGCCGCTTCTTCGACAAGTTCGGCAGTCTCATCCCCGGCGCGCAGATCACGGTCCGTATCGGACCGATCGGGCCGATCGCGGCGACGGTGAAATGGGCGGAGCGCCAGGTGGTCGGTGTCGAGTTCGAGAACCCGATCTACGGCCCCGTGCTCGATCATATCCGCAACCAACTCGCCCGGGGTTCCGGCGGCTAGGGCGTAAGTTCGTCGTCCACGCTGTCTTCGAGCCAGTGCATTTCCTCGTCGGAGAAGCCGAAGTGATGGCCGGCCTCGTGAATCACGACGTGGCGCACCAGGTCGGCGAATTCGACCCCGGTCTCCCGCCATTCCCGCCCCAGCGGCTGGCGGAACAGGCTGATGACCGGCGGCAGGTCGCCGGAATCCCAGCTCGACTGCTCGCCGAGCGGACGCCCTTCGTAGAGGCCGGTCAAGTTCCACTTGCTGCGGATGTCAACCGAATCGAGTTGCTCGCGCGTGGCGAACTCCTCGATCCGGACGACCACCTGGCGCAGCGGTTCGCGGAACTCCTCGGGCAGCGAATCGATCACCGCCTGCGCCATGCGCTCCATGTCCTCGGCGGTCGGCGGGGCCTGTCGGAATGCGTCCATACCGGGAATATGGCGTGTGCCCGTGCCTTCGTCACCCCCGACCGCCGCGTGAGGAACAATGCTTCGCCTCGTCCATTTTTTGGTGGAACATCAACTGAACAGGGGCTCCCCGATATGGCAGCGGCCGAAGCGATCTTCGCGCGTCTCAAGCAGGATCACGACAAACACCGCGAACTGCTCGACCGGATTCTCGGCACCCAGGGCGAGAGCGGAGAACGCGAAGCGCTCTTCATCGAGCTGACCAAGGAACTGAAAAGCCACGCAGCGGCGGAGGAGCAAGCGCTCTATTCGACAATGCTGCGCAAGCCTGAGACCACTGACGAAACTCGCCACTCGGTGGCCGAGCATCACGAGATTGACGAGATGCTCAACGACTTGGCCGCGACCGACACTTCGAGCGGCGGCTGGATGACCAAGTTCAAGACCCTCGATGACCGCTACCGCCACCACATCGAGGAAGAGGAGGACGAGCACTTCCCCGACTTCGAAAAATACCTCACGGAGGAGGACGAGGTGTACATGGAATCGGTCTTCGAGCGCCGCAAGCGCGCGGAAAAGGCTGAGGCCGAGGTAACGCCAGAGAAGATGGAAGACGCGAAGGAATAACGGAAAGCGAGGGAGGGGTGGGCGCGGCCGAGGAAGACTTGAGCGAGCCGGAGTTCGACGACTGCTCGGAAGAACCGGGCGTCTGGCGCTATGCCCGTGTCGACCGCGCGAGCGTGATCGTCGATGCGGCAGCCTATTTCGCGCTGATGCAGCAGGCGATGCTCAAGGCGCGCCATCGCATATTCCTGGTCGGATGGGATTTCGACACGCGCATCCATCTCGCGCTGGGCCGTCGCTGGTTCCACCGGATCTTGCGCCGCAAGTATCCGCGCCGGCTGGGCAGTTTCCTGATGTGGCTCGCGCGCCATCGCCCGGGGATCGAGATTCGGGTTCTCAAGTGGAGCCTGGGCCTGGTCCAGTTCATGCTGCGCGGTTACATGCTGGTCGACCTGGCGCGCATGGCGGCGCATCAGGGGATCACCTTCAAGTTCGACACCCACCACCCGGTCGGCTGTTCGCATCACCAGAAGATCGCCGTGCTCGACGACAAGCTCGCGGTCTGTGGCGGGATCGACATGACCCAGGACCGATGGGACACGCGCGAGCATCTGCAACACGACCGGCGCCGGCGGCGCCCGCACGGCAGGCGCTACGGCCCCTGGCACGACGCGACAATGATGTTCGAAGGCGACGCCGCGCGCGTGCTGGGCACTCTCGGCCGCAACCGGTGGGAACGCGCGGGCGGCGAACCCCTGGAACAGGTGCCGATCCCCGATGAGAGCCTTTGGCCCGACGATCTGCCGGTGCAGTTCGAGAACATCGAAATCGGCATCGCGCGGACGCGCGCGAAGCACGACGGATCGCCGCAAGTGAACGAGATCGAGCAGCTACTGCTCACCCAAATCGCACGCGCCCGGCACTTCATCTACAGCGAGAACCAGTACTTCACCTCACGCAAGATCGCCGAAGCGATTGGCGAGCGGCTGAAGGAGGACGATCCGCCCGAAATCGTGATGGTCCAGCCGCTGACGGCTGAAGGGTGGCTGGAACAGCAGGCAATGGACCACGCGCGCAACTGCCTGCTCCACAGCCTGGCCGAACTCGATCACAAGCGCCGCTTTCAGGTCTATGTCCCACACACCGGCGATACGCCGATTTACGTGCACGCAAAGTTGATGATCGTGGACGATCGGATTCTGCGGATCGGTTCGGCCAATTTCAACAACCGCTCGATGGGCCTCGATTCCGAATGCGACGTATTCATCGACTGCGACCGTCCGGGCAACGATCGTGCCTGTGATGGAGTCGCCGCGCTGCGCCATTCGCTGCTCGGCGAACACTGCGGTATCGAGGAGGAAGAGGTGGCCCGGCTGCTTGCCAGCGACCCGTCGATGCATCGGCTGATTGCTGCGTGTGGGCAGGGGGACGGGCGCTCGCTGCGAGCCTTTGATCCGCCTGAGATCGGCGCAATCGAGGAGACGCTTGCGGGGTCCGGCCTGCTTGACCCCGAGCGACCGGAAGAGCTGTTCGAGCCGTTTGCCAAAGGAGGACTTTTCCGTAAGGGGAGCCGGCTGGGCCGCGCCTTTCGCGGGGCCAAGATGAGGATGGGGAAATGAGCAGCCTGGTCGGACCCGACGAAGACGATCCACGCGGCAAGCCGCCGGTGCCCGAGGATGTACAGGAAGCGATCCGCACGCTGATCCGCTGGACGGGCGACGACCCGGCCCGCGAAGGCCTGCTCGACACTCCCAAGCGCGTCGCCCGCGCGTGGAAGGAATATTGCCTCGGCTATGGCGAAGACCCCTCTATCCACCTCAGCCGCGTGTTCGAGGAAGTCGGCGGCTACAACGAAATCGTCCTGCTTAGGGACATTCCCTTCCAGAGCCACTGCGAGCATCACATGGCGCCGATTATCGGCAAGGCTGCGATCGCATATCTGCCGACTGACCGCGTCGTCGGCATCTCCAAGCTCGCCCGCGTGCTCCACGGCTTCGCCCGGCGCCTTCAGGTGCAGGAGCGGCTGACAGCCGAAGTCGCCGACTGCATATGGGAGCACCTCCACCCGCAAGGCGTCGCCGTCGTGATCGAGGCCAGCCATAGCTGCATGACTGCCCGCGGCGTCCGCACCCCCGGCGTGACGATGACCACCAGCCGCATGATGGGCACTTTTCTCGAAGACCCCCGCAGCCGCGAGGAAGTGCTCAAGCTGATGGGGTATTGAGCAGGCCTCCAGGGCAGCTTCCGCTTTCCACCGAAGGCGGCGTCCCAGCAAAAGGTGGGATCGCGTGCCACCAAGGGGGGTGTCGGAAGCGATTCCAACTTCCGCTGGGGCGACGGGGAGAAATCAGGCGAGCCCGGCCCTCAGCCTTTCCATGTGCGCCAGGTGCCGGGTGACTACGGGCGCCGTACCGGCCGCGAGCGACCGCAGTTGGGGATTGTCGCCGTGGTCGCGGAAGCCGGTCATCAGGTCGACCGTTTCCTTGTGCGCGAGGACCTGCTGGTCGACGTAGGTCTCGTCGAACTTCTCATCGGGCGCGGCCTCGAGATGTTCGATCATCGTCTTGCGCCGTTCGTCCAGTTCGGTGGGCGGCGGCGGGAGTCCGCGGGTCGAATTCATGCGCAGCGCCGAGCGGAGGTGGTGCGTGCTCGTGGTGTGATCGACGATCATCTTCCGCGCCGCTGCCTTGACCGCGTCGTTGCGGGTCCGCTGTAAGGCCAGCCTGGCGGACGCGATCTCGTACATGTCTCCTATCGCCGCGCTCGTCACGAACTCGTCGGCGCTTGTTGAACCCGCGCTGCGCGCGCTCATCCGCCCGACCATGCCGCCGACGACATCTCCGGCCTTGTCCATAGCGCGCCGCATGCCTTCATGCTTCTCATCGTTACCGGTCATCACACATTCTCCAGATGCATCTGCTCGACCTTTGCGTACGGTGTTTCCTCGCAGGTCCCACTCTCCCGCAGCGAGGCGTTCGGGTGCTCGCCTTCGCTTGCTGAGCGGTATTCGCCGCCCAGTTCCTCGCGGTGCCTGCGGATCACGTCTTCGCTCGGAACGCCGCCGGCGTTGACGGTGGCCTGATAGTCGAAGAATCTATGGTCCTCGGGCAGGTTGCCGACCGGTACGAACTCGGAATCATAGGCGGTCAGTTCGAGCGTCCGGGCAAGGACATCGCGGACGTAGAGTTTGTTGGGCTCGAAAGTCATCGGCTCGCTCACCCCCTCGCGGGGGAAGATCTCCTCCGGGTCGATGCCGTCGACTTCTTTCATCATCTCGCAGGCGAGCCGGAGATGCTCGATCTCCATCGCCAGATGCAATTCCCACACCTGGCGGATGCGCGGGTCGGGCTCGGTCTGCATGCACGACCAGTAGAGCCAGCACTCGTTGTACTCGTGCAGCGCGAGGTTGAGTAGTTCCGGCGTGGTCGGGTCGAGTATGGATTCGTAGTGGGAGACGTGCTGCTCCTCGACCATCGCGATCTCGCAATAAAGCGCGCGCGCCATCGGGTCTTTGGGCCTATTGCCGACGTTCATGTAGTAATTCATCGTCTGCTGCTCGGCGGAGACCACCGTTAGAGCGTTGAGGATCGACTGGAAATCGGACGCCTCCACCGTCATCGGGCGGCGCAACTCGTCATGCGGGTGGCGATGATGGAAGATCGTCGGGCGGCCCGGCAGGATCTCGGTCAGGTCGCCAGTGATCTCCTCAGCCTTCCGCCGCTCCCCCATCAGGTCCATCAAGTTGGCGTAGCGGTAGAGGTGATCGTAATCTTCGAGCACGCCGAACTCGTAAACCTGGTTGAGGTAAGGATCGGGCTCATGCCGCGCGATCCAGCTGGTGAGGTCCACTGCAACTTGCTCGTAGCCGATCGTGTTGGCGATCGTGCTCTCGCTGCCGGGGATCAGCCAGTTCACTGCCTTCTGTTGTTGCTGCTCGGCCTTCCTAACCAGAGCGAGCATCTGTTTGATCCCGGTGTCGGCAATTCGGCGCGCGGCGTTGTGCGAATTGACCAACGCCTCCACCTCGATCCCGTTCATCAGGATCACGCGACAGCGAGTGTACGGGTGAACGTCGTTCGTGTTGTAGGTGTGCCCGGTCAGCTCCGACCAGTTGCGGAACTGCCGTTCTATCGGAATGCCTTTTTCGGCCAAGGGATTGAAAGCCATGCGGTATGTCCTGTCCTGCAGATGAGTGACCTTGGGGCTCATCCAGTGAAATCAGGGCAACCGGTGTTCGTTCCTAAATAACTGAAAAGAACAGGTTATTATATCCTAGGTTAAAAGGTTTGATGCGTGAGCGCAAAAAAGCCGGAGCGCCGCTGGGCGCCCCGGCTCATGAAAACACCGTCGATGATCGGATCAGAGCTGGCCCAGCATATGCTCCGCGCTCGAGACCGAGAAGTCGCCCGGCTGCTCAACGTTTAGTTCCTTCACGACGCCGTCCTCGACGATCATCGAGTAACGCTGCCCGCGCGTGCCGAGGCCGAAGCCGCTGCCGTCCATTGTCAGGCCCACGGCTTCGGCGAATTCGCCGTTGCCGTCCGCAAGCATGGTGATGTCTTCCGAACCCGCGTTCTCGTTCCAGGCGCCCATCACGAAAGCGTCGTTGACGGCGGTGCATGCGATCTCGTCAACGCCTTTCGACTTCAGGTCCTGGGCCTTCTCGACGTAGCCGGGCAGGTGCCGGGCCGAGCAGGTCGGGGTGAACGCGCCGGGGACGGAAAACAGCGCCACCTTCTTGCCCTTGAAGTAGTCGCCCGCCTGGACCTTCTCGGGCCCGTTCTCGGTCGCCTTGACCAGGGTCACATCGGGAATTCTATCGCCTACCGAAATCGTCATCGGGAAATTTCCTTTCGTCGTCCCGTCCGTTCGCGCCCGATATAGAGCCTGCGCCCTGCACGGCAATATGGCATCATATAAAGATCGCTTTATATTTGCCTCGAACCAGGCCGATCGCTACATCGCAACCGATCACGAGGCGCCCCTTCGCGCGGGGCCGGACGTAGTAGAATCTCAGGAGATCATTCGTGGCCGACGCCAAGCACGACTACATCATCAAGGACATCGCCCTCGCCGAATATGGACGCGACGAGATCGGAATCGCCGAAACCGAGATGCCGGGCCTGATGGCGCTGCGTGGGGAATACGGCACCGCCCAGCCGCTCAAGGGCGCGCGGATCACCGGCAGCCTGCACATGACGATCCAGACCGCGGTGCTGATCGAAACGCTGGTCGCGCTCGGCGCAGAAGTCCGCTGGGCGACCTGCAACATTTTCTCGACCCAGGACCATGCCGCCGCCGCAATCGCCGCACAGGGCATTCCGGTGTTCGCGGTGAAGGGCGAGAGCCTGGCGGAGTATTGGGATTACGTCGGCAAGATCTTCGACTGGTCGACCGCGGATGATGCCGATCGTACCGCCAACATGATCCTCGATGACGGCGGCGACGCGACGATGTTCGCGCTGTGGGGTGCGCGGATCGAGGCGGGTGAGGAAATGCCGGAGCCGCAGAATGCCGAAGAGATCGAGATGCAGCGGGCGCTCAAAGCCTTCGTGAAGGCGAAGCCCGGCTATCTCACCAAGGCGGTGGAGAACATCAAGGGCGTTTCGGAAGAGACGACCACCGGCGTCATGCGGCTCTACCAGATCGCCAAGAAGGGCAAGCTCCCGTTCCCGGCGATCAACGTCAACGATTCGGTCACCAAGTCGAAGTTCGACAACCTTTACGGGTGCAAGGAATCGCTGGTCGACGCGATCCGCCGCGCGACCGACGTGATGCTGGCCGGCAAGGTCGCCTGCGTCGCGGGCTACGGCGATGTTGGCAAGGGCTCGGCCGCATCGCTGCGCAACGGCGGTGCGCGGGTGATGGTGACCGAGATCGATCCGATCTGCGCACTCCAGGCGGCGATGGACGGGTTCGAGGTCGTGACGATGGAAGAGGCGGTCACGCGCTGCGACATCTTCGTTACCGCGACCGGCAACGAGGACGTCATCACCGCCGAGCACATGAAGGCGATGAAGAACATGGCCATCGTGTGCAACATCGGCCACTTCGACAGCGAAATCCAGATCTCGGCGCTCGACAACTACACCTGGAAGGAAATCAAGCCGGGCACCGATCTCGTCACCTTCCCCGACGACAAATCGATCCTCGTGCTTGCCAGGGGCCGTCTGGTGAACCTCGGCTGCGCGACCGGCCATCCGAGCTTCGTGATGAGCAGCAGCTTCACCAACCAGACGCTGGCGCAGATCGAACTGTTCACCAAGTCGGACGAATACGAGAACGACGTTTACGTCCTGCCCAAGCATCTGGACGAGAAAGTCGCCGCACTGCACCTCGAGAAGCTGGGCGTGAAGCTGACGCAGCTCAGCAAGAAGCAGGCCGACTATATCGGCGTGCCGCAGAACGGCCCCTTCAAGCCGGATCATTACCGCTATTGAGCAAGCGCAGCTTCCGCTGCCGGACACCGAAGATGGGTGCCCGGCAGCGGGCGTCTGCACCGGGATAGCCGTTGCATCCTCTCCGCATGCCGCATAGCTGATCGGCATGGACCTCTCCCCCACCGCGCTGGCTTTAATCGGGCTGCTGCTTGCAGCCTGGACGGCCGGCGCAGCGTGGCTGATGATCGCCGCCGCAGGGAAGGCCAAAGGGGCGGAAACCAGCCGCCGGGCCGCACGGCGCATGGCGCGCATGATCGACGAGGCGCCGGCGATTCCGCTGCTGGTGCGTGCCGACATGCGGATCGAAGCGTCCGAGCGGCTCGCCGCCTGGCTCGGGCTTGCCAAGCTGCCCGCATACTTGAGTGAACTGGCCGGTCGGAACGGCGAGGGCCTGTCCGAGGGCCAACTCGCCGAACTGACCGAGAACGTGCGCCGCGCGCAGAAGACGGCGGCGCCTTTCCGCATGGCCATTACGCCGCCGGGATCGCAGCGCAGCCTGGCCCTGCGCGGGGCGCTCGCCGATCCGCAGGTCTCGCCTGGCGGCGCCGCGCTCGTCTGGGTGTTCGATTTCAGCGAAAGCGAGAGCGAACTCGCCCTGCTCCGGGAGGAGGCCGCGCGTGCCCGTGGGGATTTCGCCGCGCTGGTCGGCCTGATCGAAGGGGCGCCGATGCCGATGTGGTTCCGCGGGCCCGACGTACGGCTGCAACTCGTTAACGCGGCCTATGTTGAAGCGGTCGGCGCGGCCAGCGCGGCCGACGCGATCGAGCGCCAGCTCGAGCTGATTGAAGCTGTCGACGGACTAACCGCGGCGCAAGTCGCGCGCCATTCTGCCGATCAAAAAACGCCGATCGAGCGGATCGTCGCGACGACCGTGGCAGGTGAGCGGCGCTCGCTGCGGGTCAGCGACCTGCCTCTCGGGCAGGAGGGGATCGCCGGCTATGCCATCGATATCGAGGATCAGGAGGAACTCGCGCGCGAGTTCCGTGCCTTCCGCGAGGCGCAGCGGTCGATCCTCGATCAGCTCTCCGTCGGGGTTGCGCAGTTCGACGCGCGCTGCCGCCTGACTTTCGCCAACCAGCCATTCCGTCGAATCTTCGGCGTCGCGCCGGGCTCTGTGGCGACTGGCCTCGATTTCGAGCGTTTTCTCAGCGACGCGCGTGATGCAGGAAAGACTCCCGAGGTACGCGATTTCCCCGCGTGGCGCCGCGAGCATGCGGAGTGGTTCAGCGCCGGCGCGCCGCGCGAGGAAGCCTGGCCACTGGCGGACAAGACGCACCTGCGCGTCGTCGGCAATCCGATGCCCGACGGCGGCCTGGTGCTGATTGCCGAAGACCGGACCGAGCAACTCGCGCTCTCCGCCACTCGCGACACACTGCTGCGCACCCGGACTGCCACTTTCGATAGTCTGTTCGAAGCGCTCGCGGTCTTCGCGCCCGACGGGCATTTGCAGCTCTGGAACCGCGGCTTTGCGGGGAGCTGGGGCCTCGATCCCCAACTGATGGACACGCACCCTTCCGCCGACCGGTTGCTCGAAGCGATCGCGCCGAGCCTTGCAAAGCCCGTTCAGGCCAAGGCGGTCGGTGAGGTGATCCGCGCGGCAACGCTCGACCGCAAGGAACAGGGCGGGCGCATTCAGCTCGCCGACGGGCGCACGCTCGAGTTCGCCGGTGTTCCGCTGCCCGACGGCAATGGACTGCTGACGGTGCTCGACATCACGGATTCGCAGAAAGCGGAAGAGGCGCTGCGCGAGCGCAACATGGCGTTGGAAGAGGCGGATCAGGTCAAGACCCGGTTCCTGACAAACATGTCCTACGAATTCCGCACCCCGTTGACCTCGATCGGCGGCTTCGCCGAACTACTCGAGAGCGGCGTGGCGGGCGAGCTGACTGACCAGGGCAAGGACTATGTCCGCGCGATTCTCGACTCGGTCGCGAGGCTGGCCGATCAGGTCGAGAACGTGCTCGACCTCTCGCAGAGCGAGGCCGGGCTGCTGCCGATCGCGAAGGAACGGATCGCACTGATGTCGTTCGTGACAAAGGTTGTGCGGGAGCGGGAGCAGGCGATCCTCGGCGGTGGCCTAAGCCTCGACTTGCGCGGAAGCGCCGCCGGCAAGGTCGATGCCGACCCCCGCCAACTCGGCCGCGCGATCGGACACCTGCTCGACAACGCGATCGCGGCGACGGGCAAGGGCGGCAAAATTCTGGTCGACCTGACGCGCAAGGCCGAGGGCGCGCGCATCGTAATCTCGGACAACGGAAAGGGGATGACAGCCAAGGAACTGGCGCATGCGCTCGACGGCTTGCGCACCACGCCTGACGGCAATGGGCTCGTGCGGCGCCAGGGACTTGGTATCCCGCTGGCGCGCCAGCTCATCGAAGCGCAGGGCGGCACGCTCGAGATCGTCTCGCGCGAGGGCACGGGCACGACCGTGACGATCGAGCTGCCCTGATGTTTGAAGTGAATCTTCCCGACTTGACTGCGGTTGAAGCGTTCGGCAGGCGCATCGCGGCCCAGTTACGGGCGGGCGACGTGATCGCCCTCTCGGGTGGGCTCGGTGCAGGCAAGACGACATTGGCGCGCGCCATTGTCTCTGCGCGGGGCCACGAGGGGGAGGTGCCGTCGCCGACCTTTACGATCGTCGAGACTTACGACGCGCTCGACCCGCCACTTGTCCACGCCGACTTTTACCGTCTCGAACACCCTGAGGAAGCGGAGGAGATCGGCCTCGACGACTACCGCCAGGGGGCCGCGCTGCTTGCGGAATGGCCCGAGAACGCCGGCGGTTTCGCGCACGAGCCGGGCTGCCTCTCGATCACGCTCGAAATTGCAGGCAGCGGGCGCAAGGCGATTGTCGAACCCGGCGCGGATTGGCTAGGGCGCCTGGCATGAGCGAACTGCCCGATGGCTTGATTCAATTCCTCGAAAGCGCAGGATGGGGAGGGGCCGCTGTCGATCCGATCCCCGGCGATGCCTCCTTCCGCCGCTATTTCCGCGTTCGCGACGGTGACCGCAAGGCGATGCTGATGCACGCGCCGCCGCCCGAGGAAGACCCGCGCCCTTTTCTCGACGTCGCGCACTGGCTCGCCGCGCACGGCCACCGAGCGCCCGAGATCATCGCCGAGGATGCCGAGGCGGGCTGGATCCTACTGGAGGATTTCGGCGTCGACCGGATGCGCGACTGGCTGGACGAGAACCCCGAGGGCGAGACGAATGCCTACGCGGCGGCGATCGATGCCCTGGTCGAGCTGCACCGCGCGCCGCCGGGGCCGTTCGATCCCTACGACATGGCGGTCTATCAACGCGAAGGCGCGCTGCTAACCGAATGGTATTGTCCGACGATGGGCCTGACGGTCGATGTCGAGGGCTATGCCGCCGCCTGGACGGAGACGCTCCGCCCGGTGCTAGGCCGCCAGCAGCCGGGGGTTACCGTGCTGCGCGACTATCACGCGGAGAACATCATGCTGCTCGGGCCCGCGCCGGACGGCACCGGTGCGCAGGGGCTGATCGATTTCCAGGATGCCCTCGTCGGCCATCGTGCCTACGACCTCGTCTCCCTGCTGCAGGATGCGCGCCGTGAGGTCTCGGTGGAGCTCGAACGGGCCATGCTCGACCGCTACATCGCACGCGCCGCGCCCGGCGACGAGTTCGAGGCAGACTACGCCCGGCTCGGCGCGCAGCGGAATGCGAAAATCGTCGGCATCTTCACCCGCCTGTGGAAGCGCGACGGCAAGGCGCGCTATCTCGCGATGATCCCGCGCGTGTGGGAAGCGATGGAGCGTGATCTCGCGCATCCCGCGCTCGCGCCCATCGCAAGCTGGTTCGATCTCAACATCCCGCGCAATATCCGCGATACGTTCGGCGGGGAGATCCAGTGACGACGCTCGCCTCGGACACAGCGATGGTCATGGCCGCGGGCCTCGGCAAGCGCATGCGGCCGCTGACGGCGAGCCAGCCGAAGCCGATGGTGCGCGTCGCCGGCAAGCCGCTGATCGACCATACGCTTGATCGCCTTGCCGAGGCCGGCGTGGCGAAAGCGGTGGTCAACGTCCACTACCTCGCCGATTCGCTCGAGGCGCATCTGAAGGAACGCGCCAACCCGAAGATCACGATCTCGGACGAGCGCGAGCTGCTGCTCGAAACCGGCGGCGGCATGACGAAGGCGCTGCTGCACCTGCCGGACCCGTTCTTCTGCCTCAACGCTGACAACATCTGGCTGGAAGGGCCGCGCGATGCGTTCGCCGATCTGTCGGAGCTGTGGAACCCGGACGAGATGGACGCGCTGCTGCTGGTGGTTTCCCATGCGCGGGCGAGCAATTTCCGTGGCCTCGGCGACTTCCATATGGACCCGGTGGGCCGGTTGAAGCGCCGCCTGGCGGGACGGGTGGCCCCGTTCATTTACACCGGCATCCAGCTCGTCTCGCACCGCTTGCTGCGCAACGCGCCGGAGGGCCCGTTCGGCACGATGGTGCTGTGGGAGCGCGCGATCGCGGAGGGGCGGCTGTACGGTGCGGTTTTCACCGGGCTGTGGTTCGAAGTCGGCACGCCGGAGGCGATCGCGCCGACCGAAGAAGCGCTCAGGCGTGGCTGAACGCAGCGGGCCGAGCGTCTATTCGATCGCCGCGCACCGCGGCTTCGCCGATGCGCTGGTGGCCGGCCTCGTCCCACGCTACGCCGAACCCGACCTCGGGTTGGCGCGCCTGACACTGCTGCTTCCCAGCACCCGCGCGGTTCGCACCGTCACTGAGGCTTTCATCCGCCACTTCGGCGCGGAAAGTCAGTCCGGAATGCTGATGCCGCGCATGGCGGTGGTCGGCGACCTCGATCTCGACGAAGCGCTAGGCATGCTGCTCGACCCGCTGGGCGCGAGCGACACTCCTCCGGCAGTTGAGCCGACGCGGCGCTGGCTGACGCTGGCGCAACTCGTCGATCAGGCGATGGCTGCTCTGGGCCGCGATCCAAGACCGACGCCGGCGGGCCGGCTGCGGCTTGCGTACGAGATCGGGCAGACGATGGACCGGCTGCTGGTCGAAGGCATCGCGCCCGACGATTTGTGGAACGAGCCGGTGATGCAGGCGCTCGCCGAAGTCGCTGCGCACTGGAGCGAGAACACCAAGCTTTTCTACACGGTGCAGACGATGTGGCTGGCCGAGCTCAGGCAACTCGGCATGGTCGATGCCGCCACGCGCCGGAACATGCTGTTCGCCCGCGCGGCGAAGCACTGGCGGGATCATCCGCCGGCAAGTCCGATCGTTGCGGCAGGTGTGACCAGTGCTGCGCCCGAGCTCGCGAAGCTGCTGAGAGTGGTTGCCGATCTGCCCAACGGCGCGGTCGCGCTGCCCGATTTCGACCTCGCGCTCGACGATGCGGTGTGGGAAGAGCTGGGGCACGCGGGCCGCGGCGATAGCCCCGATGATATGGCGTTTGCGCGCGCCGACGCGGTGACTCATCCGCAGTACCACCTCAAGCTGCTGCTCAATCGCATGGGCGTCGCACGCGGGGAGGTGCGGCCGTGGCACCGCCGAGGGCTCGGCGCGGCCGCACCCGAGCGCAGCCACGCGATTTCCAGCCTGTTCCTACCGCCGCAGGCGAGTACGGGCTGGGTCGACCTTCCGCCGGAGAAGCGCCGCCTGGCAGGCGTGCGGATCATGGAAAGCGCCAATCCTGAGGAGGAGGCGCAGGCCATCGCCCTGCTCGTGCGGGAGGCGCTGGAGACGCCGGGAAGACGCGTGGCGGTGGTGACGCCAGACCGTGGGCTTGCCGCGCGCGTCGCGGCGCACCTGCGGCGCTGGAATATCGAGGCGGACGATTCCGCAGGTCGACCTCTCTCCCAGACAGCGGCGGGGCGGCTTCTGCTCCTGCTTGCGGAAGTCGCCGCCGAAGAGATCACACCGGTCGCTCTGATGGCGCTGCTGGAGCATCCGTTGGCCGGGCAGCCGTTCGGCCGTGCCGATTGGCTTGATCACGCGCGCGCGCTCGAACTGGCGCTGCGTGGACCGCGGCCGGCACCGGGCCTTGCTCCCTTGCGCGAGCTCGTGCTGCGCCTTGGCGATAAATCGCGAGGGATCGTGGACTGGTGGGCGGAGGTCGAGACCATTCTCGCCCCGCTCCTGCCCAGCGAGGGCGAGGAACCGCCGCTCGCTGATCAACTCGATGCGCTCGCGGTTGCCGGGGAGGGGCTGTGCGGAGAACAGCTCTGGGCGCGCGAGGACGGGCGCGCGCTCTCCGCCTTCGTCGACGACTTGCGCCTGCATGCGCGGGAGGCGGGCCTCGGCCTCGCCTCCGCCGATCTCGCCACCGTGCTGCGCGAGGCGATGGAGCGGGTCGCTGTGCGGCCTCCCTATGGCGGACATCCGCGCGTCGCGATCTATGGCTTGCTGGAATCGCGCATGAGCAGGGCAGACCTCGCGATCTGCGGCGGCCTCAACGAGGGGAGCTGGCCGCCGCGCCCCGCGCCCGATCCGCTGCTCGCGCCGCCGGTGATGCGGGCGCTGGGCGTTCCCGGCGCGGACTTCCGCATCGGGCTGTCGGCGCACGATCTCGCCGGCGCTTTGGGCGCGCCCGAGGTCGTACTGAGCCGCGCTGCGCGCGACGAGAGCGGCCCGGCAATTCCTTCCCGGTTCCTGCTGCGGGTCAAGGCACTGTTGGGTGAGACAATGCTCGAATCTCACCGGGAGAAAGCCGCGGTAGACCTGGCGCGGGCGCTCGATGCCGCGTCCGGCGAGCCGCCGCCTTATCCGCGCCCCACGCCGCGCCCGACCGCCGATCAGCGCGACGTGCCGATCGCCGTCACCGCACTCGACCGACTACTCGGCGATCCCTACCAGTTTTACGCGAGCGCGATCCTCGGCCTGCGCCGTCTCGACGCACTCGACGCCGAGCCCTCCGCCGCATGGCAGGGGACCGCTGCGCACAAGATCCTCGAACGCTGGCACCTGGCTCGTGAGAGCGATCCGCGGGCGCCGCTCAAGTCGATTGCCGAAAACGTGCTGGAGGAGATGAACGCTCACCCGCTGATGCGCGGCCTTTGGCGCCCTCGGTTGATGGCAGCTCTCGAATGGGTCGAGGCGCAGATCGACGCGGAGCCCGGGCGCGAGGT
Organism: Pelagerythrobacter sp. Soil_C_18; assembly: GCF_057657235.1. Classification (NCBI taxonomy): domain Bacteria; kingdom Pseudomonadati; phylum Pseudomonadota; class Alphaproteobacteria; order Sphingomonadales; family Erythrobacteraceae; genus Pelagerythrobacter; species Pelagerythrobacter sp. Soil_C_18. The sequence continues at coordinate 172,788 of NZ_JBDGIU010000002.1, forward strand.
AATGGCTGTCGAGCGCAAGGGCGAGATGATCGTCGACGGTGTCCGCATCCACGGGCGCGCGGATCGGATCGATCGCTTGCCGGGCGGTGAGCTCGCGATCGTGGACTACAAGACCGGCAAGCCGCCCAGTTGGGCAATGGTGCAGGAAGGTTTCGCGCTCCAGCTCGGCCTGATCGCCCTGATGGCGCGGGCCGGGGGGATCGAAGGCGTATCGGGCGAGCCCACGGCCTTCGAATACTGGTCGCTCGCGAAGAACCGCGAGGGCGATTTCGGCTATGTCGAAACGCCGCTGCGGATCGGCACCAAGCGGGTCGGAATCGCGCCCGAGAGCTTTCTGCCGCTAACCGAGAAAAAGGTGCACGAAGCGATCGACGGGTACATCAAGGGCACCGAACCGTTCACCGCGCGCAAGAACCCCGACTATCCGGGCTATGCCGATTACGACCAGCTCATGCGGCTCGACGAATGGCAGGCGCGCTTCGATGACGACGGAAACGACGCATGAGCGGCAAGGTCTATCCGCTCCATGGCAATCAGCGCGCTGCGGTCGATCCACGGGAATGCGTCTGGCTTTCCGCTTCGGCCGGGACGGGCAAGACGCAGGTTCTTTCGGCGCGCGTGCTGCGGCTGCTGCTTCAGCCGGACACCGATCCATCGCAGATCCTGTGCCTCACCTTCACCAAGGCGGGTGCTGCGGAGATGGCAGTGCGGGTCAACGACGTGCTCGCGCGCTGGGTGCGGATGGACCCTACAGCGCTGGCTGGCGAGCTCAAGGCCATCGGGGCGCCGTTCGATCCCGAGACGCTGGCCCGCGCCCGCACACTGTTTGCCAGCGTGCTCGACACGCCGGGCGGAGGGCTGCGGATCGACACGATCCACGCCTTTGCGCAATGGCTGCTCGCGACGTTTCCCGAGGAAGCGCGGATCGTACCGGGATCGCGTCCGATGGAAGACAGAGAACGCGAGCTGCTCTCGCACGATGTGCTGGCCGATATGCTGCTCGTAGCCGAGCGCGAGGGCGACGCGGCGACACTCGATGGGATCGCCAGGCTCAGCCGCGAGAAGGGGCCCGATGGAGTGCGCGCCTGGCTCATGCGCTGCGCCGCCGCGAGCGAGCTCTGGTTCGGCCCCGGCGCCTGGCAGCCGCCTGTGCGCCCACGGGTCAACCGGCTGCTAGGACTGGAAGCCGATGCCCGACCTGAGGACGCGGCGACGCTTTGTGCGGACGAAAGCTTCGACGTTGCGGCTTTGCGGCAATGCCTCGCGCAATACCGCCAGTGGAAAGGCAAGACCGGTGCGGCCGCGGTCGAGGCGATCGGCGCCTGGCTCGACGGCGATGGCTCGATGCGCGCGGCGGGGATCGAGGCGTTGGCCGATGCGCTGTTCTACAAGAACGGCAATCCCAAGCTGCCCAAGTCCGCCGCCCCCGCATTCTCCGGCGCCAGTGCGCGGGCGAGCGAGTGCATCGGCAAAGTGCGCGAGTTCCTCGGCCTTCTGGCGCTAGCGGAAAGCATCGCGCCGCTGCTCGAGCTCGGCCGCAAGTTCGCCCTGCTGTGGGAGGAGGCCAAGGCGCGTGAGGGACTGGTCGATTTCGACGATCAGATCCGCCGGGCCGCCGATCTGCTCGGCCGTTCCGACATGGCGGCGTGGATCCGCTACAAGCTCGACCGCCGCTTCGACCACATCCTGATCGACGAGGCGCAGGACACCAATGCCGAGCAGTGGGCGATCGTCTTCGCGCTGATCGACGACTTCTTCAGCGGCGAAGGCGCGCACAACGGCAAGCTGCGTACGATCTTCACCGTCGGCGACTACAAGCAGGCGATCTTTCGCTTCCAAGGCACCAGCCCGGAGAACTTCGAAGCCGCGCGCAATCGGGTGAAGCGCGAGATGGAGGCGGCGGGGAAGTTTGCCGACGCTCCAGTCCGCCGCCTTCAGGAATACGGCCTAGGCCAGTCATTTCGCACCGGGCAGCCCGTGCTCCAGTTCGTCGATCGTGCCGTCGAGGCGATCGGGTTCGAACAACTTGGTCTTCGCGAGCGGCCTGAGGCACATGTGGGTGAGGTGCGCCCTGGGCTCGTGACGGTCTGGCAGCCGGTCACCGGCGAAACGCTCGACGGGGAGGACGACGAGGGCGAAGAAGGCTGGCTCTCGCGCCACGACCGGCAGATGGCCGACCGGATCGCGCGGCAGGTCAGGCGCTGGCTGGACGAGGGGTTCCCGCTCGCGAAGGGGAAGCCGCGGAATGCCGGCCCGGGCGACATCATGGTGCTGGTGCGCAAGCGCAAGGAGCTTGCCGGTCTGATCGTCGCGCGGCTCCACGCGGCGGGCGTGCCCGTCGCGGGCGTGGACCGCCTGCGGCTCGGCGCGCCGCTGGGGGTCAAGGACCTTATGGCGGCGCTCCGCTTTGCCGCGCAGCCGTTCGACGATCTGAACCTCGCCAATCTGCTCGTGTCGCCGCTGGGAGGGTGGAGCCAGGACGATCTGCTCGTGCACGGGTATCGGCCGAAGGGCACCCGCTTGTGGACGCACTTGCGCGCCTCGCGCGAGCCGCGCGTGGTGGAGACGCTCGAACAGCTGGGCGCGCTGCTCGCGCGGGCCGATTTCGAACTGCCGCAGGCGCTGCTCCACTGGATCCTCGTCGGGCCATGGCAGGGGCGGCGGAGGCTGGCCGCGCGGCTCGGGAGCGAGGTCAACGACCCGATCGACGAGCTGCTCAACGCCGCGCACGCCTATGCCGCCGCGCATCCGGCGAGCCTGCAGGGCTTCATCCGCTGGTTCGATGCGGGGGAGGGCGAACTCAAGCGTGAGGCGGGCGAGGGGGGTGATCTCGTCCGGGTCATGACCGCGCATGGTTCCAAGGGGCTGCAGGCACCGATCGTGATCCTGGCAGACGCGACCGGAACCCCGCCTTCCGGCGGCGCGCTGACGCTCATGGAGCCGGGTCCGGGCGGCGACAAGGGTCGCGGCGTGCCAATCCCGGGCTTGCCGAAGAACCAGCGCCTCGGCCCCGTCGCCGCCGCGCACGAAGCGGCGATGGCCGAGGAAATGCGCGAGCACTGGCGCCTGCTCTATGTTGCCATGACCCGGGCGGAGGAGGCGCTGTTCATTGGCGGGTCGCTCGGCCCACGCGAAAAGGGGGAGCCGCACGCCGACAGCTGGTACGCGCGCCTTCGCCCGTTGTTCGAGGGTGACGGCCTGGCCGACGATCTGTGGGGTGCCAGGTGGGAGATCGGCGCGCCGGCGCCGCCGCTGCCGGTCGACGACCCTGCCGAGCGGAAGGCGGAGCGTGCGCTGCCCCCTTGGGCTGTCACGCCTGTCGGCCCAGAGCCGCGCCCGCCGCGTCCTCTCGCGCCGTCCTCCGCTGGCGAGGACACCGGTGCCGACCCGCCATTGCCCCCCGATATGCTGCGCGAAGCGGCGCTACGCGGCACTCTGACGCACAAGCTGCTCGAGCGCCTGCCGGAGGTACCGATCGGCGAGCGCGAGCGGGTCGGGCGCGAGTGGCTGGAGCGGCAAGGGCAGGGCCTCTCTTCCGGGGTGCGCAATGAAGTGCTCGCCTCCGCGCTTGCCGTGATGGCCGATCCCGCTTTCGCGCACGTATTCGGTCCCGGCGCACTAGCCGAGGTTCCACTCGCGGCGATCGTCGAGGGTCAGGTCGTCGCCGGCACGGCGGACCGCCTGCTGGTCGAGCCCCACCGCGTGACCGTGGTCGATTTCAAGACCGCGAGGCGCCCGCCCCAAACCCTTGAGCAGGTGCCGCCATCTACCCTTCGCCAGATGGCCGCGTACGCCGCCGCCCTTGCGCAGATATATCCGGGCAGGGAGGTCGCTGCGGCCGTGCTCTACACGCAGGCACCGCGGCTGATCTCGATTCCGCCGGAGGTTCTGGCCGCGCAGAAAACCGCCTTGTCCACAGCGCAGGAAAGCTTTGGCCGGCCGCCCGTTGAGCCGGCAGGCCGCGGCCCTAAATAGAGGTCAACACAACAGGAGATTCCCCATGGCAACCGTCAACGTCACCGATGCCAGCTTCCAGGCCGATGTGCTCGACAGCGACAAGCCCGTGCTTGTCGATTTCTGGGCCGACTGGTGCGGCCCCTGCAAGATGATCGCGCCCGCGCTCGAGGAAATCAGCGAGGAACTGGCCGACAAGGTGACGATCGCCAAGATGGACATCATGGAGAACACCGGTGTTCCCGGTCAGATCGGCGTCCAGTCGATCCCGCTGATGGTGCTGTTCAAGGACGGCAAGCCGGTTGCCCAGAAGCTCGGCGCCGCGCCCAAGAGTCAGCTCAAAGGATGGCTCGAAGGCGAGCTTTGAGAGCCATCCGCACCGAGCGAGCCCCTGCGAAGGCAGGGGCCTCGGGCAATTGAAGAAGACCAGGCGGCCTGAGGCCGCAGCCTTCGCTGGGGCTCGGGCTCCTTTTCAGACCCCGGCCGTCCGCTCCGCCAGTTCGTCCCACAGCGCCGGGCTTGCCGCGCCGAGCAGGCCCGGCTTCTGCCATTCATCGACCCGATAGGCCGAACCGTCGGGCCGCGCGGCCTTCCCGCCTGCCTCGTTGAGCCACAGCACCCCGGCGGCGTGGTCCCAGGCCAGTGTGCGCTCGAAGATCGAGACGTCGTTCACCCCCAGCGCCAGACGCGGGTACTGCTCGGCTGCGCAGTAGGGAATGTCGGTCATGCGGTAGTGCGGAGCGATCTGCCGCTTCACCGCCTCGCGCCGCGCTTCATCCATGAAGATCAGCGAGATCGCCGCAACCGGCGGCGTTTCGCCGGTGGGATTCGCCTCGATCCGCTCTCCATCGACGAACGCGCCGCGTCCCTCGTGCGCGGCGCAGAAGCGTCCGCTCAGACAGTCGTAGATCCAGCCCGATCGCGCCACGCCGCCTTCGGCGCGCGCGATAATGATCCCAAACGGTGGTTCTCCGCGCGCAAAATTGCGGGTGCCGTCGAGCGGGTCGACGATCCAGCAGTCGCCGGAGAGCGCATCCTGTATCGAAGCATCTGCATGCGAGGCTTCCTCCCCCACGACGGGCAGGGCGGGCTCGAACGCGGCCAGCGCCTCGGCGAGCATCGCCTCGGCCGCATGGTCGGCCACCGTAACGACGTCGCCCGGCGCCTTTGCCACGATCTGGTCGTCCGCAAGCGCGCGGTAGAGCGGCACGATGGCCTCCTCGCTCACCCGCCGCATCAGGGCGAGAATCTCACGGTCGAGCAAGCTCACGACCGGTAATCCGCGTTGATCGCGATGTAGCCATGCGTGAGATCGCAGGTCCATACGGTCGCGCAGCCGTCGCCGAGGCCGAGGTCCACCGCGATGGCGATTTCGCTACCGCGGAGATGTTCGGCGACTGGTGCTTCGTCGTAATCGGCGAGCGGCAGGCCGTCGCGAGCGGTCCAGTGGCCGCCGAACCCTATCGAGAGCTTGTCGCGGTCGGCGGGCTCTCCTGCCTTGCCGACGGCCATGACCACGCGACCCCAGTTCGCGTCCTCGCCGGCGATGGCGGTCTTGACCAACGGCGAATTGGCGATCGCGAGGCCGACCTTGCGGGCGCTTTCGTCGGAGACGGCGCCAGTGACGGCAACTTCGATGAACTTGCGGGCCCCTTCGCCGTCGCGGACCACGAGGTGCGCGAGCTGACGGCAGACATCGCGCAACGCGGCGGCGAAGGCGTCAGCGCCAGGATCATCGAACGAGGCGAGCGGGGCGTTGCCGGCCTTGCCCGTCGCGAAGGTCAGCACCGTATCACTGGTCGAGGTATCGCTGTCGACGGTGATGCAGGAGAACGTCCGCTCGTTTGCTTCTGACAGCAGGCGCTGCAGGAATGCAGGTTCGACAGCCGCGTCGGTGAAAACATAACCAAGCATCGTTGCCATATCCGGCGCGATCATGCCGCTGCCCTTGATGATCGCGGAGAGGGTCACGGTGGTATCGCCGATCACCGCCTGTGCAGTGGCCCCTTTGGGGAAAGTATCGGTGGTTCCGATGGTTGCAGCCGCTTCCTCCCATGAGCACTCGTCTGCTTCCAGCGCTGCGGCGATGCCGGTGCGCGCCTTGTCCTTGGGCAGCGGCACGCCGATCACGCCCGTTGAGGAGACGAAGACCTCGGTCTTCGGGCAGCCGAGGTGTTCGGCGACCTGTGCCATTATCGCTTCCACCGCCTCGCGCCCGCGATAGCCGGTGAAAGCGTTGGAGTTGCCCGCATTGACCACCAGAGCGCGCGCACGGCCGGTCTGGATCTGTTCGCGGCCGAGTTCGACCTCGCTCGAGCAGCACACGTTGCGCGTGAACACGCCTGCGACCGCGGTACCTTCCGCAAGCTCCACGTAGGTCAGGTCGCAACGCCCCCAATCCTTGTAGCCGGCACGCGCCACGCGCGGCACCACGCCTGCGATCGGGGGCATTTCAGGAAAGGGCACGGCGAGGGGCGAGCGTTCAAGATCCATGGCGGGCTCCTACCCGGCGGACACGCGGGGGTAAATGCGGCTTTCTAGGTGGACGATCGGACGAACAGCACCTATCTTACGCCGAGATGCTGACCCGCCTTCTCGCCTGCCTTGCGCTCATTACCGGGCTTGCCGCTGCCGGCACCCCGGCGAGTGCGGCGTTCGCGCAGGCACTAAGCGCAGAGGTCAGTGACCGGGCGGAGGAGGCGCAGCCGGGCAAGGCGCAGCGCTGTGACGCCGCGGTTCGCCGGAACAAACTGCCCGCGAAGGCCGATCCTGCGCCGGGCTGCAAGGTGCGCAAGGCGGTCAGGATCTATATCCCGACCGTTCAGTTCGGCCCCGACCGCGCCTTCGAATAGTCGCGTTACCGCACTCTCAGACATGATCCGCCGCCGGCGCCGAATGCGCGCGGGCGGCTTCCATCCATTCTCAGTCCGGACAGGGCCATCTTCATGTTCCAAGCCTTCGCCAAATCGATTTTCGGTTCGTCCAACGACCGCTACGTCAAGTCGCTCGGCAAGATCGTCAACCAGATCAATGCCCTGGAAGAGCAGCTCGAGGCGTTCTCCGACGAGGAGCTTCAGGCTCAAACCGACAAGTTTCGCGCACAGCTCCAAGAGGGCAAGACGCTCGACGACATCATGCCCGAAGCCTTCGCCACGGTGCGCGAGGCTTCGAAGCGCGTGCTCGGCATGCGTCACTTCGACGTGCAGATGATCGGCGGCATCGTGCTTCATCGCGGCGAGATCGCCGAGATGAAGACCGGCGAGGGCAAGACGCTCGTCGCCACGCTGGCGACTTATCTCAACGCGATCGAAGGCAAGGGCGTCCACGTCGTCACCGTCAACGACTATCTCGCCCGGCGCGACGCCGAGCACATGGGCCGGCTTTACCGCTGGCTCGGGCTGACGGTGGGCGTGATCGTCCCCAACATGGGTGAGCACGAGCGGCGCGATTCCTACGCCGCCGACATCACCTACGGTACGAACAACGAGTTCGGTTTCGACTATCTGCGCGACAACATGAAGCACGAGCGCCGCCAGATGGTGCAGCGCCCCTTCAACTACGCGATCGTCGACGAGGTCGATTCGATCCTGATCGACGAGGCGCGGACGCCGCTGATCATCTCCGGCCCGACCGAGGACAAGACCGACCTCTACGTCTCGATCGACGAGATCGTGAAGACGCTCGACGAAACCTACTACGACGCCGACGAGAAGACCAAGAACATCACCTGGACCGAAGACGGCATCGAGAAGGTCGAGCAGCTGCTGACCGAGGCGGGCCTGCTCGAGACCGACAATCTCTACGACGTCGAGAACACCCAGGTCGTCCACCACCTCGACCAGGCGCTCAAGGCGAACATGATGTTCAAGCGCGACATCGACTACATCGTGAAGGACGAGAAGGTCGTCATCATCGACGAGTTCACCGGCCGCATGATGGACGGGCGCCGCTGGTCGAACGGCCTGCACCAGGCGGTCGAGGCGAAGGAAGGGGTGAAGATCGAGCCCGAGAACCAGACCATGGCCTCGATCACGTTCCAGAACTACTTCCGCATGTATCCCAAGCTGTCGGGTATGACCGGTACCGCTGCCACCGAGGCGGCCGAATTCTGGGACATCTACAAGATGAGCGTGGTCGAGATTCCGACCAACGTTCCGGTCCGGCGCATCGACGATGACGACGAGTTCTACAAGAACACGCAGGACAAGTTCAAGGCGATCGCGAAAGGCATTCGCGAGAAGAACGAGATCGGCCAGCCGGTGCTGGTCGGCACGGTCTCGATCGAGAAGAGCGAGCTCCTTTCCAAGTTCCTCGACGAAGAGGGTGTGAAGCACGCCGTGCTCAACGCGCGCTTCCACGAGATGGAAGCGCACATCGTGGCGCAGGCAGGGCGTCTCGGCGCGGTGACGATTGCGACCAACATGGCGGGCCGCGGCACCGACATCCAGCTCGGCGGCAACATCGAATTCCGGATTAACGATGAACTCCGCGACATGGAGGACGGCCCCGAGAAGGACGCCGCAATCGCAAAGATCAAGGAAGAGGTCGAAGCGGAGAAGGCCAAGGTGCTCGAAGCGGGCGGTCTGTTCGTCCTTGGTACGGAGCGGCACGAATCCCGGCGCATCGACAACCAGCTTCGCGGCCGGTCGGGGCGTCAGGGCGACCCCGGCCTCTCGCGCTTCTATCTGTGCCTGGAGGACGATCTTCTGCGCATCTTCGGACCGGACACGCTGTTCGCCCGGATGATGAATTCGAACCTGGAAGACGGCGAGGCGATCGGTTCGCGCTGGCTGTCGAAGGCGATCGAGACCGCGCAGAAGAAGGTCGAGGCGCGCAACTACGACATCCGCAAGCAGGTCGTCGAATACGACGACGTGATGAACGACCAGCGCAAGGTGATCTACGAGCAGCGCGCGGAGATCATGGATAGCGAGCGCGTCGACGACGTGGTGGTGGACATGCGCCACGACACGGTCGCCGGCATCGTCGCCGCCGCCTGCCCGCCCGAATCGTATCCTGAGCAGTGGGACGTGGAGGGCCTGAAGGAGCGCGTGGCCGAAGTGCTCGGCATCAATCCGCCGATCGACGCGTGGATGCAGGAGGACACACTCGATCCCGAGATCATCGAGGAGCGCATTCGTACCGAAGTTGACGGGATCATGGAGCGCAAGATGGCGGACAACGATCCGTCGATCTGGCGCCAGGTCGAAAAGTCGATCCTGCTCGAGCGGCTCGACTACCACTGGAAGGAACACCTCGCGACGCTCGACGCGCTGCGGCAGGTCGTGTTCCTGCGCGCGTATGCGCAGAAGCAGCCGATCAACGAGTACAAGCAGGAAGCTTTCGGCCTGTTCGAATCGATGCTCGACAAGCTGCGCGAGGATATCACTTCGATCCTCCTCAAGAGCGAGCTGCGCCTTGCTCCGCCGCCACAGCAGGCGCTGCCGGACCTGCCGGATTTCCTCACTGGCCATATCGATCCGTTGACCGGCATCGAGGATTCGGAAGACGGCGATGGCTCGGCGGCGCGGGCGGCGCTGTTCGGCGCGCTTGCCGGCAGTCCGCGGGCGGCCGCGGGTCCGGGCGGCGCTGCAGGCGAAAACCCCTATGCGGGCATGGACATCAGCCGCAACGCGCCGTGCCCCTGCGGCTCCGGCAACAAGTACAAGCATTGCCACGGCGCCGCCTCCTGAGGTGCGCCGTCGGCAATTGCTAGACGATCACAACGACGGGGTTGCAAACTCCGAAGCTCGACCATATACGCGCGCTCTGCCTGCAGGGGCTGCTCCCCGATAGCTCAGCGGTAGAGTAGGTGACTGTTAATCACTTGGTCGTTGGTTCGAATCCAACTCGGGGAGCCATCATTCTGTAACGGCTTGAAAAAAGGGCGCGACGGGTCTTCCCATCGCGCCCTTTTTGTGTGCCGAGAGCGCCGGCAATGCCGTCAGGCGACGAACTGTTCCGCCACGATCCGTTCGTCGAGCGCGTGGCCCGGATCGAACAGCAGGGTCAGCTCGGATTCGCGGGCAATCTCCAACGTCACTTCCGCGATATCGCGTACTTCCTTCTGGTCGGCCACGGCGGAGACGGGCCGTTTGGATGGCTCGCGCACACGCAACTGGATTCGGCTGCGGTCGGGCAGAAGCGCACCGTTCCACCGCCGCGGGCGGAAGGGGCTGATCGGCGTCAGCGCCAGCAGGTTCGAATCGAGCGGTAGGATCGGCCCGTGGGCGGACAGGTTATAAGCGGTGGATCCGGCAGGCGTCGCCACCAGCACGCCGTCGCAGACCAGTTCCTCGATCCGCACCCGATCGTCGACCGACACTTCGATCTTCGCGGTCTGGCGCGTTTCGCGCAGCAGCGAGACCTCGTTGATCGCGCAGAACGTCGTCCTCGCACCGTCCTGCGTCACCGCTTCCATGCGCAGCGGCGCGATCGCAATCGCGCGGGCGCGGTTCACGCGGTCGAGCAGCCTGCCGCCCTTGCGATACTTGTTCATCAGGAAGCCGACGGTGCCGAGGTTCACGCCGTACACGGGCTTCACGGCCCCGCTGTCGAGCATCTGGTGCAGCGTGTGGAGCATAAAGCCGTCGCCGCCGATCACGGCTACCGCTTCGGCCTCCTCGATCGGGCAGAACGTGTGCGATTGGCGCAAGTCGTGCGCCGCCTCCTGCGCACGCTCTGTGTCGGAGGCGATCATTGCCAGCCGCGTAAATCCGTTGGAAACGCCCACTTAGAGCTCCGTCCTGCCGGCGCGCACCCTATGGGCCACCGTCTCTATTTGCAACGCGCGCGGCACACGGGCAGACGGGCAGGCCGGACTGCGCCAACGGCGAGGAATGAATTTCATGACATCGACTCGCGAGCGCCGTTCCCCGACCGACCGCCGGCGCAGCGGCGCCGAGCGTTCGCAGGAGTTGTTCGCCGCGATCGAGCAGAATCAAGTCGAGCTGCTGTTCCAGCCCCAGTTCTCCTGTGCCGACGGGCGGGTGATTGGCGCGGAAGCGCTGGCGCGGTGGAATCATCCGCAGCGGGGCCCGCTCGGCATCGAGAGCTTGTTCGACCTGGCGGCGAATGCGCACGAAGCTGCCGCGCTTACCCATCACATTGCGGCACACGCACTGGCGGCCGCAGCGTGCTGGGCGGACAACCTTCGCCTCTCGCTCAACGTGACCGCCGCCGATATCTCGGCCGCGGATTTCGCCGATGGGCTGCGGGCGCTGGTTCGCGAATCAGGCTTCGATGCCGGAAGGCTGACGCTGGAGCTGACCGAGCATGCCCTGGTGCGCGATGTCGAAGGCAGCGCAGCGCAGCTCGCCTGGCTCGCGAGCGACGGCATTCGGATCGCGCTCGACGACTTCGGCGCGGGCTTCTGCAACTTCCGCTATCTCAAGCTCCTGCCGCTTGATTACCTCAAGCTCGACCGCACGATGGTCGAAGGGATCGCCACCGACAGACGCGACCTTGCCGTACTGCGCGCGATCGTGGCGATGGCGGGCGCGCTGGACCTGGCGGTGATCGCCGAAGGCATCGAGAGCGAGGCGCAACTCGACAAAGTCCGCGTGGAGGGCTGTGCGGCGTTCCAGGGTTTCCTGCGCGCGAGACCGATGGAAGCGGAGGCCTTCCTCAGCTTCGCGCGTTCAGGATAGCCGCTGCACGGGCGTCAGAGCCTGCCACGGCGGGCCCCAGGTCAGGCGGCGAGTTCCTCGCATTTGCCTGCCTTGCGCGCGATGCCGCTTAGGCCCTTGGTGAGCTGGAACAGCCCGTTCAGCCGCGACTTGGGGTCGCCCCATGCACGGTTGATGACGAGTTTCATGTCGGGGCGGAGCTTGGCGGTATCCTGCAGGCGTTCGACATAGGCGAGCAGGCCGGCTGGGTCGGGGAAGTCATCGTTGTGGAACGTCACCAGCGTGCCGCGTGCGCCGACGTCGATCTTGGCGATGTTGGCGGTGATCGCCTGATGCTTGATCTCGATCAGACGGATGAGGTTCGCGGTGGCGTCGGGCAGGGGGCCGAAGCGGTCGATCATCTCGGCCGCCATCGCCTCGATCTCGGCGCTGTCCTTCGCGTCGTTGAGGCGGCGGTAGAGCGCCATGCGAACGGTGAGGTCGGGCACGTAGGCCTCGGGGATCATGATCGGCGCGTCGACCGTGATTTGCGGGCTCAGCGGATCGCCCTGCCGCTCCAGCCCGGCGTCGCCAGCCTTGGCGGCCAGGATCGCGTCCTCCAGCATCGACTGGTAGAGCTCGAAGCCGACCTCGCGGATATGGCCCGATTGCTCGTCACCCAGCAGGTTGCCCGCGCCGCGAATGTCGAGGTCGTGGCTGGCGAGCTGGAATCCCGCGCCGAGGCTGTCGAGATCGCCGAGCACTTTCAGGCGCTTCTCGGCGACTTCGGACAGCGCGACATCCTTCTCGTATGTCAGGTAGGCGTAGGCACGCAGCTTCGCGCGCCCGACGCGGCCACGAAGCTGGTAGAGCTGGGCGAGACCGAAGATGTCCGCGCGATGGATGATGATCGTGTTGGCGCTCGGCAGGTCGAGCCCACTTTCGACGATCGTGGTCGAAAGCAGTACGTCGTACTTGCCTTCGTAGAAGGCGCTCATCCGCTCCTCGATCTCGCCGGCGCCCATCTGACCGTGTGCCGCGACGAACTTCACTTCGGGCACATGCTCGTGCAGCCAGTCGGACACCTGCTCCATGTCCGAGATGCGCGGCACGACGATGAAGCTCTGCCCGCCGCGATGGTGCTCGCGCAGCAGGGCCTCGCGCATGACCATATCGTCCCATTCCATCACGTACGTGCGCACCGCGAGGCGGTCGACCGGCGGGGTCTGGATGGTGGAAAGTTCGCGAAGACCGGACATCGCCATCTGCAGCGTGCGCGGGATCGGCGTGGCGGTGAGCGTCAGCACGTGAACGTCGGCGCGGAGCTGCTTGAGCTTCTCCTTGTGGGTGACGCCGAAGCGCTGCTCCTCGTCCACGATTACCAGGCCGAGATTGCGGAACTTGGTCGTCTTGGAGAGGATCGCGTGCGTGCCGATCACGATGTCGACCTTGCCATCCGTAAGCCCTTCACGGGTCTCCGCCATTTCCTTGGCCGGGACGAGGCGCGAAAGGCGCCCGATGCGCAGCGGGAAGCCGGCGAAACGCTCGACGAAATTGGTGTAGTGCTGGCGCGCCAGCAGCGTGGTCGGTGCGACGACGGCCACCTGCTGCCCCGCCATCGCTGCGACGAAGGCGGCCCGCAGTGCCACCTCGGTCTTGCCGAAACCCACGTCGCCGCAGACCAGACGGTCCATTGGCCGGCCGGCTTCGAGATCGCCCAGCACGTCCTCGATGGCGCGGTCCTGATCGTCGGTTTCCTGCCATGGGAAACGATCGACGAACTGATTGAAGCTCGCTTCCTCCGCCGCGAGCACCGGCGCCTTCTTGAGCGCGCGCTGGGCCGCGACCAGCATCAGCTCGCCCGCGATTTCGCGGATGCGCTCCTTCAGGCGCGAGCGGCGCTTCTGCCACGCCTCGCCGCCGAGACGGTCGAGCATGACCGCCTCCTCGCTGCTGCCGTAGCGGCTGAGCACGTCGATGTTCTCGACCGGAATGTAGAGCTTGTCGCCGCTCCGATACTCCAGCATCACGCAGTCGTGCTGGCTCTTGCCGACCGCGATCGGCTCCAGCCCGAGGTACTTGCCGATCCCGTGCTCGACATGGACCACCAGGTCGCCGCGGTTGAGCGCCGACAGCTCGGCCAGGAAGGCGTCGGAATCCTTGCGCTTCTTGCGCCGGCGGACGAGGCGGTCGCCGAGCACGTCCTGCTCGGTAAGCAGCTCTAGCTCGTCGTTGGCGAATCCGGTCTCCAGCGGCAGGACCAGCGCCACCGGCTTGCCCTTCGCCGCCGTCCCGAGCGCTTCCTGCCACCCGTCGGCAAGCTGCGTCGTCGCACCGGCCTCTGAAAGGATCGAAGCGATGCGGGCGCGGCTGCCGGTGGAATAGGCGGCGAAGATCGCCCTCTTCCCGGCCTTGCCGATCGCGCCGAGATGTTTGGCCGCGGCCTCATAGACATTGTCGCCCCGTGCGCGCTCCGGCGCGAAGTCGCGCGCGGAAGCGAAGCCGAAGTCGACCACGCGCTCGCTTTCGGGTTCGGCGAAGATCGTCGTGCGGTGGACGGGCTTCTTGTCCAGCGCGGTGCCGAACTCGTTTTCGGTGAGATAGAGCGCGTCGGCGGGCAGGGGGCGGTAGCTGCCCTTGGTCTGTCCGCCGGTGCTCGTGCGCTGCTCGTAGTAGTCGGAAATGTCCGACAGCCGCTCCTCGGCGGCCTGGAGCGCAGCGGAATCGATCGCCACCACGTCGCCGTCGCCGAGGTGGTCGAACAGCGTTACCATTCGCTCCTCGAACAGCGGCAGCCAGTGCTCCATCCCCGCGAGACGGCGGCCTTCGCTGACAGCCTCGTAAAGCGGGTCCTGCGTTGCGTTGGCGCCGAACATTTCGCGATAACGGGTGCGAAAGCGCTTGATGCTGTCCTCGTCGAGCAGCGCTTCGCTGGCCGGCAGCAGGAGGTGTGACTTGAGCACGCCGGTGCTCATCTGCGTCGAGGGATCGAAGCTGCGCAGGCTTTCGAGCTCGTCACCGAAGAAGTCGAGCCGCAGACCCTCGTCGAGCCCCGAAGGGAAGATGTCGACGATCGAACCGCGCACCGCGTACTCGCCTTTGTCGACCACCGTGTCGGTCCGGCTGTAGCCCTGCCGCTGGAGCAGCGCGGCCAGGCTCTCGCGGCCGATCTCGATCCCGGGCTTGAACTCGCGCACGCTCTCGCGGACGCGGAACGGCGTCAGCACGCGCTGGAGCACGGCGTTGACCGTGGTCACGAGGAGCTGCGAACCAGCCTTGCCGGCCTGAAGCCGGTGCAGCGCGGAAAGCCTGCGTGCGCTGACGGTGAGGGCGGGGCTGGCGCGATCGTAGGGCAGGCAGTCCCATGCGGGGAACTCGATGACGTCGAGCTCGGGGGCGAAGTACTGCGCCGCTTCCGTCACGCTGTGCATCGCCGCCTCGTCTGCCGCGATGAAGACCGCGCGGCCTTTCGCCGCGCGTGCGAGGTCGGCCATCACGAGCGGCTGCGCGCCCCGCACGACAGAGGCGAGGGTGAGCGGCCTCTCGGCCTTCAGGATACGGTGGAGGTCGGGCATGTCCTGTCCAAATCGAGTTGCCGCGCCCGCGTTCCGCGCACGAGCGAAAACCCGCTCGAGGAATTCGAGCGGGTGGGTCGTAGTGCCTCACATAGACATTCGGGACGATTTTCCCACCCCAAGGCGAGCTACGAAATGTGGACGTAATCGAGCTTCTGCATCGCCGTGATCTGGGCTCCGGCGAAGCGTTGCGGCACGGGCTGCGTCCCGAGCGCCCAGGCCATGACATCGACGTCGTCTTCTTCCAGCAGCGCCTCGAACCACGCCAGTTCCGCCTCACCCCAGCTGGCGTGATAGCGGTCGAAGAACCCGCCGATCATGTAATCGGCCTCGCGCGTGCCGCGGTGCCAGGCGCGGAAGCGGGCGCGGGAGAGACGGGTGGGATCGGGCATGCGGGGCGCCTATCTTCCCCGTCATGCCTGCGCAAGCCGGCATCGCTCTCCACAAGCGCGGCCGGTGGTACGCGATCCCGACTTTCGCTGGGACGACGATCGCGGTTAAGAGCACCACATGCGCCCCGACATCCTCAACCCGCTGTTCGCCGAGACCGCGACGCTCGACGGTGTCGGGCCCAAGCTGCAGAAGCCGCTCGACAAGCTCGGCCTTACGCGCGTGAAGGACGTCGCCTATCACCTGCCCGAACGCTTCGTCACCCGCCGCCCGGTCGATGACCTCGACAGCGCGAGTGAGGGCGAGCAGATCGTGATCGCGCTCACGCCTACGGAGCATCGCGCCCCGCGAAGCGGCCGCGGGCCTTACCGCGTGCTCGCGCAAGATGCGGCGGGCAACGTCTGTGCGCTGACTTATTTCGGCCGCGCGTCCTACACCGCGAAGAAGCAGCTTCCGGTCGGCGAGAAGCGCTGGGTCGCCGGGCGCCTCGATCGCTATGGCGACATGCTCCAGATCGTTCATCCGGATCACGTATCGGAAGACGGCGGCAATGCGCTCGGCCAGCTCTGCGAGCCCGTTTACGCGCTGTCGGAGGGACTGACGCAGCCGAAGGTTGCCAGTCTCGTCGAGCAGGCGCTCGCGCGGCTTCCCGAGCTTCCCGAGTGGATCGAACCCGGGCAATTCGCGCGCCAGAAGTGGCCCGTCTGGGCCGACGCGCTCAAGCTCGCGCATAAGGATGAGCATGCGGCCGCCCGCGAGCGGCTCGCCTACGACGAGCTCTTCGCCAATGGCCTCGCGCTCATGCTCGTGCGGGCGGACAATCGTCGCCGGCGCGGTCAGCCGCTCCGGGGCGACGGCGGACTGCGCGCCAAGCTGAAGCTGCCGTTCCCGCTCACTGGCGCGCAGAAGCGCTCGATCGCGGAAATCGAGGGCGATCTGGCGCAGGAAGCGCCCATGCTACGGCTGCTCCAGGGCGACGTCGGCGCGGGCAAGACGGTAGTCGCTCTCGAAGCCATGCTGATTGCCGTCGAAGCCGGCAAGCAGGCGGCGCTGCTCGCACCGACAGAGATTCTCGCGCGCCAGCACTTCGAGACGCTGCGGGCGATGGTGCAGCCAACGGGAGTCGAGATCGCCCTGCTGACCGGGCGCGACAAGGGCAGGGCGCGTGAATCGATCTTGATGGGCCTGATGGATGGAAGCATCGACATCGTTGTCGGCACGCACGCGATCTTCCAGGACAGCGTTGCCTACCGCGACCTGGCGCTGGTGGTGATCGACGAGCAGCACCGCTTCGGCGTCGCGCAGCGGCTGCAACTTGCGGGCAAGGGTCGCCGCACGCCGCACACGCTCGCGATGACAGCGACGCCGATCCCGCGCACGCTCACCCTCGCGCAGTACGGCGAGATGGACGTCAGCCGCCTCGACGAAATGCCTCCCGGCCGTCAGGCGATCGACACCCGCGTCGTGGCGCAGGAACGGCTGCAGGACGTCGCCGAGGCCGTCGGCCGGCACATCGTGGGTGGGCAGCAGGCCTACTGGGTCTGTCCCATGGTGCGCGAGCACGAGAGCGAGGACATCGCCGCAGCCGAGGCACGCTACGCGGCCCTGCGCGAGCGCTTCGGCGACACGGTCGTGCTGGTACACGGGCAGCTCAAGCCGGAACTCAAGGACGCCGCGATGGAGCGATTCGCGCGCGGGGAGGCGAAGCTGCTGGTCGCGACAACGGTGATCGAGGTCGGCGTCGACGTACCCGCCGCGACGCTGATGGTGATCGAGCAGGCCGAACGCTTCGGCCTCGCGCAGCTCCACCAGTTGCGCGGGCGGGTAGGGCGGGGCTCGGAAAAGTCGGTCTGCCTGCTGCTGCGGGGCGAGGCCTTATCCGAAACCGGTCGCGAACGCCTCGCCCTGATGCGCGAGACGCAGGATGGTTTCCGCCTTGCCGAGGAGGACTTGCGCCTGCGCGGCGGCGGCGAGCTTCTCGGCACGCGGCAGTCGGGCGACACCCCGTTCCGCGTCGCGACACTAGAGCAGATCCAGCGCCTCCTCCCGCTCGCGCACGACGATGCCCGCCTGCTGATGGAGCGCGATGGCGGCCTGGAAGGCGAGCGCGGCGCTGCGGCCCGCGTGCTGCTTTACCTGTTCGAACGCGACTGGGGCGTGCAACTGCTGCGCGGGGGCTAGCGCAGCAGAGCCACGAGCGCTTCGGCGCCGCGGCTCACGTCTTCCCAGGTGTAAGTGAAATTATCCTCCCCGCCGTACCAGGGATCGGCGACTTCCGCCCCTTCGCGGCCCGGCACGAGGTCCATCAGCATGGCGACCTTTGCCCTGCTGTTCGCCGGCCGCAGCCGTTCGATATCGCGCATGTTCGACCGGTCCATACCGATGATCCAGTCGAAGCGGTCGAAATCCTCCGCCGCCAGTTGCCGTCCGCGATAGTGCGAAATGTCGATCCCGTGCCGCTCCGCCGTGGCGATGCTGCGCGGGTCGGGCGGCTCGCCGACGTGGTAGTCGGCGGTCCCGGCACTGTCCGCCGTGACATCGAGCCCCGCGCGTGCCGCGGCCTCGCGAAACGCCGCCTCGGCCAGCGGCGAGCGGCAAATGTTGCCGAGGCAGACGAAGAGAACTGTGGGCTTTGTCATGACTTCCTGCCGCCGGATTGGCCGTCGTGTCCGTTACCGGGCTTCGCTCCGTCACGCGAGTTCGGCGATCGCGCGCGCGAGCTCGCTGTCCGTGAAGGGCTTGGCCAGTCGAGGGACGTTCAGTGCGGCCCCGTCGGGAAGTTCGGCATAGCCGGACGCGACGATGATCTTCAGGTCCGGCTTTACCGTCTTCGCAGCTTCGACCAGTTCGCCGCCGGTCATTCTCGGCATGGCATAGTCGGTAATCATCAGATCGACGTCCTCCTTTTGGAGAACTTCCAGCGCCGATCTGCCCGAATGAGCCTCCAAGACTTCGTGTCCCATGTCGGAAAGGACCGTGGTCGTATTCAGAAGGATTATGGGGTCGTCGTCGACGGCAAGAATCCGGAGCGGCCTGCCGGTCGGTGCCGTTTCGGCCACATCCTCAGTCTGACCAGCCGTGCCCTGCTCCACCATCGGCAACCAGATCTCCGCGGTGGTGCCGTGGCCGAGTTCGCTCTTCAGGACGAAATGGCCACCGCATTGCTCGACCATGCCTCGTACCATGGAGAGGCCCAGACCGGTCCCCTTTCCGACGCCTTTCGTCGTGAAGAATGGCTCGGTCGCGCGTGCGAGGACTTTCTCGTCCATTCCCTCGCCTTCGTCCTTGATCGCCAGACACACGAAGTTCCCTTCCTCTCCGGGAAGCTGCGCCTCGCGCGCGCTCACAAGGATGCTGCCGCCCTCCGGCATCGCGTCCCGAGCGTTCACGATCAGGTTCATGACGGCGAGTTCAAGCTGCGCCCGGTCTGCCGTCACGGGATGGAGCCTGAGCGGGAAATTCGTATCGATGGCGATGCCCGGACCGATGGTGCGCTGCAGTAGCTCCGCCATTTCCCGGACTGAGCCGACAAGGTCCACCTCCTGTAGCTGAAGTTCCTGCTTGCGGGCGAACGCGAGCATGCGCTGGGTCAATGTGGCGCCGCGATCGGCAGCCGTGATGGCGTTTTCGATGAAGCGATCGCCGACTTTGTACTCGCCTTCCGAAATGCGCCGCTGAGCAATCCTGAGGCTGCTGAGAATGGCGGCCAGGATATTGTTGAAGTCATGCGCCACGCCCCCTGTGAGCTGGCCAATGGCCTCCATCTTCTGCGACTGGAAGAACTGCTCCTGCGACTTCTCCAGCGCCTCCTGGGCGTGCTTGCGCTCGGTTAGGTCGCGGGTGATCTTGGTGAAACCCCGCAACACGCCGTCGTCGTCGTGGATGGGGTCGATCACCACATTGGCCCAGAAACGGGTTCCGTCTTTCCGCAGCCGCCAGCCCTCGGCCTCGAACCGCCCCTCCGAAGCGGCCGTCGCCAGCGCCGTCTGCGGTACGCCCGCCTCTCGATCGGCTTCGGGATAGAAGCGGGAAAAATGCTGCCCCATGATCTCGTCGGCGGAGTAGCCCTTGAAACGCTGTGCACCGGCGTTCCAGCTCGAGACGTAGCCGTTAGGATCGAGCATATAGATCGCGTAATCGGTGACGCCCTGCACCAGCAGACGAAAGCGCTCTTCGCTTTCGCGCAGTGCTGCCTCGGCCTTTCTCCTCTCCGAAAGGTCCCGTGTGATCTTGGCGAAGCCCAGGTGTGTTCCGGTCGGATCGCGTATCGGTTCGACGACCACACCGGCCCAGAAGCGGCTGCCGTCCTTCCGGACTCGCCAGCCCTCGGCCTCGAACCGGCCCGTGTCGAGGGCGGTTTGCAAAGCTTTCGCCGGAATCCCGGCGCGCTGGTCCTCTTCGGTGTAGAAGCGGGAGAAGTGCTGACCGATGATCTCTTCGGGCATGTAGCCTTTCAGCCGCTCGGCTCCAGCATTCCAGCTACTGACGACGCCACTGGGATCGAGCATGTAGATCGCGAAGCCGGTGACGCTCTGGATCAGCAGATCGGCGCTCGTGGATAAGGGCGTCATTTCCGCATCCTGTCGATGTTCCCCCAGCTTTGAATGGAGGCCTAAACCCCTTCGCGTGCAAATAGTTCCGATGTTTGAGCCACTTGCTTGGCAACCAGCCTGGCTGCATTGGCGAAGAAGATGCTTTGACGACCGAGCTACGCCAGCCCAAGCTTGCGCGTCTTCGAACCACCTTCAACCGCGGGTTTGCGCAACTTACATCTCAAAGGCTCAGGAGCCGCTGTCCGGAGCGCCGCAGTCGGCACGGCCCGCGCCGGTCTTATACCGGGGACCTGCAATAATAAGCGAAATCCGCCGCTTGGGCGATTTAATTGGTCGGGGAGAGAGGATTCGAACCTCCGGCCCCTGCCTCCCGAAGACAGTGCTCTACCAGGCTGAGCTACTCCCCGACCGTGTCGGTCCCGTCCGGCAAAGCGCCGTGCGGGTCGAGGCAAGGCGCGCCCTATAGGCAGCGTGGGTCGGGGTGGCAAGCGGGCAATTGCAGGTCTAGGAAGTCGGCATGGCCAGCGCCGCACTTCCTGCCGATTCTTCGAATCGCGATCACCCCGAACAGCAGTATCTCGACCTGATGCGCCGCATCTGGACCGAGGGGAGCGAGCGGGTGGACCGCACCGGCATCGGCACCCGGTCGGTGTTCGGCGCGATGCTGCGCTTCGATCTGGCGGACGGCGCGATGCCGCTCCTCACCACCAAGCGGGTCTACTGGAAGACGGCCACGCGCGAGATGCTGTGGTTCCTGACGGGCGAGACGAACATTCGCCCGCTGGTGCTGCAGGGCGTCAAGATCTGGAACGAGTGGCCGCACGCGCGCTACGTTCGCGAGACCGGTGATGCGATTGCGCTGGACGACTTCGTGCAGCGGGTCGCCGATGACGAGACGTTCGCCGAGCGCTGGGGCGATCTCGGACCGGTTTACGGCAAGCAATGGGTCGACTGGCCGACCTATCGCTATCGCCCGGACGGCACGTACGAGAAGGGCCCCGGGATCAACCAGGTCGCGCAAGTGATCGAATCGCTGCGCACCAATCCCGGTAGCCGGCGCCATATCATCGAGGGCTGGAACGTCGCCGAAGTCGATCGGATGGCGTTGCCGCCGTGTCACAAGACTTATCAGTTTCACGTCGCGGATGGCCGGCTCAACTGCGCTCTCTACCAGCGAAGCTGCGACGTGGCGTTGGGGCTGCCGTTCAATCTGTGGTCCGGCGCGCTGCTGCAGCGGATGATCGCGCAGCAGGTCGATCTCGAGCCCGGCGAGTTCGTGTGGATGGGGGGTGACGTGCACCTCTACCTCAACCACGAGCACCTGATTACCGAGCAGCTTGCGAGGGAACCGCAGGGCCGTCCGCGGCTTGAGATAGTGCGGCGGCCTGAGACGATTTTCGACTACCGTCTCGAGGATTTCGAAGTCCGCAATTACGCGCCGCTGGGGGCGATCAAGGCTCCTGTGGCGGTCTGAGACGGGAGAGCTTGACCCCTCCCGAGCCGTGAAATAAAATAACGCACACGTATAAGAATGCGTCTCACGCTTTGGGAGATCACCCTATGGCCGACAGGCCCGACGCGGACCGGGAAGCAGGGGCCAACAAGCCCGCGCTCCGGCTTCACGTTCCCGAACCGAAATTCCGCCCTGGCGACACGGTGGATTTCAGCCATATCCAGGTCAGCGAGCCCGGCGCGCAGCCGCGCCCCGACGAGGCGTGCGACGCCAAGGAAACGGCTCCGCTCTGCCACGATTTGATCCGGGTCCTGGGCGACGACAACCGCGCCCATGGGCCGTGGGATCCGAAGCTCGATCCCGATACCCTGCGCACCATGCTCGGGCATTTCGCGCTCGTGCGCGCGTTCGATGAGCGCATGTTCCGCGGTCAGCGCCAAGGCAAGACCAGCTTCTATATGAAGTGCACGGGGGAGGAGGCGACGTCCGTCTCCGCCGCGATGGCGCTCGCGAGCGACGACATGGTCTTCCCAAGCTACCGCCAGCAGGGCGTGCTGATCGTGCGCGGCTACGATCTCGTCGAGATGATCAACCAGATCTACTCGAACAAGGGCGACAAGCTGAAGGGCCGCCAGCTCCCGATCATGTATTCGAGCCGCGACCACAGCTTCTTCTCGATCAGCGGCAACCTCGCGACGCAGACGCCGCAGGCGGTCGGCTGGGCGATGGCGAGCGCGATCAGGGGCGACAGCCGCATTGCCGCGACCTGGGTGGGCGAGGGCAGCACCGCGGAAGGGGACTTCCATTCGGCCTGCACGTTCGCGACCGTCTATAATGCACCGGTTATCCTCAACGTTATCAACAACCAGTGGGCGATCAGCAGTTTCAGCGGATTCGCCGGTTCCGAGCGCACGACGTTCGCCGCGCGTGCGCTGGGGTACGGGCTCGCAGGGCTGCGGGTCGACGGCAACGACCCGCTCGCGGTCTATGCCTCGCAGCGCTGGGCCGCCAACCGCGCGCGCGCCAACGCCGGGCCGACGCTGATCGAATACTTCACCTACCGCGCGGAAGGGCATTCGACCTCGGACGATCCGGCCGGCTACCGCAGCGCGCAGGAGCGCGAGGAGTGGCCGCTCGGCGATCCAATCATGCGGCTCAAGAATCACCTCGTCGCGCTCGGCGAATGGGACGAAGAACGGCAGGAGGCGATGGACCGCGAGGCGGCCGAGCGGGTCAAGGCCGCGACCAAGGAGGCGGAGAAGAACGGCACGCTCGGCCACGGCATGCACCAGCCCTTCCGCACCATGTTCGAAGACGTGTTCGAGGAACTGCCCTGGCACCTCAAGGAACAGGCGGAGCAGGCGACGCGCGAGCGGTTGATCAAGTTCCACGGGGGGCGTCCGCAATGAGCGCCGAAGTGAAGGAAAACCAAGCGGCACAGAGCGGCACCGAGCGCCGCCTCAACATGATCGAGGCGATCAACGATGCGCTGGACATCATGCTGGAGCGCGATCCCGACGTGATCGTGATGGGGGAGGACGTCGGTTACTTCGGCGGCGTCTTCCGCTGCACGGCCGGCCTGCAAAAGAAGCATGGCAAGACGCGGGTGTTCGACACGCCGATTTCGGAATGCGGGATCATCGGCGTCGCGGTGGGGATGGGCGCCTATGGTTTGAGGCCGGTGCCGGAAATCCAGTTCGCCGACTACATCTATCCCGGGCTCGACCAGCTCATCTCCGAAGCGGCGCGGCTGCGCTATCGCTCGGCGACCGAATACATAGCGCCGATGACGGTGCGGTCGCCCTTCGGCGGGGGCATCTTCGGTGGGCAGACGCACAGCCAGAGTCCGGAGGCGCTGTTTACCCACGTCTCGGGCCTCAAGACGGTGATCCCCTCGACGCCTTACGATGCCAAGGGTCTGCTGATCTCGTGCATAGAGGACAACGACCCGGTGATCTTCTTCGAACCGAAGCGGATCTACAACGGGCCGTTCAGCGGCTATTACGACAAGCCGGCCGAGCCGTGGAAGCGCCACCCGCAGAGCGTGGTGCCGGAGGGATACTACAAGATCCCGCTCGGCAAGGCGCGCACGGTGACCGAGGGCGACGCGATGACCGTGCTCACCTACGGCACGATGGTTCACGTGGTCGAGGCGGTCTGCCGCGAGAAGGGGGTCGAGGCGGAAATCCTCGACCTGCGCACGCTGGTGCCGATCGACATCGAGGCGATCGAAGCCTCGGTCGAGCGCACCGGCAAGTGCCTGATCGTGCACGAGGCGACCCGCACCTCCGGCTTCGGCGCGGAGCTTTCCGCGCTCGTCACCGAACGCTGCTTCTATCATCTCGAGGCCCCGGTCGAGCGCGTGACCGGCTTCGATACCCCTTATCCGCACAGCCTCGAATGGGCCTATTTCCCAGGTCCCGTTCGCATCGGCGAAGCGATCGACAAGCTCCTGAAGGACTGACGCACATGGCCAGATTCACCTTCAATCTTCCCGACATCGGCGAAGGCATTGCCGAGGCCGAGATCGTCGACTGGCACGTCAAGGTCGGCGATCGCGTAGAGGAGGACGACCGCCTCGCCGATATGATGACCGACAAGGCGACCGTCGAGATGGAAAGCCCGGTGGCGGGCAAGGTCGTCGAGGTCGCGGGCGAGACCGGCGACACGATCGCCATCGGCTCGATGCTGGTGGTGATCGAGACCGAGGGCGAAGTGCCCGAGGACGTGCAGGGGGCAGAAGACGCCGCTCCCGCGCCGAAGGCTGACGAAGTCGAGGAGCGAATCGAGGTCGAGACCTCGGACGCGAGCGACGCCGACGATGCGATTGCGGCTGAGAAGCCCTCTCCCGTTCAGGGGAGAGGGAGGAGCGGCGAAGCCGCGGAGGGAGTGGGGGATGTGAGCGGTGTCCCCCACTCCCCGGCCCTCTCCCCTGAAGGGGAGAGGGAGAAGGTCCTCGCCTCTCCTGCCGTGCGCGCCCGCGCGAAAGATCTCGGCATCGACCTCGCCGAAGTAAGGCCGGCCGAAGACGGCCGCATCCGCCACGCCGATCTCGACGCCTTCCTCTCCTACAACGCCGGCAGCGGCTTCTCGGCCGCGGGCCGAGTACGCGCTGACGAGCAGATCAAGGTCATCGGCCTGCGCAAGCGCATCGCGCAGAACATGGCCGAATCGAAGCGGCACATCCCGCATTTCTCCTATGTGGAGGAATGCGACGTGACCGAGCTCGAGCGGCTGCGCGCCGACCTCAACGCGAACCGCGGCAGCAAGCCCAAGCTCACCATGCTGCCGCTGCTGATCGCCGCAATCTGCCGGACGCTGCCCGGCTTTCCGATGATCAACGCGCGCTATGACGACGAGGCGGGCATGGTCACGCGCCACGGCGCGGTTCACCTCGGCATGGCGACGCAGACCGACAAGGGCCTGATGGTCCCCGTGATCCGCGACGCGCAGGCGAAGAACCTGTGGCAGCTCGCGCGAGAGATCGGCCGCCTGGCGGAAGCCGCGCGCGACGGGTCCGCGAAGTCGGAGGAGCTTTCCGGCTCGACGCTTACGCTCACTTCACTCGGTCCGCTGGGCGGCGTGGCGACGACGCCCGTCATCAACCGGCCCGAAGTGGCGATCATCGGGCCCAACCGGATCATTGAGCGGCCGATGTTCGTACCCGACGGTATGGGCGGCGAACGGATCGAGAAGCGCAAGCTGATGAACGTCTCGATCAGCTGCGACCACCGCGTGGTCGACGGCTACGACGCCGCCAGCTTCGTGCAGGCGCTCAAGAAGCTGCTGGAAACGCCGGTTCTGCTGCTGGCGGACTGACCTGGATCCTCCCCATTTGCGCTTCGCGAAAATGGGGAGGATCGGGTAGGGTCGGCCTTATGCCCACCAACCCACGCATCGACGCCTATATCGACAAGGCTGAGCCCTTCGCGCAGCCGATCCTCCGGCATGTCCGCGCTCTCGTGCATTCCGCGCTGCCGGAGGCCGAGGAAGCGATCAAGTGGGGCATGCCGCACTTCACCGTGGGCGGCAAGAACGTGGTCGGGATGGCAGCGTTCAAGGCGCATGCGGC
Organism: Pelagerythrobacter sp. Soil_C_18; assembly: GCF_057657235.1. NCBI lineage: Bacteria > Pseudomonadati > Pseudomonadota > Alphaproteobacteria > Sphingomonadales > Erythrobacteraceae > Pelagerythrobacter > Pelagerythrobacter sp. Soil_C_18. The sequence continues at coordinate 198,392 of NZ_JBDGIU010000002.1, forward strand.
GGTGATGATCCACGGCGAGGATGATTCGGCGGAGGGCATGGGCACCCTCGGCAAGATCGCGTCGCTCGGAGAATTGCCGCCCGATGAGGATCTCGCAGCACGCTTCCGGGCGGCTGCCGATGCGTTCGTTTCAGGGAAAGCATCGACGCGCGCCGCGAGGCCCAAGCCGGAGATCGCGATGCCGGACGACTTCGGCCGCGCGCTCGAGGCCGCGCCGCAGGCGCGCGCGTTCTTCGATACGCTCGCCCCGTCCTATCGCCGCGAGTACCTGGAATGGATCGTCGGGGCGAAGCGCCCGGAAACGCGCGCGAAACGCATCATCACTGCCGTCGAGTGGCTTGGCGAGGGCAAGAAGCGCAACTGGAAGCACGCAGGCCGCTAGTCGGTCCGCTCAGCGCACGATGGCGCTGTAGGTCACGCGGGCGGAGCGCGGTGCGGCGCTGCCGTCGTCGAAGCGCCAGCGCAGATGCGTGACGTCTTCGGGCGAGGCGAGCCGCATACCGTCGCTATCCGCGGTTCGCATCGTGCCGAGCCGGCCCCAGCTGCGGCCCCCGTCGACCGAAACCTCGAGCGCGTCCGAACTGCTGCGCTGGAACGAAAGGGCGCGGGGCACCGCGCTGGAGACGGTGACCGGATCGCCGCTCCGCCGCCCGCGCCATTCGACCATCAGCACGACCTTGTCGCCGGACCGCAGGCTCTCGGCCGGCTCGATGGTGCGAACCCGCTCGCCGTCGGGCGTGGTCGCGGTACGCTCCACGTAGACCGCGCGCGAGATGCCGCTCGCTGACTGTGCTGCCACGCCGCTGGCGGCGAAGCAGGCGAGGCTGCCGATCACAAAACCGATACGCATGGGCTTTCCCCCCTTCGTCTCCTCGTGCTCCGAGGTGAGGGGAAGAGACGAAAATATGGTTAACGAAAGCCTCCGCGCGGGCGCTTTTCCACACCGTGAAAAAGCCGCGCGCGAGGCCATTGACAGCCCTTTCAGGCTGCCCTAGTGGCCCGGCTCCCAAGCGGCGCACCGCCCGAGAATGCGCGGGTGTAGCTCAGTTGGTTAGAGCGCCGGCCTGTCACGCCGGAGGTCGCGGGTTCGAGTCCCGTCACTCGCGCCACTTGGGGCTTTCTTCCAGATTTGATGGTGGTTGGCGGCAGGTGTTTCGCAGGCACCACCCCCCGACCCCCTCCTCTGAAGAGGAGGGGGAGAAAAGACCTGCGCGCTTCTAAGCCCCCCTTCTCTTTAGAGGAGGGGGTCGGGTGTGGCGGCAACTCCGCGCCGCATCAGCCCCAGCGGCCGGTTTCCATCCAGATCAGGAAGCGCCTGAGCGGCAGGAGCCAGACGAGGCCCAGCGCGAGGTAGATCGGAGTCTGCGCCCAGGCCGGCCAGCCGCCGATGAGATCGGGCACGTAGCGTGCGATCAGCAGGCCGTAGACCGTCAGGCCGGCGAGCAGCCCCAGGATGCCGACCGGAAGGCGCCAGCTCGGTTCCTCGCGCATCAGAAGGGCCCGTAGAGCCGCGTGGGTGTGACGACGGCGTCGAGCGGCATGTCATGCGGTTCGACCGGCAGTTCGCCGACGAGCTGGCTGTCCCACGCAAGCCCGATCCGAAGTGTGTCGGGATGCGCGGCGAGCCAGCGGTCGTAGTGCCCGCCGCCCTGACCCAGGCGGTCGCCACGATCGGTGAAGCCGAGCAGCGGCACGAACAACACCTGCGGCTCGATCGCTTCGGCATCGGCCGAGGGCTGGCGAATCGCGAACGGGCCCTCGACGAGATCGCTCTCCCCGAACGGATCGGTGTGCTGGGCGAACTCCATCGGCGCCTCGCGCGCGGCGAAGCGGGGAAGGGCGACCGTGTGCCCGCGCTCGGCGAAGAACCGGGTGTAGGACGCCGCCGGCGCCTCGTGCGGATGCGCGACGTAGAGGCCGATCACGGCGCCTTCGGGTACGCGTTCGAGCAGCGGCGCGGGCGGGCGGTGGAACACGAGCGCGCGAATCTGTTCGGGCAAGGCGGCGACATGCTCGCGGCGCGCGGCGCGCAGCGCCTTCCTCAGTTCGGCCTTGGTCATAGCCTCGCGTATATCGGGGAAATCGAGTGGCGGAACCACCATGGGTCGTTTTCCGGCGAAATCCTCTGACGCCTAAACGTCAGGTGGGCGCCGTATGCCCGGGTCCCCCGGACGAACCAGTGGACCAAGGCAGGGACAGCTCCCTTTGGATTGCTTATAGCCTCAGGGATATTCTAGCAGATCGTGCCGGGCAGTCCCGCCGCCCTCTATTTAGGGTGCCGGAGCCTTGCTCTCAAGCTTCTCGGCGCAATTCTCGAGCAGGTCGGCGAATCGTTCGAGCGCAGGGGCGAGATCCGGGTCGCGAAACAGGTCGGGGGCAGGGGACGCGGTCGCACCGGCGGCCTTCAGTTCCTCGAGCTCCCGGCGGAGCGTCTCGATCTCGGAGCGGGCGGCTGCCGCGTCCACTTCGGCATCCTGATGGGCGGCGCGAAGCCGCTCGATCTCGTCGTCGCGCTCGGCGATCGCCTGGCGCATTTTCCCCGCCGTGCCGTCGAGGCGTTCGCGCAGGCCGGCGGCTTCGGACGCGGCGCGGCGCTGTTCGTCGAGTTCGTCTGCGAGCAGGAGCGCGGCGAAGAGCAGGTTCTGCGCATCGCGGGCGGTGAGATTGCTGCCGAGCTGCTGCAGCTTGGCGTCGACCACTTCGCCCAGCCGCGTGACGTGCGCTTCCTCGCCATCGGCGCAGCCGACCGTGTACTCGCGGCCGCCGACCAGGAGCCTGACTTCGCTCATCGCTCAAGTCTCTCGATCAGCGCGTCCAGTTCCTTGAGAGCGCCGGAGGTCGCCTCGCGCAGCCGCTCGTGCTCGACCACCAGGCCGGAAACCGAGGGCGGGGCCGGGTGATAGTCGTCCGCCGCCTTGGCGATCCGGCCGAGTGCAGCCTCGATGCGCTGCACGGCGCGTTCGATACGCTCGCCATCCATGAGACCAAACTATCGCAAATGTGTGACCGCGCAAAGCCTTGCCGTCGCCTGTTGATAACTTGCGCCGGCTCGGCGGCCGGGGACGTGCCGCTACCCGCTGTTGACCTGCGCCTGCGCGTCCGCAAAGGCTTCGCGCGCCCGAATCGACCGGGCATGCGCATTACCTTACGCCTCCAGGAGCACACCCCGCATGAGCCTCGATCCGACCCGCCTGGCGCCGATGGCCAATGCCATCCGGGCGCTATCGATGGATGCGGTTCAGGCGGCGAATTCCGGACACCCCGGCATGCCGATGGGCATGGCCGACGTCGCCGCGGTCCTGTGGTCGAAGTATCTGAAGTTCGACCCTTCCACGCCCGGTTGGGCGGACCGCGACCGCTTCGTGCTCAGCGCCGGGCATGGCTCTATGCTGATCTACTCGCTGCTCCACCTCTCGGGCTACGCGCATCCGACGATGGAGGAGATCAGGAACTTCCGCCAGCTCGGCAGCCCCTGCGCCGGCCATCCGGAGAACTTCCTGCTCGACGGTGTGGAATGCACGACCGGCCCGCTTGGCCAGGGCCTGGCGATGGCGGTCGGCATGGCGATCGCCGAGCGGCATCTCAACGCCGAGTTCGGTGACGATCTGGTCGATCACCGCACCTGGGTGGTCGCCGGCGACGGCTGCCTGATGGAAGGCATCAACCACGAGGCGATCGGGATCGCCGGGCACCTCAAGCTCGGCCGCATGATCGTGTTGTGGGACGACAACCGGATCACCATCGACGGCTCGACCGACCTCTCGACGAGCGAGGACATCCGCGCCCGCTACGACGCGACCGGTTGGCACACGGTCGCCTGTGACGGGCACGACCCCTCCGACATCCAGCGCGCGCTCGACGAGGCGCTGACGGACGAGCGCCCCTCGCTGGTCGCCTGCCGCACCGTGATCGGCAAGGGCGCGCCCAACAAGCAGGGCACGTCCGCCACGCACGGTGCAGCGCTCGGTGCCGAGGAAGTAGCGGCGGCGCGCGTGGAACTGGGGTGGACCTCGGAGCCGTTCGAGGTTCCCGAAGCGATTCTCGCCGACTGGCGTGCGACCGGCGAGCGCGGTGCGAAGGCGCGCGGCGATTGGCATGCCCGGCTCGCGGCTTCGGATCGCAAGGGCGAATTCGAACGGCGCATGGCCGGCGACCTGCCCGCGGGCGAGGACGCCGCCAAAGCCTTCGCCGAGTGGCTCGGGAAGGACCAGAAGGTCGCCACCCGCAAGGCCTCGGAGCTGGCACTCGAGGTCCTCACGCCGCTGCTGCCCGAGATGGTCGGCGGCTCCGCCGACCTCACCGGCTCGAACAACACCAAGACCAAGGCGATGGAGCCGCTCACCGCCGACAATTACGGCGGGCGCTATGTCTATTACGGCATCCGCGAATTCGGCATGGCCGCGGCGATGAACGGCATGGCGCTGCACGGGGGCGTGATCCCCTACGGCGGCACCTTCCTGATCTTCAGCGACTATTGCCGCAACGCCGTGCGCCTCTCCGCCCTGCAGCAGGCACGGGCGATCTACGTCTTCACCCACGATTCCATTGGGCTGGGCGAGGACGGGCCGACGCACCAGCCGATCGAGCAGGTGATGAGCCTGCGGCTGATCCCCAATCTCAACGTGTTCCGCCCGGCCGACATTATCGAAACCGCCGAGTGCTGGAACCTCGCGCTGCAGACCAAGGGTACGCCGTCGGTGCTCGCGCTGAGCCGGCAGAACCTGCCCCAACTCCGCCATGAGGGCGAGATGCTGAGCGGTAAGGGCGCCTACCGCCTGCGTGCGGCCCAGGCGGAGCGCAAGGTCGTGCTGATCGCGACCGGCTCCGAGGTGCAGGTCGCCTGCGACGTCGCCGATGCGCTTGAAAGCCAGGGCATCGGCGCCGATGTGGTCTCCATGCCGTGCATGGAACTGTTCGAGGTGCAGGACCAAGCCTACCGGCGCGACCTGCTCCCGGCGGACACTCTCAAGGTCTCGATCGAGGCCGGCTCGACCCTCGGGTGGGAGCGGTACACCGGCACGGACGGGCTGCAGATCGGCCTCGACCGCTTCGGCGCCTCCGCCCCGGCGGAGGATCTGTTCGCGAAATTCGGCTTCACCGCTGAAGCCATCGTTCCCAAAATCCAGGCCAAACTCGGCCTTTAGCAGGAGCTCTTCATATGGCGACCAAGGTTGCGATCAACGGTTTCGGACGTATCGGGCGGCTCGTGGCGCGCGCCATCCTGGAGCGCGACGATCATGATCTCGAACTCGTTTCGATCAACGATCTCGCCGACACCAAGTCCAACGCCCTGCTGTTCGGTTTCGACAGCACGCATGGCCGCTTCCCCGGCAAGGTCGAGACCGATGGCAACGACCTGGTCGTCAACGGCAAGCGCATCCACGTCACCGCCGAGCGCGAGCCGGGCAAGCTGCCGCACAAGGCGAACGGCGTCGACATCGTGCTCGAATGCACCGGCTTCTTCCAGTCGGACGAGGCGAGCCGGCCGCACCTCGATGCAGGTGCAAAGCGCGTCCTCATCTCCGCCCCCGCGACGGGCGTGTCCAAGACCATCGTGTTCGGCGTCAACCAGGACTCGCTGACCGCGGACGACGTGATCGTCTCCAACGCGAGCTGCACCACCAACTGCCTCGCGCCGGTCGCCAAGGTGCTGCACGAGACCGTGGGGATCGAGCGCGGCTTCATGACCACGATCCACAGCTACACCAACGACCAGCGCATGCTCGACCAGATCCACAAGGACCTGCGCCGCGCCCGCGCCGGCGCGCAGAACATGATCCCGACCACCACCGGCGCCGCGCGCGCGGTCGGGCTCGTCCTGCCTGAGCTCAAGGGCAAGCTCGACGGTTCCTCGGTCCGCGTGCCGACGCCGAACGTCAGCCTGATCGACCTCGTCTTCACGCCCGGCCGCGACACCAGCGCGGAGGAGCTCAACGCCGCGCTCAAGGCCGCCTCGGAAGGCGCGATGAAGGGCGTGCTCGACTACACCGACCAGCCGCTCGTCTCGAGCGACTTCAACCACTATCCGGCAAGCTCGACCGTGGACAGCCTCGAGACCGCCGTGCTCGAGGGCAAGCTCGCCCGCGTCGTGAGCTGGTACGACAACGAGTGGGGCTTCTCCAACCGCATGATCGACACCGCCGGCGTAATGGCGGGGCTTCTTTGACGGCTTGCCCCCTCCCGCTTGCGGGAGCGGGGCGAGACTTGCGGGCGCGAAGCGGTCGCTAGTCGCAGCGGGGTGGGCCCTTTGCGGACCCATGCCCACCCCCGACCCCTCCCGCCAGCGGGAGGGGTGAAGGAGATGCAAATGCCCAAGTTCAAGACTCTCGACGATCTCGGCGACGTAACCGGCAAAGTCGCGCTCGTGCGGGTCGACCTCAACCTGCCGATGAAGGACGGCTCGGCGACCGACGTCACCCGCGTCGAGGCGAGTATGCCGACGATTCTCGAACTGGCGGACGCGGGCGCCAAGGTGCTGCTGCTGGCGCACTACGGGCGGCCCAAGGGCCAGCGCCATTCGACCATGAGCACGAGCTTCGTCCAGGGCGACGTGTCGCGCGTGCTCGGGCGCGAGATCATGTTCATCTCCGAAGTGATGGGGCCGGTGGTCGAGCAGTCGATTTCGATCCTTCGCAACGGCGACATCGGCCTGCTCGACAACGTTCGCTTCTGGCCGGGCGAGGAGGCGAACGACCCCGAGTTCGCCAGGGGCATCGCCGCGCACGGCGACTTCTACGTCAACGACGCCTTCTCCGCCGCGCACCGCGCGCATGCCAGCACCGAGGGGCTGGCGCATCTGCTGCCCGCCTATGCCGGCAGGGCGATGGAGAAAGAGCTAACCGCGCTCGACAAGGCGCTCGGCACTCCCGAGCAGCCGGTCGCGGCGGTGGTGGGCGGGGCCAAAGTCTCGACCAAGCTCGCCGTGCTCGAAAATCTGGTTGGGCGCGTGCAGCACCTGATCATCGGCGGCGGCATGGCCAACACCTTCCTCGCCGCGCGCGGGGTCGACGTTGGCAAGTCGCTGTGCGAGCACGAGCTGGCCGACACCGCCAACGCGATCATGGACAAGGCCGATCACGCGGGCTGCACCGTGCATCTGCCCTACGACGTCGTGGTGGCGAAGGAATTCGCCGCCAACCCGCCGAGCGTGCGCACCTGCAACGTGCACGAGGTCGCCGCCGACGAGATGATCCTCGACATCGGTCCGCAGGCGACCGAGGCGCTGGCCGACGTGCTCAAGACCTGCCGCACGCTGGTCTGGAACGGCCCCCTCGGCGCGTTCGAGACCGAGCCGTTCGACACCGCCACCGTCGCGCTCGCCCGCACCGCGGCGGCGCTGACGCAGGACGGCTCGCTCGTCTCGGTGGCCGGAGGCGGCGATACCGTCGCGGCGCTCAATCATGCGGGCGTGGCGAAGGAATTCACTTACGTTTCAACCGCCGGCGGCGCCTTCCTGGAATGGATGGAAGGCAAGGAGCTGCCGGGCGTCGCGGCGCTCTCGGCATGAGCGAGGCATCGGCGGTTAGCGAGGGAAGCGGGCTCACCCTGATCACCGAGGGTGAGTGGGCCGGCTGGTCCAGATGGATCGGCGACCCGTTCGAGGAGCGCGCAGGCCCGTTCTACGACAAGGAACTGGAGGACGGCTCGCTCGTCTCCGCCTTCCGCGCTGAAGAGCGGCACATGAACGGCGCCGGCTTCATGCACGGCGGATGTCTGATGACGTTCGCTGATTCGGCAATCTTCACCATCGCTCGCAAAGCGATGGGCGACAGTCGCGGCGTCACGCTCCACCTGACGGGCGATTTCCTGGATCCCGCGCGCGTGGGCCAGTTGATCGAGGCACGTGGAGAGGTCGTGCGCGCAGGCGGCAAGACCGTGTTCGTGCAGGGTATCGTCACCGCCGACGGCCAGCCCGTGCTGCGCTTCGACGGAATCATCCGCAAGGTTTCCGGCACGCGCACGTGAACCCGGTTGCGGGCGCGGCGGGTGCTGGCTAAGGGCTCGCGCGCATACGAATGCATAAGCCAAGGGGTAGACGATGAATCAGCAGGAAATGACCGATCGCATCGCAACGGGCCAGGGCTTCATCGCCGCGCTCGACCAGTCGGGAGGCTCCACCCCGAAGGCGCTGCGCGGTTATGGCATCGAGGAAGGCGCCTGGAACGGCGACGACGAGATGTTCGGGCTGATTCATGAGATGCGCAGCCGCATCATCGAAAGCCCCTGCTTCGGCAACGGCAAGGTCCTGGGCGCGATCCTGTTCGAAAAGACCATGGACGGTACGAGCGGCGGCAAGCCCGTGCCCGATCGCCTGAAGGAGCGCGGCATCGTTCCCTTCCTCAAGGTCGACAAGGGGCTGGAGGACGAGGCGAACGGCGTCCAGCTCATGAAGCCGATGCCCGACCTCGAAAGCCTGCTCGCCCGCGCGCGGGACAAGGGCGTGTTCGGCACCAAGATGCGCTCGGTCATCAAGGCGAACGACACCGCGGGGGTCAAGTCGGTCGTCCACCAGCAGTTCGCCGAAGGCGCGCGCATTCTGGCGATGGGCCTGATGCCGATCCTCGAGCCGGAATACGACATCAAGGCGCCCGACCGCGTGGAGGGCGAGAAGGTCCTGCTCGAAGCGATCATGGAAGGGCTCGACGCGCTTCCCGAAGGGCAGCAGGTCATGCTCAAGCTGTCGATCCCGGCAGAGGCGGGCCTCTATCGTCCAGCGATCGAGCATCCCGCGGTGCTGCGTGTGGTCGCGCTCTCGGGCGGCTACAGCACCGAGGAAGCCTGCGCCAAGCTGGCGAAGAACCCCGGCATGATCGCCAGCTTCAGCCGCGGCCTGCTGCAGGACCTGCGCGCCGGCCAGAGCGACGAGGAATTCGACGCGACGCTAGTGGCGGCGATCGACCGCATCCACGCAGCCTCGGTTACCTAAGATCTTCCCCGTTTTCGCCGGAGGCGCAAATGGGGAGGGGGACCGCGAGACGCGCAAGCGTCTCGTGGTGGAGGGGCCTTGTGTGACAATGCCCCTCCGTCACGCGCCTGCGGCGCGCGCCACCTCCCCATTTGTGCTTCGCAAAAATGGGGAGGACCTTGGAGCTACCGCGCTTCGTAGGTGAACCGGTACTCCTCCGGCCGGGTTTCCCGATCGGCCTTTTTCTCGGGAATCCCCGAAACCAGCGCGATCACGCGGCCGTGGGTGCCGTAGGTCTCGCCCAGAGTGATGTCGGTCGTGTCGCGCCAGCCTGCGCCGTCGACCTGCGTCTTCACGATCAGCCGTCCGGCCCAGACGCAACGCGCGTTCTCTGGGCAGCGGCTGTCCTCTACCACGCCCTTGGGCGTGACCACGAGATCGCCGACCTGAACCGGCTGCCCGATCGGCACCGCATAGCCTGCGGACTTCGGCGTCCGCGCCACGTTCGGCGCGTCGGGGACCACCATGCAGGCGGCGAGCGAGAGTGAGGCGAGGCCGGCGAAGGCGAGGGCGCGTTGGCGGTTCATGACTGCAGTAAACGCGCAACCCCGCTTTCCGGGCCCTGAACGCGTGACGAACGCGTGACGAATCCCCTCGGCCGCACTACCTACCGCGCGATGACCAATACGCCCCACACCACGCAGCTCTACCTCATCTCGCCCCTGGACGTCGGCGGCAGCTTTCCCGACCGTCTGGCGCGGGCGCTCGGCGCGGGCGAAGTCGCGGCATTCCAGTTCCGCGTAAAAGGCCTCGACCAGCACGACGAAGCCCGGCTCGCCGCGCCGCTGCAGGAGATCTGCGCGGCGCACGACTGCGCCTTCATCGTCAACGATTCGGTTGCGCTGGCGAAGCGTCTTGGGGCCGACGGCGTGCATCTCGGGCAGTCCGACGGGTCGCCCAAGGAAGCGCGGGAGGCGCTCGGGCGCGAGGCGCAGATCGGCGTCACCTGCCACGCCTCCAAGCATCTGGCGCTGGAAGCGGGCGAGGCCGGCGCGGACTACGTCGCCTTCGGCAGCTTCTACCCGAGCAAAACCAAGGCGAGCGAGCATCGGCCCGATCTCGAGCTGCTCGTCTGGTGGCAGGCAGTGGTCGAGATCCCCTGCGTCGCGATCGGCGGCATCACGCCGGAGAACTGCGCCCCGCTGGTGACGGCCGGTGCCGATTTCCTCGCGGTGAGCCACGCCGTGTGGGGCGGCGACGAGGCCGAGGCGGTCCGCGCCTTCCAACGTGCGATCGCGGCTGCGTCGGAGGACTGACTCGGCGCCGTTTCTCCGGCTTTTTCCTGCAGTTGCGCGGCAGGCGCGGAAATATCCCGAACATCGCGCGTTCTCTAGGGTGAGGGGCGGGTCGCGTCCCGGCAATCGGGAGAACTCCATGCGCCATGCATTCGCCGCCGCTTCACTGCTCGCCCTGTCCGCCTGCGGGTTCAACGGAACCGACAGCAAGGGCGCCGAAAGCGAAGCGACTGCTGCTCCCGCCGCGCCGGCAGACGACAATCTCGCCGATTCGATGGCCTCGCGCGATCCCGCAGAGGGGGAGCGCGTGGCGCCCGAGATCCCCGACATCGAGGAGCGCCCCATGATGCAGACGCAGGTCGTGCTCGACCGGCAGGGCTTCGGCCCCGGCGTGGTCGACGGCACCATGGGCATGAGCACACGCAACGCGCTCCGCGGCTTTCAGGAGGCGAACGGGCTGGAGGCGACGGGCGAACTGGACGAATCGACGCGTCAGGCTCTCGCGCAATGGGACAACATCGCCGCGACGCGCGTGGTCCGCATCCCCGAGGCGTGGGGGAAGCTCACCTTCGCGCCGGTTCCCGACGATCCGGCCGAGCAGGCGGAGATGGAGCGGCTTGGCTACGAAACGCTGGCCGAGAAGCTGGCCGAGCGGTTTCACACGACCGTCGAGGTGCTCGAAACGCTCAATCCCGGCGGCAAGCCTGCCGGCATGACCGGGGCCGCCGAAAAGTCTGCGGCCACGGGCGCAGCGGGCCGCGGCGGCGAGGGCGAACGGCAGGCGAAGTTCACGGCGGGGCAGCTTGTGCGCGTTCCCAACATCGGCGCGGACCGGATCGTCCCGGGTGCGATCGACAACCCTGACTGGCAGCGCACGCTGCAGATGCTGGGCGTCGGCAGCGAGCAGCCGGAGGCGGCGCGGATCGTCGTCAGCAAGTCGAAGGGCACGCTGCGAGCCTACGACGCCGATGACAAGCTCGTGGCGCTGTTCACCGTCACCTCGGGCTCGGAGCACGACCCGCTGCCGCTCGGCGAGTGGGGCGTGAACGGCGTCGCCTTCAACCCGCCCTTCGCCTACGATCCCGCGCTGTTCTGGGACGTGCCCGACGACGAGGAGGAGCAGCAGATCCCGCCGGGCCCCAATAACCCCGTTGGCGTCGTCTGGATCGATATCACCAAGGAACACTACGGTATCCACGGCACGCCCGAGCCGCAGACGATCGGTCGCACGCAAAGCCACGGTTGCGTGCGCCTGACCAACTGGGATGCCGCCCGGCTCGCGGAAATGGTGACGGGGAGCACAAAAGTGCTATTCGAGGCCTGATGGCGCTCGATTTCGTAGACAGGATGCTGACGGTCGCGGTCACGGCCACGCTCACCTCGGCCGTGTGGATCGTGGCGGGGGGTAGCCTGATCGAAATGGCCGACGGCGAGAATCAGCGCGACACCACCCGCCCGGCCGAAGCTGCGCCGAGTCCGTCCCCTGCTTCGGGCGAAGACGGCACGGTGCGACCGGCGAAGGCTCTCGACGCCGCGGCCGCCGGTTCGCCCGACGCGATCGAACTGCACGAGCTGGTCATCCCGGTGCTCAACGTGCGTGCCCAGGATCTCACCGATACCTTCACGGACGAACGCGCCGACGCGCAGCGCCTGCACGAGGCGATCGATATCATGGCGCCCCGCGGCACGACGGTGATCGCGGCGACGCCGGGGCGGATCGAGAAGCTGTTCCGCTCCAAGGCAGGCGGCAACACGATCTACATCCGCTCGAACGACGGGCGGACGATCTACTACTACGCCCATCTCGACGAATATGCGGAGGGGCTGCGCGAAGGACAGCGCATCCGCCGCGGACAGCGCCTCGGTTCGGTCGGCAGCACCGGCAACGCGCCGGAAGATGCGCCGCACCTCCATTTCGCGATCCTGCGCACAACGGCCGACGCCGACTGGTGGGAGCCGGCGAACGCGGTCAATCCCTATCCGCTGCTGACGGCCAAGGCGCCCTAGCGCGACGTTTCGCGGACGCAGCGCACCCGGCGCGGCACGCCCTCGCGGTCGGTCCGCTGCAGCGTCGCCGTTCCCGTTCGGACGAAGCGCTCACCCTTGAGCGGCCCGCGGGTGAAGACGAGCCGGTCGTCGGTCAGCAGGTACGTGCCCGATCCGGCCGCCGTCTCGTAAGTGGAGGCAGTGTCGATGGTGAACTCCCCGCCCGGAATCAGCTTCCACGGCGCGCCCATCGCGTCACCCGGCGTCGAGCAGACGTAGACCCCGTGCGGCAGCGTCCCCAGCTTGCCGCCCGGCGCGGCCTGCGCGGCGAGAGCGAGCGAGGCGAGGCCCGCCGCGGCGAGAAGAGCGATCGTACGTCCCATCATGACGCGCCCGCTCCTAACAGCGTGCTCCCGCATACGCCAGCGACCTTGCCCGCGCCCCGCGGCTCCGCTAAGGCGCGGCGCGCGATTGCGGGCGTGATTTCTCTCGCTCTTCCAACGAAGGCTCCTTGAACCATGAAAATCAGCGGCGTGGACATCCGTCCCGGCAACATCCTCGAATACGAAGGCGGCATCTGGAAGGTCGCCAAGATCCAGCACACCCAGCCCGGCAAGGGCGGGGCCTACATGCAGGTCGAGATGAAGAACCTGCAGGACGGCCGCAAGACCAACGTCCGCTTCCGCAGCGCCGACACGGTCGAGCGCGTGCGGCTCGACACCAAGGATTTCCAGTACCTCTACGAGGACGGCGAGATGCTGGTGTTCATGGACCAGGACACTTACGAGCAGATTAACCTTCCCGCCGACCTGCTGGGCGACGCCAAGGCCTTCCTGCAGGACGGGATGCAGGTCACGCTCGAACTGTGGGACGAGAAGCCGATTTTGGTCGCGCTGCCCGAGCAGGTCGAGGCGACGATCGTGGAGGCCGACGCGGTGGTGAAGGGGCAGACCGCTTCATCCAGCTACAAGCCCGCGGTGCTCGACAACGGCGTGCGCGTGATGGTGCCGCCGCACATCGGGAGTGGCACGCGTATCGTGGTCGATGTTTACGAGCGAACATACGTGGGCAAGGCGGGATGAAATGAGCGAGGGCGGGGATCCGAAGCTGGCCGGGATCGACCTCCCCACCAGCTATGTCCTGGGCGTGATCTACGACGACGAGTCGCTCACGCTCGAGATGGATTTCCGCCTCCTCGAATCGCATCCCCGATACCAGCCGCCGGGCGACGGGTCCGACGGCTGCTACGGCAAGGGCTTCATCCGCTTCGCCGATCTCGGCGACCTGCGCCTGCGCAAGGCCGAGCCCGACGAAGGACGCGAAGTGAGCTATAGCGAGATCTATTCGGCCACCATCGAGGGCGACTACGCCAATATCTCGAGCGGCTGGGGTGAAATCGAACTGACCGCGCGATCGATCCAGATCGCGCTCGACTGACGGATACGGACAAACAATGGCTCTTCCCGGACTGATCCGCGTGATGGAACGCGCCGCGCGCAAGGCGGGAGGCCGCCTGCGGCGCGACTTCGGCGAGATCGAACATCTGCAGGTGAGCCGCAAAGGCCCCGCCGATTTCGTCTCCAAGGCCGACCGCGTCGCGGAGCGCGCGGTCTACGACGAACTGCTCCACGCGCGCCCCGATTGGGGCTTCGTGATGGAGGAGGCGGGCACGATCGAAGGTGATCCGGGCAAGCCACGCTGGGTCGTCGATCCGCTCGACGGCACGAGCAACTTCCTCCACGGCATCCCGCACTTCGCAGTCTCGATCGCGGTGCAGGAACCGAAGCTCGACGGTTCGGGCTGGGGCGAAGTGACCGCCGCCGTGGTCTATCAGCCGATCACTGACGAGACCTACTGGGCCGAGAAATCGCGCGGCGCGTGGCTGCAGGACGGCCGGCTGCGCGTCTCCTCCCGCTCGCGCCTGTCCGAGGCACTGATCGGCACCGGCATTCCCTTCAGCGGTCACGGCGATTTCGGCGAATGGAGCCGGATCTTCGCTGCGATCGGCCCGCAGGTCGCCGGCATCCGCCGCTACGGCGCGGCCTCGCTCGACCTCGCCTGGCTTGCTGCCGGCCGCTTCGACGGGTTCTGGGAAAGCGATCTCGCCGACTGGGACACCGCGGCCGGTTGCCTGCTGGTGCGCGAAGCCGGCGGCTTCGTCAGCGACTACCGCGGCCGCTCGCAGCCGATCCATGCGAAGCAGGTCCTCGCGGCCAACGACAGCCTCCATTCCAAGTTGCACAAGCTGCTGGCGGGGGCGGTGAAGGTCTAAGTGCATTCTTGCCGGGGGGATACGGCTCCGCTATCCGCGCCCTCCCGCATCAGTGCCCCTGTGGCGGAATTGGTAGACGCGTTCGACTCAAAATCGAATTTCTACGGAAGTGCCGGTTCGAGTCCGGCCAGGGGCACCACACAGCCTGAAAGACGGCCAACCTCCGGCCCTCCCGCACAGTTCGGACAATAAGGCCGCAGCCGCAATGGAACTACTGCTGCGAGCTACCGTTGTGACGACACGAAACGGATTCGATCCGTGCATCGGGAGTGAGAAAAATGAAGAAGCTTCTGGCAATGCTGGCTTTGGGCGGCACAGTTATGTTCCTGCCGGCCTGCAACACCGTTGAAGGGGCTGGTGAGGACGTAGAATCCGTCGGGGATTGCGCCGATGGAGTGGAAGGAAACTGCTAGCAGCACGTCCAGAGGACTTCTGATGAGACGCCCAGAGGACTTCTGATGAGGCGGCCACCGCCTTCATTTTGATCCTTTGGCGTCTCCTCAGGCTAACGTCTGCAGTTGCGTCGCTTCCAGACAAACTTGCGAACGTAGTTTTGACGCCATGCGCGTTAGAGCTTTTGTGCACGCCTGCGATACACCCTGGCGTGAGTCCGCTGATTGCCCAGCACGGTGCCTGCCTTCGCCTCCTGAACACCAGAATTTCCCGCAACTGCAAGGACCTATTTGAAGGGCTTCCCTTTTCGTCCGGCGGAATTGGCTTGATCTTGGCGGGCGGCTCTGGGAATTGCCCGGTAGATGTTCCCCAGCGCCCCTTCTTTCCACGCGATCGCCGCCATGGCGGTTACGGTCGCGATGTTCGTCGCTTTCGCGCGCGGGCGGATGTCGACCGAGATCATCTCGCTGCTCACCATCGCGGTGATCGCGGTTGGGCTCTACTTCTTCCCGCTTGAAGGCACCGGCCCCACCGACGGCCTCCAACTCGCCTTCTCCGGCTTCGGGCACTACGCGCTGATCACGATCTGCGCGCTGATGATCATGGGCCGCGGTCTGGTGACGACCGGCGCGCTCGAGCCTGCGGCGCGGTTCCTCGAGCGCGTGTTCAAGATCAATCTTCAACTCGGCTTGCTGATCTCGCTGCTGATCGCCTTCGGACTTTCGATGGCCGTGAACGACACGCCGGTGCTGGTCCTCCTGCTGCCGATCTTCGTCAGCCTCGCGGCGCGCGGCGCCATGCCCGCGTCGAAGACGCTGATTCCGCTCAACGCGGCGGTGCTCATCGGCGGCATGGCGACCACAATCGGCACCTCGACCAACATCCTTGTCGTCTCGATCGCACGTGACCTCGGCATGCCGCAGATGGGTGTGTTCCACTACACCCCGATCGTGCTCGTCGCCGCCGTGGTAGCCTTGCCCTACCTGTGGCTCGTCATGCCGCGCCTCCTCGGCGACAACAGGACGGAAGAAAACCATGCGGCGCGCCGGTTCCAGACCCGGCTGCGTGTGGGCGACGCCAGCGCGCTGAACGGTCAGGTTCTCGCCTCGATAATGCCGAAATTGCCCGCGGATCTCGAGTTCCACGATGCGCCGCAGGGTCCGATCCAACCGCAGCAGCGGCTCAGTGTTTCCGGGACCCACGAGGCGCTGGAAGAAGCCATGCGCACGCTCAAGGGCGAGGTGGCGCCTGACTGGGTGCTCGACCGCATCCGCCGCAGTTCATCGGCCAGCGGTGAGGACATCGCCGTCGTCGAGATGACCGTGACTGCGGACTCGCGCCTGATCAACCGAACGCTGCCGACCTCGGGCATTGCCGACCTTTACGGCGTGGCAGTGCTGGGCATACATCGGCCGCAGCGGCTGGTGGGCGAGCGGGATCGCTATAACGAGGGCGGCGACTTGCGCATCGCGGAAGGCGACGTGCTGCTGGTCATGGGCATTCCCAACGACCTCGCCAACTTTGCCCGCTCCGACAGCCTTCTGACGCTGGAGGGCATGCGCGAGCTTCCGCGCCGCTCGAAGGCGGTGCTTGCGGGCGGCATCATGGTCGGCTCGGTCGGGCTCGCCTCGATCGGGCTGCTGCCGATCGCGATCTCGGCACTGGCGGGCGCGATCCTGATGTTCGTGACCGGCTGCGTGAAGTTCGACCGCGTCGGCCGCGCGCTCTCGGCGCAGGTCATCGTGCTCGTGGCGGCTAGTATCGCGATCGGGCGGATCATCCTCGAAAGCGGCGCGGCGGGCTGGCTGGGCGAGGCCCTCGCATCGGGATTGCAGTTCCTTCCGCCCGCAGGGGTCCTCGCTGCGATCATGCTGTTCGTGACCCTGCTTACCAACTTCGCCTCGAACGCGACGGCGGCAACGGTGGGCACCCCGATCGCCTTCGCCGTCGCGCAGCAACTGGACATGCCGCCCGAACCCTTGATCCTGGCCGTGCTGTTCGGGTGCAATCTCTGCTACGCGACGCCGATCGCCTACCAGACGAACATGCTGATCATGTCGGAAGGCGGCTATGAATTCCGCGACTACATCCGCACCGGCGTGCCGCTGGTGCTGTTGATGGTGACGACGCTCTCGATCCTGCTGGCGACAACCTACGGCATGTAGGACCGCGCCCGTCCGGCCGAATGGCACGAGGCGGTCTTTCCTACACGCCCGCGATCTGCAATGATCCGCTCCGATGACGCGTGCGAGGGACGAGAGGGGCGGCCGGGACCTTGAATGGACGGCCGGGTTCCGAGGTGACAGTCGAAAGTCACACTCGTGTGACCCCTGGCACGGAAGGTCACGGGAACAGGGGAATTACTCAATGACTGCAAAACGTTCTCGCGGCGCGCATGCCCGACGAGTGTCAACTCTGGCGGCCGCGGCCCTGGCCTTGACGCTCGCCGCTCCGGCCCATGCCGATGAACTGAGCGATGCGGTCGCGGCGGACATGCCCGCGCTGATGGAGCTGTACCGCGATCTCCACGCCCATCCGGAGCTGAGCTTCCAGGAAGTCGAGACTGCGAAGAAGCTCGCCGCCCGCATGCGCGAGCTCGGTTTCGAGGTGACCGAGAACGTCGGCAAGACCGGCGTGGTCGCGGTGATGGAGAACGGCGCAGGGCCGACGGTCATGCTCCGCGCCGACATGGACGGGCTGCCGGTGGTCGAGCAGACCGGGCTGCCGTTCGCCTCGAAGGAAGTCGCCGTGCCTGCGTCGGGCGTCGAGACCGGCGTGATGCATGCCTGCGGGCACGACACCCACATGACCGCCTGGATCGGCGCGGCGCAGCAGCTCGTCGAGCGCAAGGACGAATGGTCCGGCACGCTGGTGATGATCCTCCAGCCGGCCGAGGAGATCGGCGAGGGCGCGCTGGCGATGATCGAGGACGGGCTCTACACCCGCTTTCCCAAGCCCGACTATGTGGTCGCGTTCCACGACGCGGCGCAGTTTCCGGCTGGCATGATCGGCTACTCGCCCGGCTACGCGCTGGCCAACGTCGACAGCGTCGACATCACCGTCCCCGGTGTCGGCGGGCACGGGGCCTATCCGCACACGACCAAAGACCCGATCGTGCTTGCGAGCGCGATCGTGATGAAGCTGCAGACGCTGGTCAGCCGCGAGAGCAGCCCGCTCGACCCGACCGTGGTCACCGTCGGCAGCTTCCACGCGGGCGCCAAGCACAACATCATCTCCGACGAGGCGAAGCTGCAACTGACCGTCCGCTCCTACAGCGACGAGACGCGCAAGCTCCTGCTCGACGGCATTGCCCGCATCGCACGCGGCGAGGCGATCGCGGCCGGCATGCCGGAGGACAAGATGCCGACGGTCACGGTGGCGGATCCCTACACGCCCTCGACCTTCAACTCGCCCGACTTCACCGAGGAAGTCATGGCCGGCTTCCGTACCCGCTTCGGCGAAGATCGGGTGGTCGAGGTCCCCTCGGTCATGGGCGGGGAGGACTTCGGCCAGTTCCTGCGCGCCGATCCCGACGGGCTCAAGTCGCTGATCTTTTGGGTCGGCGGTGTGCCGCAAGCCCAGTTCGATGCCGCGCAGAAGGGGGAGGGCACGCTGCCTTCGCTGCACAGCCCGTTCTGGGCGCCCGATGCGGAGAAAGTGATCGCGACCGCCGCCGAAGCGCTCACCGCGGCGACGCTCGACCTGCTGCCCGCGGCGGGTCAGTAGTCGAGCGAACTCCCGCCACCGCGCGCGAGCGAGCCTTCGAGCAGCGAGCGCGCCTGTTGGGAGCGGAGCTGGCGGAATTCGCGCAGCAGCGCTTCCTGCTCCGAAGGGGCGAGCTGCTCGAATTCCTCTTTCGTGAGGCCGAGCGCGGCATAGTCCACGCCGGTGCCGACCCGGGTGGTGGTGTTGCGCGGGAGATAGCCGCTCCCGCCCCCTGAGTTGGCGCCCGCGGTGTCCATCGGTGCGCCGAACTCGCCTGCGGTTCCGCCGTAGCTGAACGTCGCCGCATGGCCGCCGCGCCGGGCCGCGCTCGTGACGAGCTTGGGCGCGCCGAACTTCTCCACCTCCGCGCGCTTGAGCTCCGCCTGCTGGTCGCGCCGGGCCAGCTCGTCGGCAACTGCCTCGCGGCTCTCCCCGTCTGCGAGGATCGCGAGCGCGCTCGTCAGGCAGACGGTGACGACGGCGAAATGCCGGTACATCTTCGCGTTCAACGCCGCCGGGTTCGCGCGCCGTGCCATCGGCCCGCAGGGCTGTCACAAAAGGGTTAAGATCGCGGCAACGGCCGCCCGGACTATGACGGCCGCCGAGGTCCGAGGAACCCCGACGGCCGTACTCTCCTCCCCAGGAGATCGTTAGCTGTAGGTGCCGAGCCGGTGATGCAGGGCGTTGATCCGGGCGAGCTCGTCGCGGTCCTCGGTCGTGCGGGCATGGCTGGCCAGCGCGGCGCGCAGCAGCTTGAAGTCCGCAGTCGAGAACAGCGCACGGGCGCGGGACGGTTCTCGGGGCAGCGTTTCGGTGCTCATGTTGCCTCTCCTTCGGGCGGTGTTCGCGGCGGCTCGGGGGTCAGGCCGCCGCGAACTGGTTCATCGTATTCGCCGTTCCGCCGGCTTTCAGCGCGGCTTCTCCGGCGAAGTATTCCTTGTGGTCGTCGCCGATGTCGGAGCCGGCCATGTTCTGGTGCTTCACGCAGGCGATGCCCTGGCGGAGCTCCTCGCGCTGCACCTGCTTGACGTAGCCGAGCATCCCTTCCTCGCCGAAGTAGCGCTTGGCGAGGTTGTCAGTGCTGAGCGCCGCGGTATGGTAGGTCGGCAGCGTGATGAGGTGGTGGAAGATCCCCGCCTCGCGCGCCGCGTCGGCCTGGAAGGTACGGATGCGCTCGTCGGCCTCGGCGGCAAGTTCGGTGCCGTCGTAGTCGACGCTCATCAGCCGCGCCCGATCGTAGGCCGAGAGATCGCGGCCCTCCACTTCCCAGGCGTCGTAGACCTGCTGGCGGAAATTGAGCGTCCAGTTGAAGCTCGGCGAGTTGTTATAGACCAGCTTCGCGTCCGGGATGACCTCGCGGATGCGGCTGACCATCCCGCCGATCTGCCCGATGTGCGGCTTCTCGGTCTCGATCCACAGCAGGTCCGCGCCGTTCTGGAGCGCGGTCACGCAGTCGAGCACGCAGCGGTCCTCGCCCGTTCCGGGGCGGAACTGGTAGAGGTTGCTCGGCAGGCGCTTGGGCCGCAGCAGCTTGCCCTCGCGGGTGATCAGCACTTGCCCATTCGATTCCGTGCCGTTTCCGATCTGCGAGAGATCGACCTCCTCGCAGTCGAGGAACCCATTGTACTGGTCGCCGAGGTCGCCCGGCTCGGTGCTGTAGGCGATCTGCTTGGTCAGCCCGGCGCCAAGACTATCGGTGCGGGCGACGATAATGCCGTCCTCCACCCCGAGCTCGAGGAAGGCGTAGCGGATCGCGCGGATCTTCTGCAGGAAGTCCTCGTGCGGCACGGTGACCTTGCCGTCCTGGTGTCCGCACTGCTTCTCGTCGCTGACCTGGTTCTCGATCTGCAGCGCGCAGGCGCCGGCCTCGATCATCTTCTTGGCGAGCAGGTAGGTCGCCTCTGCATTGCCGAAGCCGGCGTCGATGTCGGCGATGATCGGCACGACATGTGTCTCGTGGTTCTCGATCGCGTGCTCGAGGCGCTTGGATTCGACCTCGTCGCCGCGCTCGCGCGCCGCATCGAGTTCGCGGAACAATATGCCGAGCTCGCGCGCATCGGCCTGGCGGAGGAAGGTGTAGAGCTCCTCGATCAGCGCAGGCACGGACGTCTTCTCGTGCATCGACTGGTCGGGCAGGGGCCCGAAATCGCTGCGCAGCGCGGCGACCATCCAGCCGGACAGGTAGAGGTACTTGCCCTTGGTCGTGCCAAAGTGCTTCTTGATGCTGATCATCTTCTGCTGACCGATGAACCCGTGCCAGCAGCCGAGCGACTGGGTGTAGGCCGCCGGATCGGCGTCATAGGCGGCCATATCCTCGCGCATGATCTTGGCGGTGTAGCGCGCGATCTCGAGCCCGGTCTGGAAGCGGTTCTGCACCCGCATGCGCGCCGCCGCCTCGGCGTCGATCGCATTCCACGGCGCGCCCTGCGCGGCGATGGTGCTCCTGAACTCGTCAATCTTGCCCTGATAGGTCACGTCGGTCGTCTCCTGAAATCGATCGGCCGTTTCCGGCTTCGGAGACATTCATCGCGCGTCAGGCGGCAGCAGGATAGCTAAACTTACAAAGTTTCTTGTCCGATTGCGCAGCATCGTGCAGTATCTTCTGTAAATATGTAAAGGAATTTACATGGCGGATGAAGCCATCTTCGCCGGTCCAGCCTTGCGACGCCTGCGCAAACGCGAGGGGCTGACCCAGTCTGCCATGGCGGCGCAGCTCGCAATCTCGCCGAGCTACCTCAATCTTATCGAACGCAACCAGCGCCCGCTAACCGCGCGGGTCATGGTGCAGGTGGTGGAGCGGTTCGATTTCGACCCCCGGAGCTTACGCGAGTCCGAAAGCGTCGGGGGGGTCGACGGACTCGCGCGGCGGCTTGCGGACCAGCGGTTCGCGGGGCTCTCCATCGATCGCGACGAGATCGGTGAAGTGCTGGCCATGGCGCCGCACTTCGCTGCCGCTTTCGCACAGCTCTACGACACCGCGGGCGAGGGGGGTACGGCAGGGGAAGACCCGCTTGCCGGATCGCGGCGCGAGATCGAGCGCTGGCGCAATCATTTCGCCGATCTCGATGCCGCTGCGGAGGAATTGGCGGACGAACTGCGCCTGTCGCGCGCGGACATCGGCACCGCGCTGGTCGAGCGCCTGCGGGAGCGGCACCAGATCGCGCTGCGTATCCTGCCGCGTGAAGTCATGCCGGAGGCGATCCGGCGGCTCGATCTGCATGCGCGCCAGTTGCAGCTTTCGGAAATGCTCTCGCCCGCCTCGCGCAATTTCCAGATCGCGGTGCAGCTCGCGCAGCTCGAACAGCGCGAGGCGATCCGGACGCTCGCGGCGGGCGGCCAGTTCCAGAACGAGGATGCGCGCAAGCTGTTCGAGCGGCACCTGCAAGGGTACTTCGCCGCCGCGCTGATCATGCCTTACGGCCGTTTCCTGCGCGCCTGCGATGCGACGGGCTACGACTTTCCCGTTCTGATGCGGCGCTTCGGCGTCAGCTTCGAGCAGCTAGCGCACCGGCTGACCACGTTGCAGCGGGTGGGCCAGCGCGGGCTTCCCTTCTTCATGGCGCGGCTCGACCGTGCGGGGCAGTTCTCCAAGCGGTTCGCCGGGGCAAGCGGGGCGACCTTCCTCGAATCCGAAGCAAGCTGTCCGCTGTGGCACGTTCACCGGACTTTCGAACGCGCAGGCGAATGGTGCGTGCAGGAGATCGCACCCAACGTCGCGGAAGCCGCGCCCGATCACTGGCTGACTGTCTCGCGCCTGACTGAAGGCGTTGCTGCGGAGGGGGAGGCGCAGTTCGCCGTCGTCGTCGGTGTGGAGGCGCGCTTCGCGGCGGACCTGGCGCTCGCACGGGCGTTTCCGCTGCGGCGTGAACAGGCGCAGCCGATCGGTCCCGGATGCAGCGGCTGCCACATCCGCGGCTGCCGCCAGCGCTCGCTGCCGCCGCACAATGCGCGGCTTGCATTCGAGAACCACCAGCGCGGAATCACGCCGTTCCGCTTCGGCGTAGAAGACTGATGAGGGAACCGCCGTTGGCGATGGGGAGTTTCCAAAGCGGTAAAGGGAGTAGAGACATGGTAGAAGAGCGAACCACCGACGTCGAAACGCCGCGAGGCGATACCCACACTCACACCACGGTCGTCACCGACGAACCGCGGCGGCGCGGTTCGAGCGGATGGATCATCGCGCTCGTGCTGATCGTCGCGCTGATCGTCGGCATCTATCTGTTCACGCAGACTGGTGGCGCCGAAATCGCCAAGGACAATGCGATCGCCGATGCTGCGGGCGAAGTGGGCGACGCTGCCCAGCAGGCGGGCGATGCGGTCGACCGCGCCGCCGACGAAGTCACCGACGGGAACTGACCCCTTCTGATGCGCGCCCGCCACAGTGGCGGGCGGGCAGCGGTGTAAAATTTACCGACATTTCATTTCTGCGTCCTAGTCCGGCTGTCCTTCGCAAGGATTTTCCGGACCGGGACTGAGATGATCCGCCTGTTCAAGCACTACATTCCCCATGCGGTGCTGCTGCTGGGGCTGGTCGACCTGCTGCTGCTCGTGGCGGCGGGCGAGCTGGCCTGGCTCGCGCGCGCCTCGCAGGCGGGGATCGACACCGGGCCGCTGTCTGATCGGGCCGCGCCGCTCGCCGGCTTCGCGTTGACGGTGTGGATCGCGATGATCTCGGTCGGGGTCTACGGCAGCGAAGCGCTGCGGTCGATGCGCTACGCCTGTGCGCGGCTGCTGGTCGCGATCAGCCTTGCGATCATCGCGCTGTCGTTCATCGACTTCTTTCTTCCGGGGCTGACCTTCTGGCGCTCCACGCTCCTGTTCGCGATGGTAATCTCGGCCGCGCTGCTGGTGTTCGGGCGGCTGCTGATCGGCTCGTTTCTCGGCACGTCCACTTTCCGCCGGCGTGTGATGGTGCTCGGCGCCGGCCGGCGCGCGCAGCGCCTGCGCAAGCTGGCGGACCGACCCGAGAGTGGTTTCGCGATCGTGTCCTACATCGCCATGACCGATGGCGAGCGGGTGGTGGAAGAGGCGATCGCCCGCGCCGCCATCCACGACCTGGGCCGCTTCGTGGAGAATCTCGGCGTAAGCGAGGTGGTTCTCGCGCTGGAGGAGCGGCGCAACGCGCTGCCGCTCAAGGACCTGCTGCGGGTCAAGACGATGGGGGTCCACGTCAACGACTTCAGCAGCTTCATCGAACGCGAGACCGGCCGGGTCGATCTCGATTCCCTCAACCCCAGCTGGCTGATCTTCTCCGACGGTTTCTCGTCCGGCCGCATGGTTTCCAGTGCGGCGAAGCGCCTGTTCGACATTGCCGCGAGCGGTCTCCTGCTGCTGCTCACGCTGCCGGTGATCGTGCTGTTCGCGCTGCTGGTGAAGCTCGACAGCAAGGGGCCCGCCTTCTTCCGCCAGACGCGGGTGGGGCTCTACGGACAGACGTTCAATCTCATCAAGCTCCGCTCGATGACGGCCGACGCCGAGAAGGATGGGGCGAAATGGGCCGAGCGCAACGACCCGCGCGTGACACGGGTCGGCAAGTTCATCCGCAAAGTGCGGATCGACGAACTGCCGCAGGTCTGGACCGTGCTGAAGGGGGAGATGAGCTTCGTCGGCCCGCGGCCCGAAGTGCCCCGCTTCGTCGCCGAACTGGAGGAGGACCTGCCCTATTATGCCGAACGCCACATGGTGAAGCCGGGCATCACCGGCTGGGCGCAGATCAACTATCCCTATGGCGCCTCGACCGAGGATGCGCGGCACAAGCTCGAATACGACCTCTATTATGCGAAGAACTACACGCCCTTCCTCGACCTGCTGATCCTGCTTCAGACCTTGCGTGTCGTGCTCTGGCCGGAGGGCGCGCGATGATCGGGCTCCGGCGCTTCCTCCGCCACCGCTACGACTACCGCGCCGAATGGCTGCGTTTCACGCGGACCATGGGGCAGGGCGGACCGGCGGGTGAGGCACTGCCGGAGCGGGCGATCCGCGCCATTGCGGAGATGACCGAGAGCGCCGGCGGACTGCTGTTCATGCCGGAGCAGGACGGCACTCTCGTTCTCGCGGCGCGCTGGCGCTGGCCCGCGATCGAAGTGCCGGGCATGGCGTTCACGATCGAGTTCGCGGCGGAGGTCGAGCGAACGGGCAGAATCATCGATATCGGCGAGGCGCGCGCCGGACCTGAGCGGGAGCGGGCCGGGGCACCGCCCGAATGGCTTGCCGCCGCGGCGGACGCCTGGGCGCTCGTCCCGCTGCTCCATCTCGACCGTCTGCATGGAGTCATCGTTCTTGCCCATCCGGCCGTGCGACGGCAGCTCGACGGGGAGGACATCGACCTGCTCGGCATCGTAGGCCGGCAGCTTGCGAGCTATCTCGCCGAGCGCGCCGGGCAGGAAGCGCTGATGGAAGCGCGCCAGTTCGACGAGTTCAGCCGCCGCATCGCCTTCGTGATGCACGACGTGAAGAACCTGGCCAGCCAGCTTTCGCTGCTCGCCCGCAATGCCGAGCGCCATTCGGACAATCCCGCCTTCCGCGCCGACATGCTGGTGACCCTGCGCAACAGTGCGGACAAGCTCAATGCGCTGCTCGCCCGCCTCGGACGCTACGGCGCCAACGGCGGGACGCGGCGCGAGCGGGTGGAACTGCGCGAGCTTGCCGCACGAGTGAAGAATCGGCTGGCCGACGGCGCCTCCCTGAGCATCATCGATTCTGGGAGCGTCGCGGTGCTCGCCGACCCGGACGCGCTCGAGCAGGCGCTGGTCCACCTCGTGCAAAACGCGATCGAGGCGGGTGAAGGACACGGGCCGGTCTATCTCGACGTGGCCAGCGACGGCGTGCGCGGGCGGATCGACGTGATCGATTCCGGCGCAGGAATGTCTGCCGATTTCATCCGCGACGGACTGTTCCGGCCCTTCGTCTCGTCCAAACCCTCCGGGTTCGGCATTGGGGCGTTCGAGGCGCGCGAGCTGGTGCGGGCGATGGACGGACGGCTGGACGTCGACTCGCGGGAAGGGATCGGCACCCGTTTCTCGATCAGCCTGCCGCTATTTGCCGCAGCCCAGCTCATTCGCAACGCGGAGGCGGCATGATGGCGCAGGACAAGCCGCGTCTGCTGATCGTCGAGGACGATCTTGGTCTCCAGGCGCAGCTCAGGTGGGCCTACGAAGATTTCGAGGTCGTCTGCGCCACCGACCGCGAGACGGCGCTCGCCGCGCTGCGGGCCGATGCACCGGCGGTGGTGACGCTCGATCTCGGCCTGCCGCCTGATCCCGACGGGGTGAGCGAAGGCTTCGCCGTGCTCGACGCGATCATGGCGCTGAAGCCGGATACCAAGGTGATCGTGGCGTCCGGCCACGGCGCACGGGAGAGCGCGCTCGCCGCGATCGCACGCGGCGCCTACGACTTCTATCAGAAGCCCGTGGATATCGAGGCGCTCGGGCTGATCGTCCGGCGTGCTTGCAACCTGCGGCAGATCGAGCAGGAGAATCGCCGCCTGGCCCTGAGGGCTGCGGAGGACCGGACCGTGCTTGGCGGGCTCGTCACCGCGGCGCCCGAGATGATGAAAGTCGCGCGCACGATGGAGCGGGTGGCGAACACCGGCGTCTCGGTCATGCTGCTCGGCGCGAGCGGGACGGGCAAGGAACTGCTCGCGCGAGGCTTGCACGAGGCGAGCGATCGGGCGGGCGGGCGGTTCGTCGCGATCAATTGCGCCGCAATTCCGGACACCCTGCTCGAAGCGGAGCTGTTCGGGCACGAGAAGGGCGCCTTCACCGGCGCAGTGAAGACCACCGAAGGCAAGATCGAGCAGGCGCACGGTGGGACGCTGTTCCTCGACGAAGTCGGCGACATCCCGCTGCCTCTCCAGGTCAAGCTGCTGCGCTTCCTGCAGGAGCGGCAGATCGAGCGGATCGGCGGCCGCAAGGCGATCGACATCGACACGCGGATCGTATGCGCGACGCATCAGGATCTCGAGGCGATGATCGCCGAGGGCCGCTTTCGCGACGACCTGTTCTATCGCCTCGCCGAGATCGTGGTGAAGATTCCGCCGCTGTCGGAGCGGGCGGGCGACGCGGCCTTGCTCGCGC
Organism: Pelagerythrobacter sp. Soil_C_18; assembly: GCF_057657235.1. Lineage (NCBI taxonomy): Bacteria > Pseudomonadati > Pseudomonadota > Alphaproteobacteria > Sphingomonadales > Erythrobacteraceae > Pelagerythrobacter > Pelagerythrobacter sp. Soil_C_18. The sequence goes on from NZ_JBDGIU010000002.1 coordinate 225,023, forward strand.
GGGTGTTTCTCAAGCGCTTCGCGGCCGAGATGAACCCTGGCGTCGGCGGCTTCGCACCCGATGCACTCGCGGCGATCGACGGCTGGAGCTGGCCCGGCAACGTGCGCGAGCTGGAGAACCGCGTGAAGCGCGCGGTGATCATGGCCGACGGGAAGCTGATCACCGCAGCGGATCTCGACCTCGACGCGGCGAACGAGGACGATTTCCCTCTCAACCTGAAGGGCGCGAGGGAACGATCGGACCGCAAGATGATCCGCCACGCACTCGCGCGCAGCGAAGGCAATATCTCGCATACGGCCAAGCTGCTCGGGATCAGCCGGCCAACGCTCTACGACCTGCTCAAGCAGTATGACTTGCAGGCGTAAACCGGTCTTGCGTCGGGCGCTGGCAGGCTTCGCCCTGCTGGCGCTGGTCGCGTGCGGTCAGGGAGAGCCCCAGCTCGCCCCGCTCGATACCGCGCGCGCCGCACTGGCACGTGGCGACGGACTGAGCGCGGAGATCGTGCTGCGGCGGATGCTGGAGCAAGGTACTCCGCGGGCGGACGTCGCGGCCTATCTCGGACAGGCGGAGCTCGCGCAGGGCAAGGTGATCGAGGCGCGCGATTGGCTCGCTTCGGGCGACTTCTCACCTGCCACCAGGGCGCACGGTTTCCATATGCTTGGCGTGCTCGAAATGCGTGGCGGCAACCTTCCCGCCGCCGGTGCTGCATTCGACCGCGCGCTGCGAAGCGATCCCGACAGTCCCGAGTTGTGGGTCGATATCGGCCGGCTGCGTTATCTCGGCGGCGAGCATACGCTTGCTCTCGAAGCGGCGGAGCGCGCGGTCGCTCTCGGCCCGCGCAATCCGGAGGCGTTGCGGTTCAGGGGGCAGCTGACCCGCGATACCCGCGGCCCGGCGGCGGCATTGCCATGGTTCGAGGGGGCGCTGGAAGCAGCGCCGGACGACGCCGACATCCTGGCGGACTACGCCGCCACGCTTGGGGAGAGCGGGCGGACGAGCGAGATGCTGGCTGCCGTGCGCCGGATGGCAGAAGTCGCTCCCCGTGATCCGCGCCTCTATTTCCTGCAGGCCACTCTGGCAGCGCGCGCGGGCGACTTCGATCTCGCGCGGGGGTTGCTCTCGCGGCGCGGCGACCTGGACCGGTTGAGCCCTGCCATGGCGCTGCTTTCGGGTGTGATCGATCTTCGGAGCGGCAACCCTGCGAGCGCCGCGCAGACCTTCGACCGCCTGCTCCTGAGTCAACCCGACAACCGCCGGGCGCGCCGGTTGCTCGCTCATGCGCTGCATCTTTCGGGCAACGACCGCGAACTGGTCTATCGCTTCGGCGATGCAGCGATGCGCTCCGATGCCGATCCCTATCTCGCTGCGACCGTCGGGCGCGCGTACGAGGCGCTGGGGCAGCGGGACAGGGCCGCACCGCTGCTGGAAAAGGCAAGCCGGGTGGATGGACCTCGCCTGGCGCCTCTCGCCACGTCCGTTCCAGTTGAGATCGCGCAGACGCGCGGCGGGGCGACCGGCGCCGATGCCGTCGCGCTCGTGCGCGGTCTGCTCGCCGCGGACCGGCTGCCGGAGGCGGCGGCGGCGGCCGAGGCCTTTCGTGAGCGGTTTCCCGGTTCCTCCGACGCGCTCGGGCTTGCCGGGGATGCCTTGCTGGCAGCCGGGCAGCCGGCTGAGGCGCTCGAGCGGTACCGCGCGGCCGCCGGCATCCGGAGGTCGTGGCCGCTGACGCGCCGCATGCTCGCGGCCTACGCCGTGCAGAACGACCGTTCCGCCGCCTACGCGCTGCTCAACGAGCATTTGCGCGCCGAGCCGCGCAACCGGGAGGCTGCGGCCATGCTTGCACTGCTCGCCTTCGATGCCGGCCGGCGGGAACAGGGCGTAGCGCTGCTCGATCACGCTCTGGTTTCCGGCGGCAGGCGCGATCCGCGGCTGTGGGCGCTGAAAGCCGAAGCCGGTTTGTTGCAGGGCGACGTCAACGGTGCGCGCGAAGCTGCCGAACACGCCTATCGCCTCCAGCGCAGCGATCCGCTGGCGAGGCGCGTTCTCGCCCGCGCTTTTGCCGCCTCCGGCAACGTCGCAGCGGCGCAAGCGCTCGCGGGGCGCTAGCCCACTCGACAGGCGAACGGCCGTTAGGCATGGCCGCGGCGTGGCCATTCCGATCCTCTCTCGCATCGACCCGATGGTGCGCCTGCTTGTTGTGGCCATCGCACTGGCGACGATTTTTCCTGCCGTGGGGGAAGGGCGGGAGGTGGCGCAGGTTGTGTCTAACTTTGCTATCTTTGCGCTGTTCGCGCTTAACGGACTAAGATTGCCGCGCGGCGAGGTGCTGCATGGGCTGCGGCATGCGCGGTTCCTCGTGCCGCTGCTCGTCTGGTGCTTCGGGGCGATGGCGCTGACGGGGCTCGGGCTGTCGCGGATCGGCGCGGGCCATCTGCCGCAGGAGCTTGCGATCGGCTTGCTGTTCCTGGGGACGCTTGCCTCGACCGTCCAGTCGGCGACCGCCTACAGCTCGCTCGCCGGCGGCGACGTCGCGCGGTCGGTCGTGGCGGCGGCACTGCTCAATATCGCGGGTGTGTTCGTTACGGCGCCGCTGTTTGCGGTGATGGGCGGCTTCGGGACGGCCGAGATCGGTATCGGCGGCCTGGGCAAGATCCTCGCGCTGCTGGTCGTGCCGTTCGTGCTGGGGCAGGCGCTGCAGGGCGTCGGACGGTCATGGGTTCGGGCACACCCGGCGCTGGTATCGACAATGGACCGGCTGGCGATCGCGATCGCGGTCTACGTCGCCTTCTCGGGCGCGGTCGAGCGAGGGATCTGGACCACGCTGGAAGCGGGACAATGGGCGATCCTGCTCGGCCTGCTGCTCGCGTTCCTGGCGGTCGGCTTCGGCGGAAGCTGGCTCTTCTCGGGCCTGTTCCGGCTCGACCGGCCGACGCGCATCTCGTTCATGTTCGCCGGCGCGCACAAAAGCGTGGTGAGCGGCGCGCCGATCGCGCTGATCCTGTTCCCTCCGGCGAGCGCGGGCCTCGTGATGGCCCCGCTGCTCGCCTACCACCTGCTGCAATTGGTGGCGTCGGCCCCGCTGGCTAGTCGGCTGTCCCGCTCTCTCCGCTGACCCCTTGGAGCCGGTTGTGGCGGACCGACCACCACAGCGACAGGCCGATCAGGATCGCGCCGATCAGGCCGGTGATCGTTTCCGGAATGTGGACCACCGCGGAGAACAGCATAATCATCCCGAGCACGATGATCGCCCAGAAGGCGCCGTTCTCGAGGAAGCGGTACTGCGCGAGCGTGCCTTGCTTGACGAGGTGAATGGTCATCGAACGCACGAACATCGCGCCGATCGAGAGGCCGAGCGCGATCACGATCATGTTGTTCGAGAGCGCGAAGGCGCCGATCACGCCGTCGAAGCTGAACGAGGCGTCGAGCACGTTGAGGTAGAGGAACCCGCCCAGGCCGCTGCGCACCACCGCACCTTGCAGCCGCGCGGCCTCCGCACGCATTTCGAGAATGGTATTGACCCCCTCGACCGCGATGAAGGTGACGAGGCCGAGAATGCCCGCGATGAGGAACGTGAGGGCATCGGCCGGATCGAGCATCGTCGAAATGCCCCACAGGACCAGCAGGAGCAGCGCGATTTCCGCCGCCGGAAGCGCGGCGAAGCGGGCGAGCTGAACCTCGACAATGCGGACCCAGTGCACGTCCTTGTCGAGATCGAAAAAGAACTTGAGGCCGACCATGGCGAGGAAGGCACCACCGAAGCCGGCGATGCCGACGTGGGCAGAGCTGACGATCTCCTCGTACCGCAGCGGATCGTTGAGCGAGAGATTGAGCGTCTCGACCGGCCCGAGGCCTGCGGCGATGGCGACGATCGCCAGCGGGAAGACGACGCGCATGCCGAAGACCGCGAAGGCGATGCCCCAGGTCAGGAAGCGGCGCTGCCAGACCTCGTCCATTTCCTTGAGCACCGATGCGTTGACCACCGCATTGTCGAAGCTGAGTGAAACCTCCAGCACCGAGAGAACGACGATGATCCACAGCAGCGATGCGGTCGCGCCCAGGTTGCCCCCCGAGCTCGACCAGCCATACCACGCCCCGAGGGCGAGGCAGATCAGCGTGAAAATAAAGGAGAACTTATAGAAGCGAAGCAGCGTAGCCATGCGGGGGTCCCGTCGAAATATCTGCGCTCGTGGAGCGAACGCGCGCTAGAAAATCCGCGGCGGAATCGCAAGTTCCCCGCGCCGCCGTTTGCCGGCCTATTTCGGCTGGTAGGTCTGCTCCTCGCCCGGAAAGGCGCGGCTGCGCACTTCGGCGGCGTAAGTCTCCGCCGCCTTCGCGATGACTTCGGCGATTTCCTCGTAGCGCTTCACGAAGCGCGGAACCCGCTCGAACATGCCGAGCATGTCCTCGGCCACCAGCACTTGCCCGTCGCACCGGGCCGAAGCGCCGATCCCGATCGTCGGACAGGAGATGCTCTCGGTCACCTCGATCGCGATGGGCTCGACCACGCCTTCGACGACGACGGCGAAGGCGCCGGCCTCGTCGAGCGCCTTGGCGTCGCCGACGATCTTGGCCGCCTCGGCGTCGCTGCGCCCGCGCGCGCCGTAGCCGCCGAGCACGTTGACCGCCTGCGGAGTCAATCCGATGTGTCCCATCACCGGAATGCCGCGCTGGCTGAGGAATGCGACCGTTTCGGCCATGGCCGCGCCGCCTTCGAGCTTCACCCCGGCCGCTCCGCTTTCCTTGAGCAGGCGCGCGGCGCTTTCGAACGCCTGCTGCGGCGAGGCTTCGTAACTGCCGAAGGGCATGTCGACGATTACCACCGAATGATAGCTGCCGCGCACCACGGCGGCCGCATGGTTGGCCATCATGTCGAGCGTGACCGGAACGGTGGAGGGGAGGCCGTAGATCACCTGGCCGAGCGAATCGCCGACCAGCAGCAGATCGCAGTGCGCGTCGAGCAACTGGGCCTGACGCGCGGTGTAGGCCGTCAGCATGACCAGCGGTTCTTCGGTAACGCCGTCCTTCTTGCGCTGCCGGATCTTGGGCACCGTGAGGCGGCGCATCGGCTGCGGAGTGGGGGTAGCGCGGCTGGTCGCGGTATCGAGCTGGAAGGTCGTGGACATGCCGGTCTTCTAGCTCGCCGGTGGGGAACCGCCAACCGTGCCCTTGGCCTTGCGCGCGAAACTTGCAACAGGGGCCTGTAAGGAACGGGAAAGGGAACAATCGATGGTCGCAACGCCAAGCGCGCAAGCGGGAACGCAAAACTGGTCCTCGCGCACGGCCTTCATTCTTGCGGCGGTGGGCGCAGCGGTGGGGCTCGGCAATATCTGGCGCTTTCCGACCCTTGCCGGCGAGAACGGCGGCGGGGCTTTCGTGCTGTTCTACCTCGGCTGCGTGCTCTTGATCGGAATGCCGCTGATGCTGTCCGAATTCGTCGTCGGGCGGGCGGGCAAGTCGGATGCGGTGCAGTCGGTCTCGCGCGTGGCCGAACAATCGGGCGTATCCCGCCGATGGCGGGTTTTCGGTGGGATCGAGATCCTTGCCGGCTTCCTTATCCTCTCCTTCTATTCGGTCGTTGCGGGCTGGGTGATCTACTACGTCTGGCTTTCGGGCGGTGATTTCCTCTCCAATGCGTTTGCAGGGGAGCCCCTGCGCGGCGCCTTTCCCGATATGGGCCAGGACGCGGTGAGCGGAATGATGGCGGATCTCTTTGCGAGCCCCGGCCGGCTGATCCTGGTGCACGCGGTGTTCATGGCGGTGACGATCGGGATCGTCGCCAACGGTGTGCACGACGGGATCGAGAAGGCGGCGCTCTGGCTGATGCCCACGTTCTTCGTCCTTCTGATCTGCATCACGATTTACGGAGCATTCACGGGCGACTTCGGCCGCGCGCTGAGTTTCCTGTTTACCCCCGATTTTTCCAAGCTGACGACGCCGGTAATGAACGAGGCGCTCGGCCAGGCATTCTTCTCCCTCAGTCTCGGCGCCGGCGGACTGATCACCTATGGCGCCTACGTCGGGAAGGACGTCAATCTCGGCCCCACGGCGGCGACCATCAGTCTCACGGATACGGCAGTGGCTCTGGTCGCCGGGCTGATGATCTTTCCCATCGTTTTCGCGGTAGGGCTCGATCCGTCAGCCGGTCCGGCGCTGATCTTCCAGTCGCTGCCCGTTGCGTTCCAGACGATGCCAGGGGGATCGCTGATCGGCTTGCTGTTCTTCGTGCTGATCTTCTTTGCCGCGCTGACGAGTTCCATCTCGCTGCTCGAAGGGCCGACCGCCTGGGCAATGGACCGCTTCGGGCTGCGCCGGCCGATGGCTGCATTGCTGCTCGGCTTCATATCGTTCCTGATCGGTATTGCCTGTGCGCTGGGCTATAACGTGTGGGCGGATGTCCGGCCGCTCGGTTTCTGGAGCATCTTCGCCGAGACCGACATCCTCGATACGCTCGACGGATTCACCGGCAAGATCATGCTTCCGCTTGCGGGGCTCTTGCTGGCGATCTTCGTCGGCTGGAGGGCCGATCGACGCCTGGTGGAAGCCCAGAGCGGACTTTCGGGCGGAGCATTTGCCCTGTGGCGTTTCCTCGTGGCCTGGCTGTGCCCGGCGGCGGTGGGTCTGATCCTGCTGTTCGGCCTGTTTCCGAGTTTGTTGACAGGTTGATGAATCCCGCTTGTCAGCGCAACGCGATCGCATAAAACGGCGCGCCGGCTGGGAGGGGCGGGGGATTCTCGCTCGGGCCGCGGAGAGCCCCTGATGTTTCTGGATCGCGTCAAACCGCTGGATGCAATTCTTGCAACGGCGGAAAAGAAGTCGCTGAAGCGTACGCTGGGCTGGTTCCAGCTCACGTTGTTCGGCATCGGCTGTGTCATCGGCACGGGCATTTTCGTACTGACCTCGGTCGGCGCACAGAAGGCGGGGCCGGGTCTCATGCTGGCCTTCGCCATTGCCGGGGCGGTCTGCATCGTCGCGGCGCTGTGTTATGCCGAGATCGCCTCGATGATCCCGGTCGCCGGCAGCGCCTACACCTACAGCTACGCGACCATGGGCGAATTCCTCGCCTGGACGGTCGGCTGGGCGCTGATCATGGAATACGCAATCGCCGCCTCGGCCGTGTCGGTCGGGTGGTCGGGTTATTTCACCGGCACGATCCTGGGAGGGCTGGGCGTAGAATTGCCCGCCTGGCTCAGCGCCGGACCGCTGGCTCTTGGCGGCGCCGAGGGCGGCCTGATCAACCTGCCCGCGCTGCTCATCGCGCTGCTGGTCACCAGCCTGCTGATCGTCGGCACGAGCGAAAGCGCCAAGTTCAACGCCCTGCTGGTCGCGATCAAGGTGACCGCGCTGACTCTCTTCGTCGCGCTGACGCTGACCAGCGTCGAGTTCGACGCGGAGAGGTTCAATCCATTCCTGCCTGCCGGCGTGTTCGGCGGCTTCGGAACCGGGGTTGGCGCCGTGGGCGCGGCGGCGACGATGTTCTTCGCCTATGTCGGCTTCGACGCGGTCTCGACCGCGGCGGAGGAAACCAAGAACCCGCAGCGCAACGTGCCGATCGGCCTGGTCGGATCGTTGCTGTTCTGCACCGTGTTCTACGTTCTAGTCGCCGCAGGTGCGATCGGCACGATCGGCGGGCAGCCGATCATGGACGCCCTGGGCATTCCGCTCGAAACCGGCTCGCCCGAACTCGCGCGGCAATGCGCGATGCCGCAATATGCCGACGCGCTGGTGTGCTCGAACGAGCCGCTCGCGCATGTGCTGAAGGTTCTGGGCTTCTCGTGGTTCGGCAATGCGATCGGGATCGCGGCGATCCTCGCCCTGCCGTCGGTCATTCTCATCCTGATCTTCGGGCAGACGCGCATCTTCTTCGTCATGAGCCGCGACGGCCTGATGCCGGAGATGCTCAGCCGCGTGCACCCGAAGTTCCACACGCCGCACGTGGTGACCGCGATCACCGGCGCGGTCGTGGCCGTGGCGGCCGCGTTCTTCCCGGTCGGGCAGTTGGCCGACATTTCCAATGCGGGGACGCTCTATGCGTTCTTCATGGTGGCGCTGGCGGTGATGGTGCTCCGGCGCCGGGATCCCGGCCGCGCGCGGGGCTTCCGGGTGCCCATACTGTGGCTCATCGCCCCGTTGACGATCGCAGGGTGTCTGTTCCTGTTCCTCAACCTGCCGAGCGCGGCCATGCTGTTCCTGCCGGCGTGGACGGTGCTGGGGCTGCTCGTCTACTTCCTCTACAGCCGCAGTCGCAGCCATCTGGGCCGCGGGATCGTGGAAGTGGTGGACGACATCGGCGGGGAGGAGACGATGATCCCGATCCATCCTGATGGGCGGGCGGACTGAGTTCTCCTTTCTGGAAAACGGGAAAGGGCTGCCTCGCGAGGCAGCCCTTTTTCTTTGTCCGCCGGATCGGCTTTAGAGCCTGGTGTCGGCGTGCTGCTTGCTCGCGTCCTCGCGGACGTCCATGCCGAGCGCCATCTTGGCGGTGTCGAGCAGTCCCATGTCGCCGTTCCAGATCTCCGCCTCGCCCAGGTCCATACGCAGGAACAGGATGTCGGGATCGTCCTTGCCGCCGTCGAACCAGGCTTCGGCGAAGTTGCTCCAGAACTGATCGAAGCGTTCGCGGCTGGTCTCGACCGTCAGCGTGCCGTGGAAACGCGCGTAGATGTCGTGGCCCTTGCCCTCGAACGTCGCGGTGGCCGGGCCGAGCGCGGCGAACTTGCCCTGCTTGTGGGTGAAAAACCAGATCGCGCTGTTCGCGTCCTTGTCGAGCTGCGCGCTCATCGGCACCGCGCTGGTGGTGTCGCTGTCGAGCTGGAGGAAGAGGAACGGCGAATCCGCGAGCGCCGTCCAGAATTGGGTCTTCAGCTTGTCGGGGTCGCCTTGGCGGTATTTCATGGGGATGGCTCCTTTCGTGGGGGCAACGGGGCGGCGGGAGCTTTCGTTCCTTACGGCACCGAGCGGTTGCCAATCGGCACAGAACGGAACATAATAGGAACATATGAGTCGTTCCTCCATGCCCAAGACGCTTTCCGACCTGTGCGATGTCGATGCGCTCGCCGCCGCGCGCAGCATGCGCTGGCGGCCGGGGCTTGCCGCGCCTGCGCATAGCGAGATCTTTGCCAGCGGGTGCGAGGGCGGCGGGGCAGGCTTGGCGCTGGCACTTGCCTGCGATGCGCTGCGTTCGCCGCTTGCCGAGAGCGAGGATGGGCGTGCCGTCCTGTGGGTGCAGGACCGCGCGGCGGTGCGGCGGACCGGGCGGCCTTACCGTCCCGGGCTTCCGGCGGAGCTGCGCTGCCGGCTGATCCATGTCGTGGCGGAGAAGGCGGAGGATGCGCTGTTCGCCCTGGAGGAAGGGCTACGCTGCCGCGAGCTCGCCTTCGTGATCGGCGAACTGACGGGCAACCCGAAGGCACTCGATTTCACCGCCTCGCGCCGATTGAGCCTCACGGCGGAGAAGCACGGCGTGCCGCTGTGGCTGGTGCGGCTCGATGCGCAGCGCGATCTTTCTTCCGCCCGGATGCGGTGGGAAGTGCGCGCTGCCGCCTCGCCGCCGCCGCGCTGGAACGCGGCCGCGCCCGGCAATCCGAGCTGGCGCGCCGAACTGTTCCGCGCGCGGGCCCATGCCCCTGGAGAATGGATATTGCGTGATGACGGACGAAGTCTCGTCGCCGCCCCGCCGCATTCTGTCGGTGTGGCTGCCGCGGCTGGCGATCGACCGCTGGCGGTTGGGTGAGAGGTGCGCGCGCGGGGAAGGGCCGGACGCCGACCCGCTCGCGCTGATCGCCGAAACCGCGCACGGGCCGCGCATCGATGCGGTCAACGATGCCGGCCGCGCCGCAGGCGCGCGGCGCGGCATGATGCTGGCCGACGCGCGTACGCTCTGCCCGAGACTGAAGGTCGCCCCGTCCGATCCGGAGGGCGATCTCGCATTTCTCGGGAAGCTGGCCGTCTGGGCGCAACAGTGGGGGCCGTGGAGCGCGCTCGACGCGCCCGACGGACTAGTGATCGACGTCACCGCCGTGGCGCATCTGTTCGATGGCGAGGCGCGGCTGCTTGCCGATGCGCAGGCCGCTTTCGCCCGTCGCGGCCTGGCCGCGCGCCTCGCGATCGCGCCGACCGCAGGCGCGGCCTGGGCGCTGTCGCACTTCGGGCCGGAGCGTGCGATCCTGCAGCCGGGCGACGATACAGCGGCATGCCTTGAGGAGCTGCCGGTCGCCGCGCTGCGGCTTGACGACGAAGTGCTCGTAGTGCTCCGCCGTCTCGGCCTCAAGCGCCTGGGCGACCTGCACGGGATCGGCCGCAGCGCGCTCCACCGGCGCTTCCGCAACCGCAAGTCGCCCGCGGCCAATCCGCTGATCCGGATGGACCAGCTTCTCGGCCGCGTGTCGGAGCCGCTGCTGCCCGTGGTGCGGCGGCAAGCGCCGCTCGTCCAGCGCCGGCTGCTCGAGCCGATCCGCCATCGCGAGCTGCTGGACCAGGTGGTGGCCGATCTGGCCGGCGACATGGCGCGCGAACTCGAAGGCAAGGGGCAGGGCGCCCGACGGCTCGAAATCGGCCTGTGGCGGGTGGATGGCGACGTGGCGACGCGGTATCTGGAACTCTCCGCCGCCACGCGGGACCCGGCGCATATGTGCCGGCTGTTTTCGGCCAAGCTCGACGACGTGGATGCCGGATTCGGTATCGAGATGGTGCGCATGCGCGCGAGCTGGACCGAGCCGCTGGCGCTGGAGCAGGACGATATCGAGGCGGCGGCCGAGACGCAGGGCACCTCGCTCGCCGCCTGCATCGACCGGCTGACGGTACGGCTCGGCGAGAAGGCGGTGCGCCGCCCGGTCGTGCACGCCAGCCACATGCCCGAGCGCGCGCAGCGCTGGCGCCCGCCGCTGGAGCATGAGCCTGCCGCACAGGAGGAACTGCGCTTCCACGCCCGACCGCTGAAGCTGCTCGACCGGGCGGAGAAGATCGCCGTGCTCTACGCCACGCCGGATGGGCATCCGAAAGCCTTCCGCTGGCGCGGGCAGGTGCGCGAGATTGCGCGCGTCGAAGGTCCCGAGCGCATTGCGCCCGAATGGTGGCGATCGAGGTCGACTGTCCGTCTGCGCGATTACTACCGAGTCGAGGACACCGCGGGATGCCGCTACTGGATCTACCGCCACGGATTGCCCGACGACGGGCGCGGCGGGCTGCCGGACTGGTTCCTGCAAGGGCTATGCGCGTGAAAGCGCTAGGCAAATCCGGCATGAGAACATATAGTGAACGAATGGAGTCGCAGTCCATTCTCGAAAGGCTCGGGATTCTCGCCGATGCCGCGAAGTACGACGCTTCGTGCGCCTCTTCGGGCACGTCCAGCAGGAACAGCCTCGGCGGCAAGGGCATCGGCTCGACCGAAGGCATGGGCATCTGCCACGCCTATGCTCCTGACGGCCGCTGCATCTCGCTGCTGAAGATCCTGCTGACCAACCACTGCGTGTTCGACTGCCACTACTGCATCAATCGCAAGAGCTCGAACGTCCGCCGCGCGCGCTTCACGCCGCAGGAAGTCGCGGATCTCACGCTCAGCTTCTACCGCCGCAACTACATCGAAGGGCTGTTCCTCTCCTCCGGCATCGTGAAGAGCTCCAACCGCACGATGGAGCAGTTGATCGAAGCCGCGCGCATCCTGCGGGAGGAGCACGACTTCCGCGGCTATATCCACCTCAAGACGATCCCGGAGGCGGATCCCGAACTGGTCCATCAGGCCGGGCTCTATGCCGACCGCGTCTCGATCAACGTCGAACTGCCGACCGACAGCGGCCTCACCCGACTCGCGCCCGACAAGAATGCGCGCCAGATCGAAGGCGCGATGGGGAGGACGAAGGACGACATTGCCGAGGCGAGTGATGCGAAGAGGAAGTTCCGCCACGCGCCGCGTTTCGCGCCCGCCGGCCAGTCGACGCAGATGATCGTCGGTGCGGACGCGGCGACCGATGCGGATATCGTGGGCAAGGCGAGCCGGCTCTACGGCAGCTTCGGACTGCGCCGCGTCTATTACTCGGCCTTCAGTCCGATCCCCGACGCTTCGGCGGTGCTGCCGCTGAAGCGCCCGCCGCTGATCCGCGAGCACCGGCTCTATCAGTCCGACTGGCTGATGCGCTTCTACGGCTACAAGCCCGCCGAGGTGATGCAGGCGGTCGGAGCGGACGGGATGCTGCCGCTCGACATCGATCCCAAGCTCGCCTGGGCGCTCAAGTTCCGCGACCGCTTCCCGCTCGACGTCAATTGCGCGGCGCGCGAGGACCTGCTGCGCGTGCCCGGGCTCGGCGTCGGCGCGGTCGACCGCATTCTCGCCGCGCGCCGCCACCGCGCGCTGCGCCTCGACGACGTTGCGCGGCTGACCCGGTCGATCGCCAAGGTCCGCCCGTTCCTGTGCACGGTGGACTGGCGCCCGACCACGCTCACCGACCGCGCCGACTTGCGCGCGCTGCTGACGCCGAAACAGGAACAATTGGAGCTGTTCGCGGCATGAGCGCGCTCCAGCACCTCGAATTCGACACCTGTTACCTCGTGCATCTGCCCGAGCCGGACGACTTCGACGCCTGGCGCAAGCGGGCACGGGCGCTGATCCAGTGCGATGTGCCGCCCGACCGGATCGTCTGGACTGCGCCGGGCGGAGCAGGGGACCTCTTCGCGCAGGGAGATCCGCGTCTACCCGTGCCGGAGCCGGATGCGCCGCCCGTGCGTGCGAGCCGCCGCTTCGTGGAACTCGCGCGCCAGGCTGTGCTCCACACCGATGCGGAGCGTTTCGCGCTGCTCTATCGCGTGCTCCGGCGGCTTCAGGCCGATCCGCGGATCATGGAGGACAAGGCCGACCTCGACGTCCGGCGCATCGAGGAACTGGACAAGACCGTGCGCCGCGACAGCCACAAGATGCATGCTTTTGTCCGCTTCCGCCGCGTCGAATCCGACGAAGAGGAGAGCGGCGAGCACTACGTCGCCTGGTTCGAGCCGGAGCACCACATCCTGCGCGCGAACGCAGGGTTCTTCGTGCGCCGCTTCGCCAACATGAAATGGTCGATCCTCACGCCGCGTGGCAGCCTTCACTGGGACGGCGAGACGCTGGAGGAAGGGCCGCCCGCGCAGCGCGCCGACGCACCCACCGGCGATCCGATGGAGGATCTCTGGCGCACCTATTACGCATCGATTTTCAATCCCGCGCGTTTGAAGGTCGGGGCGATGCTCAAGGAGATGCCCCGCAAGTACTGGAAGAACATGCCCGAGGCGGCGCTCATTCCCGAGCTTGTCGCCGGGGCGCAGAAGCGGGAATTGCAGATGGTCGCGGAAGGCGCGCCGGAGACTGAAGATCGGCCCGAGACGCTCAAGGCAGTCGACAAGGCGATCCACCGATGCCGCAGATGCCCGATCGGCTGCCTCGAGAACGATGCGGTGATGGGGGAGGGGCCGAAGGACGCGGCGCTGATGATCGTCGGCGAACAGCCGGGCGATCAGGAGGACTTGGCCGGCCGGCCCTTCGTCGGGCCCGCGGGGCAGTTGCTCGATCGGTATCTCGAGAAGGCGGGAGTTGAGCGCAAGGAGGCTTACCTCACCAACGCGGTCAAGCATTTCAAGTTCGTCCAGCGCGGCAAGCGGCGGCTGCACCAGTCGCCGACCGCGAAGGAAATCGACATCTGCCGCTGGTGGCTGGAAAGCGAGCGCGCGATCATCCAGCCCAAGCTGATCCTCGCCACGGGCGCCAGCGCCGCGCGCGGCATACTCGGCAAGACGGTGAGCATTTCGAAAACGCGCGGCGAACCCATTCCGCTCGAGGACGACAGCGAACTGTGGGTCACGGCGCATCCTTCCTACCTCCTGCGCCTCGATGGCGAGGCGAAGGAGAAGCAGTCTCGCCTGTTCGAAGCCGATCTTGCCGCGGTGAAGGAGCGGTTGGCGGAGCTGGTTGGCACATGAGCCATGAAATTTACTCCGTCACTCTGGCGAAAGAGAGCTGCCTTTCGGCCCTTCCTTTTGCGGTGAGTGCGGATGGGCCCCTGCTTTCGCAGGGGTGACGGAAGTGGTGCAAACATGCCCGATGCCCCGATCACACCCGGCAAGCGCCGGATCGAGATCGATCCCGATCTGATCGATGCGCCCCCGCGCGCGCCGTTCGTCGAACTGGGGCTGGTTTCCAATTTCAGCTTTTTGCGGGGGGCCTCGGATGCTCCCGATCTGGTGAAGGCCGCGCGCGAACTCGGCTACGACGCGATCGGGATTGCCGACGCGAATACGATGGCTGGCGTCGTGCGCATTCACTCGAATGCAAAAGAAGCGAAAATACGGCCGGTTATCGGCTGCAGGATAGAAACGGTAGAGGGCCTTTCCTTCCTCGCCTATCCGGTGGACCGCGCAGCCTATGGCCGGCTCTGTCGGCTGATTTCGGCCGGACGGATGAACACACTCGACGGCAAGTGGCAGGACAAGGGCGTGTGCGATATCTCGCTTCGCATGCTGGCCGACCATGCGGAGGGGGTGCAGTTGATCCTGCTGCCGCCGGACGATCTGGCGAAACAAGTCACGATCGCGGTGCCGAACAACGTCATCCCGTTCCCGGGCCCGGACTCACGGGTGGCCGAGGACATCTCAACATCTCTGCGCGAAATATCAGGAGGTTTCACCGATATTCTGCCGCATCTTGTGAGCCAACTCCCGACCTTGCGCCATCTGGCGGCATCTTACCTCTATAGCGGCGACGACATTGCGCGGATCGACCGGCTCGACGCGCTGGCAAGGGCGAACGGGCTTGCGCTGCTCGCTACCAACGACGTGCATTACCATGCTCCCGACCGGCGGCCTCTGCAGGATGTCATGACGGCAATCCGTCACAAGACGACGGTGGTCGAGGCCGGGCACCTGCTGTTCGGCAATGCCGAGCGGCACCTCAAGTCGCCCGGCGAGATGGTCAAGCTGTTCGCGCGCTGGCCCCACGCCATCGCAGCGGCGCGCGAGGTGGCGGATGCCTGCGACTTCGATCTGAAGGAACTGCAGTACGAGTATCCGGAGGAGATCTATCCCGACGGCATGACGCCGCAGCAATACCTTGAAAAGTCGACTTGGGAGGGGGCGCAGGGGTATTACCCAAAGGGCGTTCCCGACAGTGTGAAGAAAGCGCTCGATCACGAGCTGGCGCTGATCGCAAAGCTCAAGCTCGCCCGCTACTTCCTGACCATCAAGGATATCGTCGATTACGCGCGAACGCGGGAGCCGCCGATCTTGTGCCAGGGGCGCGGATCGGCGGCCAATTCGGCGGTCTGCTATTGCCTCGGGATCACTGCGGTCGATCCTGCCAAGCATCAGTTGCTTTTCGAGCGTTTCATTTCGGACGAACGCAACGAACCGCCCGACATCGATGTCGATTTCGAGCATGAGCGGCGCGAGGAGGTGATCCAGCACATATACAAACAGTACGGCCGCGATCGCGCGGGTCTGTGCGCCACGGTGATCCATTACCGCCCGCGCATGGCGATCCGCGAAGTCGGCAAGGCGATGGGGCTTTCCGAAGATGTGACATCGGCCTTGGCGCGCACCGTCTGGGGCGGACACGGGCGCAAGATCGACGAGAACCATGTCATGCGCGAGACCGGGCTCGACCTTTCCGACCCGCACTTGAGACGAGTTCTGAAGTTGACCGAGCAGATGATCGGAATGCCGCGGCATCTCAGCCAGCACGTCGGTGGGTTCATCCTGACCCAGGGTCCGTTGATCGAGACTGTGCCGATCGGCAACGGGGCCATGGCCGATCGCACTTTCATCGAATGGGACAAGGACGACATCGACGACCTCGGCATCCTCAAGGTCGATGTGCTCGCGCTCGGCATGCTGACCTGTATCAGGAAGTGCTTCGATCTGGTTGAAAAGCATTGTGGAAACTCGCTGACGCTTACCACGGTGCCGCCCGATAAAGAGGCTGTCTATGACATGCTGTGCCGAGGCGATTCCATCGGCGTCTTCCAGGTGGAGAGCCGCGCGCAGATGAACATGCTGCCCCGGTTGCGCCCGCGCTGTCTCTACGATCTCGTCGTTCAGGTGGCGATCGTGCGGCCCGGGCCGATCCAGGGCGATATGGTCCATCCCTATCTGAAGCGGCGGAAGGAACGGCGCGAGGGCAAGAAGGCCTTCGAACTTCCGGGGCCTGCGCCAGAGCATGGTCCACCGGACGAACTCTCATCGATTCTGGGGCGAACGCTCGGCGTGCCGATCTTCCAGGAGCAGGCGATGAAGATCGCGATCGACGCGGCCGAGTTTACCCCGGCCGAAGCGAACCAGTTGCGCAAGGCCATGGCCACGTTCCGCAACCGCGGAACCGTCGATGAACTGGAAGAGCGGATGGTCGGCAGGATGATCGAGCGCGGCTACGACCCCGAATTCGCCGAACGCTGCTTCAACCAGATCAAGGGGTTCGGCGAGTACGGCTTCCCCGAAAGCCATGCGGCGAGCTTCGCGCATCTGGTCTACGTCTCGAGCTGGCTCAAGTGCCACTATCCCGCGGTCTTCGCCTGCGGCCTGCTCAACTCGCAGCCGATGGGGTTCTATGCCCCCGCGCAGATCGTGCGCGATGCGCAGGCGCACGGCGTCACCGTGTTGCCGATCGACGTCAATGCGTCGGAATGGGATTGCACGCTGGAGAGCTGCGCGGATCAGCCCTTTGATAACGATCGCCTGGATGGATACGTCGCGCTCCGCCTGGGGCTGCGGCAAGTCGATGGCCTGCCCGAGCATGTTGCTGCCGGGCTCGTCGACGAGCGGGCCAGGAACGGCCCCTATCGCGATGTCGCGGATCTGCGCGACCGGGCGAAAGTGCCGGTAGGTCATATCGAGCGGCTCGCGAGTGCCGACTGCTTCGGCTCGCTCGAGCTGTCGCGGCGGCAGGCGCTGTGGGATGCGCGCAGTCTGGTGGCGGCGCCCGATCTGCCGCTGTTCCACTTCGCGAAGGCGCGCGACGAGGGGGTGGAGAAAGGCACCACCCGCCTGCCAAAGATGCCGCTGGGCGAGGAAGTGGTCACCGATTACCAGACGACGCGGCTCAGCCTGAAGGCGCATCCCCTGTCTTTCCTCCGCGCCGAGCTCAGTGCGCGCGGCTTCGTGCGCGCCTGCGATCTGCGCACGCGCAAGTACCGCTCGATCGTCAATGTCGCGGGAGTCGTGCTGATCCGCCAGCGGCCGGGTTCGGCCAAGGGCGTGTGCTTCATCACGCTGGAGGACGAGACGGGGGTGGTCAATCTCGTCGTCTGGCCCGATCTGATGGAAAGACAGAGAACCGTCGTGATGGGTGCGCGTTTGATGGAAGTGCGCGGAAGAGTGGAATACGACGGCGAGGTGATCCATGTCATCGCCAGCGACCTGGTCGATGCGACCCACCAGCTTCGCAAGCTGTCGGACGACACGCCGGGCGCGCCGACCGAGGAGGATTACCGCCACAGGCACCCGCGCAACGTGCGGATCATTCCCAAGTCGCGGGATTTCCATTGAGCCGCGGGCGCTGGCGCATCTCCCGCCGCATCGGGCACTTTCGCGGCGACAGGCGTGTGGTCTGGCTGCTGATCGTCGCCGGCCTGCTGCTCGCCGCGCGCGGGTGGCTGGCCGATCATCCGCAGCACAATCCCTGGGCGCCGCTCGACCTCAACGATCCGCCGGGCTGGGCGACACAGAGCAAGCTGCTCGCGCTCAAGGACGATCCAGTCGAGTGCCGCGCCGTGCTCGAGCGCAGCGGCGTCGAATTCCGCGCGCTCGAGCCGCAAGGGGAGGGAGCTTGCAGGCGCGAGGACCGCACCGTGCTCGCCGCGCTGCCGCTCTCGCCCGACGTGCCGCCGACGACCTGCCCGGTGGGCATCGGCCTCGAACTATGGCTGCATGACGTCGTGCAGCCGGCCGCGACCGAGCGCTTCGGCGCCGAAGTGGCGCGAATCGAGCATTTCGGCGCCTTCAGCTGCCGCCGCCTCTATGGCCGGGCGGAGGGACGCTGGAGCGAGCATGCCACCGGCAATGCGATCGATATCGCCGCCTTCGTACTCGCCGATGGGCAGCGGATCGCGGTGTTTGGCGACTGGACCGGCGAGGATGAGGAGGCGGCGTTCCTGCGCGAGGTGCGCGACGGTGCCTGTCCGCTGTTCGCGACCGTGCTCTCGCCCGAATACAACGCGGCGCACGCCGACCATTTTCACTTCGACCAGTCCGGTCGCTACATCGGCGTCTGCCGCTAGCTGCGCTCGCTCAGACCGCTTCGAAGGCGTACCCGGCCGAGCGCACTGTGCGGATCGGATCGGGCGCCCCGGTCAACTCGATCGCCTTGCGCAGGCGGCGGATATGAACGTCGACCGTGCGCAGCTCGATATCGCTGCCGGTGCCCCACACACCGTCGAGAAGCTGGTTGCGGCTGAATACGCGGCCCGGGCTTTCCATGAAGAACTTGAGCAGCCGGTATTCGGTCGGGCCCATCTGCAGGGTCTGCCCGCGGCGCGCGACCTTGTGCGCGACCGGGTCGAGCTTGATGTCGCCGACCTCAATCGTCTCGCCGGCGAGGGCCGGCCGGATCCGGCGCAGGACGGCGGCGACACGCGCCAGCAGCTCGCGGGGCGAGAAGGGCTTGGTCACGTAGTCGTCGGCACCAGTTTCGAGGCCGCGGATGCGGTCGTCCTCCGCCTCGCGCGCGGTGAGCATGATGATCGGAACGTGGGCGGTCGCCTTGTCGCGGCGCAGACGGCGGCAGACCTCGATGCCGCTGGTCCCCTCGATCATCCAGTCCAGAATGACGAGGTCGGGCACTTCCTCGGCGGCGAGCACAAGGGCTTCGTCACCGTCGGCCGTGGCGCGAACGCGGTAGCCCTCGTTGGCGAACCGATATTCGAGCAGTTCCGAAAGGGCGGGGTCGTCTTCGACGAGAAGGAGCGTTGCGGTGGTCATGACGAATTCAAGACACCGCGATTATTTCACTTTGACGACACGCGTGTCATGAATCGTCATCGGCCGGATAAGTGCCGGTTGCCGCGTAGTGGACCATTTCCGCCACGTTGGTCGCGTGGTCGCCGATCCGCTCGATATTGCGGGCGACGAAGAGAAGCTGGGCTGCGGTCGAAATGGTCGAAGGATTCTCGACCATGTGGCTGACCAGATTGCGGAAAATAGAATTGTAGAAATTATCGACCTTGCGGTCGGCGGCGATCACCTCGCGTGCTAACACCGGATCGCGCGCCCCGTAGGCGGTGAGCACGTCGTGAACCATCTCGGCCGCGAGCTCGCCCATCGCGGGCAGCAAAGTCAGCGGCTCGAAATGCCGGCGGTCGGCGATCTCGCGGCTCGCCTTGGCGATCGCCTTCGAATAGTCGCCGATCCGCTCGACCACGCCGGCGATCTTCAGCGCCGCGATCACCTCGCGCAAGTCGTCCGCCATCGGCGCGCGCAGCGCGATCACGCGCACGGCGAGCTTGTCGACTTCGGATTCGAGAGCGTCGATCTTCTTGTCGCCCTTGATGATCTGCTGAGCCAGAGCATCGTCGCCCTTCACCAGAGCATCCATGGCGTTCTGCACGGCCACTTCGGCGAGGCCGCCCATCTCCGCGATAAGGCCGCGAAGCCGGGTGATGTCCTCGTCGAACGCCTTGACTGTATGCTCGGTCATCAGCCGTACCTGCCCGTAATATAATCCTTCGTCCGCTCCTCGAGCGGATTGGTGAATATGTCAGAAGTCCGGCCGTATTCCACCATCTTTCCGAGGTGGAAGAACGCCGTGCGCTGGCTGACGCGTGCGGCCTGCTGCATCGAATGGGTGACGATGACGATCGCGTAGCGCCCGTTGAGCTCGTCGATCAGTTCCTCGATCTTGGCGGTCGCGATCGGGTCGAGCGCGGAGCACGGCTCGTCCATCAGGATCACCTCGGGATCGACCGCGATCGCGCGCGCGATGCACAGGCGCTGCTGCTGGCCGCCCGAGAGCGCGGTGCCGCTATCCTCGAGGCGGTCCTTCACCTCGTTCCACAGGCCTGCGCGCTGGAGCGAGGTTTCGACGATCGCGTCGAGTTCCTGCTTGCCCTCGGCCAGGCCGTGGATGCGCGGACCGTAGGCGATGTTCTCATAGATCGTCTTCGGAAAGGGGTTCGGCTTCTGGAACACCATGCCCACGCGTGCGCGAAGCTGCACGACATCCATCTTCGAGCGGTAGATGTCCTCGCCGTCGAGCACGATCTCGCCTTCCACTCGGGCCGAGGGGATCGTGTCGTTCATGCGGTTGAGCGTGCGCAGGAAGGTCGATTTTCCGCAGCCCGATGGGCCGATGAAGGCGGTGACGTACTTGGTCGGGATGTCGATCGAAACGTGGTCGATCGCCATCTTGTCGCCGTAGAACACGGAAACGTCCCGCGCGCTCATCTTCGCTTCGGTGTCGTCCAGGTTGGGATGGATTACGGTCACCACTTTTTCTCGAATTTGTTGCGCAGGTAGATTGCGAGGCCGTTCATCACGAGGAGGAACAGCAGGAGCACGATGATCGCAGCCGAGGTCCGCTCGACGAATCCCCGGTCGATCTCGTCCGACCATAGGAAGATCTGAACCGGCAGGACAGTCGCGGGTGAAGTAAATCCGTCGGGCGGCGAGGCGACGAAGGCGCGCATGCCGATCATCAGCAGCGGCGCGGTTTCGCCCAGCGCACGGGCCATGCCGATGATCGTGCCGGTGAGAATGCCGGGAAGGGCGAGGGGGAGCACGTGGTGGAACACCACCTGCACCGGCGATGCGCCGATCGCGAGCGCACCGTCGCGGATCGACGGCGGCACCGCCTTGATCGCGTTGCGCCCCGAAATCACGATAACCGGCATCGTCATCAACGCCAGCGTCATGCCCCCGATCAGCGGCGCCGACCGCATGCTCGGGAAAATCCACAGGAACACCGCGAGACCCAGCAGACCGAAGATGATCGAGGGCACGGCAGCCAGATTGTTGATCGAAACCTCGATCAGGTCGGTCCAGCGGTTCTTGGGCGCGTATTCTTCAAGATAGAGCGCGGCGAGAACGCCGATCGGGAATGCCAGCGCGAGCGTGACGATCATCGTCAGGATCGAGCCCTTGAGAGCGCCCCAGATGCCGACCTGCTGCGGATCGGTGGCATCGGCGCGGCTCAGGAAGCCCACGTCGAACGCCGTTCCGAGCTTGCCTTGCTCCACGAGCCGGGCGGCGAGAGCCTGCGTCTCGTCGGAACCCTCGCCGTTGAGCGCGGCGGCCAGATTGGGGCTCGCCGGGAGATCGAAGGTCGCTGTGGTGTTCAGCAGCGAAGGATCGTCGATGATCGCCTGGCCGACCTCGCGCCAGGCACCGCTGCCGAGTTGTGCGGCACCTTGCGGGCCAAGCTCCTGCTCGGCGAAGAATTCCACCACTGAAGGCAGGTCCTGCGCCTCGAGGCTCTGCATGCCGCCGGGCTGCGACAGCACGGCCGGATCGCCTGCTATGCCGGCCTGGGTAAAATCGATCGGCACCGTCAGCTCGGCGCGCTGGAAGCCGCCGACGCCGTTCAGCGTCATCGTTACCAGCAAGAACGCCAGCACCGCGATCGAGAACATGATCGCAGCGATGCCTGCCAGCTTGAAGCGGCGCTCGGAAGCATAGCGCTTCTTGAGCCGGTCCTCGAAGACGGGGGTGCGTGTCGGGGGAATGCGCTCACTCATAGGCTTCACGGAACCTCTTCACGACGCGCAGGGCGATGAAGTTGAGGCCAAGCGTGACCAGGAACAGCACGAAGCCGAGCGCAAAGGCGCTCAGCGTCGCCGGATGGTCGAAGCTGCCTTCGCCGGTCAGCATGGCGACGATCTGTACGGTCACGGTTGTCATCGCCTCCAGCGGATTGCCGCTGAGATTGGCGGCGGTCGATGCGGCCATGACGACGATCATCGTCTCTCCGATCGCGCGGCTGATGGCGAGCATGATGCCGGCGACGATGCCGGGCAGGGCCGCGGGCACGAGCACGCGCCGGATGGTTTCCGAAGTCGTCGCGCCCATCGCGAGGCTGCCGTCGCGCATCGCCTGCGGAACGGCAGCAATCGAATCGTCGGCCATCGAGGACACGAACGGAATGATCATCACACCCATCACCAGGCCGGCCGCGAGTGCGCTCTCGCTCGACGGATTGGACATGCCGGCGGCGAGCGCCAGGTCGCGGATCGCGGGAGCGACGGTCAGCGCCGCGAAATAGCCGTAGACGACGGTCGGAACACCGGCGAGGATCTCCAGCGCCGGCTTGACCCATGCGCGCACGCTCGGCCTGGCATACTGGGTCAGATAAATCGCGCTCATCAGCCCGAGTGGGATGGCGACGATCATGGCGATGATCGCGCCGATGTAGATCGTGCCCCAGAACAGCGGGATCGCACCGTAGCGGCTCGAATCGGGATTGGCCGCGCTCGACATCGGGTCCGGACCCCAGTGCGTCCCGAACAGGAAATCGATCGGATTGACCATTCCGAAGAACCGGATCGTCTCGAACACCAGGCTGGCGAAGATCCCAAGCGTCGTGAGGATCGCGACGAGCGAGGCGAGCAGCAGGACGACCATGATCGTCCGTTCCACGCGGGTGCGGGCGGTGAAGTCGGGCTTGATGCGCAGGAAGGCCCAGACGCCGCCCAGGAAGCCGAGCACGAGCGTTACGGTGATGCCGATGAACTGGTAGCGCCCGATCGCCTCCCGGTAGGGTTCGACCAGCGCACGCGCCTGGTCGTTGAACACGGCCGGCGCCGTTCCCATCGCCACCGCTCGGGCTTCGGCGAGCATCGATTCGCGCTGGAAACCGAACGCGGGAAGATCGGCCGCTGCCGGGGAGGCGAGCACGTGCTGGCTGACGAGGTGCGGGCCGACGATGCTCCACAAGGCGATGAAGAGGACCATCGGAACCACGATCCACAGCGCCACGTACCATCCGTGATAGCTGGGGAGGGCCGCCATCGCGCTCGCGCCGCTGGCCCGGCGGAAGGCCCATGCGCGCGACCGTGCGGCAAGCCATCCGGCCAGCCCCAGTCCCAGCGCCAGAAGAAGAAGAATGGTGAGAGACACGCCTGTTGCGACCTAGCTCGAGAGGGTTTCGAACGGACGCAAGCGCGCGGGCCACGAGCTTGCCATGGAGGCTTTGTTGAACTTTCGTGACAATTTCATGACACTTCCTCGGCGGTCTTGGCGACGGTCGGAATGCGCACGGTGATAGTCGTGCCTTGGCCAAGCTTGCTCCCAATGTCGAGGCGTCCGCGGTGTCGCTCCACAATGTGCTTGACGATGGCCAGGCCGAGCCCCGTTCCGCCCGAGGCGCGGCTGCGGCCCGGATCGGTGCGGTAGAACCTGCGCGTCAGGTGCGGGAGATGCTCGGGCGCGATGCCTTCGCCGCGGTCGGTGACGGTCAGTTCGGCATCGCCTTCGGGCAAGCGGTGCAGGGTGACCACGACCTTTTCCTCAGGCGCGCCGTACTTCAGCGCATTGTCGACCAGATTGCGGATGAGCTGTTCGATCTGGCGCGCATCGCCCCTGATCTCGATGTCGCCTTCACAATTGAGGTCAAGGCGATCCTGCCGCTCCGGACCGGCGGCGTCGCGCGCGGCGCTCTCGACCAGTTCGCGCAAGGGGAGGTGTTCCTGCGGCAGGTCGTGCTTCTCCGCCTCAACGCGCGAGAGCGACATGAGGTCGTCGACGAGGTTTTTCAGGCGCCGCGCTTCGCCGAGGACGGTGTCGAGGAACTTGGCGCGGGTTTCGGGCGGAGCCTTGCCGCCGTCCTCGCGTAGCGTCTCGACATAGCCGATGATCGATGAAAGCGGCGTCCTCAGCTCGTGGCTGGCGTTGGCGACGAAATCGGTATGCGCGCGGCTGATGTCGGCTTCCGCCGTCTGGTTGAGCAGCTCGATTACGCCGAGCTCCTCGCCAAGCCGCTGATAGTTGAGGATCCAGATGTCGCGCCGGCGGACGAGCCCCTGCACGGTTGCTTGCCCGCTCGTGTCCCGCTCGAGCAGCGCCACGGCTTCGGGATGGCGGAAGGCGACCCGGATATCCTGTCCCAGGATATGGGCGCCGAGGAGATTGCGGGCGGAGCGGTTGGCGATCGAGATCCGGCGGTTCTCGGTGACCAGCAGCGGTGTTCCCGCATGTTCGATGAACTGGCCCATATCATCGCGATTGAACGAGCCGCTGGTCGCCGATTCGAGGGACGGCGGAGGAGATGCGACCGCGAGCCAGAGTGAGCCTGCCCAGACGAGAAGCACTGCCAGTGCAAGCCACAGCGGCGCCCCGGCGATTGCCATGCCGACCGCGGTGATCGCGGCCAGCACGAGCGCGGCGACGGGGTAGGTGCGATCCTGCTCCATAGCGCGCGGGGCCTTAGCCTCGGGAAACCGCTCCGGCTAGAGAATTGCGCCAAGGTCCGGGTGAGATTTGGAACATCGCCGCCCCTTTCACACGATCGCGGTTGCCGGGGCGTAGCCGAGCACCAGCCCGAGGATGAACAGGGCCGCCGCGAGGCCGGCCCCGACGGTTCTGACGGTGTTCCAGATCGTCCAGTCGCGCAGGAATCTCCGCCACAGGGCATCGCCGTGGCCGGCGTCGACCTCCGCGAGCTGGCGGTTGAGCGGCACGTTGAACGCTATCGTCACCCCGAAGCAACCGAAGAGGTAGAGTAGGGAGGCGGCAAGCACGAGCTGGCTCGCGAGGTTTTCGATCGAGAACAGCGACCAGACCGCGAGGACGGCGGACAGCAGCGCGGTCCCCATGAACAGGATCATGAAACTCGGCGTATAGACCGCCACGTTGATCGCATTCATCGCGCCGCGGCCTTGCTCGTCCGGAACGCGGCCGAGCGCGGGCATGACGAAGGAGGAGAAGGCATAGAAGATGCCGGCAACGAGCGCGGTGGAAATGGCGCCCACAAAGAGCATGATGGGGTAAACCCAGATCATCGCCGCTGACCTCCCTCCCGGCACGGGTCGAACTCAGCGCGGACGGTAGAGATCGCGGAGGCAGCTGTCATCCACCCATCGGAACCGGGGTGCGCCCGCTCGCGAGTAAGGCTTCGGTATCTGTCGCGTGAGTTGGTGACCCCTACGGGAATCGAACCCGTGTTTCAGCCGTGAGAGGGCCGCGTCCTAACCGCTAGACGAAGGGGCCATACCATGAAGGATGGCGCGCCACGGCGACATTTCGTCGGTGGTGACCCCTACGGGAATCGAACCCGTGTTTCAGCCGTGAAAGGGCCGCGTCCTAACCGCTAGACGAAGGGGCCGAACCGTCAGGTGTCGGTGGCGTGGCGGCGCACTTAGGGGGGAGGCGCGGCGCGGTCAACCCTGTGCGTTACGCGCGGATGTCAGTCCGCCCAGGCGGCATCCTCCAGATGGAGCTCGGCCTGCGGGCGCGCGCCCCAGTCGTCGATCTTCGCACGGCCGGCCAGCCACAGCCGCCGCCCCTTCGCGCCGTGGAGTAGCGACTGGCCGAGATCGCTTTCCGCCATGCGGAAACCGATCGCCTTGAACGAGCGCCCGTCGTCGCCGCTGGCGATCACGCGCACATGGTCGCTGCCGACCAGATCCGCCTTGACCAGCCGCACCGGCCCAACCGCGAGCTTCGGTCCCGGCCAACCAACACCGAACGGACCCGCGTGCTCGAGCGTCTCCACCAGCTCCGGCGTCAGCCCACCAGGAGCGAGGGAAAGATCGAGCGACAGGACCTGCTCGGCACTTGCGCGCTGCACCGCACCCGCAAGGCGCTCGTCGAGCCAGTCGGCAAGCGAGTCGAGTTTGTCTGCATACAGCGTAAGCCCCGCCGCCATCGCGTGTCCGCCACCGGCGAGGAGGAGCCCCGATTCGCGCGCTGCGATGATGGCCGCGCCGAGGTCGACACCGGAGATTGAACGGCCCGATCCCTTGCCTTGGCCGGTC
The DNA here is from genome assembly GCF_057657235.1 of Pelagerythrobacter sp. Soil_C_18. Classification (NCBI taxonomy): domain Bacteria; kingdom Pseudomonadati; phylum Pseudomonadota; class Alphaproteobacteria; order Sphingomonadales; family Erythrobacteraceae; genus Pelagerythrobacter; species Pelagerythrobacter sp. Soil_C_18. Next base: position 250,933 of record NZ_JBDGIU010000002.1, read on the forward strand.
TCGCCATCGAGCGCGATCACGATCGCTGGCCGGCCCGTCTTTTCCTTGATTCGCCCTGCGACGATTCCGATGACGCCAGGATGCCAGCCCGAGCCGGCGAGTACGAGCACGGCGCGGTTGTGCTGCCGCGCGAGCTGCGCGTCCGCAGCTTCCTGCACCGCCATCTCGATCGCGCGCCGTTCCTCGTTGAGCGCGGAAAGCTGCGCAGCGATCTCACGCGCTTCGTCGGGATCTTCGGTGGTCAGCAGACGGACGCCGAGCGTCGATTCGCCGACGCGGCCGCCCGCATTGATCCGCGGGCCGAGCGCAAAGCCCAGATCGCTGCATACCGGCGCGCGCGACAGCCGGCTCGCATCGATCAGGGCGGACATGCCAACGTTCTGGCGCTTCGCCATGACCTTCAGGCCTTGCGCCACGAAGGCGCGGTTGAGGCCGTGCAGAGCCGCGACGTCCGCTACGGTGCCGAGCGCAACCAGATCGAGGAGGCCGCGCAGATCGGGCTCCGGCCTGCCTGAGAAGTACCCTCGCTCCCGCAGCGTCCGCACCACGGCGATCGCCAGCAGGAACGCCACGCCAACCGCGGCCAGATGGCCGTGCCGCGCGCCGAGATCGCTTTCGTCGAGCCGGTTCGGATTGACCAGCGCCGCAGCCTTGGGAAGCTCGGCGGCGCACTTGTGATGGTCGACCACGATCACGTCCACGCCCGCGTCGTGCGCCATGCTCAGCGCCTCGTGCGCCATCGCGCCGCAATCGACCGTGACGATCAGGCTCGACCCTGCCTCGGCCAGTCTGACCAGCGCTTCGCCGCTGGGGCCGTAGCCTTCGAGCAGACGATCGGGGATATAGTGACCGGCGTCGTGGCCGAGCATGCGCAGCAGTCGGATCAGCAGCGCCGAACTGGTTGCGCCGTCTACGTCGTAGTCGCCATAGATCGTGATCGCCTCGCCGCCGAGCACGGCTTGGGCGACGCGCTCCGCGGCCGCATCCATGTCGCGGAAGGCGGACGGGTCGGGGAGAAACTCGCGCAAAGTGGGGGTGCGGTGCCGGTCCAGCTCCTCGCGGGCGACGCCGCGCGACAGGAGAAGCTGCGCGACAATATCGTCCTCGAGCGAGGCGGCGCCGTCGGCCAGCGCCATGTTCCCGCCGCGCCAGCGCCAGGCTTTGCCGGAGAGCGAGCGTTCGATGCCGAACACGCAGGAAACCGATTGCGACGCCATAGGCCGCATCTACCGCAGCCGTGCTGCTTGCGCAAAGCACCCCGTTTGACAATCGACAGCTATCGGCGATGTTCGCCGGCATGAGCGAGGACGGAAAGCACCTGCTGATCGCCTGGCACAGCCGCACCGGTGCGAGCCGGGCGATGGCACGTGCCGCCGCCGAAGGGGCGGGACATGCGGCTCGGCCCCTGCCTGCGGGCGAGGTCTCGCCGAAGCACATCCTCGCTGCCTCCGCCTATCTTTTCGTGTGCCCCGAGAACCTCGCGAGCATGAGCGGCGAGATGAAGGAGATGTTCGATCGCTGCTACTATCCCGTGCTCGGCCGGATCGAGGGGCGGGCGTATGCAACGTTGATCGCCGCCGGCTCCGACGGGGAAGGCGCACAGCGCCAGATCGACCGCATCGCAACCGGGTGGCGCCTGCGGCGGGTGGCCGATCCGGTGATCCTCTGCTTCGACGCGCAGACGCCAGAGGCGATCATGGAGGAAAAGGCGGTTTCGGCAGAGCGCCTGTCGCAGTGCCGCGAGCTCGGCGCGGCCCTGGCAGAAGGTCTTGCTCTGGGCGTGTTCTAGCGAGCCATCGCAAATCCCTCGAAACCGGACGCATCTCTCGCCCCAGGCGACTCGACGTGCGATGCCTTTCGCGTCAGGATTTCGGCGCACTACCGAGGGACGCACCAATCGCAATCAGGTCCGACATTGCCGCGCGCGAGGCTCCGCCGGGACTGCTGCTCATGTTCCGGGCGGGGGCACGTCCCGACGTCGCCACGGTCCGCCGAGCAGTAGAAGCTGCGGAAAAGGTGGCGATCAGTCACGGCGGCGAGGAGCCGGGAGGAGCGGCAGGCGGCCAGGCGCTCTGGCTCGAGCTGCTGATCGATGGGATGACCTTCGATCTGAGCGGGATGGCGCCCGGTGCCGGTTACGCGGCGGCGGAGCTGCGCAACCGCTACGAGGTTTCACCCAATTTCGGTGAGGCGCTGGGGGAAGGCCTCTGCCTCCTGCCGGGACCTCATCTTGCAGGCGGCCGCGCCACGGTTCCCGTGGTGCGCGCGCAGGCCGCGCTGGGCGCAGAGCTCGTACGCCGCCTCCCGGGTGCCCTGGCCGTCGCTTGGACTCCGGCGCGAACCCTCGTCGGGCGCGACTTCTATCTGTCGATGATCGAAGCCTGGCTGGCGGGCGGACCGTTTCCGGCTCTCGGCCTGTGCGCGTTCCGGCAGATGCTTGGCGGTGCGGTCCAGTCCGAAGGGCTGGCGTTCTTCACCGGGCAGGAACTACACTTCGACAATGCACAGTTTCCCGACCCCGCGGCGGCGGTGCGGCTTGGCCTGAGGCTGGTGAACGAGCTGGTCGGGGGCGGCAGGATCGCCGAAGCCGTGTCGCTGACCGGACCGGAAGGCGCGCGCGTAACGCTCCGGCCCTCGGGGAACGGGCGGTTCCTCAGAGTCGAGCGTGGCTGATCGTGCGCCGGCAGGTTTCGGCGGCGCCCGCCGCAGCATTCCCTTCGGAGCGGTCAACCACCGAAATTGTCCGGGACACGATCCGAGCCTCCAGCGCCATCACCTGCTGCCGCGCCAGTTGCGCACGATGCGGTGCTTCGAGCGGATGTTTGCAGAACTCGGGATCGCACGGATGGGGCTCGAGGACTTCCGGCGCAATGGCATGCTCCTTCCGGCTCGGGAGCGTGCGGCGCTGCGCACGGGCCTGCCGCTTCACAGGGGACCGCACCGGACCTACAGCGAACTCGTCGCTCAGCGGGTCGGGCAGATCGAGCGCGGGTGGGCCGCAGCGCGGCCGCGCGATCCCGAAGGTGCCGTGGGGGAAGCGCTGATGCGGCTCGCTCTCCTCCAGCGCGGATTGCGGCGGCGGCTCCTCGACACGCGGCGGAGGATCGTCCTCAACCGACGCGATCCGATCGGACAGGGGTTCGACTTCACTGCGATGGACGAGATGGCGGAGGCCCTCTGGTCGGCCACTCAGCCGACGACTTTGGCTGCCAGTTCCTCTCGCGCAGCCTGATACTCGCGCTCAAGTCGCTCGACGCGCTCCGCCACGCTTTCGACCTCGTCGACCATGCCGACGCCTTGGCCCGAGCCCCAGATGTCCTTCCACGCCTTGGCCTTGCTGTTGCCGCCCGAACCGAAGTTCATCTTGCTCGGATCGCTCACCGGCAGGTTCTCGGGATCGAGCCCCGCAGCGACGATCGATCCGCGCAGGTAGTTGCCGTGAACGCCGGTGAAGAGGTTGGTGTAGACGATGTCCGCCGCGCGGCTCTCGACGATGCTCTGCTTGTAGCGCTCGTCGGCATTCGCCTCCCTCGTCGCGATCCAGGGTGAGCCGATATAGGCGAAATCCGCGCCCATCGCCTGCGCGGCAAGCACCGAGCGGCCGTGTGCGATCGAGCCGGAAAGCGCGACCAGCCCGTCGAACCACTGGCGGATTTCCTGCATTAGCGCGAAGGGCGACTGCACGCCGGCGTGCCCGCCGGCGCCGGCCGCGACGGGGATCAGGCCGTCGGCGCCCTTCTCGATCGCTTTTCGGGCAAAACGGTCGTTGATCACGTCGTGCAGCGTGATCCCGCCCCAGCCGCGCACGGCCGCGAAGATCTCCTCTCGCGCGCCAAGCGAGGTGATGACCAGCGGCACCTGCCACTTGGCGCAGACCTGCATGTCCTCCTCCAGGCGATCGTTCGACTTGTGGACGATCTGGTTCACGGCGAAGGGTGCCGCAGGCCGATCGGGATTGTCGCGGTTGTGCGCCGCCAGTTCCTCGGTGATCCGGTGCAGCCATTCATCCAGCACGCCCGATGGCCGGGCGTTGAGTGCGGGGAAGGAGCCGACAATCCCTGCCTTGCACTGCGCGATCACCAGTTCGGGGCCGGATACGATGAACAGCGGCGATCCGATCACGGGCAGGCGCAGGCGGTCGAAAGGGGCGGGAAGGGGCATCCGGTTCTCCGTTGTCGATTGCAACTTATTGCGCCGGGCTATCGGGGTGCCGCCGCCTTGTCGAGATTGCCGTTACGTAAGGGTCAGGCAAGGACGTGCTCGATCTCGTAGATGCGCGCCGCGGTGCCGGCGAAGAGGCTACGCTTCTCGTTCTCGCTTGCCCCGGCGGCGAGCCGCTTGAAGGCGTTCCACAGCACCGGGTAGCTGGCGCCCCAGCGGTCCACCGGATAGTTGCTTTCGAACATCGCCCGATCGGCGCCGAACGCTTCGATGCAGGTGTCGATGTACGGCTTCCACAGCGCGGCGAGTTCCTCGGAGCTGTAGCCTTCGGCCGGGCCTTCCTCCGGCATGCCGCAGAAGGCCATCGCGAGGCCGCCGAGCTTGACGGTGACGTTCGGGCATTCCGCGATCGCGCGCACGCTGGTGCGCCAGCGCTCAAAATGCTCGCCCAGCGTACCGCGATAGCAGGCGATGTTGAGCGGGGTGCCGCAGTGGTCGAGCACGATCGGCTGATCGGGAAAGGCGCGCGCGAGATCGAGCACGTCGCCAAGCTGCGGTTCGAGCACCCACGCATCGAAGGTCAGCCCGCGCTTGCCGAGTTCGGCAAACCCTTCGCGGAACTTGGCGCCGCGATAGAGGCCTTCGGGTGCATGGAAGGGTGGACCGAGCACTTCCGGGTCGGCGTCCCACGCACCCTGATGGCGGATGCCGACGAAGCGCGGGGATGCGGCCTGCAGCGCGTCGAGCACTTCGCCGGCCGCCGCACCCAGCCTCAGGTCCGCGTGGCCGACGATCGCCGCACAAGGGCGATAGGCGCCGTAGAGCCCGCTTGCCCCCTGCGCGGCGACGCCATTCGCGAACTCGACCTCCCCGACGGGCTTCAGCGCGTCTCTGCGGCTTGCATCGTAAAACGCGCCGCACTCCATGAACACGGTGGCGAGGACGTTATGGCCGCTCTGCGTATCCGTCTGAAGCTGGTCGAACGTGTACTGGGCCGCGCCGACAATCGCTTCCAGGAAAGCGTGCCGCGGCTCGGGAAATGCCGGCAGAAGTGGGCGCAGGTCCCACAAGTGGTGATGCGGATCGACGATCGGCAGATCGGGTTCGATGATCTCTTCGGTCATGGCGGCTCCTCCCGGATCGCCACGCTAACCGCACCGCCGATGTTGACAAGCTAGATCGCAGCAGCCGAGTTCGCCGCGCTCAGCACGGCGCGCACGCTGGCGGTGGCCACGTCCTCGTCGATGCCGCAGCCCCAGACACGCTCGCCGGAGGGCAGGGCGCATTCGAGATAGGCCGCCGCCCGCGCGTCAGATCCCGTGGAGAGCGCATGCTCGGTGTAGTCACATACCTCCAGGTCCAGCCCGAAACTGTCCTTCAGGGTCGCCACCACCGAGGAGATCAGGCCGTTGCCGCGCCCGGAAACGCTCTGCACTTTCCCTTCCACCTCGACCGTCCCGGCAAACACGCGGGTACCGTCGCCAGCGCGCGTTTCCTCATAGTCGACGAGCTGAAAGTGCTTGGGCCGCACCTGCACGTGGTAGGTTTGCTTGAAAACCTCCCAAATGTCGGCGGCGTTAAGCTCGCGCCCGAGCTCGTCAGCCATGCGCTGGACGTGCTTGGAGAAGTCCGCCTGCATCTTCTTGGGCAGCTTGAGCCCCTGATCCTGCTCCAGCACCCAGGCGAAGCCGCCCTTGCCGGACTGCGAGTTGACGCGGATCACCGCCTCGTAGTCGCGGCCGAGATCGGCCGGATCGATCGGCAGGTAGGGCACGCGCCAGAATTCGTCGTTCTGCTTCCCGCGAGCCTCGAACCCCTTCTTGATCGCATCCTGATGGCTGCCGGAGAAGGCGGTGAACACAAGCTCGCCGCCATAGGGATGGCGCTGGTGGACCGGGATCTGGTTGCAGTACTCGACCGTCTCGATGATCCGGTCGATGTCGGAGAAGTCGAGCCCCGGATCGACGCCCTGCGTGTACATGTTGAGCGCTACGGTCACGAGGCAGCAGTTGCCGGTGCGCTCGCCATTGCCGAAGAGGCAGCCTTCGACGCGGTCCGCGCCTGCCATCAGGCCGAGCTCGGCCGCTGCGACGCCGGTGCCGCGGTCGTTGTGCGTGTGGAGGCTGATCACCGCGCTCTCGCGGTTCGGCAGATTGCGGCAGAAGTATTCGATCTGGTCGGCATAGATGTTGGGCGTCGCCGCCTCGACCGTCGCCGGAAGGTTGAGGATGATCGGCCGCTCCGGTGTGGGCGCCAGCACCTCCATCACCGCCTCGCAGACCTCGATCGAGAAATCGAGCTCGGCGGTGGAGAACGTCTCCGGGCTGTACTGGAAATGCCATTCGGTCCCGGGGTGGCTGCTCGCCTCGTCGCGCATGACCTTGGCACCCGCGACGGCGATTGCCTTCACCTCCTCGCGGCTCATGCGGAACACGATATCGCGCCAGGCGGGGCTGACCGCATTGTAGAGGTGCACGATTGCCGCGCGCGCGCCGTCGAGGCTGGCGAAGCTGGTGCGGATCAGATCCTCGCGGCTCTGCGTGAGGACCTGCACCACCACGTCGTCGGGAACGCGTCCAGAGCGGACGAGGCCCTGGATGAAGTCGAACTCGGTCGCGCCCGCGCTGGGGAAGCCGACCTCGATTTCCTTCACCCCGATCTCGACCAGAAGGTCGAAGAAACGGTTCTTCTTCGCCGAATCCATCGGGTCGACGATGGCCTGGTTGCCGTCGCGCAGGTCGGTCGAGAGCCAGCGCGGCGCGGCCTCGATCGCGCGCGTCGGCCATTGGCGATCGGCCAAGGGCACCTGGGGGAAGGGGCGGTACTTGCGCGACGGTTCGCGGAGCATGGTCATTGTAGGGAATCTCGCAACGGAAGGTTCTGCTGTCTGGTGGCCTGACCCCTTGGGCGCCTCGCGCACCCGCAAGGCACGCGTCAGGTCACGCCCAAGGGCGAGTAAGTCGAAGCAGAATAAGTCCGTTGCGTGTCATGGTGCTCCCAATGACTCAAAGTTACCGCGATGGCAAGCGATCGAGGCCGGATTATTCCGCCGGGCGCTTCTCGAAGGCGGCGGTGAACTCCAGTTCCACGTCGTCGGACACCACCGGCACGCCGAAGCCGATGCCGAAATCCGAGCGCTTGATAAGGCCTCGGCCTTCGAAGCCGACCGTCTCCGCCTTCGTCATCGGATTGGGGCCGGTGCCGGTGAAGCGCGCCGCGAGCGTAACCTCTTTTGTGACGCCGTTCAGCGTCAGATCGCCGACCACGTCGGCCGTCATGCCGCCGGGGCTGACCTGGACCGACTTCGAGACGAATCGCGCCGGCGCGGGCTCGGGGCCGAAGAAGTCGGGCGCGCCGCCATCCTTGCCGGGCCGCAGCAGGTGATCGCGCAGTCCCTCGCTCGCAACCGTGACGCTGGCGACCGGGATCGTGACGTCGACCGACGACTGGCCCGGATTGGCCGGATCGAGTCGCAGCGTTCCCTCGACATCGCCGAAGATGCCGAAATAGTCGTTGAAGCCGAAGTGGTTGACCCGCCACTGGACCAGGCTGTGCGCCGGATCGGCGGCATAAGTGCCGCCGGTGATCTTGCTCGGATCGATGACGCCCGGCACCTCGGGCGGCGCATCCTGCGCGCCGAGCGTGGTCAGGGCCGAGAGGCCGAGCGTTGCCGCGCCGATTGCGGCGATCCAGGTCGTCTTCGTCATCTCGCGTCTCCGTATGCTGTCGGCGCGAAAGATGCCGTCAGTTCTTCTCCTTGTCGACCAGCTTGTTCTGGCCGATCCAGGGCATCATCGCCCGCAGGCGGGCGCCGGTCTGCTCGATCGGGTGCGCTTCGGCCGCCTTTCGGGCGGCCTTGAGCTCGGGCTGGCCGGCCCGGTTGTCGAGGACGAAGTTCTTCACGAAGCGGCCCGACTGGATGTCGGCCAGCACTCGCTTCATCTCCGCCTTGGTCTCTTCGGTGATGATCCGCGGACCGGTGCTGATGTCGCCGTATTCGGCGGTGTTGCTTATCGAATAGCGCATGTTGGCGATCCCGCCTTCGTAGAGCAGGTCGACGATCAGCTTGGTTTCGTGGAGGCACTCGAAATAGGCCATCTCGGGTGCGTAGCCGGCTTCGACCAGCGTTTCGAACCCGGCCTGGATCAGGTGGGTGATGCCGCCGCAGAGCACCGCCTGCTCGCCGAACAGGTCGGTTTCGCACTCTTCCTTGAAGTTCGTCTCGATGATCCCGCTGCGGCCGCCTCCGACGCCGCTGGCATAGGCGAGGGCGACGTCGTGCGCATTGCCGGTCGCGTCCTGGTGGACCGCGATCAGGCACGGGACGCCGCCGCCGCGCTGGTATTCGCTGCGCACCGTGTGGCCCGGGCCCTTCGGCGCGATCATGATCACGTCGATGTCCTTCGGCGCCTCGATCAGGCCGAAGTGGATGTTGAGCCCGTGGGCGAAGGCGATCGCGCTACCCGGCTTCATGTTGCCGGCGAGATCGTTCTCCCAGATCGCGGCCTGATGTTCATCGGGCGCGAGGATCATCAGCACGTCGGCCCATTTCGCCGCTTCGCCGTTCGACATGACGGTGAAGCCGGCGGCTTCCGCTTTCTTGGCGGTGGCCGAACCCTCGCGGAGCGCGATCGCGACGTCCTTCACGCCCGAATCGCGCAGGTTCTGCGCGTGCGCGTGGCCCTGACTGCCGTAGCCGAGCACGGCGATCTTCTTGTTGACGATCAGGTTCAGATCGGCATCGGCGTCGTAGTAGACTTTCACGTCGGTTTCCTCGTCTCTCTCGAATGTCGTCGTCCCAGCGCAAGCTGGGACCGCTGTCCACATAGTCTCACTTGGCTGCGCCCGACCCCAGCTTGGCTGGGGTGCCGGCAAAGGCTCAGGCCCCCTGTGCCCCGCGCATCATCCCCACAATGCCGGTGCGGCCGACTTCGACGAGCCCCAACTCGCGCATGAGGCCGACGAAGCTGTCGACTTTCTCCGGCGGGCCGGTGATCTCGAAGATGAAGCTCTCGGTCGTGGTGTCCACCGGGCGGGCGCGGAAGATGTCGGCGAGGCGCAGCGCCTCGACCCGCTTCTCGCCTGTGCCCGCAACCTTGACCAGCGCCAGCTCGCGCTCGACGTGCGGGCCTTCCTCGGTAAGGTCGACGACCTTGTGCACCGGCACCAGCCTGTCGAGCTGCGCGTGGATCTGGTCGATCACCTCCGGCGGACCGTTGGTGACGATGGTGATCCGGCTGACCGCGTGGTTCTCGGTGATGTCGGCCACGGTCAGGCTGTCGATGTTGTACCCGCGCGCCGTGAACAGCCCCGCGATCTTCGCGAGAATGCCCGCCTCGTTGTCGACGGTGATCGCCAGCACGTGGCGCTGCGATTCGGCTTCCTTGATCAGCATCACACCAGCGCCTTCGCTTCGTCGTCCATCGTGCCGCTGACGCGGTCGCCGTAGAGCAGCATGTCGGTATGCGCAGCGCCGCTCGGGATCATCGGGAAGCAGTTCGCCCCCTTCGACACGCGGCAGTCGACCATCACCGGCCCGTCATGCTCGATCATCGCCTGGATCCCGGCGTCAAGGTCCGCCTCGTCCTCGATCCGGATGCCTTTCCAGCCGTACGCTTCGGCGAGCTTCACGAAGTCGGGCAGGCTGTCGGAGTAGGAATTCGAATAGCGGCTCTCGTAAGTCAGTTCCTGCCACTGGCGGACCATGCCCATGTACTCGTTGTTGAGGATGAATATCTTGACCGGCAGGCGGTACTGGCTCGCGGTGCCGAGTTCCTGGATGTTCATCTGGATCGAGGCTTCACCTGCGATGTCGATCACCAGCGCGTCGGGATTGCCGAGCTGCGCACCGATCGCGGCGGGCAAGCCATAGCCCATCGTGCCGAGGCCGCCGCTGGTGAGCCAGCGGTTGGGATCGGAGAAGCCGAAATACTGCGCCGCCCACATCTGGTGCTGGCCCACTTCGGTCGAGATGATCGGGTTGTGGTGGCGGGTGAGGGCGAACAGCCGCTCGATCGCCTTCTGCGGCATGATCTCGGTCTTGCTCGGCGGATAGGCCAGGCATTCGCAGGCACGCCAGCCAGCGATGCGGGCCTTCCATTCGCCGAGATCGCGCGGTTTGCGCGTGCCCCATGCGGCGATCAATTGGCGTAACACATGCCCGCAGTCGCCCAGGATAGCGAGGTCGACCGGCACGGTCTTGTTGATCGAGCTCCTGTCAATGTCGATGTGTATCTTCTTCGAATCAGGGGAGAACGCGTCGAGCCGTCCTGTCACGCGATCGTCGAAACGGGCGCCGATGCAGACCATCACGTCGCAGCGATTCATCGCCATGTTCGCTTCGTAGGTTCCGTGCATGCCGAGCATGCCGAGCCAGTCCGGATGATCGGAAGGAAACGCGCCGAGACCCATCAGAGTGCTGGTGACGGGCGCGCCGGTCAGGTCCTGCAGACGGCGCAGCAGTGCACTCGCCTCGGGGCCCGAGTTGATGACGCCCCCGCCGGTGTAGAAGATCGGGCGCTCGGCCGCGGCCAGCATCTCGATCGCCTGAGCGATCTCGTCCGTCTCGCCTTGCACCGGCGGCGAATAGCGGGATGAGGGCAGGGGAGCAGTGTCCTGGTCGTCCCAGCTTGCGAGAGCGATCTGCACGTCCTTCGGGATGTCGATCACCACCGGACCGGGCCGCCCAGTCGTGGCGATGCGGAAGGCTTCCTCGATCGTCGCGCGGAGCTGTGTCGGATCCTTCACCAGATAATTGTGCTTGGTGCAGTGGCGGGTGATGCCGATCGTATCGGCTTCCTGGAACGCGTCGGTTCCGATCAGCGCCGTCGGCACCTGGCCGGTGATGACCACCATCGGGATGGAATCCATGAAAGCGTCGGCAATGCCGGTCACCGCATTGGTCGCGCCGGGGCCGGAGGTGACAAGCACCACGCCCGGCTTGCCGGTCGAGCGCGCGTAGCCTTCGGCCGCGTGAGCTGCGCCGGCCTCGTGGCGGACGAGGATGTGGCGGACGCGCGTGTCGGCGAAGAGCTCATCGTAGATCGGTAGCACCGCGCCGCCGGGATAGCCGAAGACGAATTCGACGCCCTCCCGAACCAGGCATTCGATCAGGATGGATGCGCCGCTGCGCTCCTCCGCCATTGTCCGACCCTTTCCTTCTCAACTTCGTCATACGCTGAAAAAAGATCGACCCGGCGCGGAGGGGGTGTTCGCGCCGGGCCAAACTGTTCACTTTGATCCGACTATGCGACAGAATATGATATGTCAAGAGCTATTGGTGAAACAATAATGCGAATTGCCCCTCGATATCATTCTGAAGTGACTCGACGCGCATCCATTCTTGCGGAGGCTGGCGGCGGAACCAGGTGTACTGCCGCTTGGCGTAGTTGCGCGTCGCCTGCTGCCCTGCGGCAATCATCTCTTCACGCGAGTGTTCGCCCCTCAGCCAAGCCGCGATCTCGCGAACGCCGATCGCGCGCATGACGGGCAGCATGGGATCGAGCCCGCGTGCCAGCAGCGCCTCGACTTCCTCCACCGCACCCGATTCGATCATCATCTCGAAACGCCGGTCGCAACGTTGGTAGAGCCACGCACGATCAGGGAGCAGGACCAGCGGGTGAAGCGTGACCGCGCCGCCGATGCCGCCTTCGCGCAGCGTCTGCCAATGGGCGAGCGTATAGCCGGTAGACCGGACGACTTCGAGCGCCCGGGCAACCCGCGTCGTATCGGCGGGAGCGAGCTGTGCGGCGCGATCGGGGTCGAGCGCCGCGAGCTCGGCATACGCTTCGTTCACCGGCATGGCGCGAACCTTTTCCCGGATATCCGGCTCGATCGGCGGCACGGGCGCGATCCCCTCGATTAGGGTACGCAGATAGAGCCCAGTCCCGCCGACCAGAATCGGGACGCCATCGCGCGCGTGCATCTCCGCGATCTCGACTTTCGCGCGCGAGGCCCAGTCGGCAGCGGAACAGGCCTCCGCCCCGTCCCAAGCGCCGAACAGCCGGTGCGGCACTCCGGCCATCTCTTCCTCGGAAGGCCGCGCGCTGAGGACGCGCAAGTCGCGATAGACCTGTGCGCTGTCGGCGTTGATTACCGCCGCGGGCCGACCGCTTTCCATCAGCGCGCGCCCGAGACGCACGGCGAGATCACTCTTGCCGCTCGCGGTCGGCCCTGCGATGAGCGCCACCGGCGGCCGTTCGCGGCGGGATTTCGGAGAATTTGCGGTGCTCATCGCCCGGCTGATAGCAGACCCGGTAAACCTTGAAACGCGCCTCGACCGCGCGACCGCCGCGCTCGAGCGCGAGGGGATGCGCGTGGCCGTGGCGCAGATGCTCGACTTCTGCGGCGACGTGTTGGAAATCGGATTGCCGGAAGGCGACGCAGCGGCGCTTCGTGCGATCCTCTACGAGCATTTCACGCCCGCTGACCTGCTCGTCTCGGCACGCGATATCGCCGTGCCCGACCTGTTCGTATCGGACATGGACTCGACCATGATCGGGCAGGAATGCATCGATGAGCTGGCCGATTTCGCCGGGTTCAAAGATCGCGTCGCGGCGATCACCGAGCGGGCCATGCAAGGGGAGCTCGACTTCGCCAGCGCGCTTACCGAACGCGTCGGGCTGCTCGCCGGCCTTTCCGAAGAGACGATCACCACTTGCCTCACCGAACGCATCCGCCCGATGGACGGCGCGAGAACGCTCGTCGCAACGCTGAAGGCGAAAGGCTGCCGCACCGTGCTGGTGACAGGCGGCTTCCATCACTTCGCCGACCCGGTGGCCGAGGACATCGGATTCGAGCAGGTGGTCGGCAACCGCCTCGCTGTTGCCGACGGCAAGCTGACTGGCGCGGTCGCCGGCGCGATCACCGACAGTTCGGTGAAGGAGCGCGTCCTGCGCGAGGAGGCGGCGAAGATCGGCCTCGATGCGACGAGTCTCGCTGCCGGGGACGGGGCGAACGACATCCCGATGCTGCGCGCGGCGACCTGGGGGCTGGCCTACCGCGGGAAGCCGAAAGCGCGCGAGGCGGCCGACGGATGGATCGACCGTGGCGATTTGACAGCGGTGCTCGAGCTGCTCGGCGTGCCCCATGAGGAATGGGTGAGCGGGTAGGGCGCGCGAGCCGACTCCCGTCGCGCGAGGCCCTTCCCCAGTCCCAGCGAAGGCTGGGACCTCGAGCTGTCGGGCGAAACGCCAGCGGCCTGAGGCCCCTGCCTTCGCAGGGGCTCGCGAAAGGCTGCCAACAGAACTAGCTTTCAATTTGCAACTGAAATGCTACATTGACAGGTGTGTCAGTAAGGGGCGACGCGATGACCGAAGTGCAGACCCTGCCGCATGCCGATCCGAACGCCGCCTGCGCGAGCGACGGCACGCTGTTCCGCAATCCCGCGCGGCCGGAAGTCAGACGCGACGTCGGCAAGGCGCTTCATCATTTCCGCGAGCTGCTGAAGGATAAGGAAGATACCGAGCAGGTCTTCCACATCTACGAGGCCTTGCCGTCGAAGACCTTCTTCCCTCGGGCCCGCGCGCTGACGCTAAGCGCAGAGGGTGAGGAACTGCGCGCGAACGAACCCTTTCTGCCGCCGATCCTCGACGATCACGATGCGCTGCGGCGGTTGCCGGCGGGCAGCGTCGCCCATGCCTACGTGGATTTCATGGAGCGCGAAGGACTGACCGCGGCGGGCCTGGTCGCCGAATCGGACAAGATGGGCCGGCCGAAGTACGGCGATCTCATCGAATGGTACGGTTTCCGCCAGCGCGACACGCACGACCTGATGCACGTTCTGACCGGCTACGGCCGCGATGCGCTGGGCGAGCAGTGCGTGCTGCTGTTCACCCATGGGCAGAGCCCGAGCCACGGGCATCTGCTGCTCGGCTATGCGGGCGCGCTCAACATCAAGAAGCAGGTCAAGAGCAAGGCGCCTGTCTACCGCGCGGTGCGCGAGGCGCATCGGATCGGCAATGCCTGTCCGTCGATCGTCGAGATGTCGGTGCGCGAGCTGCTCGCCATGGACCTGCAGGACGCGCGGCAGAAGCTGCGGATCACGGAACCGAAATGGTATCGCCGCTGCCACGAGGTGTGGCGCGGCGAGGGCGTCGACCCGTACGACCTTCTCGGTAAGGCGATGACGGAGAAGCTGGCGGCCTGACCCTTCGGATGGTTCTCAGCTGGCTTTTGGCCAACTAGCGGGTTTCGCGTCTCCAGCGGGCTGTGATCCATGCGATCGGAATGCCGACCAGGACGCAGTGCGAGAACAGCGCGTTGCCAATATTCCATGCGATCTCCGCCACGCTGTCGCCTGCGTAAGCCGCCGGCGGCCACTGCGCGGGCCAGCGCAGCGGGCGGACGATCCAGTACATGATGACCCATAGAAGCAAGCCGTAGAGCAGCCCGGCCGTCACGGGATGCTGCAGCGTTTTGGAGAAATTCGGCGCGATCACGACGTAGGTGGCGACCATCGCCAGCATGATTGCAAAGTGCGTCAGCAGCCCGAGCGGCGCGCCGGCCGCACTCTCGTACATCCCGTCGCCCAAAGGGCCACTGGCGACGAACTGCAGAACCTGGGTAGGCGTAACGCCGGCCATTCCGGCAAAGACGAACGCCGAAAGGATGTCGAGCGTCCCAGCGACAAGCCATGCGATGACAATCGTGCGTGCCATTCAAGGGCTCCCCTCACCTTTACCCCTATCCCGCATTACCCGTTCGGATCACGCTTGTCGAAGCACCGCGTTCTTCCGGTGCATTGCCTAGCGACAGAAAGGCGGCCTTCAGACGAACTCAGGACCGACGGATAGGGCTCAAGTTTGCATCCAGTCGCGGAAGAAGCTCTGGTGCGCCTCGCGCAGGTCGGCCAGCGGAACGCCCAGCAGCTTGTCGCCGCCGACCGTGCCGAGGCGGCGGAAACCGATCATCGCGGTCTCGGCATTCTCGGTGCCCTTGGCCAGCGCTTCGTTGAGCGCGTCGGCATCGGGCACGGTCACGACATAGCGGCCCTGGTCCTCGCCGAACCACCACTGTGCCGCGGTGTAGGCCTCGTTGCCGCTGACCTCGGCGCCGATCCCGCTAGCGAGCGCCATCTCCGCCAGAGCGACCGCCAAGCCGCCGTCCGAAATGTCGTGCACCGCATTGACCAGCCCGTCGGTGATGAGCTGGCGCACAATCTCGCCCGCGTTGCGCTCGATGGTCAGGTCGGTGGGCGGCGTGCGGCCTTCGTCACGGCCGTGGATCTCGCGCAGCCACAGCGACTTGCCGAGATGCGAGCGCGTCGGGTCGGGCTTGGCCCAGTATTCGGCCGCAACGAGGTAGACGATGTCGCCTTCGTTCTTGAACGGCATCGTCATCATGCGGCCGTAGTCCTCGATCACGCCCAGGCCGCCGATCGCCGGCGTCGGGAGGATCGCGCTGCCGCCGCCGGTCGCCTTGCTCTCGTTGTAGAGGCTGACGTTGCCGCTCACGATCGGGAAGTCGAGCGCGCGGCAGGCGTCGCCCATGCCTTCGAGGCAGCCGGTGAACTGGGCCATGATCTCGGGCCGCTGCGGATTGGCGAAGTTGAGGCAATTGGTCACCGCCAGCGGCCGCGCGCCGACCGCGCAGAGGTTGCGGTAGGCCTCGGCGATTGCCTGCTTTCCGCCTTCGTAGGGGTCGGCGTAGCAGTAGCGCGGCGTGCAGTCGGTCGTCATCGCCAGCGCCTTGCGGGTGCCGTGGACGCGGACCACGCCCGCGTCACCGCCGGTCTGGAGCGTGTCGGCGCCGACCTGGCTGTCGTACTGCTCGGCGATCCAGCGGCGCGAGGCGAGGTCGGGGCAGGCCATAAGCTTGAGCAGGTCCGCGCCGATGTCGGTGCTCTGAGGCACGTCATTGAGGGGCTTGATCTGCGCCCAGGCCTTGTAGTCCTCGCGGCTCATTGCCGGGCGGTCGTAGAGCGGCGCGTCGGCCGCGAGCGGGCCGAGCGGAATGTCGCACACGACCTCGCCGTCGAATTCGAGCACCATATGCTGCGTGTCGGTGACTTCGCCGATGACCGCGAAGTCGAGCTCCCACTTGCGGAAGATTTCTTCGGCCATCGCCTCCTTGCCGGGCTTGAGAACCATGAGCATGCGCTCCTGACTCTCGCTCAGCATCATCTCGTAGGGGGTCATGCCGTCCTCGCGGCAGGGCACCTGATTCATGTCGAGCCGGATGCCAGCCTTACCGTTAGTCGCCATCTCGACGCTGGAGGAGGTGAGGCCCGCCGCGCCCATGTCCTGAATCGCGACGATCGCGTCGGTCGCCATCAGTTCGAGGCAGGCTTCGATCAGCAGCTTCTCTGTGAACGGATCGCCGACCTGCACCGTGGGGCGTTTGGCGTCGGCATCTTCGGCGAAGTCGGCGCTCGCCATCGTTGCACCGTGGATGCCGTCGCGACCGGTCTTGGAGCCGACATAGACGATCGGGTTACCGACGCCGGTTGCGGCCGAGTAGAAGATCCGGTCCGCATCGGCGACGCCCACGGTCATCGCGTTGACCAAGATGTTGCCATCGTACGCCGGGTGGAAGTTCGTCTCCCCGCCCACGGTCGGTACGCCGACGCAGTTGCCGTAGCCGCCGATGCCCGCGACAACGCCCTGCACGAGGTGCTTCATCTTCGGATGGTCCGGCCGACCGAAGCGCAGCGCGTTCATGTTCGCGACCGGCCGTGCGCCCATCGTGAACACGTCGCGCAGGATGCCGCCCACCCCCGTCGCCGCGCCCTGATAGGGCTCGATGTAGCTGGGGTGGTTGTGGCTCTCCATCTTGAAAATCGCGGCTTGTCCGTCGCCGATGTCGATCACACCCGCGTTCTCGCCCGGTCCGCAGATGACCCACGGCGCCTCGGTCGGGAGCTTCTTCAGGTGGAGGCGCGAGCTCTTGTAGGAGCAATGCTCGGACCACATGACGGAGAATATGCCGAGCTCGACGAGGTTCGGCTCGCGGCCCAGCGCGTGCAGGACGCGCTCGTATTCTTCGGAGCTGAGGCCGTGCTGTTCGACGACTTCGGGGGTGATCGCGGACTCGGAGGTAGCCATGCGCGCGCCCTTAGCCTTGGTATGCCCGCGCCGCCAGTCCCACGTCATGCCCGAACGCGCGACAAATCCACATCATCCGCCTTCTCCCCCGCCTGTCGCCTTGACCAAGCGGGGGGCGCCCGCCAATGCTTCTGCGCCATGACCGAGGCTGCGCCCGAAATCGCCGAAATGTCCTTCGAAGATGCGCTGCGCGCGCTGGAGGAGATCGTGAGGAAGCTCGAGGGCGGCGAAGTCCCGCTCGACGATTCGATCACGCTTTACGAGCGCGGCGAGCAGTTGCGCCGGCACTGCCAGGCGCGGCTCGACGCGGCGCAGGCGCGGATCGAGAAAATCGTGACCGGGCCGGACGGGCAGCCGCGCGGTACCGCACCGTTCGGCGCGGACGGCTAACGTGCAACTGGTCGGCGATCGGGCGGATATTCTTTCCGGAAACCTTGCGCGGGTCCAGCGCGAGGTCGACGCCGCGTTCGAAGAGTTCCTTCCCGTTCCCGACGATACCCGCGCGCGTCTGGTCGAGGCGATGCGCTACGCCGCGATCGGCGGCGGCAAGCGGGTTCGCCCGCTGTTGGTGATGGCGACCGCCGGGATGTACGGCGTCGCACGACAGACGGCAGTGAAGGCCGGATGCGCGGTCGAGGCGATTCACGTCTATTCGCTGATCCACGATGACCTGCCGTGCATGGACGACGATGATCTGCGCCACGGCAAGCCCACACTGCACCGGGCTTACGATGAAGCGACCGCAGTGCTCGCCGGCGATGCGCTCCACGCGCTCGCCTTCGAGATCCTCTCAATGCCCGAAACCGTCAGCGACCCTTTTTGCCGCGCCGAGCTGATCGCTACGCTTGCGGGCGCGAGCGGCATGGGCGGCATGGCTGGCGGGCAGATGATGGACATGGCCGCCGCCGAGAAGGCCTACGATCTTCGCGCCATCACCCGGCTGCAGCAGCTCAAGACCGGCGCCCTGCTGACCGCTGCCGTGGAGATGGGTGCGATACTCGGCCGCGTCCCGGTCGATTCCCGGGGTCACCTGCGCAACTACGCCCGCGACGTGGGTCTTGCCTTCCAAATAGCCGACGACCTGCTCGATCACGAGGGCGACGAAGCCAAGGCCGGCAAGGCGCTGCGCAAGGACGACCAGAAGGGCAAGCAGACTTTCGTGACGCTGATGGGCGCCGACAAGGCACGCGACCAGGCACATGCGCTGGTCGAACAGGGGATTGGCCATCTCGCGCCGCACGGCCGCGAGGCCGATCTACTGCGCGCGCTGGCGCGGTACATCGTGGAGAGAGACAGGTGAGTGCCAAGGAAGATTCGGAGCGCATCGGCGTATACCCAGGTACGTTCGACCCGATCACGCTCGGGCATGCCGATATCATCCGGCGCGGGGCGAAGCTCGTCGACCGGCTGATCATCGGGGTGACGACCAATCCGTCGAAGAACCCGATGTTCTCGCCCGAGGAACGGATGGAGATGGTGCGGCGCGAGGTTGCCTCGCTCGGGCTCGGCAACGTCGACGTGGTCGGGTTCAACGCGCTGTTGATGAAGTTTGCGCGGGCGCAGGGCGCAAGCATGATCGTGCGCGGTCTGCGCGCCGTGGCCGACTTCGAATACGAATATCAGATGGCGGGCATGAACCAGCAGCTCGACGACGAGATCGAGACGGTATTCCTGATGGCCGATGTCTCGCTCCAGCCGATCGCGTCGAAGCTGGTCAAGGAGATCGCGCTGTTCGGCGGCGACATCTCCCCCTTCGTCAGCCCCGCGGTGTGTGACGAGGTGATCGCGCGGGTCGACGAGATCGGACGCCGGGGGGATTACTGATCCTTCCTTCGAAATATCCCGCCGCGCATCATTCATTGAACCGACAGTCCCCCGGCGCTAGACGCTGCCGCCGAAGCTGCCTGAAAGACGGAATACTCATGATCAGACGCCTGATTGCCGCCGGCGCCCTGCTGTCGCTTATTACCGCCCCCACCATCGCCGCCGCTCAGGACGGCGATGCGCTGGAGGACTCTGCGGCCGCGATGGAAGAAGATGCCACCGCGCAAGCAGCGGCCGCGCCGGTCTACGCGCCGATCAACTACAACATCCAGGAGGACCGGGAGAACATCCTCCTGCTCGATCTCTCGACCGGACAGCGCGTCGCGATCCGTCTGATGCCGAGCTGGGCCCCCAACCATATCGAGCGGGTCAAGACGCTGACCCGGCAGGGCTTCTACGACGGCGTTATCTTCCACCGCGTGATCGACGGCTTCATGGCGCAGACGGGCGATCCGACGGGCACGGGGCAGGGTGGCTCGCAGCTCCCCGACCTGGAGGAAGAGTTCAATCCGATGCCGCACTTGCGCGGCACCGTCGCAATGGCGCGCGCGCAGTCGGAGGACAGCGCCAACAGTCAGTTTTTCATCGTCTTCTATCCGCGCTTCAGCCTCGATAAGCGCTACACCAACTTCGGCCGTGTGATTGTGGGCATGGATGCAGTCGACGCGATCGAACGGGGCGAACCGCCGGCCAATCCGACCACGATCCTCCAGGCCTCGATCGCCGCCGACAACAAGCCGCAGCGCATGCCGCTCCCGGCCGCGCCGCAGGCGCAGGCTCAGGAGATTACCGCCGACATGCTGAACACGCCGACGAGCGAAGCGCCGGCGGGCGTGCCGGTCGAGGAATAGCCGCCGGATATTCCGCGTCCCTCTTCGCGGGGGTGACGAAGCGCGTGCGCCAGTTTAAGCGCGCGCGATGCGTGTCGACCTCTTCGATTTCGAACTTCCCCAGGATCTGATCGCGCTGCGCCCTGCGGTGCCGCGCGATTCCGCGCGCATGCTGGTGGTGCGCAGCGAGGGCGCCTTTGCAGATCACATCGTGCGCGATCTGCCGGACCTGCTCGAGCCGGGCGACGTGCTCGTGTTCAACGACACGCGCGTCATTCCCGCGCAGCTCGAGGGTATCCGAGGTGAGGCGCGGATCGGAGCGACGCTGCACAAGCGGATCGACCTTAGGCGCTGGCAGGCCTTCGTGCGCAACGCCAAGCGCTTGCGCGAGGGCGACCGGGTCGAATTCGGCGCGGGTGTGACAGCCATTGCCGAGGCGCGCCACGACGACGGCAGCTTCACGCTGGCATTCGAGGGTGAGGAGCCGGTCGAAGTGCTGCTCGAACGCGCGGGCCGCATGCCGCTGCCGCCCTATATCGCTCAGCGTCGAGAGACCGACGAGCGCGATCGGGCGGACTACCAGACCATGTTCGCCGCGCGCGACGGCGCCGTGGCAGCGCCCACCGCGGCGCTCCATTTCACACCCGAGCTGCTTGCCCGCCTCGAACAGCGCGGCGTCACCACCGAGACGCTGACGCTGCACGTCGGCGCGGGCACGTTCCTGCCGGTCAAGGCCGCGGACACTGACGAGCACCGAATGCACGCCGAATGGGGACGGATCGACGCGGCGACGGCGGACCGGCTCAACGCCGCGCGGCAAAACCGCCGACGCGTGATTGCGGTGGGCACGACCAGCTTGCGCCTGCTGGAGAGCGCAGCGGGGAAGGACGGCACGATCCACGCCTTCGAAGGCGATACCGCAATCTTCATCACCCCCGGCTACGCCTTCCGCGCCATCGACGGGCTGATGACCAACTTTCACCTGCCGAAATCGACCCTTTTCATGCTGGTCAGCGCGCTGATGGGGCGGGAGCGGATGCAGACGGCATACGCTCACGCGGTCGCGGAAAAGTATCGCTTCTACAGCTATGGGGATTCCTCGCTGCTGCTGCCCGATTAACACTTGGCAAGTGCGGCCGTTGCGGCAATGTTCCGCAGCCCATGGAACCGATTCCCCAACCCATTCTCGACATCCGCGGGCTGACCAAGGTCTATCCCGGCGGCCTCAAGGCGCTCGACAACGTCGATCTGGAGATCCGAAAGGGCGAGATCTTTGCGCTGCTCGGTCCAAACGGGGCAGGCAAGACCACGCTGATCGGCGCGGTCTGCGGCATGGTCCGCATCAGCTCCGGCACGATCAACGCGTTCGGCGAAGACCTTGCACGCCACTGGCGCAGCGCGCGTCAGCGGATCGGGCTGGTTCCCCAGGAGCTCGGCTTCGACATGTTCGATACGGTCGAGCGCCAGGTTGGCTATTCGCGCGGTCTGTTCGGCCGTGCGCCCGACGCGCACCGGATCGAAGAAGTGCTTCGTTCGCTGAGCCTGTGGGACAAGCGGGGCGAGGAAATTCGCAAGCTCTCGGGCGGGATGAAGCGCCGCGTGCTGATCGCCAAGGCGCTCGCGCACGATCCCGAACTGCTGTTTCTCGACGAACCGACCGCCGGCGTCGATGTCGAGCTGCGGCGGGACATGTGGCGCCAGATCGGGGCGCTGCGCGAACAGGGCGTAACCGTCATCCTCACCACCCACTATCTTGAGGAAGCCGAGGAGATGGCTGACCGCGTCGGCGTGATCGACAAAGGCCGCCTGCTGCTGGTGGACGAGAAGGATGCGATGATGCGGCGCCTTGGTCGGACGGAGGCGCACTTCGCGCTCGCGGCGCAACTGGCCGAGATTCCGCTCGCGCTTCGCGACTATCCGGTCACGCTTTCCGAGGACGGCCGCACGTTGTGCTACCGCGGCGGTGACGGGACGGGGAAGGGCAAGGCGGAAGTCGCGGCGGTGGCGACCGCCCTTGTCCAAAGCGGCGTCGTATTCACCGCGCTGGATCAGAAGGAATCGAGCCTGGAAGACATCTTCGTCGATCTGGTCGAGCGGCAGGGGTTGGCAGCATGATCAATTGGCGTTCCACTTTCGCGATCTACCGCAACGAGCTGTCGCGCTTCCGCCGCACGGTGTTCGGTTCGATCGTCTCGCCCGTGCTGACCACGAGCCTCTATTTCATCGTGTTCGGCGCCGCGATCGGCGGGCGGATCAACGAGGTCGACGGTGTAGCTTATGGTGCGTTCATCGTGCCTGGCTTGCTGATGCTGACACTGCTGTCCGAAAGCACCAGCAACGCCAGCTTCGGCATCTACATGCCGAAATTCACCGGCGCGATCTACGAGCTGCTCTCCGCGCCCGTCGGCGTTGCGGAGACGCTGCTCGGCTTCGTGGGGGCGGCGGCGACCAAGAGCCTGATCCTCGCTGCGATCATTCTCACCACCGCGATGCTGTTCGTCGATTACACGATCGCGCATCCGCTGTTCGCGCTGGTTTACATCATGCTCGTGGCGGCGAGCTTCTCGCTGCTCGGCTTTATCCTCGGCGTCTGGGCCGAAGGGTTCGAGAAGCTGCAGATGGTCCCGCTGCTGATCCTGACTCCGCTGACCTTCCTTGGCGGCACGTTCTACTCGATCGACATGCTGCCGAGCCCTTGGGACAAGATCGCGCTGGCGAATCCGATCGTCTATCTCGTCAATGGGTTGCGCTGGACGTTCTACGGCCAGTCCGACGTGTCGATCGGCGTTTCGCTCGGCCTGACACTGGCGTTCCTCGCAATCTGCGTGGCAGTCATCGCAGTGATCTTCCGCACGGGCTGGCGCCTCCGGTCCTGACGCGCTAACCCGACGCCGCGATGTTCCAACGATCTCCTCTATGTGTCGCGGCCGGCGTCGCCGCTGTTGTTCTCGCGTCTTCATCGGCTGCGGCCCAAACCGCGGTGCAGAATGACGGGATAACGCTCGCGCCCGTTGAGTCCGTCCCTCTGCCGGTGGGCGAAATTCAGTCCGTGGTGGAATCTCCGCCCACCGCCGAGGAGGTTTCGAATATCCCCGGCGGCGTGCGCGCGATGATCAACGCCGCGATGAAGACGAACGACAACGGCAAGATTGAAACTGTGCTCGCCCTCGCTCGCCAAGCCGCACCCCAGGGTGAGGGAGAGATGAAGGTAATCGAGAGTGCCTGGCGAGCGGACGTTGCCGAGAAGGCGAGGCTCGCGCGCGAGGCGGAGACGCACAAGATCCGGGAGGCCGGTCTGTTCGAGCTGTGGAGCGGGGAGGGCCAGCTCGGCGGATTCCAAGCCAGCGGCAACAGCAACAATATCGGGCTGTCTGCGGGCCTTAAGCTCAAGCGCCAGGGCCTGGACTGGAGCCACTCGCTGCGCGCAACGGCCGACTATCAGCGCTCCAACGGCGTGACGAGCCGTGAGCAGTTCCTGTTCGCCTACGAACCCCGCTACCAGGTCAAAGACGAGCTGTTCGTCTACGGTCTCGCCCAATACGAGCGTAACAAGCTGCAGGGCTTTACCGGCCGGTACGCGATCTCCGGCGGGATCGGCTATCAGGTCGCGAACAGCGGTGACCTGAAGCTGTCGGTCAAGGCAGGCCCTGCGCTGCGGGTCACGAATTTTACGATCGAGGAGGACGAGACCCGCCTCGCGGCGCTGTTCGGGTTGGACTTCGACTGGAAGATCGCCGAGCGGCTCTCGTTCACCCAGGACGCGAACATGGTCGCCGAAACCGGCGGTCAAGCGACGGTCATCGTCGATTCGTCCCGCACGACGTTCAATCTCGTCAGCGGACTCGACGCCAAGGTCAGCGACCGGCTGCGTTCACGCATCACATATGCCGTCGACTACGACAGCAAGCCGCCGGAAGGCAAAGTCTCGACCGATACGGTCACGCGTCTGACGCTCGTCTACGACTTCTAATGACCGGACCTCGGTTCGATTTTCGCGTCGACGCCGTCGACGGCAAGGCGCGTACCGGCCGTATCGCGATGCGGCGCGGCGAGATCCGCACGCCCGCGTTCATGCCGGTCGGCACCGCGGCGACGGTCAAGGCGATGAAGCCAGAAACGGTGCGCAAAACGGGCGCCGACATCATCCTCGGCAATACCTATCACCTGATGTTGCGCCCGGGTGCGGAGCGGGTCGCGCGGCTCGGCGGTCTGCACGCCTTCATGAACTGGCCGCGGCCGATCCTGACCGACAGCGGCGGTTATCAGGTTATGAGCCTTTCGGATTTGCGCAAGCTGACCGAGCAAGGGGTGGAGTTCCGCAGCCATATCGACGGTTCGAAGCACATGCTCACGCCCGAGCGGTCGATGGAGATCCAGCGTCTCCTGGGTTCCGACATCGTAATGGCATTCGACGAGTGCCCGCGGATCGATCGGCCTTACGACGAGATCGCTGCCTCAATGGAACTGTCGATGCGCTGGGCGAAACGCAGCCGCAATGCCTTCGATGCCAGCGGCGAGCATGCCGCAGGAGCGGCCCTGTTCGGCATTCAGCAGGGCGCGCTCGATGCGGAATTGCGCCGCCGGTCGGCCGATGCGCTGACCGAAATCGGCTTCGATGGCTATGCAGTCGGGGGCCTGGCCGTGGGCGAGGGGCAGGAGGCGATGTTCGCCACGCTCGACTTCGCGCCGGACATGCTGCCCACCGACCGACCGCGTTATTTGATGGGCGTGGGCAAGCCGGACGATCTCGTCGGCGCGGTCGAGCGGGGGATCGACATGTTCGACTGCGTCCTGCCGACCCGTTCCGGCCGCAACGGACAGGCGTTCACCTGGAACGGTCCGCTTAACCTGCGAAACGCACGCCACGCAGAAGACACGGATCCGCTCGATCCGCGTTGCACCTGCTCGGTCTGCGGGACCTACTCGCGCGCCTATCTCCATCACCTGCAGAAGGCAGGCGAGATTCTCGGCGCAATGCTCGTCACCGAGCACAACCTCGCGTTCTACCAGCAATTGATGCAGGCCATGCGCGAGGCAATTGCCGAGTGGCGCTTTGCGGCCTTTGCCGCCGAGTTCCGGCGAGACTATTTCGTCGGGTGATCCGGAGACTCGAGCGCTTCAAGGCTGGTGCCAGGGTAGGCCACGAAGCGGCCGGTCATCTGCTCCAGGAAGCCCGCGCCGATGGAGTTGGCGAAGAGCTGAGCCTGCTTGAGATCGGGGTACCACTTGCCCTTTCGGTGAGGAGTTATGAAACGGTACTTTGTCATAGCTCCAGGGAAATTCGCAAACCGGCGCCAGGTTCCTAAGCTTTTGTAATCTTGCGATGAATAGAAAAAGAGCGGCCCCGCGGGGCCGCCCTTTCTTGTTCCGTAACCGGAAATCGGATCAACGCGAATAGAACTCGACGACCAGGTTCGGTTCCATGGTTACCGGGTAAGGGACCTCGTCCAGCGTGGGAACGCGGGTGTAGGTGATCTTGTCGGTGCCGTCGGGGGCAACGTAGTCTGGGATGTCGCGCTCTGCCAGGCTCTGCGCTTCGATCACCAGCGCCATCTCCTTGGCTTTGTCGCCCAAGCTGATGACGTCGCCAACGTTGATGCGGCGGCTCGCGATGTTGCACTTCACACCGTTCACGCGAATGTGCCCGTGGTTGACGATCTGGCGCGCGGAGAAGATCGTCGGAGCGAACTTCGCGCGATAGACGACCATGTCCAGACGGCGTTCGAGTAGGCCGATCAGATTCTGACTGGTATCGCCCTTCATGCTCGACGCTTCCTGATAGGTGCGCTTGAACTGCTTCTCGGTCACGTCGCCGTAGTAGCCCTTCAGCTTCTGCTTGGCGCGCAGCTGAAGGCCATAATCGCTCACCTTGCCCTTACGGCGCTGGCCGTGCTGGCCGGGACCGTAGGAGCGCCTGTTGATCGGGGAATTCGGACGACCCCAGATGTTCTCGCCCATCCGGCGGTCGAGTTTATGCTTGGCGCTCTTGCGCTTCGACATATGTCGCGTCCTTCGATTTGCTGTCGCCACCCCAGTGGTGGCGCTTCAACCCGGCATCGCCCGCCTGACCCATTCGTCAGGCGCGGCCACCGCTTCACCGGGATGCGGGGCCAAATTCGCGAAGGCGCGCGTCTAGCAGGATTGCGCGAGGCGTCAAGCACGCGATGGGCGCTCGACAAAACCGGTCGCGCGGGGCAGGGCGCGCGCATGACCGACGAACTCAAACTGCCAGACGAATGTACCAGTATGGGCGAGGTGCGGATCGGCGTCGACGCGACCGATCGCGAGTTGATGGCGCTGCTCGACCGGCGTTTCGGCTATATGCGCGCCGCCGCCCGGATTAAGCAGTCGCGTGACACCGTGCGGGACGAAGCGCGCAAAGCCGCGGTCATTGCCGCGGTTGCCGCCGATGCGCAAACGCGAAACCTCCCTAGCGAGAAAATCGCGGAGATCTGGAATCTTCTGGTCGAAACCTCGATTGCGTACGAGCTCGAGGAGTGGGACCGGCTGCGTAGTTAGGCGCCGTCCCGCCGCGGCTTGGCGAGGCTCGACAATACCCCGCGCATGGTCCGTACCTCCAGGTGGTTCCAGCCGGGCTTGGTCAGCATCGTTCGAAGGGTCCGCCGCGTTGCCGCGGCGCGGCTTGGTGGCATGAAGTAGCCACGCGGCTCGAGCATGGCTTCGAGTTGTCCTATCATCCCTTCGAGTTCATCTTGCGGCGCTGGCGGAAGCAGGTCCTCCCCGGTGGGCTGCACGAGCGTGCCGCCCTCCCACTGCGTCTTCGACCATTCGTAAGCGCACAGGATCACCGCTTGCGCCAGGTTGAGCGATCCGAATTCGGGGTTAATGGGCACCGTCACGATCGCGCGGGCGAGCGCGACGTCGTCGGTTTCGAGGCCGGAGCGCTCGGGCCCGAACACGATTGCGGAGCGGCCTTGTGCGTCCGCGATTTCAGCTGCCGCCTCCTCAGGCGTCACCACGGGCTTGGTCACGCCGCGCTTGCGAACGGTGGTGGCGTAGACGTGCGCGCAATCGGCGACGGCGTCGGCCAGCGTGTCGTGCACCGTGGCTTTCTCCAGCACGCCATTCGCCCCGGCCGCTGCGGGTCCGGCGCTGGGGTTGGGCCACCCATCGCGCGGGGCCACCAGCCGCATCTCGGTCAGCCCGAAATTGAGCATGGCCCGCGCGGCCTTGCCGATGTTCTCGCCCAGCTGGGGGCGGACGAGGACGATGACGGGTGCGGTGCTTTCCACTCTTTCAGCGATCTCCATATCCGCTCGCCTCCTGTTTACGCACAGGATGAACGGTAACAGTGCAGAGCGCGCAACCTAATCGCCACCCGCGTCCCGCACAGTGCTGGCGAATTCCTCGAAATCCTTTGCCTCGCTGAAGTCGCGATAGACGCTGGCGAAGCGGATATAGGCGACGCTGTCGATCTGGCGCAGACCGTCCATCACCAGTTCGCCGATCCGAGCGGAGGGGACTTCGCTGTCGCCCGCCGTTTCCACCTGGCGCTGGATGCCGGAGATGAGCTGGTCGATCCGTTCCTGCTCGATCCCGCGCTTGCGGCAGGCGAGGGCGACCGATTGCTCGAGTTTCAAACGATCGAAGGCCTCACGGCGATCTCCGCTCTTGATGATCGTTACCTCGCGCAGTTGCACGCGCTCGAACGTGGTGAAGCGCGCGCCGCAGCTCGTGCACTGGCGGCGGCGACGGATGGCGGTGCCGTCTTCGGTGGGGCGGCTGTCTTTTACCTGGCTGTCGTCATGCGCGCAGAAGGGGCATCGCATCGCGCATCACATTCCCGGATAGACGGGGAAGGCGTCGCACAGCTCGTCGACCTTGCCACGCACCTGCTCCTCGATCTGCGCATCGCCTTCGGGGCCGTTCTTGGCAAGGCCATCGACCACCTCGGCGATCAGCGCGCCGACCTTGCGGAACTCGGCCGGGCCGAAGCCGCGGGTCGTGCCCGCCGGGCTGCCGAGACGCACGCCGCTGGTGACGAAGGGGCTGCGCGTGTCGAACGGGATACCGTTTTTGTTGCAGGTGAGCCAAGCCCGATCGAGGCCCTTTTCGGCCGCCTTGCCGGTCACGTCCTTGGCCGTGAGATCGACCAGCATCAGGTGGTTGTCGGTGCCGCCCGATACGATGCGCAGGCCGTTCTCCTCCAGGCTGGCGGCGAGCGCCTTCGCGTTCTCGACGACGCGCGCGGCGTAGCTCTTGAACTCGGGCCGCAGCGCTTCGCGGAAGGCGACCGCCTTCGCCGCGACGACATGCATCAGCGGACCACCCTGCATGCCGGGGAACACCGCGCTGTTGACCTTCTTGGCGATGGCCTCGTCGTTCGTGAGGATCACGCCCGAGCGGGGCCCCCGCAGGCTTTTGTGGGTGGTGGTGGTCACCACGTGCGCGTGCGGGAAGGGGGAGGGGTGCGCGCCGCCGGCGACGAGGCCGGAGAAGTGGGACATATCGACCATCAGGTACGCGCCGACGGCATCGGCGATCTCGCGGAACTTCGCAAAATCCCATTGCCGCGAATAGGCGGTGCCGCCGGCGATGATGAGCTTCGGCTTGTGCTCGTGCGCGAGTCGTTCGACTTGCTCCATGTCGAGCAGCTCGTCGTTCTGGCGCACGCCGTAGGGCACGACATTGAACCACTTGCCGCTCATGTTGACGGGCGAGCCGTGGGTCAGGTGTCCGCCCGAGTTGAGGTCGAGTCCCATGAAGGTGTCGCCCGGCTGCAGCAGCGCGAGGAACACGGCCTGGTTCATCTGGCTGCCGCTGTTGGGCTGAACGTTCGCGAAGTCGCAACCGAAGAGCTGCTTTGCACGCTCGATCGCGAGCGTTTCGACCACGTCCGCGTAGTCGCAGCCGCCGTAGTAGCGCTTGCCCGGATAACCTTCCGCATACTTGTTGGTGAAGACGCTGCCGGTCGCCTCGAGCACCGCGCGGCTCGCGATATTCTCGCTCGCGATCAGTTCAATCTTGTTGCGCTGGCGCTGGAGCTCGTTCCGGACGGCTTCGGCGATCTCGGGATCGGCCTCGGCGAGGGTGTCCTGCCAGAAACTGTGCATGATGTCGGCGTTGGCGGCTTCCGCAGTGCTCATGAAATTCCTCAGCAGCTTGGGTTCGATAGCTTGTCGACGCGGCGCTGGTGGCGGCCGCCGCCGAATTCCGTTTCGATAAAAGCGGTGACGCAGGCCCGGGCCATCTCGACACCGATCAGCCGCGCACCGATGGCGAGGCAGTTGGCATTGTTGTGTTCGCGCGCGAGGCTGGCGGAGAGCGGCTCGGACACGAGCGCGCAGCGCACGGCCGGATTACGGTTCATTGCGATGGAGATCCCGATCCCCGATCCGCACAGGGCAATCCCGCGTTCCGCCGTGCCCTCGGCAACGACGGCTGCGAGCTTATAGCCGAAATCGGGATAGTCGACGCTGTCGTGACTGTCGGGGCCGAGATCGGCCACTTCATGCCCTTCCTCGATCAGCCACTCGCGCAGGGCGGCTTTCATCTCGATGGCGGCATGGTCGGAGGCGATGGCGATACGCATGGCGTCCCCATAGTGATTCGCGCGCCATGTCGCCACCGCAAACCGGTCTTGTCCCCGGCGGGCCTCGAAAGGCGGCCTGCTCAAGGCGCCGCGGGAGGCTCAAAGCAAAAGCCCCAGCGCCGTTAGGCACCGGGGCTCCTGATAGCTTCTCCTGAGAGAAACTTCATATCCAGTCGATTTTTACATCGTCTGGACTCGAACAACGGCTGATAGCGCGACCGGTTCCCGGATCGAACTTACTGATCCAGGAAGCTCCGCATCTTGCGGCTGCGGCTCGGGTGCTTGAGCTTCCTCAGCGCCTTGGCTTCGATCTGACGGATGCGTTCGCGGGTGACCGAGAACTGCTGGCCGACTTCCTCGAGCGTGTGGTCGGTGTTCATGCCGATGCCGAAACGCATGCGCAGCACGCGTTCCTCGCGCGGGGTGAGGCTGGCTAGCACCCGGGTGACGGTTTCCTTGAGGTTCGCCTGGATCGCGGCATCTACCGGAATGATCGCGTTCTTGTCCTCGATGAAATCGCCGAGGTGCGAATCCTCCTCGTCGCCGATGGGCGTTTCGAGAGAGATCGGCTCCTTGGCGATCTTCATCACCTTGCGCACCTTTTCCAGCGGCATGGAAAGGCGTTCGGCCATTTCCTCGGGCGTGGGCTCGCGGCCTTGCTCGTGGAGGAACTGACGGCTCGTGCGGACCAGCTTGTTGATCGTCTCGATCATGTGGACGGGAATGCGGATCGTGCGCGCCTGGTCGGCGATCGAGCGGGTGATCGCCTGGCGGATCCACCACGTCGCGTAGGTCGAGAACTTGTAACCGCGGCGGTACTCGAATTTGTCGACCGCCTTCATCAGTCCGATGTTCCCTTCCTGGATCAGGTCGAGGAACTGCAGCCCGCGGTTGGTGTACTTCTTGGCGATCGAGATCACGAGGCGCAGGTTCGCCTCGACCATTTCCTTCTTGGCTATGCGCGCCTCGCGCTCGCCCTTCTGGACCATGTTCACGATACGGCGGAACTCTTCCAGGCTCATGCCCGTCTGGCTCGCGATATCGGAAATTTCGGCGCGGATGCGCTCAACCGCGTCGGCTTCCTTCTCAGCGAAGGCGGCCCACTTCTTGTCCTTCTTCGTGCGAGCAGCCAGCCAGCTATCGTCCATCTCGTTGCCGATGTAGGCCTGGAGAAAGTCGGTGCGCTTGATCTTGTGCCGTTCGGCCAGGCGCAGCATCTGCCCGCCGAGCGCAGTCAGCCGGCGATTGAAGGCATAGAGATTGTCGACCAGAAATTCGATCTTGGTTGCGTGGAACTGTACGCTCTCGACTTCGGCAGTGAGCTGTTCGCGTAGATCCTCGTACTTCTTTTCCTTCGCCGCCGGGAACTCGTCGCCGCGACCGAGCACGTCGACGCGCTCGGCCTGGAGCTTCTCGAACTTCTTGAACAGGTCGGTGATGCGAGCGAAGCGTTCGAGCGCGTCGGGCTTGAGGGCCGCTTCCATCTGGGCGAGGGACATGGTGTTGTCTTCCTCGTCGTCCTCTTCGCGCCGGCGCGAGCTGCCGCCTTCCTCGTCGTCGTCCTCGCCGTCTTCCTCGTCCTCGACCTCGTCGTCTTCGCGGATCGAAGGGCCGGCGGTTTCTTCGGAAATCTCGCCGTCGTCGTCCTCTGCGCCTTCCTCCATCTTGTCGGCCGGCGGCTCCTTCGAGAGCATGGCGTCGAGATCGAGAATCTCGCGGAGCTGCATTTCCTCGTTGTTGAGCGCTTCTGACCATTGAATGATGGCGTGGAAGGTGATCGGGCTTTCACACAGCCCGATGATCATCGTGTCGCGGCCGGCCTCGATGCGCTTGGCGATGGCGATCTCGCCCTCGCGGCTAAGCAGTTCGACCGCGCCCATTTCGCGCAGGTACATGCGCACCGGATCGTCGGTACGGTCGGTGGTGGTGGTCTTCTTGGCGGCGGTCGGGGCGGCCTTCTTCGCCGCTTTGGGCTCGTCGCCGTCGTCGTCGTCGCCGCCGATTTCCTCGACTTCGTCGCTCTCGGCGTCTGCCTCGCCGTCGGCTTCCTCGTCGTTCTCGACGATGTTGACGCCCATTTCGGAGATCGCGGACATCACGTCTTCGATCTGGTCCGTATTCATCTGATCTTCGGGCAGCGCCTCGTTGAGCTCGTCTACGGTCACGTAGCCGCGCTTCTTCGCCCTGGCGATGAGCTTCTTGATCGATGCTTCGTTAAGGTCGATCAGCGGTGCGTCGTCCTTGTCGGAATTCTTCGACGTGGTTGCCATGGAGGTGCGTTCAGTCCGTTTCTGCGCCGTTGGCGGGCCCTGTCTCCCGCCGACGCGTTGAATCAGTTTGGGCCGCCGAAGCAGCCCTTCGGCTTGCCATTTGCCCGAGTCGTCGCTCGAATTCCAGCTTTCGTTTGAGCAACCTCTGCTGCTCGGCGAAGGCTCCTTCAGGGTCGGATTCGAACCGCGCGGTGGCTGCGGCTAGCGCAGCCTCCAGCGCAGGCCTTTCGACCAGCAACGCTACGGCTTCGGCCAACTGTTCGCGCGCGTCTTGCGGATCGATGCCTTCACTGAGGAAGGCGAAACGGGTGTTATCCGGCGGCGCGACGGGACCGTCGAACGACGATATGGGGAAAATCTCTCCCGGTTCAAGCATTTCCACCGCTTCGAGTATCGCATCGACCAGCGGGCCCGACTTCGCATCCAGTTGCGCGAAGCGGCCGAGCTGCTCTGCATGGCGCAGCGCTTCCTCCGGGAAGCGCACCAATCCGGCGATCACCGCGGAGACGAGTTGATCGCGTGAGCCCTCTCGTGCGCCGCGCAGCCGCCGGGCGATATCGGGCGAAAGGCGCGGTACCGCCGGCTTGCGCCAGTCGCCACGCGTGCGTTCACGGCGCGGGAAGGCGAAGGCGGAGAAGCGCTCCAGCAGTTCGCGTTTGTAGAGAGCACGGATGTCAGGGTGCTCGATCTTCTCGACGTGATCGACCAGGCGCTGCTTGAGGCCGGCCTTGTCCTCGGGCGTGTTCAGCGGCTGCGCGGCGCGCTCGAACTCCCACAGCGTGTCGAGCAGAGTGGCCGGCTCGGCCAGCAGCTTCTCCATCGCGCCCTTGCCTTTCGCGCGCAGCAGATCGTCGGGATCGAGCCCGGCGGGAAGGCGCACCATAGTGAGCGAATGGGCAGGGCGGAGCAGGGGCAGGGCACGCTCGATCGCACGCATGGCCGCGCGCTGGCCCGCCGCATCGCCGTCGAAGCACAGAATCGGCGTTTCGACCATGCGCCAGAGCAATTCGATCTGCCGCTCGGTCAGCGCGGTGCCGAGCGGCGCCACGGCATCCTCGAACCCGTGTGCGGCGAGCGCGATCACGTCCATATAGCCTTCGACGACGATCATTCGCCTCGTCTGCCGCGAAGCGGGACCAGCGCGGTGCAGATTATAGAGCGTGCGGCCCTTGTCGAACAAAGGCGTGTCGGGCGAATTCAGGTATTTGGGGGCGTTGGTATCGGTCTCCAGGATGCGCCCACCGAACGCGATCACTCGCCCGCGGGCGTCGTGGATCGGCAACATCAGGCGATTGCGGAACCGATCGTAGGGATCGCGCTCCTCAACCGAGATCCTGAGGCCTGCTTCGATCAGCAGCTTCTCTTCGAAGCGCGAGAGCGCCGCCTTGAGCGCCTGCCGCTCGTTCGGCGCAAAGCCGAAACCGAAGCGCTCGATCGTGCGCGCATTGAACCCGCGCGTCTGCAGATATTCCCGCGCTTTGGCGCCGCCGGGTCCTTCGAGGCTGGCGACGAACCAGTCCTGCGCCGCCTGCGTCACGTCGTGCAGGCCTGCGCGTTCCTCCGCCCGCTGCGCCGCACCGGGATCGGGCGCGGGGACTTCCAAGCCTGCCTCGGCAGCGAGTTCCTTTACCGCATCCATGAAGGGAAGGCCGCGCTGGTCGGTCATCCAGCGGATCACGTCGCCATGCGCGCCGCAGCCGAAGCAGTGGTAGAAACCCTTCTCGTCGCTGACGGTGAAGCTCGGCGTCTTCTCGTTATGGAACGGACAGCACGCCTTCCACTCGCGCCCGGCGCGCTGGAGCTTGGTCGTGCGCATGATGACGCTTGAAAGCGTCACCCGCGCACGCAGTTCGTCCAGCCATTGGGGTGAGAGCGCCATACCCGACCATTGCGCGGGTGCGGCAGGGACTTCAAGTTGCGATCGGCGGAGGAGTGCCTCAGCCCAGCGCTTCCTTCACCCAGGCGCTCGCCTTGCTCATGTCTAGCACGGCGCCGTGGCGGGCTTTCAATTCGGCCATGACGCGGCCCATTTCCTTGATCGAGGAGGCGCCGAGGCTGGTCTTGACGTCCTCGATGGCGGCGCGGGCGGCGGCCTCGTCCATCATCTGCGGCAGGAATTCCTCGATCACGGCAAGTTCGTCACGCTCCTGCTGCGCGAGTTCCTCGCGCCCGCCCTCTTCGTACATCTGGATCGATTCGCGGCGCTGCTTCGCCATCTTCTGCAGCACTTCGGTGACGAGATCGTCGTCGTTCACTTCCTTGGCGGAGGTGCGCATTTCGATATCGCGGTCCTTGATCCGGGCGGAGATCAGGCGGAGCGCGGCGGTGCGCGGCTTGTCGCCAGCCTTCATTGCCTGGACCGTGGCCTGCTTGATGTCGTCGCGGATCATGGGTGCTCTTTCTGTGGAAGGGTTTTGCCGGGCAGGGCACTTAACCCGATAAATCGCAATTGGACAGGTTGACGGGCCCGCACACGAGGCTTAGCGGCAACGACTTAGCGACATCGCCGGAAACACCTGACTCGGAGTGCCACCATGGCAAACCCCGCAAACTCTCGCGCGCAACCCAGCGGCGCGACGGGAGTCCTCGTGCTGGCCGACGGAA
This sequence comes from Pelagerythrobacter sp. Soil_C_18, assembly GCF_057657235.1. Classification (NCBI taxonomy): domain Bacteria; kingdom Pseudomonadati; phylum Pseudomonadota; class Alphaproteobacteria; order Sphingomonadales; family Erythrobacteraceae; genus Pelagerythrobacter; species Pelagerythrobacter sp. Soil_C_18. The sequence continues at coordinate 285,218 of NZ_JBDGIU010000002.1, forward strand.
CGGTCATCTGGGGCAAAGGCTTTGGTGCCGCTGGCAATGCCGTGGGCGAGGTATGTTTCAATACCGCGATGACCGGCTACCAGGAAGTGATGACCGACCCGTCCTACGCCGGGCAGATCGTCACCTTCACTTTCCCGCACATCGGCAATGTCGGCGCGAATCCCGAGGACATCGAGTCGAAGGTGGAAGGCGCGGTCGGCTGCGTGGTGCGGGAAGAGATCACGCCGCATTCGAGCTTTCGCGCGCGCGAGCAGTTCGGCGAATGGCTGGCCGCGATGGGCAAGATCGGCCTGTCGGGCGTCGATACCCGAGCGCTCACCCGCCGCATCCGCCTGAACGGCGCGCCCAATGCAGTGATCGCGCATGATTCGAAGGGCACATTCGACATTCCCGCGCTGCTCAAGCGCGCGCAGGAATGGCCGGGGCTGAAAGGCATGGACCTCGCCCAGCGCGTCAGCCGCGAGAAGCAGGAGAGCTGGGAAGGGGGCTACTGGCGCCTCGGCACCGGCTACGGCCTCGCGCCGCGCGATGCGAAGCCCCACGTTGTTGCGATCGACTATGGCAGCAAGGACAACATCTTCCGCAGCCTGGTGAAGGCCGGCGCGCGGGTGACGGTGGTTCCGGCCAAGACCTCGCTGGACGAGGTGCTGGCGCTCCAGCCCGACGGCGTGTTCCTCTCCAACGGTCCCGGCGACCCGGCGGCGACCGGCGAATACGCGGTGCCGGTGATCGAGGGCCTGCTCGAGCGCGACATGCCGATCTTCGGCATCTGCCTCGGCCACCAGATGCTCGGCCTCGCGGCGGGCGCCAAGACCGCCAAGATGCACCAGGGCCATCGCGGCGCGAACCACCCGGTCAAGCGGCTGGAGGACGGCGTGGTGGAGATCACCAGCATGAACCACGGCTTCGCGGTCGATAATTCCTCGCTGCCCGACGGGGTGGAGGAAACCCACGTCTCCCTGTTCGACGGCTCCAACTGCGGCATCGCGATCCGCGGGAAGAAGGCCTTCGGTGTCCAGTACCACCCGGAGGCAAGCCCGGGGCCGCAGGACAGCTTCTACCTTTTTGAAAAATTTGTGGGATCGCTCGGATAAAATGCCCAAACGCACTGACATCTCCTCGATCCTCGTTATCGGCGCCGGGCCGATTGTTATCGGCCAGGCTTGCGAGTTCGATTATTCGGGCACGCAGGCGATCAAGGCGTTGAAGGAGGAGGGCTACCGGGTGGTCCTCGTCAACTCCAATCCCGCGACGATCATGACCGATCCCGAGTTTGCCGACGCGACTTATGTCGAGCCGATCACGCCGGAAATCGTCGAGAAGATCATCGCCAAGGAGCGGCCGGACGCGCTGCTCCCCACGATGGGCGGACAAACCGCGCTCAACTGCGCGCTGGCGCTGTTCAACGACGGCACGCTGGACAAGTACGGCGTTCAGATGATCGGCGCCGATGCCGACGCGATCGACAAGGCGGAGAACCGCCAGCGCTTCCGCGAGGCGATGGACAAGATCGGGCTCGAAAGCGCGCGCAGCGGGGTCGCCAATACGCTCGACGAGGCGTTCGCGGTGCTCGAACGCACCGGGCTGCCGTCGATCATCCGGCCGAGCTTCACGCTCGGCGGCACCGGGGGTGGCATCGCCTACAACAAGGCCGAGTTCGAGCGGATCGTGCGCGAGGGGCTCGATGCGTCGCCAACCACCGAGGTGCTGATCGAGGAATCGCTGCTCGGGTGGAAGGAGTTCGAGATGGAAGTCGTGCGCGACCGCGCCGACAACTGCATCATCATCTGTTCGATCGAGAACGTCGATCCGATGGGCGTTCACACCGGCGATTCGATCACCGTCGCCCCGGCGCTGACGCTGACCGACAAGGAATACCAGATCATGCGCAGCGCCAGCATCGCGGTGCTGCGCGAGATCGGGGTTGAGACGGGCGGGTCCAACGTCCAGTTCGCGGTCAACCCGGAGGACGGGCGGCTGATCGTGATCGAGATGAACCCGCGCGTATCGCGCTCCTCGGCGCTTGCTTCCAAGGCGACCGGCTTCCCGATCGCGCGCGTCGCGGCCAAGCTGGCGGTCGGGTATACGCTGGACGAGATCACCAACGAGATCACCGGCGCCACGCCCGCGAGCTTCGAGCCGACGATCGACTATGTCGTCACCAAGATTCCGCGCTTCGCGTTCGAGAAGTTCAAGGGCGCCAAGACCGAGCTCTCGACCGCGATGAAGTCGGTCGGCGAGGTCATGGCGATCGGCCGAAACTTCCAGGAATCGGTGCAGAAGGCGCTCCGCGGACTGGAGACCGGGCTCGACGGCTTCAACCGCGTGGTCGAGCTGGAAGGGGCGGATCGCGAGGCGATCACCACCGCGCTCAGCCGACGCACCGACGACCGGCTACTCAAGGTCGCGCAGGCGATGCGCGAGGGCTTCACGGTCGAGGATATTAACGGGATCACCGGCTACGACCCGTGGTTCCTGCGCCAGATTGCCGACATAGTCGCCGCCGAGAAGGAAGTGAGCGAGAACGGGCTGCCGAGCGACGCCGCAGGGCTGCGGCGGCTGAAGGCGATGGGCTTTTCCGATCGCCGTCTCGCGACGTTGGCGGTGCGCTCGGTCGGTGTCGCGGGTGGACTCGCCGAGACGCAGGCGCGCCATTCGGGGCTCCTGCACGATGCCCTGCGCGCCATGGCCGGCGCGACGAGCGAGGAAGAGGTGCGCAAGCTGCGCCGTAAACTCGGCGTGCAGCCCGTGTTCAAGCGCATCGATTCCTGCGCCGCCGAGTTCGAGGCAGTCACGCCTTACATGTACTCGACCTACGAGGCGCCGAGCTTCGGCGAGCCCGAAGACGAGGCCATGCCGAGCGATCGGCGCAAGATCGTGATCCTCGGCGGTGGGCCGAACCGGATCGGACAGGGCATCGAGTTCGATTACTGCTGCGTCCACGCCTGCTTCGCGCTCGCCGAAGCCGGGTTCGAGACGATCATGGTCAACTGCAACCCGGAAACGGTCAGCACCGACTACGATACCTCCGACCGGCTCTATTTCGAGCCGCTGACGGCGGAGGACGTGCTGGAAATCCTGCGCGTGGAGCAGCAGGCGGGTGAGCTGGTCGGCGTGATCGTCCAGTTCGGCGGGCAGACCCCGCTCAAGCTGGCGCAGGCACTGGAGGACGAGGGTATCCCGATCCTCGGCACCAGCCCCGACGCGATCGACCTCGCCGAAGATCGCGAGCGCTTCGCCAAGCTGGTCAACCGCCTCAAGCTCAAGCAGCCGATGAACGGCATCGCCAAGAGCCGCGACGAGGCTGCGGCGGTGGCCGCGCGGATCGGCTATCCAGTGCTCCTGCGCCCGAGCTACGTGCTCGGCGGGCGGGCAATGGAGATTGTCGATTCCGAGGCGCAGCTCGACAACTATATCGCCACCGCCGTGCACGTCTCCGGCGACAGTCCCGTGCTCGTCGACCAGTACCTGCGCGATGCGATCGAGTGCGACGTCGACGCACTCTGCGACGGCAAGGAAGTGCGCGTCGCAGGCGTGATGCAGCATATCGAGGAGGCCGGCGTGCACTCCGGTGATAGCGCCAGCACGCTGCCGCCTTATTCGCTGCCTGCCGAGATCGTCGAAGAGATGGAGCGCCAGACCGAGGCGCTGGCCAAGGCGCTGGGAGTACGCGGGCTGATGAATGTGCAGTTCGCGGTCAAGGACGGCGAAATCTATCTGATCGAGGTCAATCCGCGTGCGAGCCGCACGGTGCCTTTCGTCGCGAAGGCGATCGGGCAGCCGGTCGCAAAGATCGCCGCACGGGTGATGGCAGGCGAGCCGCTCTCTGCCTTCCCGCCGTTCCGGCGCGATCTCGACTATATGGCCGTCAAGGAGGCGGTGTTCCCGTTCACCCGTTTCCCCGGCTCGGACCCGGTGCTGACGCCCGAAATGCGCTCGACCGGCGAAGTTATGGGCATCGACCGCGCCTTCCCCGCCGCGTTCTTCAAATCGCAACTCGGAGCCGGAGTGAAGCTGCCCGAAAGCGGTGTGGTGTTCGTCTCCGTGAAGGACAGCGACAAGCCCATCATCCTGCCCGCGGTGCGAACCTTGATCGAGCAGGGATTCGAAGTGATCGCGACCGGTGGGACGCAGACCTACCTCGCCGATCACGGGCTGCCGGTCGCACGGGTGAACAAGGTGGCGCAAGGGCAACCGCATATCGTCGACCGCATGATCGACGGGGAGATCGCGCTGGTGTTCAACACCACCGAGGGGTGGCAGAGCCTCACCGACTCCAAATCGATCCGCGCGACGACGCTGGAAATGAAGATCCCGTACTACACTACAGCGGCGGCCTCGCTCGCGGCGGTTACGGCGATTCGCGCGGTCAAGGCGAGCCAGCTTGAAGTGCGCCCGTTGCAAGCTTATTATAGCTGAAACAACCGCGGTTCCCACTTCCGTACAATTCACCATTCAGTTTGCCGCTCCCGTTGGAGGGGCACAGCGTGAATTGCGATTGCAGGGCCGCCTGGAGGAAAGACGCGATGGCTACGATGGAAAAGGTTCCGATGCTGGCGGAGGGTTATGAGCGGCTGACGGCCGACCTCAAGACGCTGCGCGCGGAACGTCCGAAGATCGTTGACGCGATCGAGGAAGCGCGCGCGCACGGCGACCTCTCGGAAAATGCCGAATATCACGCCGCCAAGGAGCGGCAGGGTCAGGTCGAGGCGCAGATCGCGGATATCGAGGACCGCGTCAGCCGCGCGCAGATCATCGATCCCTCGACACTGTCGGGCGACAAGATCGTGTTCGGCGCCACCGTCACCTTGATCGACGATAATGACAAGCCTGTGAAATACCAGATCGTGGGCCAGACAGAGGCTGACGCGAACAAGGGGCGGATCTCCTACAACTCGCCGCTCGGCCGTGCGCTGATCGGCAAGAGCGTGGGCGACGAGATCGAAGTCACCGTTCCCTCGGGCGACAAGTTCTACCTCGTCGAGAAGATCGAATTCATCTAAATGCAGAGCTGAGCCCCGCGGAAGCGGGAGCTCAGCCCTCACACCTCCGGCGTCAGCAACCGGTGCAGGTGGACGATGACATATTTCATTTCCGCGTCGTCGACCGTGCGCTGCGCGTTCGAGCGCCAGGCTTCGACGGCGTCGTCGTAGTCGCTGAACACACCCACCACGTGAATGCTTTCCGGGTCCTGGAACTCCAGGCTCCGCGGATCCTTGACGCGGCCGCCCATCACGAGATGCAGCCGCTGCTTGGCTTCAGTTTCTTCCATGTCTTTTCTCTGGGGTCGGGGGGAGGACGGCGCGGCCATTAAAGCAAACGGCGCGGCAGGCAAGCCCACCGCGCCGCGTGCGTTGCCCGAAGGACCGGATCAGTGCGCCATCCGCGCCCGCAGATCGCGAACCTTGCGCCCGGTTTTCTTGCCCACCTCGCGCGTCAGACGGCGCGCGCCTTCGCTGGCGGCGCCGCCCTGCAAGCTTGCCTGCCTGCGCAGATCATGCGCGCTGTCGCCGATCGCATCGCCCAAATCCTCGAGGCGGTCGCCGCTTGCGCGTGCAGCAGTGCCCAGGCTGTCGATGAGGCTGGCGCCGTAAGCGAGGCCGATCTCGGCCGCCATGGCCGCCAGCGCGGAGCCGCGCCGGGTCGCCTGCTTGCGCATCCGTCGGCCCGGTCCAGGGATCATGCTGGCGACGATCACACCGATCGCGAGGCCGCCCACGACCGTCGCCACTGGATGATCCTTGACGAATGCGGTGGCCGTATCGCGCGCCTCGCGAGCGTAATCGCCCACCGTGCGGTCGGCGTGACGCTGCTCACCTGCCTCGATCCGGTTTTTCAGTTCTTCGCGTTTTTGGTTGTCGGCCATCGGCTCGTCTCCGCTGGAATGGGTTGTCGTGGATCGAACGGGCTCAATCGCGCTCGGGTTCCTCGGTTTCTTCGTCCTCATCGTCATCGTCGCCGAACAATGCGAGGAGCGGGTTGCGCGTCAGCCAAAGCACAACTGCTGCGAGCAGCGTGAACAGCACGCCGCGATTATTTTCAGCCACTTCCGCAGCTTCGTCGAGCACGTCGCTCGCCCCTTCGGCCACCCGATCGAGGAAGCGCGCGCCAATGCCCTTGGTGGTAAGATCGACGCGGAGGTGGGCGATGTCGGCCTTGACCAGCGCCAGCGCCGCATCGCGCAACGCGCGGTCTTCGATCATCTTGTGCTCGGGATCGCTCATGGCCCATCACCCGTGAAGCTGCTGCCCACGTCCCTGAAGTGCGCCAGCGCCTTGCGTGCGATGACGACCCCGGCAATCAGCAGTACGCCTGCGACGAGCGCCGTGGCGCCCCAGATGGTCAGGATAGGCGCTAGCGCAATCACCGCGCCCACGACCAACCCGATCAGTGCCGTGTGGATGAGCGCGAAGGCGATCAGTCCATGGATGATGCCGCTCTTGCTCTCGTGCGCGGCATAGATCGCGCGGCTCTTCTGATAGGCCTTCTCGGCCTCGAGATAGGTCTTCCCGTCGTCCAGCAGCGCCACAAGGTCGTCGGTCAACGAGGAGCCGGAGCGAGGGGATTCCCCAACCGGCTCCCCATCGCCGTCCTGCGCGTGCGGCAGGGGCTCGTCTTGCATGGATGCCACCGCGGTGCGGGAGATCAGTCGCGGCTGCCGCGGAACATCCGCGCCAGCATGAAACCCGCCACCGCGGCGAGGCCGACGGCAAGCCCGGGGCTCTTGCGGACCACCTCGCGCGCATCCTCGCTCAGGTCGTCGACGCTCTTGCTGTCGAGTTTGACCGAGGCTTCCTGCAGGCTACGGGATGCCCTGCGGGCATAGTCGCCGTACTGGGCGCCGAATTTCTCGTCGATCGCAGCGGCGTTTTCGGAGACCATCCTGCTGAGCGAGGACAAGGCCTCGCTAGCCTTTGTCTTTCCTTCGGTCGCGAGTTCCTTGCTCTTGCCCTTGGCCTCTCTGCCGTAGGTTTTCGCTTCTTCGACCCAGTCCTCGGAACGGCCCTTGGCCTGATCGCGATAGGCGACGGCACGGTCGGCCGCCTCGGCCTTGAGGGCCGCTGCGCCAGCCTTGGCTTCCTCGAGCGCGGAATTGAAGCGCGACTTCGCCTCCGTGCGATGGTCGGTCGTCGTTCCGGCGACGGCCGGTGCCGCCTTCGCCGCGGCGGCCGGCTTCGGAGCCGTCTTCCGCGCGGTCTTCTTCTTGCCCGTGCTGGGGGTCATCGCATCAGCCATATCTCGTTCCTTAGCCCTCATTGGTTCGTTGTCCACCGTCACCCGACGACGGTTTCGCGGTTCTGTATCGCAACGTAACTTGCGTGGCATTGTTCCGGCGCATAGAGGGCGCCTAGCTCCCGATATGGGAGTGTCCTAGTCCTTTACAACACCTCGACTTCGGAGCGCAGCATGACCGCCATCATCGATCTTCACGGCCGCGAAATTCTCGACAGCCGCGGCAATCCGACGGTCGAGGTGGACGTGCTCCTCGAAGACGGCAGCTTCGGCCGTGCGGCGGTGCCCTCGGGCGCCTCGACCGGCGCGCACGAGGCCGTCGAACTGCGCGACGGGGACAAGACGCGCTATCTCGGCAAGGGAGTGACCAAGGCGGTCGACGCGGTCGACGGCGAGATTTCGGACGCGCTGCTCGGCCTCGACGCCGAGGATCAGCGTGACATCGACCTCGCTATGATCGCGCTCGACGGCAGCGCGAACAAGGCCCGCCTAGGGGCCAACGCGATCCTTGGCGTCAGTCTGGCAGTGGCGAAGGCGGCCGCGAACGCACGAGGATTGCCACTCTATAGCTACATTGGCGGCGTCTCAGCGCATGTCCTGCCGGTGCCGATGATGAACATCATCAACGGCGGCGAACACGCGGACAATCCGATCGACGTCCAGGAATTCATGATCGTGCCCGTGGGTGCGGAAACGCTGGCCGATGGCGTTCGCTGGGGCGCGGAGGTGTTCCACACGCTCAAGAAGGGTCTGGCGGAGAAAGGCCTCTCGACCGCCGTGGGCGACGAGGGCGGCTTCGCGCCGGATCTCGCGAGCACGCGCGCCGCGCTCGACTTCATCATGCAATCGATCGAGCGGGCCGGCTTCAAGCCCGGCTCCGATATCGCGCTCGCGCTCGACTGCGCCTCGACCGAGTTCTTCGCCAGCGGCCGTTACGATCTGGCGGGCGAGGAGCTTTCCCTCACGCCCGACGAGATGGCCGAATACCTGGCGAAGCTCTGCGCCGATTACCCGATCCGCTCGATCGAGGACGGCATGAGCGAGGACGACTTCGAAGGCTGGAAGGCACTGACCGACATGATCGGCAACAAGGTCCAGCTCGTCGGCGACGACCTGTTCGTGACCAATCCGGAGCGCCTGCGCATGGGCATCGGCAAGGGCCTCGCCAACTCGCTGCTGGTCAAGGTCAACCAGATCGGCACGCTGACCGAGACGCTGGAGGCGGTCGATATCGCGAACCGCGCCGGCTACACGGCGGTGATGAGCCACCGTTCGGGCGAGACCGAGGACACGACCATCGCCGACCTCGCCGTCGCCACGAACTGCGGGCAGATCAAGACCGGATCGCTCTCCCGCTCGGACCGGCTCGCGAAATACAACCAGCTTATCCGCATCGAGGAAGAACTGGGCGACAGCGCGCTCTACGCGGGCGAGGGCTGCTTCGGGAAGCTCGCGGCGGGCTGACGCGGGGGAGGGGGGCTCAGCCGATTTCGGCTTCGGCCTCCCGCTCGGCCTCCTCTTCGAGCTCCTCCAGCTTCTCGATCTTCTTCCGGTTCTTGGGGCTGAGAAGGTACTGCCACACGCCCCAGACGTTGATCAGCAGCAGGATCGCGTTCATCGCCGCGATCGGCTGCGCATCGCTGGTGAGGCCGGAAACGATCCAGATCACGGCGACAGCGCAGAACAACACGAAGCCCCAGCCGGTGGCCTTGCGCCCGAGATCGGCTGCGATCAAACCGGCGGCGATCATTGTGCCGACCGCGGCGATCCATTCCAGCGAACCGTTCATCCCTGCCCGAGCGCTCGGCACGGGAGAAGGTTCCTGAACTTAGCTGGGCAGGGACTTCGTCAGCCGCGCGATCTGATCCTCGCTTAACTCCACCCGGGTGAACTCGAGCAGATCGTGCAACTGTTCGACCGTGCGTGCGCTTGCAATCGGCGCGGGAATGCCGGTCTGCCGGATCAACCAGGCGAGTGCGATCGCGGGCAGGCTTGCGCCGGTCTCCGCAGAGATCTCGTCCATGGCGCCGAGCACGGGCTGCCCCTTCTCGGCATAGCCTCTCACGCTGCCCGACCGCGCACCGCGCTCGAAATCCTCTGCGGTGCGGTACTTGCCGCTCAAATAACCTGCGGCGAGGCCGTAGAACGGCAGCATGGCAATCCCCCGCGCGGTGCACAGCGCCTGGAGATCTTCGGCATACTTGTCGCGGGAGACGAGGTTGTATTCGTTCTGAAGCACGGTGAACGGCGTGCGGCCGGCCGCCTCGGCAGCATCGAACGCGGTCGACAGGCGCTCCGAATTGAAATTGGAGGCGCCGAGTTCGCGCACCTTGCCGCTAGCCACCGCGCCGCCGAAGGCCTCGACGATCTCCTCGATCGGCAGTTCGGGATAGTCCTTGTGGGCGTAGTAGAGATCGAGATAGTCGGTCCGCAGTCGCTCGAGCGATGCATCGAGCGAGCGCAGCACGCGCACGGGTTCGTAAAGCTCCTTCCCGCCCATCATGCCGGTCTTGGTGTGGATCAGCATCTCGCTGCGCACGCCCCGAGATTCGAGCCATTCGCCGATTACCCGCTCGGATTCGCCGCCCTGGTGACCTTCGACCCAGGCAGAGTAGACGTCAGCGGTGTCGATCATCCGCCCGCCGGCTTCATGAAAAGCGTCGAGCACCGCAAAACTCTCGTCGCGTGCGGCAGTCCAACCGAAGACGTTCCCGCCCAGCACTAGCGGAATGCCGCCGATGGCAGGATGCACGCTCACGCGAACTTCTCCTGCAGCGCGAGCAGCGCCAGCGCCGCCTTGGCCGCTTCGCCGCCCTTGTCCTTCTGCGTTTTGTCCGCGCGGACGAGCGCTTGCTGCTCATTCTCGACCGTCAGGATGCCGTTGCCGATAGCGATTCCATCCATCGTCAGCGCCATGATTCCGCGCGCGCTCTCGCCGGCGACGATCTCGAAGTGATAGGTTTCGCCGCGAATGACCACGCCGATCCCGACGAAGCCGTCGTAGCGGCCGCTTTCCGCGGCGAGGGCGATCGCACCGGGAATTTCGAGCGCACCCGGGACGGTCAGCACCTCCACCTCGTGCCCCGCCGCCTCGATCGCGCTGCGCGCACCGTCGACCAGCATGTCGTTGAGATGGTCGTAGAACCGGGCTTCGACGATCAGGAAGCGCGCCATGTCTTTCTCCGCGGGCAATGAACCAACGCGGCGTAGCCACGGGATCGCTGCAGGGGAAGGGGGACGCAAAAGAAAGCCCCACCCGAAGGCGGGGCTTGGAGGCGAGAGCCCGTGCGAACACGGGCCCCTCGGGTCGCGCTCCGCTTCTGCCGGATTGCGGATGCCGGACCTAGCCGAAGAAATGTTGGGGTACCGGCGTGCTAACCTGCCGCGGAAGGCTGAAACATGATGACTGCCATGCCTGCGAGCGCGACCAGCACGCCCGCGATGTCCCAAGCGGTCGGACGGACTCCGTCGACCACCCAGAGCCAAACGATCGCGGCGCCGATGTAGACCCCGCCATAGGCCGCATAGACGCGCCCCGCCGCGGTATCGTGCATCGTCAGCAGCCAGGCGAACAGCGCAAGTGCGATGGCCGCCGGCACGAGCAGCCAGATGGACTTGTCCTCGCGCAGCCAGAGATAGGCCATGTAGCAGCCGACGATCTCGGCCAGCGCCGTTGCGGCATACAGCAGGAAGGTCTTCACGGCAGGCCCCTTTCGGGCCGGGGCCGTACAAGTTCCGGGGTGCGACCGAAAGCAGATGATGAAGGAGGTGGTGGACGCACTAGGGCTCGAACCTAGGACCCGCTGATTAAGAGTCAGCTGCTCTACCAACTGAGCTATGCGTCCACATCCCGGCGGATTGTCGGAGAAGCCACGAGGGCCGTCCGACTCGGGAGGCGCTGCATATAGCGATCTCCGCGCGCATGGAAAGGGTCGATTTTCGCTCTAACTCAGTCGACTGCGCGGGGCCCGGTTGTTCCAGCGGTTCACCATCATGAGCGTGCCGATGCAGATCATGTTCGTCATCATCGACGATCCGCCATGGCTCATGAAGGGCAGGGGGATGCCGACGACCGGAGCAAGCCCCATCACCATCATCAGATTGATCGCGACGTAGAAGAACATCGTCGCCACCATGCCTGAGGCGAGCAAGGTAGCGAAGCGGTCGTGCGACTTGCGCGCCACGCTCAGGCCCCAGCGCATGATGAGGCCGTAGATCAGGATTACAGCGAGCCCGCCGAGGAGACCCCACTCCTCCGCCATGGTGGCGAAGACGAAATCGGTATGCGGTTCGGGCAAGTAGTTGAGATGGCTTTGCGAGCCTTCGTTGAATCCCTTGCCGAACAGTCCGCCCGATCCGATCGCGATCTTGGACTGCGTAATGTGATAGCCTGCGCCGAGCGGATCGCTCTCCGGATCTAGGAAGGTCGTCACGCGGCGTTGCTGATAATCATGCAGCCCGAAGAAGTAGGCGAGCGGGGCGATCACCAGGGCGGCCACGCCCGCCGCAACGAACCAGCGTAGCGGCAGGCCCGCGAGGAACATCACCGTGGCGCCACCGAAGCCGATCGCCAACGCTGTGCCGAGGTCCGGCTGCAGCAGTACGAGGCCCATCGGAATCGCGATCAGCACGGCCGCGGGCACGAGTGCGCGCCACGACATGGTCATTCCCGGGGGGAGGCCGCTGTAGAACCTGGCGAGGACAAGGATGATCGCCGGCTTCATCAGCTCCGAGGGCTGCAGTTGAACGACCCCGAGATTGAGCCAGCGCTGGCTGCCGCCACCTACGAAGCCGATCGCCTCCACCGCCAACAGAAGGACCAGGAGGACAGCGTAGATCGGATAGGCGGCGAAGCGCACGAACTCGCGCCCGAACAGCGTCATCACCGAGGCCATGACGAGGAAGAGGAGGAAGCGCAGAAGGTGCGAGGTCGCGAAGGGCTCCCAGTTTCCCCCGGCCGCGGAAAACAGAACCATGGCGCCGAATCCGACCAGCGCGATCAGCGGGAACAGCATCGACCAAGGCTGGCGGGCGATGGGGGCGGGAACCACGGAGTTCATTCGGCCACGTCCGAACGGTTGATGGCGGCGTCGGTCGCCTCGGTGACCGGGACCATTGCAGCGGCGCGGGCCTCCGCGTCGACGCTGGCGAAGATCTCCTCGTCACGCCGCGGGGCGGGCGGCACGGCTTCGCCCGTCTGTGCGGCATAGGCGGCGTAGCGGGCGGCGAGCCGCTCCTGCGCGTTGCCGCCCCACTGCTTCTCCAGCGCATGCAGGGCCTCCATTCCCTTGCGCGGGTCGAACAGGAAGGTCGTCACGTCGCGGGCAATGGGGTAAGCCGAGCTGGACCCACCCCCGTGTTCGATCACCACCGCGCCTGCGTAGCGCGGATTGTCGTAGGGCGCGAAGAAGATGAACAGCCCGTGGTCGCGATATTTCCACGGGCCGGAGGTGCCGTCGGAAATCGAGAGCGAGACGACCTGAGCGGTGCCGGTCTTGCCCGCCATCAGCACGTCTTCAATGGGCAACCGTGCCCGACCGGCAGTGCCGGGCCCGTTGATTACATCGCTCATGGCCTGACGCACCAGTGCCACGTGCTCGGGGGCGAAGTCGGCCGGGGGGAACTGCCCTTTGGATTCGCCGAACAGCAGATGCGGCTCGACGTGTCGCCCGCTCGCCAGCCGCGAGGCCATGACCGCGAGCTGGAGCGGGTTTGCCAGCATGTAGCCCTGACCGATCGTGGCGTTGACCGTGTCGTAGGCCTGCCACTTCGTTCCGTACTTCTCCAGCTTCCACGCGGGGTCGGGCACTGTGCCGTAGAACTGACTGAGCACCGGCAGATCGAATTCCTGCCCCATGCCGCAGCGGCGCGCCATCGCGGCGATCGGATCCATCCCGATGCGCTGGGCGAGGTGGTAGAAATAGACGTCGCAGCTCTGGTAGATGCCCTTCGCCATGTTCACCTGGCCGTGACCGCGGCGCTGCCAGCAGTGGAACACACGGTTGCCTACCCGCAAGCCGCCCCCGCAGTAGACGGTCTCTTCAGGGTCGACCCCTTCACGCAAGAGCGCCATCGACACCATCGGCTTCACGGTCGATCCGGGCGGGTAGAGCCCCTTCAGCACCTTGTTGCGCAGCGGCACCCGCTCGTCATCGCGCAGCATGGCATATTCGACGCGGCCAATGCCGTCGGAGAAGCTGTTCGGGTCGAAGCTGGGCATCGAAGCCATGCACAGCACGTCGCCGGTGCGGCAATCCATTACCACGACGGAGCCCGACTCCGGGCCGATGCGGCGCGCCGCATAGTCCTGCAGCGGGCCGTCGATCGTCAGCTTGACCGGTTTGCCTTGAATGTCGTCGCGCGTCTCAAGGTCGCGCACGATGCGGCCGGTGGCGGTCACCTCCACGCGCCGGGCGCCGGGCACGCCGCGAAGCCGCTGTTCGAACTGCTTCTCCAGTCCGTCCTTGCCGATCTTGTACCCGGGCGTGATCAGCAGCGGATTGCGGTCCTTCTCGTACTCTTCGGCTGAGGCAGGGCCGACGTAGCCGATCAGGTGTCCGATCGACGGGCCCGTGGGATAGTAGCGCGAATAGCCGCGCTGCGGCACGACGCCGGGAAGATTCGGCAGGCGTACGCTCAGCGCAGCGAACTGCTCGTAGGAAAGGCCGCTAGCGACTTCGACAGGGCGAAAACCACGCGTCCGGCCGATCCGTTCGCGCAGGTCTGCCATCGCCGCCTGATCGAGGTTCAGCACCTCGCGCAGGACCTCCATCTGCTGTTCGGGACGATTCATCCGCTCAGGGATCACATCGACGCGGAAATCGGCGCGGTTAGATGCGAGCGGCGCGCCGCTGCGGTCGACGATCCATCCGCGGCGGGGCGGAATCAAGGACAGGTTGACGCGGTTGCTTTCCGCCTCCGTTTCGTACTTCTCGTTCTCGGCAATCGCGAGATAGCTCATCCGGCCGGCGAGCAGCACGCCGATGGTTGCGCCGAAGCCGGCCACGACGAAGCTACGCCGATCGTAGGTGTTTTCGAGTGTGGCGGAGGTGATCTGGACCTGCGGACCTTTGCGGAACAGCGGTTTCCTGCGGAACATCAGCCGAGAATCCGAACGCGCAGAAGCCTGAACCGATCGAGAGTGGAGACCATTCGTGCGATAATGGGATAGAGCATCAGCGACAGCAAGACCTGAGGAACGAGGGCCGCGAACAGGGGCACGCCGAGCGAGGCGCCCGACAGGCACGCCGCCGCAACGATGCTGCAGGCGACTATCCCCACCGCGATCAACCAGTCCTGGACGAAGCTGCGCCACGGGAAACGCGTTTCGACCGCCTCGATTACGATCATCGCCAGCGACCACAGCAGAATCCCGCTGCCGAACGGCTGACCGCTGAAGAGGTCGTTGAACATGCCAAGCGGAAACCCGGCCCAGACGGGCAGCAGCCCTGGCCTCACGAGCCGCCAGGCAAGCATCGCCATCAGCCCGATCGGTGGCAGGATCGGCGCGGCCGACGCGATCGGAAATACGGGGAGGAGGCTGGCGAACAGGATCGTCGTCCACGGCACGGCATAGGCGAGAAGCGGCGAATGCGCGCGATTAATCCGCGAGCCGTAGGCATCCCGCCGCGATCTCGGATCGGCCCGTTCCATCAGGTCTCGTCCGCATCCGCGACCGACTGCTCGACCGGAGTCTCCGCCGCCCGGATCGCCTGCGGCTGCCAGATTTCCTCGATCGCCACGTAGTCGGTCGCCGCAGGATCGCTGATGATCCGCGCGAGTGCGCCGTCTCCCGTCTTTTCGGCGACGATGGCGACTGCGGTGCCGGGTCGATAATACCCTCCGGCGCCGCTGGTCACGAAGATATCACCTTTCTCGAGCGGGTTGACGCCGAGGTTGATCAGGCGAATCCGCAGCATACTGTCGCCGCGGCCCTCGGCGTAAGCGACGACATTGCTGTCGGATAGCCGGACGGGCAGGACGCTCTGGCTATCGGTGAGCAGCAGCACGCGCGAGCTGTGCCGCCCGACTTCGAGCACACGACCGACGACGCCGCGCGGGCTGCGCACCGGCATGCCAACCCTGACACCGTCCGCACTGCCGGCGCCGAGATAGGCAAAGCGCCGCGCGCTGGCCGAACTCGACCCGATCAGCCGTGCGACGGCAACCGGCTTCGTTTCTTGCTGATCGAGGCCGAGCAGCGCCTTCAGGCGCGCGTTCTCGCGCTTGATCGCCTCCGCCTCCGCCAGACGGATGCGGGCGAGCTCGACTTCCTGCTTCAGCTCGGCATTTTGGCTTCCCGCGCGCAGATAGCCACGGATCGCCTCGATCAGATTCTGGCTTTCGGCCCGAACTTCCGCGCTGGCTTCTGCGGCGGGGGCCACTGCGTCCTGCGCAACCGTGCGCGGGCCGTTGAAGCTGGCGGGCCGCCAGAGCGAGAGAGCGAGCAGGATGGCGCCGATCAGCGCACCGACCCCGGCGATCACGTAGCCGGTGAAAACCCCGTATTGCGCCCTGCGCGAATAGCTCGAGCGCCGTGACGAAGGCGGCGCCATATCTCTCCCCTCAAGCGGTCATCAGCACGCCGCGATAGATCGGATCTTCCATCGCCCGGCCGGTGCCGATAGCGACGCAGGACAGCGGATCCTCCGCGATGCTGACCGGCAGCCCGGTCTCCTCGCGCAAGTGCTCGTCGAGCCCTTGGATCAGCGCGCCGCCGCCCGTGAGGACGATACCCTGGTCGACGATGTCGGCGGCCAGTTCGGGCGCGGTGTTCTCGAGCGCGATGCGCACGCCCTCGACGATTGCGCCGATCGGCTCGGCCAACGCCTCGGCGACATGCGCCTGGTTGATCGTGATTTCCTTGGGCACGCCGTTCACGAGGTCGCGACCCTTGAGGGTGATGATATCGCCCACGCCGTCTTCCGGCACGGTGGCGATGCCGTAATCCTTCTTGATCCGCTCCGCCGTCGCTTCACCGATCAGCAGGTTGTGATGGCGGCGAACGTAGGAGACGATCGCCTCGTCCATCTTGTCGCCACCGGTGCGGACCGAGGTGGTATAGGCCAGGCCGCGTAGCGAGAGCACCGCGACTTCGGTCGTGCCGCCGCCGATGTCGACCACCATGGAGCCGACCGGTTCGGTCACCGGCATGTCGGCACCGATCGCGGCAGCCATCGGTTCGAGGATCAGGTAGACTGCGCTTGCGCCGGCGTTGCTCGCCGCATCGCGGATCGCGCGGCGTTCGACCGAGGTCGAACCCGAAGGTACGCAGATCGTGATTTCGGGATAGCGGAACAGGCTCCGCTTTCCATGTACCTTGCGGATGAAGTGCTTGATCATCTCCTCCGCGATCTCGATGTCCGCGATCACGCCATCGCGCAGCGGACGGATCGCTTCGATGCTGTCGGGCGTCTTGCCCATCATCATCTTGGCGTCGTCGCCAACCGCCTTGACCCGCTTGATCCCGTTGATCGTCTCGATCGCGACCACCGAAGGTTCGTTGAGGACGATACCCTGGTCCTGAACGTAGACCAGCGTGTTCGCAGTTCCGAGGTCGATCGCGAGGTTGGGTGAGCCGAATTTGAACATGTTGGAGAAGAAGCTCATGCGGTTGCGTATTTCCGTAAGTGTTTCGGGCCCTTGCCGCAGTGACCTGCGACTGCCGTAACCCGCATCTGACAGGGACCGCGGGTCCTTACCCAATGCTGCAGAAAAAGGCCAAAAGAAATATGACGAAACTCGGGGGCAAAATTCACTGCCGGCCTCGAATTCACGGCGCTTCGCCGCTAGGTCCCGAAAACAATGCCGCAGATACGCCGCCTGCCCGAGAACCTGGTCAACCGCATCGCCGCTGGCGAGGTGGTCGAGCGGCCTGCGGCCGCGCTCAAGGAACTGGTCGAAAACGCGATCGATTCCGGCGCCTCCCGGATCACCGTGAAGATCGCCGATGGGGGTCTCGCGCGGATCGAGGTGACCGACGACGGCTGCGGCATGGCGCCGGACGAGATGGCGCTCGCTCTCGAACGTCATGCCACCTCCAAGCTCCCCGACGATGCGATCGAGCAGGTCGCGACACTGGGCTTCCGGGGCGAGGCTCTGCCTTCGATCGCCAGCGTCGCACGCCTCACCCTGGAAAGCCGGCCACAGGGCGCCGCGGACGGATGGCGGCGGGTGGTCGATCATGGCGAGCTGCGCGAGGATGGTCCGGCCGCGCTGCCGCCCGGCACACGGGTGCGGGTCGAGAACCTGTTCGGCAAGATCCCCGCCCGCCGCAAGTTCCTGCGCACCGCGCGCAGCGAATACGGTGCGTGCCACGAGGTCGTCCGCCGGCTCGCAATGGCGCGGCCGGATATCGCCTTCACCTTCGAGCATGGCGACCGGCGCGTGCTGTCGCTCCAGGCCGGGCAACCGCTCAGTCAGCGGGTGGCAGAGATCGTCGCGCGTGAACTGGCCGAGAACGGCGTCGCGATCGATCTCGAGCGCGGAGCCATGCGGCTGACCGGTATTGCGGGGCTGCCGACCTACAACCGCGGCGTCGCCGATCACCAGTACCTGTTCGTCAACGGGCGCCCCGTGAAGGACCGGACGCTCACCGGCGCGGTGCGCGGGGCGTATGCCGATATGCTCGCGCGCGACCGCCACGCGGTCCTCGCGTTGTTCCTCGAGCTTCCGCCGGAGGAGGTGGACGTGAACGTCCATCCGGCGAAGACCGAGGTGCGTTTCCGCGACGCACCGGCGGTGCGCGGCTTCATCGTCTCGGGTCTGCGCCAGGCGCTTGCCACCGGCGACAAGCGCAGCGCGCAGACGCCCGACGCAGGCGCAATGGCGCGCTGGCAAGCGGAACCTACGGGAACACAAGAGGTACCTAGCGCGCTCGAAACGATGTTCTCGGGCCGCGACTGGTCCCGCCCGCAGAGCAGCGTGCGCGAGGCCTCCGAAGCCTGGCGCAGCTACGAAAGCCAGGTCATGGCCGCGCCCCAGGGCAGAGCGGAAGAAGCGGCTCCGCTGCCGGAGGAAGCGACCGAGTACCCTCTCGGGATCGCGCGCGGCCAGGTTGCCAGCACCTATATCGTGGCAGAGGCTGCCGACGGGCTGGTGATCGTGGACCAGCATGCCGCGCACGAGCGGCTCGTGCTCGAACGCCTGCGCGCGGCGGGGGCGGGGAACTCCGTCGCGCGGGCGCAGGCGCTGCTCATTCCGGAGGTGGTCGAACTCGAGGAGCCGGCCTGCGACCGGCTCGAGGATGCGGCGGAGAAGCTCGGTGCGCTGGGCCTTTCGATAGAACGCTTCGGCCCCGGTGCCATGCTGGTGCGCAGCGTTCCGCATGCGCTCGGCAAGTCCGATCCGCAAAAGCTGCTGCAGGACATCGCCGACGATCTCGCGAACCACGGCGAGGCGCTGCTGCTCGGCGAGAAGCTCGATCTGGTGCTCGCGACCATGGCCTGCCACGGGTCGGTTCGCGCAGGCCGGACGCTCTCGGTTTCGGAGATGAACGCACTGCTGCGCGAGATGGAGCGGACCCCGCGTTCGGGGCAGTGCAACCACGGGCGGCCGACCTGGGTCAAACTTCGGATGGAAGACGTCGAGAAGCTGTTCGGGAGACACTGAGATGAGAAAGGCCGTTCTCTTCCTCCCGCTCCTGCTCATGGCCTGCAGCGAGCCCGAACTGACGCCCGAGCAGCAGGAGGCGGCGGAGGAGCGCGCCATCGCGGCGGTGGAGGCAGCGCAGACCATCCCTCCCGAACCCGTGACGCCGGAACCGATCCTCTTTGCCGATATCGAGCGATACGACCTGTTCAGGGCCGGATGCAGCTTCATGCCCGGCGGCCGGCCCGCCGAGGCGCCGAACGGGGCGGGCGTGCTCGCGCTCACCAGCGAGGGCGGCGCCTACATCAAGGTGGAGGGCGAGCTCCACCGCCTCGCGCCCGACGTCGGCAGCCCGGGACTGCCGCTCGGAACACGCGGCAAGTACGACGGCAGGGAGTTCGCCCTGATCCTCGACATCGCGGCCGAGGAAGGCGCGCCGAGCGGAATGGAGACGATCGACTTCCCCGCGCGCCTGGTGCTGCGCAACGCGCGCGACCAGACCGTCTACGCCGAAACGGGCATCGCGCAGTGCGGCTCGTGAGCCGCTAGTCCCCGATCGGCGCGTCGGGGTCGCGCACGCTGATCAGGCCGTTGGAGGTCATCTCGAGAACCGGCGTGTCGTCCTGATTGAAGACCCGGATCCGTGACTTGAACAGGCCCATGTCGCGCCGCGACTTGCTGCGGCGCTTCTCGATCACTTCGGTTTCGCACCGCAGCGTGTCGCCGGGATAGACAGGCCGCAGCCACTTGAGCTGATCGACGCCGGGCGAACCCAGCCCCGCCTGCGTCTGCGATTTCATGTTCTCGACCAGCATCGCCATGGTCATCGCGCAAGTGTGCCATCCGCTGGCGGAAAGCCGCCCGAAGTGCGTCTTCGCCGCGGCTTCGTCGTCGAGGTGGAACGGCTGGGGATCGTACTTTGAGGCGAAATCGGTCACCTCCTCGCGCGTGACTTCATAGCGGCCGAAGCTCTGCTTCCCGCCGACTTCGATATCCTCGTAGTAGTTCATCTCGTCCCCTCAGGCTGAATCGAACGCCGATCGTGTAACGCATCCGGCGGCCAACGCCATAGAGGGCGAAGCGCGGCTCGCGGCCGAGCGCCTCACGGCATAAAGATCATCCAGATCGCCATGCCGATCATGAACAGGTTCTCGGTCAGCGAAACGAAGCCCAGGGGCACGTTGCTCGATCCGCCAACGCAGGCGCACTTGATCTCGCGCTTCTGCACATAGACGGCGTAGAACACGCTGACCGCACCGATCGTGCCGATGAACAGCGCCACGGGGATGGAGAGCCAGTCGAGCGCGTGCGCCGCCATCAGCACGCCGGCGCCGGCCTCCAGGAAGGGGTAGGCATAGGCGTAAGGCACGAAGCGCTTGGCAAGCAGGTCGTAGCCCAGGAACATGGTCGAGAACTGCTCGACGTCCTGCAGCTTGAGCATCGCGAGGATCGCCATGGTGAAGGCGACGAACCACTCGGCCGCGCGAATGGTGAAGGGCGAGCCGAACATGAACTGACTGACCGCCATCCCCAGCGCAGCCGCGATGACGAACACGGCGATCACCGGCGTATAGCTGGTGGCCCCCTTCTCGGGCAGCGGCTTGCCGAGGAAGGCGCGCAGCTCGGTGTAGCCGCCGATGCGCTTGCCATCGATGAAGGTCTGCGGAGTGGTCGCGACGTCGTGTTCGCGCTTGAACGCGTCGGTCTCCTCGCGAGTCGTCAGCCAGTTGTCCTCCACCGTGTAGCCGTGGCGCTTGAGCAGCCACTTCGCTTTCACGCCGTAGGGGCAGATGTGTTTGTCCATCACCATGCGATGGAGGCGGGCGGTCTTGTTTCCAGTCATGAAAGCACCCATAACCTCCGTACTATGGTACGGAGTCAAGCATGAAAGCGATGCGCATCTCGGATCTCGCAAAGGCCGGCGGTGTCGGGGTGGAGACCGTGCGCTTCTATCAGCGCAAGGGGCTGCTGCAGGTTCCGCGCGGCGATGCGCCCGGCGGGCGGCACTACGGCCCCGACGACCTGCGCCGCCTGCGCTACGTCAAGCAGGCGCAGACCGCGGGGTTCACGTTGGCGGAGATTGCCGAGTTGATCGATCTCGATCGCACCGATGACCGCCCCCGCGCCCGGGACATGGCCCGGGAGCGAATCGCCGCCCTGGACGAGCAGATCGCGCAGCTCACCGCTGCACGCGCGTCGCTCGCGAAGCTCGCGTCCGACTGTGCGAAGGGCGGGGAGGGGCCCTGTCCGATCCTGGCGGCGTTCGCCTAGGTGCGAAAGCTCGGCTGCAGTCCCTGCGACCCGAGATCCGGGATGATCCGGTAGCGCGCCAGCACGAGGCTGAATGCCCCGAACAGCATCAGACCGGCGGCGACCAGCGTGTAGAGCGCGCCCATGTCCCGCAGCGAGAGTATCGCTTCGCCGAGCCCCTTGATCTGGCTTTCCTGCGCGAACCAGGCGCCCTGAACCATCGACCAGCCGATGATCGCGAAGACGATCGCACGCGCGGCGTGTCCGATCCGGCCCACGGTGCGCACGCCGGCCGGGGCGCGGCCGCTGATCCGGTGCATGAACTCGCAGGTCCAGGCCTTCTTGCCCTGCATGAAGCCGGCCACCAGAAATCCGAGCCCCACCGCCCCGATGAGTACCGAGCCGAGCTCCATCGACAGCACGGAGCCGGCCATCTCCTCCCCGCTCGAGCCGCCGCCCGAACTCTGCTGCGCGCCGCTGGCGAACTGATAGCAGGCATAAGCGAGAAAGGCGTGTGCCACACCGCTCGCGGCGTCGCCGATGCGTTTCAGGCCGCCGGAGGTGTCGTTGCCGCGGTGCTGGATATCGGCGAAAGCGGAGAGGAACTTGAACGCGGCGTAGCCGAGCAGGCCCAGGGCCATGATCCATAGCAGCGGCGTGCCGAAGGGCACTCCCTGGATATAGTCGAATACGGCCGACTGGCCGTTCTCCGCCTCGCCCGCGGTTCCGAGCGCGATATAGCCGAGCAGAAGATAGACCACCCCTCGCGCCGCGAAGCCAAGGCGAACGAGCCAGCGGAACTTCTCGGATTTGTCGACCATTCGCTCTCCCCTTGAAATTCCTGGCGAAACGGGCGGGGAGGGAATTGGTGCCCGGCGTAGGCCGGCGGCCCACGCGTGAGGCGTTTAGCGCGGGGCAGAAAGCGCCCCGCGCACCGGCTCCAGCGAGCCGTCGGCGGCCGCCACCTGCGGCAGCCCGATCAGCTCGCGGATCAGCGGCGTTATCGCCGTGTTGCGGAAGGACGGCAGGGCCGCGCCGCTGCGGAAGGCCGGGCCATGGGCTACAAACAGCGCGGCCATCTCGGGCGCGGCGGGGTCGTAGCCATGGCTGCCGCCGTTCCACGCCTGCGCGGGCCGGGTGGGAGCGACCGTCCAGCCGACCTCCGGCAGGCAGAAGTAGGGCGGAATGCGATCATGGGTGCCGTAAGCGAAGCGTTCCGGGATCTCGCCCTTACGCCAGCACTCCATATGCTCGTGCTCGCGCAGGAGCGCCTTCTCGAGCGCGGCGGTGTTGCCTTCGGTCGGCTCGAATGTGGCATAGGCGCCGCCCTCGACGAGCCGGTAGAGCGAAGCATCGAGCACCTGGTCGAGCGCGATCACGCGCTCCGAACTCGTCGCCGCCATGCCGTGGTCGGACACGATCACGAGATTGGCCGGTTGATCGAGATCATGCAGGCCGCCGACCAACCTCTCGATGTCGCCGTCGATGCCGCGCAGGGCCTCGTTCAGTTCCTCGCTGTCGGGTCCGCCGCCGTGGCCCGCAGTGTCGACCGTGTCGAAATAGAGCGTGACGAACTCGGGGCGGATTTCGGCGGGACGGCGCAGCCAGTCGAGAACGGTGTTGACGCGCTGCACGTTGGTGACCTGCATACTGAACTGCTGCCAGTCCTGCGGCAGTGTTCCGTCAGTGACCGGCCCCCAGTTCCCTTTCGGCATCGTGCCGCCCCAGGCGACCGCAGAACCCGGCCAGAACATTGCCGCGCTGCGGATGCCCGCTTCCTCCGCGGCGACCCACACCGGCTTCGCTTCATTCCACCACCACGGGTCGAGCGTCGCCATGGTGAACACTTCGTCCGGGCGCTCGGGGTCCTCGATCCGGTTAGCCACAATGCCGTGATGATCGGGCACCATGCCGGTCACCAGGGTCCAGTGGTTGGGGAAGGTCTTGGTCGGAAAGGACGCCTGCATCGGCGCGCGCACGCCTTCGGCAGCGAGCGCGGAAAGCGTCGGCGTCAATCCGCGATCAAGATAGTCGGGCCGAAAGCCGTCGATCGACACCAGGATGGTGACAGGCGCGCGCTGTTCGGCCTGCACGGCGCTGGCGTTCGCGGGAGCGCTGCTTTGGGAAATCGGCGCGCAGGCGGCGAGCAGCGCCGCCGCCGTCAGGGTGAGGGCACTCGCAAGCCTGCGCATCTCGTCACTCCGCGTGTTCAGACGTTGAACTTGAACAGCAAGACGTCGCCGTCCTGGACGAGGTATTCCTTGCCTTCCTGCCGCAGCTTTCCGGCTTCGCGCGCACCGGCCTCGCCGCCGAGCGCGACGTAGTCATCGAAGGCAATTGTTTCAGCACGAATAAAGCCGCGCTCGAAATCGGTGTGGATCTCGCCGGCAGCCTGCGGCGCCTTGGCACCGGCGGGGAAGGTCCAGGCGCGAGCCTCCTTCGGCCCGGCGGTGAAGAAGGTCTGCAGGCCGAGCAGCTTGTACCCGGCGCGGATCACCCGGCTGAGGCCGCTCTCGGTCAGGCCGAGCTCGGAGAGATACTCGGCGCGTTCTTCCGCATCCATGGCGACGAGTTCGCTCTCGATCGCCGCGGAAACGACGACCGCTTCGGCGCCTTCGGCTTTCGCCTTCTCGAAGACCTGCTCGCTCAGGGCGTTGCCCTCCGCCGCGTCTTCCTCGGCGACGTTGCAGACGTAGAGCACCGGCTTGGCGGTGAGGAGCTGCGCCTGTTCGAACAGGCGCTCCTCCTCGTCGTCCTTCGGCTCGGTCAGCCGGGCGGGCTTGCCGTCGCGCAGCAGGTCGAGCGCCTGGCCGAGCACGCTCGCCATCGCCTTCGCTTCCTTGTCGCCGCCGGTCGCCTTCTTGGCCGCGGCGGGGACGCGCTTCTCGAGGCTTTCCAGATCGGCCAGCATCAGTTCGGTCTCGACCACTTCGGCGTCGGCGATCGGATCGACCTTGTTGGCGACGTGCTGGATGTCGTCGTCCTCGAAGCAGCGCAGGACGTGGACGATTGCATCGACCTCGCGGATATTGCCGAGGAACTGGTTGCCGAGCCCTTCACCCTTGCTGGCGCCTTTCACGAGACCCGCGATGTCGACGAAGGCGAGCTGGGTCGGAACGATCTTGGCCGAACCGGCGATCGCGGCGATCTTCTCGAGCCGGTCGTCGGGCACGGCGACCTGGCCGACATTCGGCTCGATCGTGCAGAACGGATAGTTCGCCGCCTGCGCCGCCTGCGTTTCTGTCAGCGCGTTGAACAGGGTGGACTTGCCGACATTAGGCAGCCCGACGATTCCGCAACGGAAACCCATGAGATTCGAATACCTTCCATGAACGGTTCGGCCTGAGCTGTTCGCACGGCCGTTCTCGCGACGCCCGCTAGATGAAAAGGCGGTGCTTCGACAAGCTCAGCCCGACGTGAATCTGATGATGCGGCCTAATCGTGCACCGCCCGCACCAGAGGGCCCAGCGTTTCCGAGCGGCCGAGCCAGCCGACCTGGGTTTGCGCCGTGACCTCATTGATCTGCGTCTGCGGGATCGCGCTCCCGCTTACGGCGCGGCGGAGAGGGCGCGTGCCGGCGGGGAGGGCGATGATCTCGGCGATCGCGCGCGGCACGTCCATGGCGTCGGCGGTGCGGCCCGAGCCGTCCTCGGTGCCCATGCGGGCGACGACTTCGGGATAGCCTGCCTTGTGGATCGCCTCCGCCCGTTCCTTCAGCGCGCCGGTGTAGATGTTGCGGTTGACCCACACCTCGGTCGGATAGCCGCCCGGCTCGATGATGGTCACGTCGATGTTGTGCGGCACGAGCTCGTAAGCGAGTTGCTCGAACATCGCCTCGACCGCGAACTTGTTGGCCGAATAGTGCCCGCCATAGGGCACGATGACCCGGCCGAGTTGGGAGGAGACGGCGAAGATCTGGCCACTCTTCTGCGCGCGCATGCCCGGCAGCACGGCGCAGGCGAGACGATGATAGCCGAAGACGTTGGTGTCGAAGGCCAGCCGCGTCGCCTCCATGTCCTGGACCTCGACCGGGCCGGAAATCCCAATACCAGCATTGTTGACCAGCACGTCGAGAGGGCTGCCGTTGATTCGCTCCGCCTCGGCCACCCCCTGCGCGACCTGCTCGTCAGAAAGCACGTCGATCTCGATCACGTGCAGATCGAGCTTGTCGTCGGCCGCGAGCTGCCGCAGTTCCTCCGCTTCGGGCCGCGGAATGTTGCGCATGGTCGCGAACACCTTTGCGCCGAGCCGCGCGTAGTGCTCTGCTCCGAGCCTGCCGAAGCCGGAAGAACAGCCGGTGATCAGGATCGCCTTGCCCGAAAGATCGGGCGTGGCTGCAACGGCATCCGGCTGTGCGCGCGATGCGCTGGCGGCAAGGGCGGTGGTGGCGGCTACGCCTGCGAGCAGAGTGCGGCGGTCGATCGAAGGCATGCGGGGCTCTCCTCTTCCTTTTGCTCCCTATTACCCGAAGCCTTCGGCTCTGCGAAGGCAGAGCGACCCGCTCCGATTGCAGGAGAAAAGAGTGAGCCTACCTCTGCAGCCGCAGCGCGACATCGCTCATGAAGCGGGCGTCTTCGCCCTTCGCGAGCCACTCCGCTTCCGCGCCCATCGCAGCGAGCATGTCGGTCAGGTCTTCCAGCTCCGCCTTGGCGTAGTTGCCTAGGACGTGGCCGGTCACGCGGTCCTTGTGCCCCGGATGGCCGATGCCGACGCGGACGCGGCGGAAGTCGGGGCCGAGATGCTTGTCGATGCTCCTGAGGCCGTTGTGCCCGGCGAGGCCGCCGCCGGTGCGGACCTTGACCTTGAACGGCGCGAGATCGAGCTCATCGTGAAATACCGTCAGCGCCTCGGTGCCGAGCTTGTAGAAGCGCAGCGCTTCTCCCACGCTGCGGCCGCTCTCGTTCATATAGGTCGCTGGCTTCAGGAGCAGTACCTTGTCGCCGCCGATGCGGCCTTCCTGCACCCAGCCGGAGAACTTCTTCTGCACCGGGCCGAAATCATGCATGTCCGCGATCACGTCGCAGGCCATGAAGCCCACGTTGTGACGATGGAGCGCATATTGCGGTCCGGGGTTACCGAGGCCTGCCCAAATCTGCATGCGCGCTCCCTAGCCGGGTTGGCGGGGGCGGCAAGCCCCCAGGGCAGGTCAGCGGTTCAGCCGTCCCTCGATCAGCCCGTCGACGAGCGAGGGATCGGCCAGCGTCGAGGTGTCGCCGAGCGAGCTGTAGTCGTTCTCCGCGATTTTGCGCAGGATGCGGCGCATGATCTTGCCCGAACGGGTCTTGGGGAGGGCGGGCGTGAAATGCAGGTGGTCGGGCGTCGCGATCGGGCCGATCTCCTTGCGCACCTGCTGGCGCAGCTCCTCGGCGAGATCATCGGACGGCTCCTCGCCTGCAATGAGCGTGACGTAGCAGTAGATGCCCTGGCCCTTGATGTCGTGCGGGAAGCCGACCACGGCCGCCTCCGCTACCTTCGGGTGGAGCACCAGCGCGCTCTCGACTTCGGCCGTGCCCATGCGGTGGCCGGAGACGTTGATCACGTCGTCCACCCGGCCGGTGATCCAGTAGTATCCGTCCTCGTCGCGGCGGCAGCCGTCGCCGGTGAAGTACTTGCCGGCATAAGTGCTGAAATAGGTCTGCACGAAGCGTTCGTGGTCGCCGTAGACGGTGCGCGCCTGGCCGGGCCAGCTTCGCGAGATGCACAAGTTGCCGGAGCCGGCGCCCTCGATCGGCTCGCCGTCGGCGTCGACGATCTCGGGGCAGACGCCGAAGAACGGCCGGCCCGCGCTGCCCGGCTTCATCGGGTGCGCGCCCGGGAGCGTGGTAATCATGATACCGCCTGTCTCTGTCTGCCACCAGGTGTCCACGACCGGGATCTCGCCCTTGCCGACAGTGTCGTGATACCAGCGCCAGGCCTCCGGGTTGATCGGCTCGCCCACGGTGCCGAGCAACCGCAGGCTCGACAGATCATGCTTCGTCACGTGCCCGGCGCCTTCGCGCATCAGTGCTCGGATCGCGGTGGGGGCGGTGTAGAAGATGTTGACCTTGTGCTTCTCGCACACGGCCCAAAACCGGTCGTGATCGGGCCAGTTGGGCACACCTTCGAACATCAGCGCGGTCGCACCGGCCTGGAGGGGGCCGTAGACGATGTAGCTGTGGCCGGTGACCCAGCCGATATCCGCCGTGCACCAGTAGATTTCGCCCGAACGGTAGTCGAAGACATAGCGGAAGGTCGACTCAACCCAGACGGCGTAGCCGCCGATCGTGTGCAGCAGACCCTTGGGCTTGCCGGTCGAACCGGAGGTGTAGAGGATGAACAGCGGATCCTCCGCGTTCATCTCCTCGCATGGGCACTCCTCGGAGACACCCTCGGACAGCTCGTGGTACCAGTGGTCACGCCCGCCCTTCATCGATATGTCGGCGCCGGTGTGGCGAACCACAAGTACGGCCTTGGCCGAGACCTTCTCCAGCGCCGCGTCGACATTGGCCTTCAGTGGAATCGCCTTCGATCCGCGGAGGCCTTCGTCGGCGGTGATGACCCAGTCGCTCGCGCAATCCTCGATCCGGCCGGCGATGGCGTCGGGCGAGAAGCCACCGAAGATTACGGAATGGACCGCGCCGATGCGCGCGCAGGCAAGCATGGCGATCGCGCCTTCGGGGATCATCGGCATGTAGATCGTCACGCGGTCGCCCTTGGCCACGCCCATTTTCCTGAGCGTGTTCGCCATCCGGATCGTTTCGCGCTGGAGGTCCGCATAGGTCAGGCGCCGCACCGCCCCGTCCGGATCATCGGGCTCGAAGATCAGCGCAACGGTGTCGCCGTGGCCGGCATCGACATGGCGGTCGACCGCGTTGTGGCAGATGTTGAGCGTGCCGTCGGCGAACCATTTGATCGAGACCGAGTCAAAGTTCCAGTCGGCGATCGTCGTCGGCGAGCGAAACCAGTCGAGCCGCTGTGCCTGTTCGGCCCAGAACGCATCGGGCTCCTCGATGCTGCGGCGGTACATCGCCTCGTACTGTTCGAGCGTGCACCCGGTCCGCTCCTCCGCGGCGGCAGGGACAGGAACGGTTTCGGCAGTGGCATCGGTGTTACTCAAGTCGGTATCTCCCGGGGCTCGCGATGCGAGTCAGCGTGATCGTATCGCGGCGCGGGAGATAGACAAGCGAGCGTGCAAAGACAAAGCGCCGGCCCATCGCTGGACCGGCGCTTCGAAAAATGCCGTGAAAGGAAAAGGCGGGATTATTCCTCGCCGGCTTCCTCTTCTTCGGTCTGCTCGGTGGCAGGAACCTCGTCAGCCGCGGCTTCCTCGCCCTCGGCGGCCTCGGCGCGCTTGAGCGCGGACGGGGCGACGATGGTGGCGATGGTGAAGTCGCGGTCGGTGATCGCGCTCTCCGAACCTGCGGGCAGCGTGATGTGGCTGATGTGGATCGCGTCGCCGACCTCGAGGCCGGTGACGTCGATTTCGATCTCGCTCGGGATCTTGTCCGCTTCGCAGACCAGTTCGAGTTCGTGACGCACGACGTTGAGCACGCCGCCCTTCTTGAGGCCGGGGCTCGCTTCTTCGTTCACGAACACCACCGGCACCGCGACATCGACCTTGGCGCCCTTCGCCAGGCGCAGGAAGTCCACGTGGATCGGGCGGTCGGTGACCGGGTGAAGGGCAACGTCCTTCGGCAGCGTGCGCAGGGTCTTGCCGCCGAACTCGATCTCAACGATCGAATTCATGAAATGGCCGGTGCCAAGCTGCTTCACCAGCAGGCGTTCCTCGACGTGGATCGGGGTGGGGGCTTCCTTGCCGCCGTAGATGACGGCGGGAACACGGCCTTCGCGACGCAGTGCACGGGAGGCTCCCTTGCCAGCCCGATCGCGCGTCTCGGCCGGCAGGGTCAGAGCGTCGCTCATGTCGCTTACCTTTCGAAATGCTTCTGAGTACAGGTTTCCGCCACGCCTCCAGGGATGACCATGGCCGGAAGCGCGCGCCTATAGCGGACCGGGGCGGGAATGCAAGCGCGCTACTGGATGCGCCGCACTGTGTAGCCGTAGGCGGCGAGGAGCGCGGGCAGGCCGTCCTCGCCCGCGAGGTGGGCCGAGCCCACCGCGATCAGCGGGCGCGGCTCGCGTTCGAGCAGCGCCGCAAGCCGTTCGGTCCATTCACGGTTGCGACGGGCGTAGAGCGCCTCGCGCAGCTCCGGATCGGCAAGGATCGCGCTCGTGGCGGGATTGGCAAGGTGATCGATCCGGCCTGCGTACCAATCGGTCGCATGGCGCATGGGATCCTCGCCCTCCCGGGTCATGTCGGCGATTACCGCTTCCAGGAGATCGCGCTGTTCGGCCTCGGGCAGGCCGTCGAACACATCGAGCTGCCGCGCCGCCCCTTCCAGTTCAACCACCTTCTCACGCGAAACACGGGCGAGCAGCGCACGGTCGACGCCGTTCGCTGCCTCCCCGGTTGCGGCATATTGGGCAAGCGTTAGCGCCGCCGCCCAGGTTTCCATTCCGGCAAACGCGCTGGCGGCGAGATCGTGCTCGGCAAGAACCGCGAACAGATCGCCGCGCATCGGGGCAGGGACCTTCACGGCCAGCGGCGGCTGACCTGCCGTATAGGCGCGCTCCGCGAAAGCCTCGCGCAGCCCGGAAGCATCGTCCAGATCGCGCACTTCGACCACCAGCAGGTCTGCGCGCGCAAGCACGCCCTCCAGCGCTTCGGTCTCCCAGGCGACACCGTCGGGCAGCGAGTGGATCGTGCCGAACATCCACCCTTCGACCGCGCCGTCCGGAGAGGATACCTCGAACAACGCGGGTGAGGGCCGGCCTTCGAAACCCGGCGGGGGATCGGCCTTCCCGCAGGCGGCGAGCGCGAGCGGGGCCGCCAACGGGAAAGCCAATCGTCGGATCACAGGACGGGTCCGATCACTGAACTCGCGCGGTCTCGATGCCGAGCTCGGCGAGCTTGTCCTGCACGCTCTGCTCACCCGCTAGGTGCCCCGCGCCGACCGCGACGAATACCGTCCCCGGCGCATCGAGCCGCTCGTCGATCCATTTCGCCCAGTTGGCATTGCGCGCGTAGAGCAGGCGTTCGGCAAGCACCGGATCGGTCATGCCCTCGTTCATCAGCCGCGCAAGTTCATCCGCGTCGCCTTCCGCCCATTCGGCGACCATTGCGTCGAGCATCGCCTTGATCTCGTCGACGGCATCGACCGTCTCCATCAGGAATGCGATCTGCGTCTCCGGCGGCAGATTGTCGAAGATCGAAAGCTGCTCCTCGACTGTCTCGAGTGCACCGCGCTCCAGCTCCTTGCTTGCCTTCGTTTCGAGCACCGCCTCGACGCCCGCATCGGTCGTATAGCCCTGCTTGAGCAGCGGCAGCATGGTGAGCATCATCGCGCCGTACCATGGCTCAAACCGATCGAAGGCGGCAGGCGGCAGTTCCACCCGCGCCAGCGCCGCCTCGTAAGCCGCGCGCTGCTCGTCGCTGAGCATCTCACGCAGCGTCTCGCCTTCGGGCAGCACGCCTTTGGTCATCACCAGGTTCTGGGTCGCGGCCATCGATTCAGGCGTCATCTCGATCTCGGTCACCAGGATATCGGAGGTGCCCAGCGCGTCGGCGATAGGGCCGTGATACCATTCGATCCCATCTGGGAGAGCATGGACCGTGCCGAACAGATAGATGGTCGTATCCTCGTCCGCGACCTTCCACAGCGCCGGCGTCGCGATCTCGACTTCCTGCCTCTCCGCAGGGACGGGGGCAGGCGCCGTCTCCTGCGCCTGGGCCGGGGTAACAAACGCGAGGGCGCAGGCGGAGACACCGAGCGAGAGCGCACGGATTTTGGTGGGGATGCGGTTCAGCTTCATCGTTCTTGGATCCTTCATTGTGGGAGATGGTCTCGGCGGGTCAACGGTACCGACGAACCACCCAACCAATCAGCCAGGTGACCATAACCACCCAGAAGATGACGTAACCGTTCGGCACCGCGGCGAATCCTCCGCGCGCGAGCAACCACCACCCGGCGCTCAGCAGGAAATACAGGTAGATCGAGACGACAGCTCCGAAATCGTAGGCGGCGCGCTCATGCTCGTCGAGGAGCATATGCCAGCGGATCGACAGGCCGAACCCGCCGATCAGGGCGGCGAGCAAGATCAGCGTGGCCGCCGGCGAGATCGGTTCGTCCGAAGCGAAGAGCGTCCGCCATCCTGCCGTATCGCCACCCTCGAAGAGTACCATCGCCATGCCAGCGACGAGGCCTACGACGCCGGATGCATAGAGAATTATGCGCGACTTCCGCATGCGCGGACTCGCCGGGAGATCCACGATTGCCCGGTTGCGAAAGATCAGCCAGATCGCCCCTGCGGCAAGCGATACGACAGCCAGAAGAATGAGGTAAAAGGTGGCGCTGTGCGACCCGCCCTGGCTTGCAGCCGCGCTGATCATTCCGGCTGCCACGCCGAGCGCGAAAATGACTACGAGACTCGCGGCTACGACAATCAATATACGAACGAGCCCGGACGGGGGAGGCTCGTCCCGTTCAAGCCTGGTCATCGAAAATCTCCTCGATCGGCATCCCGAACAGGCGGGCAATGCGAAAAGCGAGTGGTAGCGACGGATCGTGCTTGCCGGTCTCGATCGCGTTCACCGCCTGGCGCGAGACGTCCAGCTGGATGGCCAATTCCGCCTGGCTCCAGTCGCGTTCCGCTCTCAGCACTTTCAGCCGGTTGTTCATCAGCTTCGCAGCCGTTTGAGATAGAGGGTGGCGCGACGCGAGGCCGACATGGCAATCCTTCGTGTGTCAGGTATACCTGACTATATGTCGCGATTCGCTGACTGTGTCAACATTACCTGACATCATGTCGTGAGAACCTGTCATTTCTCCAGAATGCCCGTCGCACCATTGACGGGTTTTGCCTGCTACGTCATGGCGCGGCCCGATGGACCGGAATCCCGCGAAAAGCTTCCAGGACATGATCCTCGCGCTTCACGACTTCTGGAGCGCGCAGGGCTGTCTTATTCTTCAACCCTACGACATGCGGATGGGGGCCGGCACGTTTCACACCGCCACGACGCTGCGCGCGCTCGGGCCGGAGCCGTGGAACGCGGCCTTCGTGCAGCCCTGCCGCCGCCCGACCGACGGCCGCTACGGCCAGAACCCGAACCGGCTGCAGCATTATTATCAGTATCAGGTGATCCAGAAGCCGAGCCCGGCCGACATTCAGGACCTCTATCTGGAAAGCCTGCGCGTCATCGGGATCGACCCGCTGCTGCACGACATCCGCTTCGTCGAGGACGACTGGGAAAGCCCGACGCTCGGCGCCTGGGGGCTGGGCTGGGAAGTCTGGTGCGACGGGATGGAGGTGACCCAGTTCACTTACTTCCAGCAGATGGGCGGGTTCGACTGCAAACCCGTCGCTGGCGAGCTGACTTATGGGCTCGAGCGCCTGGCGATGTACATCCAGGGCGTCGACAACGTCTACGACCTCGATTTCAACGGCCGCGGCGTCACTTACGGGGACGTGTTCCTCGAGAACGAGAAGCAGATGTCGAAGTGGAACTTCGAGGTCGCCGATACGGACGCGCTGTTCGACCTCTTCCGCAAGGCCGCGGCGGAGTGCCGCAACTGCCTCGACAACGACGTCCCGATCGCCGCCTACGAACAGGCGGTCGAAGCGAGCCACGTGTTCAACCTGCTCCAGGCGCGCGGCGTGATCAGCGTGCAGGAACGCGCCAGCTACATGGCCCAGGTGCGCGACCTCGCCCGTGGTAGCTGCGAGGTCTACATGGCGAAGGAAGCCCCGCGCTGGGCTGAGAAATACCCGGAGTGGTCGAAATGAGCGACTTCCTCCTCGAACTGCGCTCCGAAGAAATTCCGGCCCGGATGCAGGCCGGCGCACGGGCGGAGCTGGAGAAGCTGTTCCGCCGCGAGATGGATGCAGCGGGCGTCGAGATCGGCGAGGTGACCATCTGGTCGACCCCGCGCCGGCTCGCCCTGATCGCGCGTGGTCTGCCGGAAAGCACCAGGGCCGTGCGCGAGGAAGCCAAGGGACCGCCGGAGGGCGCGCCCGACGCGGCGATCGACGGCTTCTGCCGCAAGAACGGTGTCACCCGCGAGCAGCTCGAGCTGCGGGAGATCAAGGGGCGGGCAACCTGGTTCGCGGTGATCGAGAAGCCCGGGCGCGCCACCCGCGATCTCCTCGCCGAAGCAATCCCCGCGATTGCGCGCGATTTCGCCTGGCCGAAGTCGATGCGCTGGGGCGCCGCCTCGGTCTCGACCGGATCGCTGCGATGGGTGCGCCCGCTCTCCGGCATCGTCGCCATTCTGGGCGAGGATCTGGTCGAGTGCGCGGTGGACGGGGTCCGCTCCGGCTACGCCACACTGGGTCACCGCTTCCACTGCCCGGGCGAGATCACCATCGGCGGTGCGCACGACTATGCCGAGAAGCTGCGCGCCTGCCACGTGATCGTCGACCACGAGGAACGCGCCGCGTTGATCCGCGACGGTGCGCACAAGGCGGCGGCGGAGGCCGGGCTCGCACTGGTCGAGGATGAGGGACTGGTGATCGAGAACGCCGGCCTCACCGAATGGCCCGCGCCGCTGCTCGGCCGTTTCGACGAGGCCTTCCTCGACGTCCCGCCCGAGGTGATCCAGCTCACGGCGCGGACCAATCAGAAGTATTTCGTATGCGAGAATGAGGGCGGGAAGCTCGCCAATGCTTTCGTCTGCACCGCCAATATCGAGGCCGGGGACGGCGGTGCGGCCATCGTCGACGGTAACCGCAAGGTCCTCGCCGCGCGCCTTTCCGATGCCCGCTTCTTCTGGGAGCAGGATCGCAAGACCCCGCTCGCGGACCACGCGAAGAAGCTAGAGCGGATCACCTTCCACGAAAAGCTCGGCACCGTCGCCGACAAGGTCGAACGCGTCGCCAGACTGGCGCGCTGGTTGGCGGAGGAAGGGATCGTCAAAGACGCGAACCCCGATCTGGCCGAGGCCGCCGCGCGTCTCGCGAAGGCCGACCTTGTCACCGAGATGGTCGGTGAATTCCCCGAACTCCAAGGCCTTATGGGCGGCTACTACGCCCGTGCCGAGGGCCTGCCCGACGAAGTCACCGATGCTATTCGCGATCACTACAAGCCGGTTGGGCAGGGCGATGATGTGCCCACTGCGCCGATTACGGTGGCGGTGAGCTTGGCGGATAAGCTGGATACGTTGGCTGCGTTCTTTGCAATTGACGAGAAGCCAACCGGCTCCAAAGATCCTTACGCTCTGCGACGAGCGGTACTAGCCTGCATTTCGCTGTTCCTTACCAACGATCTACGAGCTTCATTAGGTTCGCTTATTCGGCGCTCACATCGGTCTTTGATCGCCCAGCTTGGCGAACGTGACGATGTATACGTAAGTGGCGAACCTAAGAACATCCTAGGCTGGACTCGGATTGAAGATGTAGGACGAAGCAAGAGGCTTTACTTCGTTGAGGGTTCACCAGAACTACCCGCAGAGGACTTTATCTACTTAGGTCCGAGCGACGAACCGGAAGAACGAGTTGATTATTGGATAGCGAGTGCCGCTGAAACAGAGATTGGCATCCTCGACTTCCTCGCCGACCGCCTCAAAGTCCAACAACGCGAAGCCGGCGTCCGCCACGACCTGATCGACGCC
The DNA here is from genome assembly GCF_057657235.1 of Pelagerythrobacter sp. Soil_C_18. Lineage (NCBI taxonomy): Bacteria > Pseudomonadati > Pseudomonadota > Alphaproteobacteria > Sphingomonadales > Erythrobacteraceae > Pelagerythrobacter > Pelagerythrobacter sp. Soil_C_18. Next base: position 319,936 of record NZ_JBDGIU010000002.1, read on the forward strand.
GTGTTCGCGCTCGGGAACGAAGACGACCTCGTGCGGCTTCTTGCTCGTGTGAACGCTCTGCAGGCCTTTATCGAAACCGAGGACGGCGCCAATCTGCTCGCCGCCTACAAGCGTGCCTCGAACATCCTCAAGAAGGAGGACTGGCGCGGCATCGAGGGTCAGATCGCGCAGACCGGCGAGGAGGACCCGCTGGCCAACGTCGACGATCCCGATCTCGCCGCGGTGGTCGCCGCCAAGATGGCCGAGCGCCATACGCAGGAGTTGTCCTACACGCCCGAGCCGGCGGAGAAGGCGCTGATCGAGGCGCTCCACACCGCCGAGCCGGCGGCTGCGCGCGCGGTCGAGGCGGAGGACTTCTCCGCCGCCATGGCCGCGCTCGCCACGCTGCGCGCGCCGATCGACCGCTTCTTCGACGAAGTGACGGTAAACGCGGATGAAGAAAAGAAGCGCGCGGCGCGGCTCGATCTGCTTGCGCGCTTCCGTGCTGCGGTGCACAAAGTCGCCGACTTCTCGCGCATTGAGGGGTAGACGCTACTCTCCTCGCTGTTCTCCCTAACCTGGCGACGGACCGCTCTTGTCGAGCGCGGCAGTGAACGGGTAGCGACCTCTCGGAATCTCTGGGTTAACGGATGGGCACGATGGAACAGACGGTCTTCACCTTCGGCGGCAACGCACCGCATACGAATGCACGGCAGAAGGACAAGACCGTCACCGGGGGCAAGGGCGCCAACCTCGCCGAGATGGCGTCGATCGGCCTGCCGGTGCCGCCCGGCTTCACCATCGCCACCGAGGAGTGTGTCCGCTACCTGAAGCACGGTGGCGACTTCTCCGACGAGCTGCAAAGCTCGGTCGCCAAGGCGCTGAGCCACATCGAGAAATCTGTCGGCAAGCGCTTCGGCGATGCTGCCGACCCGTTGCTCGTGTCGGTGCGCTCGGGCGCGCGAGTCTCGATGCCGGGCATGATGGACACGGTGCTCAATCTGGGCCTGAACGACGAGACGGTGGAGGGTCTTGCCGCCGCCTCCGGCGATCCGCGCTTCGCGTGGGACTCTTACCGCCGCTTCATCCAGATGTATTCCGACGTCGTCCTCGGCCTCGATCATGGACTGTTCGAGGAGGCTCTCGAAATCACGAAGGAAGACAAAGGTTTCTATAACGATACCGAGATGGAGTACGAGGACTGGCAGGCGCTGGTTGGCGATTACAAGCGGATCGTCGCCGACACGCTGGGAGAGTCGTTCCCACAGGACGTCTCTCGCCAGCTCTGGGGTGCCATCCGCGCCGTCTTCGATAGCTGGGATTCCGAGCGCGCCAAGGTCTACCGCCGCCTGAACGACATCCCCGGCGACTGGGGCACCGCGGTCAACGTCCAGGCGATGGTATTCGGCAATATGGGCGACACCTCCGCCACCGGCGTCGCGTTCACTCGCGATCCGGCGACCGGTGAGAAGGTCTATTACGGCGAATACCTGATCAACGCGCAAGGTGAGGATGTCGTCGCCGGCATCCGCACGCCGCAGTACCTGACGAAGGCCGCACGCGAAGCCGCCGGAGCGAAGCCGCACTCCATGGAAGAGGCAATGCCCGAGGCTTTCGCGGAGCTCGCCCGCGTGTTCGACCTGCTGGAGCGGCACTACCGTGACATGCAGGACATCGAATTCACCGTCGAACGCGGCAAGCTGTGGATGCTGCAGACCCGCAGCGGCAAGCGCACCGCGAAGGCCGCGCTCAAGATGGCGGTCGACATGGTGGGCGAGGGCCTGATCAGCGAGGAAGAGGCAGTGCTGCGCGTCGATCCGATGGCGCTCGATCAGCTTCTTCATCCTACGCTCGATCCCGATGCCCCGCGCGACGTGCTCACCACCGGCCTGCCGGCGTCTCCCGGCGCCGCCTCCGGCCGTATCGTGCTCGACGCCGATACCGCCGAGCAGTGGTCGCAGCGCGGCGAGAAGGTCATCCTCGTCCGGGTCGAAACCAGCCCGGAGGACATCCACGGCATGCACGCCGCGCAGGGCATCCTCACCGCGCGGGGCGGCATGACGTCACATGCGGCCGTCGTTGCTCGCGGTATGGGGCGGCCCTGCGTGTCGGGCGCGCCGAGTGTGTCAATTGACCTCAAGACGCGCACGCTGCGCATCGGCGAGCGTGAGCTGGCCGAGGGTGACACGCTCACGCTCGACGGCAGCAAAGGCCAGGTCATGGCCGGGGAAGTTGCGACGGTCGAACCCGCGCTCGCCGGCGACTTCGGCACGCTGATGGAGTGGGCCGATCGCCACCGCCGAATGAAGGTGCGCACCAATGCCGAGACTCCGGCCGACTGCCGCATGGCGCGCCAGTTCGGCGCCGAGGGTATCGGCCTCTGCCGCACCGAGCACATGTTCTTCGACGCCGGCCGGATCAGCGCCGTGCGCGAGATGATCCTGGCCGAAAACGAGCAGGGGCGCCGCGCGGCGCTTACCAAGCTTCTGCCCGAGCAACGTGCCGACTTCCGCGAGATCTTCGATGTCATGGCCGGTCTGCCGTGCACGATCCGCCTGCTCGACCCGCCGCTGCACGAATTCCTTCCACACGGCGATGCCGAATTTGCCGAACTCGCGGCGGTCACCGGCGTCGACGTCGATCGCCTCAGGCGCCGTGCGGACGAGCTGCACGAGTTCAACCCCATGCTCGGCCATCGCGGTTGCCGCCTCGGCATCACTTATCCCGAGATCTACGAGATGCAGGCGCGCGCGATCTTCGAGGCCGCCTGCGAAGTCGCCGAACGATCGGGCGAAGCGCCCGTGCCCGAGATCATGATTCCGCTGATCGCGACCCGCCGCGAGCTCGAGCTCCTGCGCGCACTGGTCGAGCGTGTCGCGACCGAGGTGTTCACCGAGAAAGGGCGTACGCTCGAATATCTCGTCGGCACTATGATCGAGCTTCCGCGCGCCGCCCTGATGGCGGGTGAGATTGCAGAGGAGGCGACGTTCTTTTCCTTCGGAACCAACGATCTGACGCAGACCACTCTTGGGGTTTCGCGGGATGATTCAGCGCGCTTTCTCGCCCCTTATGTGGAGAAGGGTATATTCGCGCGCGATCCGTTCGTGAGCCTCGATATCGAAGGCGTCGGGCAACTCGTGGAACTCGCAGCGGAGCGGGGCAGGGCGGCGCGGCCTGACCTCAAGCTCGGCATTTGCGGCGAACACGGCGGCGATCCGGCGAGCATCGCCTTCTGCAACACAGTTGGGCTCGATTACGTCAGCGCATCGCCCTACCGTGTGCCGATCGCGAGGCTGGCTGCGGCACAAGCAGCCCTGCGTTAGCTTTTCCAGCCGGTTAGGGTAACAATCTCGAAGATCTCGGTAACGCGGCCCTCGGCATCCGCGGTTTCGACGAAGGCCTCCCGCGCTCGCTGGAGCGCGGCACGGGATAGCGCGGGCGGGGCCGCCGTCAGGACGTTCGTTAGCGCCTGACTGCGCAGATCCTCGACGAGCCTGTCGAGCGCGCCGTAGCGCACGCGCAGCGGATAGCTATCCGCTACTTGCCGCGCGAAACCGGCGCGCTGCATCAGCGCCGAACCCGCCTGCATGTCGATCATCGGGTGCATGCGCGCCGCCGGCCTGTCGGGCTCCGCCGCCAGTAGGGCCCGCCTGAGATTGGCGAGGCTCCCTGCGCCCACGAAGCTCACCATTGCGATGCCGCCCGGTGCGAGCGCGTTGCGCAGATGGATCAGCGCGCCCGGGACATCGTTGACCGTATCAAGCGCGCCGAGGCTGGCGATCAGGTCGAACGAGCCCTCGATCGCCTCCTCCTCGTCATGATCGAACGGATCGACGGTACGGACGGTCTCGGTGCATTCCGCCAGCACGGCACGCGCCAGTCCGGTGGGATCTCCGGACAGCAGCGCGGTGCCGGCGCGGACGTTCATGAAGGAGAGACGCTCCTCCAGTTCTTCGGCCATGGACCGGAAAACGAAATCGGCCGCGCCCTCGCGGCGCTGCTCGGCCATGGCGCGGCGCCAACGCGCATGCCGCCGGTGAGGAGAGAATATCTGCGGAACCCGGGCTGCCGTCATCCGCCCGCCCTGCCGGGGTTGCCTTTGCCTTGCAAGAGCGACAGCATCGCGGGGTGAGCGCCGCCGCATTCCTGCACGAATCGATCGCCCCCTTCGTCGATCTGGTCTTTCCGCCGCGCTGCCCCGTCTGCGGAGCCGGAATTGCGCAGCAGGCCGGGCTTTGCGCGTCGTGCTGGAGCGAGCTCGTCATTCCGGGTGAGCCCGCGTGTGCTGCGTGCCAGCGGCCATTCGCGAGTGAGTCGATGGCAGGCGGCGCGATCTGTGCGCCTTGCCTGGCGCAGCCTCCGCGTCACGACGGCATCGCAGCCGGGACGATCTACAACGATACCGCGCGCAAGCTCGTGCTTGCCTTCAAGCATGGCAGGCGCATCGCACTTGCACCGATGCTCGCCCGCCTGATCATCGCGCGGCTGCCGCCGATGGAGGGGGAGTGGCTGGTTATGCCGGTGCCACTCCACCGGTGGCGCCTGTGGCATCGCGGCTTCAACCAGGCTGCCCTCATTGCGGGAGAGATCGCGCGTTCGACGGGCGCGGAACTTCTCGTCAACGGCCTCGAGCGCCGCAAGCGCACGCCGGCGCTTGGCGGGTTGGGGCGCCAGGCGCGGATGCGGACGCTTCACGGGGCGATCGCCGTCGACTCGCGCCGCCGCGCACGCATTCGCGGATCGCAGGTCCTGCTGGTGGATGACGTACTTACGAGCGGCGCGACCAGCGACGCCTGTGTCGCCGCTCTCAAGCGCGGGGGTGCGACGCGGGTCGTCGTCGCATGCTTTGCACGGGTGCTGGAGAATGAGGGCGGTTGGGGCGAACGCAGGGCTCTGGCGGCACCTGAAAGCTAGACGCCTCACAAACGAAACGCCCGAAGCCGAGGCTCCGGGCGCCACGTGACGAAAATCGTCGGTCCCGCTTTAGCTGCGCAGTCGCCCCCATCGACTGCGGGCACGAGACCCGATCCCTCAACGTTGCGGGGGCGCCATCACCTTGCGGCGGGCTGCGTCCCCAATTCCCCCTGAACCTGGCGCTCTTGCGGCACCGAACGGTCGGCGGGCGGCTCTTGCGAGCTGCCTGCACTTCTTCCCACCTGAGGGCTGTTCATCAAAGCGACATGTGCGGCAGGCGGGGATTTTGGGCAGCCGCTGTGGTTATCGTGCAACAAATCAACTAACGGGCGGGGCCGCGCATCCGTTCAGCATGATGGAGAACACCTTGATCGACCGATTCGAACCCAAGTTCGACAGCAGCGGATTGCTCACCGCAGTGGTGGTCGACAGCGCCGGCGGGGCGGTGCGCATGGTTGCGTTCATGGACAGGGAAGCTCTGGCCAAAACGCGTGAGACGGGCTTGGCTCACTTCCACTCGCGCTCGCGCGGTGCGCTCTGGCTGAAGGGTGAGACTTCGGGCAACACCCTGCAGGTTGAAGAGATCCTGGTCGATTGCGATCAGGACGCGGTAGTGCTTCGCTGTCACCCGCAGGGGCCAACCTGCCATACTGGGGCGGAGAGCTGCTTCTTCCGGAAGCTCGACGGCGATAGGCTGATCCCGGCCGAAGATTGACGTTTACGTAAAGGGTATTATTCTGCGGCCATGCCTGATCCAGTCCGCAAGCTCCCCGAACCGCATTCCGGCGCCCATCTCGAGCGGCCCGACAAGCATTCGCGCGAGCAATACTCCATCTCCGACCTGACGTCGGAGTTCGGCTGCACCGCGCGCGCGCTGCGCTTCTATGAGGACGAAGGGCTGATCGGCCCGAAACGCCTCGGCCTGACGCGAGTCTACTCGAAACGCGACCGCGCGCGACTGGCGTGGATCATGCGCGCAAAGAACGTCGGATTCTCGCTATCCGAGATCCGCGAAATGATCGACCTCTACGATCTCGGCGACGGGCGTGTGGAGCAGCGGCGCGTTACGGTCGAGAAATGCCGCGCGCACGTTGCCAAGCTCAAGCGCCAGAAGGCGGACATCGATTCGTCGATCAAAGAACTGAGCGCCTTCATCAAGCTCGTCGAATCGATTGACTGACGAGCACCCTTCTTCGCAGGACCAACGCATGCCGACTTATACCGCTCCGACCCGCGACACGCGCTTCGTCGTCAACGAACTGCTGGACCTTGCGAGCTACGGCGATCTGCCGGGCTTCGAGAGCGCCACGCCGGACATGATCGACACGGTCATCAACGAGGCAGGCAAGTTCTGCTCGGAGGTTCTCGCGCCGCTCAACCAGGCAGGGGACGAGCACGGCTGCACCCGGAACGACGACGGTTCGGTCACCACGCCGCCCGGATTCAAGCAGGCGTTCGAGCAGTTCCGCGAGGCGGGCTGGGGCACGATCTCCGCTCCGGAGGAATTCGGCGGGCAGGGCATGCCGCATGTCCTCGGCTTCGTCATTGAGGAGTTCATCTCCTCGGCCAACCAGGCTTTCGGCATGTATCCGGGCCTAACCAACGGTGCAGTGTCGGCGCTGCTTGCCAAGGGATCGCCCGAGCAGCAGGCCAAGTACGTGCCGAAGATGATCGCCAACGAATGGCTCGGCACGATGAATCTGACGGAGCCGCAGTGCGGCACCGATCTGGGCCTGATCCGCACCAAGGCGGAGCCGCAGGCCGACGGCAGCTACGCGATCACCGGCACGAAGATCTTCATCTCGGCCGGCGAGCACGACCTGACCGAGAACATCATCCACCTGGTGCTCGCCAAGACCCCCGGCGCGCCGGATTCGACGAAGGGTATATCGCTGTTCGTGGTGCCCAAGGTGCTGGTGAACGACGACGGCTCGCTGGGTGAGCGGAACGGCGTCACCTGCGGCTCGATCGAGCACAAGATGGGCATTCACGGCAATTCGACCTGCGTGCTCAACTACGACGGGGCGAAGGGCTGGATCGTCGGCGAGGAGAACAAGGGCCTCGCTGCGATGTTCATCATGATGAATGCTGCGCGACTCGGCGTCGGCATTCAGGGCTTCAGCCAGGCGGAAGCCGCCTATCAGAACGCGGTCGCCTATGCGCTCGACCGGCGGCAGGGCAGGGCGCTCACCGGCCCGGCCGAACCGGAGGAGAAGGCCGATCCGATCATCGTCCACCCCGACGTACGGCGGATGCTGATGGACGCCAAGGCCTTCACCGAGGGCTTCCGGGCGCTAGCGCTGTGGGGCGCGCTTCTGGTCGATCTGACGCACCGGGCCGCGACTGAGGAGGAACGGGCCGAGGCCGACATGCTGCTCGGGCTGATGACCCCTGTGATCAAGGGCTACGGCACCGACAAGGGGTTCGAGACGGCGGTCGACATGCAGCAGGTCTTCGGTGGGCATGGCTACATCAAGGAATGGGGCATGGAGCAGTTCGTGCGCGATGCCCGCATCACGCAGATCTACGAAGGCACCAACGGCATCCAGGCGATGGACCTGTGCGGCCGCAAGCTGGCGCAGAATGGCGGCGCGGCGATCCAGGCGTTCTTCAAGCTGGTCGGCGAGGAAGCCGCGGCGGCCAAGGGCGATGAGACACTCGGCCCGCTCGCGGAGCGGCTCGAGAAGGCCCTGAACGAGCAGCAGGCCGCGACCATGTGGTTCATGCAGAACGCGATGCAGAACCCGAACAATCTTGGCGCGGGCGCGCATCACTACATGCACATCATGGGGCTGGTGACGCTGGGCCTGATGTGGCTGCGTATGGCGAAAGTCGCGCAGGAAAAGCTCGCCAGCGGGGCGGAGGACAAGGGGTTCTACGAGGCCAAGCTCGTCACGGCCCGCTATTATGCCGAACGCTTCCTTCCGGATGCGGGCGCGCTGCGGCGCAAGCTCGAAGCGGGCAGCGAGGCGATGATGACGCTCGGCGAGGAGGCGTTCGCGACCGCCGTTTAGGCAGGTCGCATCCGCCTGTCGTTATCCGAGCGGAAGCCGGGGTCGTTGCGGTCCCGTGCTCGATTGGAGAGCGATCCCCAGCTTTCGCTGGGATGACGCGGTTGGTTTGTCCCTCGGCACATTGTAGCGCGAGTGAACTGAGCGCTAGCGGGACGCGGAAACCAACAGCATCATCGGTCGCTCCAGTTCTTCGGCAAGTTGCGGCATCTGCCGGATCTGCTCGGCCGTAGGCACAAACTCGACGACCCGCTGAAGACGGAAACCTGCATCGAGGAGCGTGTTCAAGGTCGTGTCGAGCGTTCGGTGGTATTTCCTTACGCCTTCGACGAACCATGTCGTGATGCGCTCTCCCTCCCGGAAATAGCCGTTCACCGGCCACGTCATGCGGCCGTCCGGGTCGACGATCCAGTTCGGATGAGTGGCCGCCATGTAGATCGGGTGCTCGATCGTGAAGATGAGATTCCCACCCGGCCTGAGAGCGGCTCGGATCATACGGACGAGGCGTCCGAAATCCTCGACATAGTGGAAGGTGAGGGCGCTGTAGGCGAGATCGAACGCGCCGGTCGGCAGTATCAACGTGTCGAGATCGGCAATCCGGTATTCGATAGCTGGGTCCGTGGTGCTGGCACAGGCGCGGTCGATCATGTTCTCCGAGAGGTCGAGCCCAAGGACCGAGGCGGCGCCTTGCGCTCTCATCCAGCGCGAGGCCCATCCGAAGCCGCATCCCAGATCCACCACATCCTTGCCAGCGAGATCGGGCAGAAGCGCGCGGATTGCCGCCCATTCCGGTGCGCCGTCGAGGCCGTGCACCTGGCGGGGGAGCTTGCTGTAACCCGCGAAGAACGCGGGATCGTCATAGACATTCTGTGCCATCGTGCGAACGCTGATGGTGGTTTGGCGAGCCCGGCGCAATCTTCCCGCTACGGGCCACTATGTTCAGTGCCGCCCCACGTCTTCAAGCGCAGGGCGGCACACGACGCTCAAGTCACGCCCGTTCGGCATCTCCGCCGACGTGGTCCAGAGTCTCGCCCGGCATCAACAGGAAGCGCCAGATCAGCGCACCCAGCGCCCCGCCAACCAGCGGCGCGAGCCAGAAGAACCATAGCTGGCCCATCGCCGCAGTGTCCGCGAACAGTGCCACACCGGTCGAGCGCGCCGGATTGACCGAGGTGTTGGTCACCGGGATTGAGATGAGGTGGATCAACGTGAGAGCCAGGCCGATCGCCAGCGGCGCGAAACCCGCCGGGGCGACGCGGGACGTCGAACCGAGAATAACGATCAGGAACCCGGCAGTCAGGATCACCTCGATCAGCAGGGCAGCCTCCATCGTATAGCCGCCCGGCGACAACTCGCCGAACCCGTTGGTCGCGAACCCGCCGGCCTCGAAGCCCGCTTGTCCTGAGGCAATGGCCAGCAAGGCAGCACCCGCCACGATTGCCGCCACCACCTGGACGACCCAGTACGGGATGACGTCTTTCCATGAGATGCGATTGGCGATGGCGAGCCCCAGCGTCACCGCCGGATTGAAATGCGCTCCGGAGATTCCTCCTACCGCATAGGCCATCGTCAGGACCGTAAGGCCGAAGGCCAGCGCAACACCGGCAAAGCCTATCCCGAGTTCGGGAAACCCCGCCGCGAGAACCGCTGCGCCGCAGCCGCCGAAAACGAGCCAGAACATGCCGAAAAACTCAGCCCCAAGTTTGCGAACCATGTCTTATCCTCCCTCTCCGTTGTTCATCGTCTCCCCTGACAGGTTAAGACACAATCGCCGAAAAGAGAAAAGTTAATGAATGTGTCCCCGCTTGCCGCGCGCACCGGCGCAGCAGGGGGCTAGCCGAGAACCTCGCGGAAGAGTTCCAGCATCGCAGCCCAGCTTTGCCGGCCTGCGCTGGGGTCGTAGTCCACGGCAGCGCTGCCGGGCGGCGGATTGGGATTGGTGAAGCCGTGCTTCACACCGCTGTAGCTGTGGAAGTGCCAATTCGCGCCAGCGCGGTCCATTTCTTCCCAGAAGGCCAGCACCTGCGCGCGCAGGACGAGGGGGTCGGCATCGCCATGGCAGACCAGGATCCGCGCACCGACGGCGCCGGGCTCGGCGGGCGCCTGGGTATCCAGCAGGCCATGAAAGCTCGTCACCAGCGCCAGATCGGCGCCATCGCGCGCGAGTTCGAGCACGGCCTGCCCGCCCATGCAGAAGCCGATCGCCACCTGCCGCAGGCTCGGCGCAGCTTCGCGCAACGCGGCAAGCCCAGCACGGAGACGCGCGCGGTAAACGCGCGGATCTGCGCGCAGGGCATTCGCCCATTCGTTCGCTTGTGCAAGGTCATGCGGAGCAGCGCCGTAGAAGTCGCAGACCATCGCCAGATAGCCCGCTTCGGCCAAGGCGCGCGCCTTGGCCTCGACGGCGGGCGTGGGGTTCATGATCGTCGGGAAGACGGCGACCGCCGCGCGGGGCTCGCCTGCGGGCCGGATCAGGTGACCGGTGAGCGCACGGTCACCATCGGTGTAAGAGACTGCTTCGAAATTTGCCATGATCGCTATTCCGCCTGGGCGACGTAAGCCTGCCGCAAGATCGCGAGGGCGCGGTCGGTTTCGGCGCGGTCGACCACTTCGTTCGCGTCGCCATAGCCGAAGTCCTCGTTCGGTCCGTAATACTGGATCACGACCCCATCGCGGCGCGAGATCGCGTTCACGCCACCGTAGTAGAGCGAATAGCGCGCCTCCGGCTGCGGGATAAGCCATCCGATCTGGCCGCGAACCGGCACCATGCCGGCGTCGCCCCAGATGGCCTTCGCGCCGTAGCCCATGCAGTTCACTATCACCGGTTCCGGTAATGCGAGTGCTGCTGCGCGGTCGGGGAAGCTGCGGCGGATCATCCGTCCGCCGCGCAGCATAAAGAGCCGTGCGAGCCGGTCCGCGTAGCTGGCGACGTTGAACACCATTCCGTTTCCTGTCGCAGTTTCGCGCGGCGCAAAGGGATTCTCCTCCGGCGCCATCTGCCGCCAGGGCGGCTGCAGGTCGCGTACCCGCCGGTGGATGTGGAGGAAATCGTGCGCCGCGGGCGGCGCAGCGCTCTCCTTTGCACCTCCGCTTACTTCATACTGCGGAAGGAACTCGACCGGATCTCCAAGGAGGCCGACCATCCGCAAGTGCGCGGCGTAAGAGGCGCGAGCCCAGCCTTCCCAGCGTTCCGTAAAGTCCGGCGGCGTAGCGCCAGCGAGCGCAATCCGACTGCTCGGCGACCAGACGCCGGTGGCACGTGCGGAGCGAGTTTCGGCAGGGAACTCCTGGGCATAGACCGCTACCTTCGCGCCTGTTTCGATCAGGCGCAGCGCGGTCGTGAGCCCGATCACGCCCGCGCCGATCACCGCGAACTCGCTTGCTCCGCCAGACCTGGCGAGCGCTGCGGCCTCTGCGGCGCAGCCCCATCCGAGCGACCAACCTGCGCCGCCGTGGCCGTAGTTGTGAATCACCGTCTTTTCGCCGAATCGCTCTGCTTCGAGCCGAGGCCCGGCCGGACGGAACGGGCGCAGACACACAGTGATCTTCATCACTTCGTCGAGGTCGAGACGAAGCGGCACGATGCGCGGGCCAGCGGATCCCGATGCGACCCGCGCGCCGGTGTGGGTGCAGCCGGCGAGGAGGGTGGCGGCGCCTCCGATCAGTACAGTGCGACGCCTAACGTGCATTTAGCGACCTCCCAAGACCCGTTCGTGCCGAACTCGTGGGAGCACCGCACTTTCCTCAAGTGTCACGCTAGAAGGAAAAGCGGCACCTCGACAAGCTCGGAGCGAACGGCGAAGGGGCTTAGCGCGGCCTCCGGAGCCGGAAGAGTCTACTCCTCCGGCAGGAAGTCGGGCACCGAGAGGTAGCGCTCGCCGGTGTCGTAGTTGAAGCCGAGAATGCGGGCGCCCGAATCCAGTTCGGGCAGCTTCTGCGCGATCGCGGCGAGTGTCGCGCCGCTCGAGATGCCGACCAGCAGCCCTTCCTCACGCGCGCAGCGACGGGCCATTTCCTTGGCGTCGTCGCCCGAGACCTCGATCGCCCCGTCGATCGCCTGCGTGTGGAGGTTACCGGGGATAAAGCCCGCGCCGAGACCTTGGATCGGGTGAGGGCCGGGCTGTCCGCCGCCGATCACCGGCGAGAGGTCGGGCTCCACGGCATAGGCCTTCATCCCGCTCCAGTGGCGCTTCAGCTCTTCCGCGCAGCCGGTGAGATGGCCGCCGGTGCCGACGCCGGTGATCAGCACGTCGATGGGCGAATCGCGAAAGTCCTCGAAGATCTCCTTCGCGGTCGTCTCCAGGTGGATCTTCCAGTTGGCTTCGTTGTCGAACTGCGCCGGAGTCCAGCCTCCCTCGGTCTTCTGGACCAGTTCGGCGGCGCGCTCGATCGCGCCTTTCATGCCCTTTTCCTTGGGCGTGAGATCGAACTTCGCGCCATAAGCGAGCATCAGACGGCGGCGCTCGATGCTCATGCTTTCCGGCATGACGAGGATCAACTTGTAGCCCTTGACTGCGGCGACCATGGCGAGGCCGATGCCCGTGTTGCCGCTGGTCGGCTCGATGATCGTGCCGCCCGGCTTGAGCGCGCCCGACTTCTCCGCATCTTCGACCATGGCGAGCGCGATGCGGTCCTTGATCGAGCCGCCGGGATTGGCCCGCTCGCTCTTCACCCAGACCTCGTGGTCGGGGAACATGCGCGCGAGGCGGATGTGCGGCGTGCGGCCGATCGTTTCGAGGACGCTGGCAGCTTTCATGGGATGTGCTCCTGCAACTTTTCTTCCGGTGTATGATCGTCCAATTCTTCCGGCGGGTCAAAGGTCCGGGTGGTGCGCAGGACGGGGAAAACCTTCGCCCAGAGCGCAACGGTAACAATGGCGCCGATCCCGCCGCTTACGACGGCGAGCACCGGGCCGATCAGCCACGCGAGCGTGCCGGAGAAGAAATCGCCGAATTCGTTGGAGGCCGAGATCGTCAGCAGCGAGACCGACGACACGCGCCCGCGCTTGTCGTCGGGCGTGTGAAGCTGGATCAGCGACTGGCGGATGTAGACCGAGAACATGTCCGCCGCGCCGACGATGAACAGCATCACGAGGCTGAGCGGCATCCAGGTGGAGACGCCGAAGATCACGGTGGCGAAGCCGAACACGGCAACCGACACGAGCATCTTGGGCCCCACGTTGCTCTTGAGCGGGCGGAATGAGAACCACAGTGCGGTGAGCGCGGCGCCGGTCGCCGGCGCCATCGCGAGCTGCGCAAGGCCGGTCTCGCCGACCTTCAGAATGTCACGCGCATAGACCGGGAAGAGGGCGGTCGCACCGGCCAGGAACACCGCAAACAGATCGAGCGTGATGGCGCCGAGCACCATCTTGTTGCGCACGACATAGTGCAGTCCGTCGATCATCTGTCCGATCGGACGCGTAGCGCCGGGGATCGGTGGCTGCGGCACTTTGCCGATGGTGCTGAGCGCAATGATCGAGATCGTGAGGAGCCCGGCGGCGACGGCGTAGGGAAGGGCCGGAATGATGGCGTAGAAATATCCGCCGATCGCGGGACCGACGATCATCCCGGTCTGCCAGGCAATCGAGCTCAGCGCGATGGCGTTGGGCAGGATGGTCTTGGGCACGAGGTTCGGCGCGAGCGCCGAAAGCGCGGGACCATTGAAGGCGCGCACCACGCCGAGCACCACGGCGACGGAGAACAGCCACTGCAGCTCTATCGCCTCGTTCCAGGTGAGCAGCGCCAGGGTCGCGGCGCAGGCAAATTGGAGCACGATCGTCAGCCGCGCGAGATTGCGCCTGTCGAACCGGTCGGCCGCCAGCCCGGAGAACGGCGTCAGCAGGAACAGCGGGACAAACTGCAGCAGACCGATCAGTGCGAGCTGGCCCGATGCGCCGGCCACGCTCATTCCTGCGTCGCGCGCGATGTTGTAGGTCTGCCACCCGATGATGAGCATCATCGCGTACTGCGCCAGCGTCATCGTCAGGCGCGAGACCCAGTAGGCGCGGAAGTTGGCGATGCGGAAGGGGGACCGGGGCTGGCTCACCGGCGGGCTCATGGCATCGCCCGCGGTGCAAGCCAAGCAATCTGATCAAGCAACGTGAGAAGCGGCCCTTGCCGCGTATGCCTTTAGCGCCGGCGGCGCAGGCGCGGATTGGGCTGGAGCGTGTCGATCAGGCTCACGAAGTCGTCTAGCCGGATGATCCGCTCGAACTGGAAGCCTGCGCGCGTGTCGCGGGTCCAGATAACGTAGGCTTCGATGAGGCCGATCACGGGCAGGCGAATCATCAGCCGGTCGCCGCGCGCAAGATCCTCGGCGTCGTCGACCATGAAGCCGTGCGCCGAGATGTTGCAGATATGGAGCGGCATGTCGCCGCGAACGTGATGTTCGGCGATCACCGGATGATCCACGGGATGCCGCGCCGCGCGGCGCATATCGGTAACGCTGAGATTCGCTCCGGCGGACACTGACGACAACCCTTTTTCTCCTGGTGCGGCCGTCCCTAGTGTTCTCAAATGTCTTACAATTGGTAAAGTCGGCGGGGCTTCAATCTATACCGAAACCGGAACGGTGCGTCGCGATTAGCGGGTCAGCACGCCGTGCTTCTTCTTCCCCAGGCTAAGCCGCATCTCCTGCCCCTCGGCCGGCAGAACGAGCTGCGCCGGATCGGTCACCGCTCCACCGTCGAGCTTCACGGCCCCTTCGGCGATCTTGCGCTTCGCCTCGCCGTTGGACGCGGTGAAACCAATGGCGGTGAGGGCAGCGCCAATCCGCATGCCTTCGCTTCCGAGCGCGAGCGTGGGCAGGTCGTCACCCGCGCCGCCGGCGAAGGTTTCCGCGGCCGTAGCCTCGGCCGAGCGCGCCGCGTCCTCGCCGCGCACCAGCTTCGTCACCTCGTTGGCCAGAACGACCTTGGCCGCGTTGACCTCGCTCCCCTCGAGCGCCTCGAGGCGCTCGATCTCGTCCAGCGGAAGGTCGGTGAAGAGGCGGAGGAAGCGGCCGACGTCGCGGTCGTCGACATTGCGCCAGTATTGCCAGAAATCGTAGGCCGGAAGCTGCTCCTCGTTGAGCCACACCGCGCCGCCCGCGGTCTTGCCCATCTTCGCGCCGTCGGCCGTGGTCAGCAGCGGAGTGGTGAGGCCGAAGAGCTCCGCCCCGTCCATCCGGCGGCCGAGCTCGACCCCGTTGACGATATTGCCCCACTGGTCGCTGCCGCCCATCTGCAGCCGTGCGCCCATCTCCTGCGACAGGTGCCGGAAATCGTAGCCCTGGAGGATCATGTAGTTGAATTCGAGGAACGTCATCGGCTGCTCGCGCTCGAGCCGCAGGCGCACCGAATCGAAGGTCAGCATCCGGTTGACCGTGAAGTGGGTGCCGACTTTCTGCAGCATCTCGATATAACCGAGCTGGGCGAGCCAGTCCTGATTGTCGACCATGACGGCATCGGCCGGGCCTTCGCCGAAGACAAGCAACCGTTCGAACACCTTCCGAATACCGGCGATGTTCTCGGCGATCGCCTCGTCGGTCAGCATCTTGCGACTCTCGTCGCGGCCTGTCGGATCACCGATCCGGGTCGTGCCTCCGCCCATCAGCACGATTGGCTTGTGGCCGGTCTGCTGCAGCCGCCGGAGCATCATGATCTGTACCAGGCTGCCAACGTGAAGTGAGGGCGCGGTGGCGTCGAACCCGATATACCCCGGCACGACCTGCCGCGCTGCAAGGGCATCCAGCCCCTTCGCGTCGGTCGCCTGATGGACATAGCCGCGCTCGTCGAGCACGCGCAGCAGTTCGGATTCGTAAGTCGTCATGGGGCCCTCTGATGCGGGGCGGCGCCTAGCACGAGGAGTACCGCTTGCAAACGCATGAACTCATCGCCCATCCGGCTCATCCGCCTTTGGCCGTGACACGGGTGGAGGCGCGAATCCTCACCTCCGACAGCGAATGGTTGCGGCTGCGCTGGCGGATCGAGGGGATCGGCAAGCTGATCGTCCCACCCTTCGCCGGCCGCGGCCGTGCGGACGAGTTGTGGCGGACCACCTGCTTCGAGCTGTTCCTCAGGCCCGAGGGCGGCACGGCCTACTGCGAGATCAACCTCTCGCCGTCCGAACGCTGGGCAGCCTACGATTTCACCAGCTACCGCGAGGGCATGAGCGAGCGCCCGTTCCCGCGCGAGCCCGACTGCACCATGCGCCTCGGAAGCGCGATGGCGATCTTCGATGCGACCGTTCTGCGTGCGGGCCTTCCTCACGCCGAGTGCGCCGCGGGCCTCTCCGCGGTGATCGAGGAACAGGGTGGGGTGAAGAGCTACTGGGCGATCGTTCACCCCGAACGCGGGCCGGACTTTCACGAGGACTCTTGCTTCGCGGCGAGGCTTGCGGCACCCGCGACGGTATGAAATTCGGCATCGACCGGCTGCTCGCCGACCCCGATCTCAGGAAGCCGCTCGAAGGCCGGCGCGTGGCGCTCGTCGCCCATCCTGCGTCCGTTACCGAGAAACTGACTCACAGCCTCGATGCGCTGATCGGTGCTGGGGTCGGCGTGACCAGTGCTTTCGGGCCGCAGCACGGGCTGAAAGGCGACAAGCAGGACAACATGGTCGAGACAGCGGACGAGGCCGATCCGCGCTACGGCATTCCCGTGTTCAGCCTCTACGGCGAAGTACGCCGACCGACTGACGCGATGATGGCGAGTGCTGACGTCTTCCTGTTCGACCTTCAGGATCTCGGCTGCCGTATCTACACATTCGTCACTACGCTGCTCTACCTGCTTGAAGAGGCAGCGCGCCACGGCAAGAGCGTGTGGGTGCTCGACCGGCCCAATCCCGCCGGTCGCCCGCTCGAAGGCATGCTGCTGGTACCGGGGCAGGAGAGCTTCGTCGGTGCCGCGCCGATGCCGATGCGCCACGGGTTGACGCTGGGCGAGATGGGGCACTGGTTCGTGCGGCATTTCGGCCTCGACGTAGACTATCGCGTGATCGAGATGGCAGGCTGGCAGCCCGGGGGTGTGGGACACGGTTGGCCATCGGAGCGGGTCTGGATCAATCCCAGCCCCAATGCCGCGAACGTCAACATGGCGCGCGCCTATGCCGGCACGGTCATGCTCGAGGGCACGACGCTGAGCGAGGGCAGGGGGACCACCCGCCCGCTCGAGGTTCTGTTCGGCGCGCCTGACGTCGATGCGAGTGCTGTCCTGACGGAGATGAAGCGCCTCGCGCCCGAATGGCTCACCGGGTGCGCGTTGCGGGAATGCTGGTTTGAGCCGACCTTCCACAAGCACGCCGGCAAGCTCTGCAACGCGCTGATGATCCATGCCGAAGGACCGTTCTACGCACACGGCGCTTTCCGGCCGTGGCGCCTGCAGGCTCTCGCCTTCAAGGCAATCCGCCGCCTCTATCCCGATTACGAACTCTGGCGCGATTTTCCCTACGAGTACGAACTGGATCGCCTCGCGATAGACGTGATCAATGGCGGCCCTGCCTTGCGCGAGTGGGTCGACGATCCCTCTGCTCGCCCCGAGGACCTCGACCGGCTCGCCAACGCCGACGAGACGCAATGGCGGGAAGAGATCGCACCCATTCTTCTATATTCATGATTGGCGCTTGACGAAGCGCCGCAGATCGAGAACGTTCCGCATCTGCGACGGGCATACCCTCGCTTCGGAGAGGTCGAAAATGGCATCAGCAGCACAGGCTGAAAACACGTCGCGTTCGGTGCGTGTGACGCTCTGGATCCTGCTGGTTGTCTATATCTTCAATTTCATCGACCGGCAGATCGTCAATATTCTGGCGGAGCCGATCGCGAACGATCTCGGCCTCAGTGACACGCAGATCGGCCTGATGACGGGTCTTGCCTTCGCGTTGTTCTACACCGCACTCGGCCTACCGATTGCGCGCTATGCCGACCGGCCGACGACCAATCGTCCGCGCCTGATCGCAATCGCGCTCGCCACCTGGTCGGCGATGACCGCGCTTTGCGGCATGGCCAACAACTTCGTGCAACTCCTGCTCGCGCGGATCGGGGTAGGCGTGGGCGAGGCCGGCTGCACGCCGCCCGCGCATTCCCTGATCAGCGATATCGTTCCGCCCGAGCGACGCAGCTCGGCGCTGGCGTTCTACGCACTCGGCATTCCGATCGGCACGTTGCTGGGCATGATGATCGGCGGCTTCCTGGCCGACTGGGTGGGATGGCGAACCGCATTTCTGATCGTCGGCTTGCCCGGCGTGCTTCTCGCCCTGGTGGTACACTTCGCGTTGCGCGAGCCGCGGCGGCATTTGACCGAGGCGGCGCAGGCGCAGGCGGCGAACGATGCAGGTATGTCGATATGGGCGGCAGTGCGCACCGTGATGAGCTCACGCGCCTTCGTCCTGCTGCTTGCAGCAAGTTCCACCGCGGCCTTCCTCGCCTATGGTAAGGTGACGTGGACGACGATTTTCTTCCAGCGCACGCACGAGCTTTCGCCGGGGGAGGTCGGGTTTTGGTTCGGTGTCGTCAACGGCGCGGCCGGCATCTTCGGGACCTGGTTCGGCGGCTATATCGCAGACAGGTTCGGGGCGACGAGTCGGCGCCATGTGCTGACCGCGCCGGCAATCGGGATGGCCGTGGCAGTCCCGTTCGCGTTCCTCGCCTACCAATCGACGAACTGGTTCGTTGCGCTCCTGCTGCTGATCGTGCCGACCGTCTGCAACTCGCTTTATTACGGACCGACCTATTCGGCTGCGCAGGGTCTCGTCCCGCTGCGCACGCGTGCGATCGCGGCGGCAATGGTGCTGTTCTTCCAGAACCTGATCGGGCTGGGACTCGGGCCGCTGTTCTTCGGCATGCTGTCGGATCTGCTGCAACCCGCTTATGGGGAGGAAAGCGTGCGCTATGTCCTCTACGGCGCAGCCTTCCTCGGCCTGGTCCCGGCGTTCTTCTTCTGGCGCTGCAGCCGGCGGCTCGACGAGGAACTCGACCGGAAGGGTTAACCGCCGCGGTGGACCTTCACGGGGCCGTCGGACGGGGCGGGAAGCGGCCGCAGATCGTCGACATCGCGATGCATCTGCATGACCGCGCATCCGTCGACCCGCTTGTCGACCGCAGCGATCAGGTAGGGGCGCTCGGGGCTCGCCGGTTGCCTATCCAGTGGCGGCTGACCCTTCGCCTCCCGTACGAGCGCGATGCGATCCCGGCATGCGGATTCGGCGGGCTCGACCGGCTCTTCCACGGTCATGCGCGGCGGCGGGCAACCTTGCGGATTGAAGACGGGCACACTGCCTTCGCAGGGAACATACGGCGCCGGCAGCGCCGATTCCGCGGGCGCGTCGGCAGTTCCCCCATGCGGCGGAATTGCAAGTGCGGTGGCGGCGAGGGGAAGCGAAATCCAGTGCATGGGCCTTCCTCCACCGGCGAAGTTACCGGAATTCGGCCCCGACCTCAACTTTGATCCGGTCCCGGCTCTCGTATCGGCTGCACCAGCGCCACCAGCACGAAGCTGATCAGCATCAGGAGGTACCAACTTCCGAGCTTTGCGGGTGAGACCATCTCCCATCCGTCTTCCTGGCCGGGATAGTGCCAGGCGTTGGCGAAGGTGGCGATGTTCTCTGCGAACCAGATGAACAGCGCCACGAGGCCGAAACCGAGCAGCAGCGGCATCCAGCGATGCACCTGCCAATTGCGGAAATGGATCCGCGTTCGCCAGAAGAGCAGCACTGTTACGGCGAACAGAAAATACCGGACGTCCACCGTCCAGTGGTGGGCGAAGAAGTTGACGTAGATCGCCGCCGCCAGCAGCCATGTCGCCCATTGCGGGGGATAGTGGCTGAAGCGGAAGTCGAATATCCGCCAGACGCGCGCAATGTAGCTGCCGACGGCCGCGTACATGAAGCCCGAGAACAGCGGCACCGCGCCGATATGCAGCACGCTGGCTTCCGGATAGACCCACGATCCGGCGGCGGTCTTGAACAGTTCCATCACCGTGCCGACCACGTGGAAAATCAGGATCACCGATGCCTCTCGCGGCGTCTCCAGGCGGAACGCCAGCAGCGCGAGCTGGATGGCGATCGCCGCAAGCGTCAGGAAATCATAACGGTGCAGCGGCGCATCGGCGGGGTAGAAGAGATGCGTCCCCAGCAGCAGGGCGAGCAGGAGCGCGCCGAACAGGCAGGCCCAGGCCTGTTTGAAGCCGAACAGCAGGAATTCGTATAGCCAGAGCCGCCAGCCGGTGCCCGGGTCGAACGTCTCGAGACGGCGGCGGACCGCCTCGAAGCGGGTGTGCTTCAAGCGCCTAGCCCTGTTTGCGGCTCAATTCGCGCATGGCGTCGTCAAGCCCGTCGAGCGTGAGCGGATACATGCGGTCGTTCACGAGCTGCTTCATCAGCTTGGTCGACTGCGAGTAGCCCCACTGCTTCTCCGGCACCGGATTGAGCCAGACGGCCGCAGGGTAGGTGTTGGTCACCCGCTGCATCCATACGGTGCCGGCTTCTTCGTTCATGTGCTCGACGCTGCCGCCAGGGTGGGTGATCTCGTACGGGCTCATCGCAGCGTCCCCGACGAAGATGACCTTGTAGTCGTGGCCGTACTTGTGGAGCACGTCCCAGGTCTTCGTCCGCTCCTGCCAGCGGCGGCGGTTGTCCTTCCATACGCCTTCGTAGAGGCAGTTGTGGAAGTAGAAGAACTCGAGGTTCTTGAATTCCGTAGTGGCGGCGCTGAACAGCTCCTCGCACAGCTTGATGAATGGGTCCATCGAGCCACCGACGTCAAGAAAGAGCAACAATTTCACCGCATTGTGCCGCTCAGGCCGCATATGGATGTCGAGCCAGCCCTGCTTGGCCGTGCCCTCGATCGTGGCGTCCAGATCGAGTTCGTCCGCCGCACCTTCGCGCGCGAAGCGGCGCAGGCGGCGCAGCGCCATCTTGATGTTGCGGGTGCCGAGTTCTTTCGTGTTGTCGAGATTGCGGAACTCGCGCTTGTCCCACACTTTGATCGCGCGCTTGTGCTTGCTCTCGCCGCCGATTCGCACGCCTTCAGGGTTGTAGCCGGAATTGCCGAAGGGCGAGGTGCCGCCCGTGCCGACCCACTTGTTGCCGCCCTGGTGGCGCTTTTCCTGTTCCTCGAGCCGCTTCTTGAGCGTCTCCATGATCTCGTCCCAGTCGCCGAGAGATTTGATCTTCGCCATCTCCTCCGGCGTGAGGAATTTCTCGGCGACGGCCTTCAGCCAATCCTCCGGAATTTCGACGGGGTTTTGGCCGTAGTCGGTCAGGATACCCTTGAAGACCTTTTGAAACACCTGGTCGAACCGGTCGAGCAGCCCCTCGTCCTTCACGAATGTCGCGCGAGAGAGGTAGTAGAACGCCTCGGGCGTCTGCTCGATAACGTCACGGTCGAGCGCCTCGAGCAACGTGAGGTGCTCCTTGAAGCTTGCCGGGATTCCCGCGGCTCGTAGCTCATCGACGAAGTTGAAGAACATGGGTGTGTCCTATCGCCTCCGCGATCCCACCGCCAGTGTGACGTTGCGTAAGGCGCCAGCGTTTAAACGTTCGCTAACCGTGGAGCGGTATGTCCTGGGCGACAAAGCGCGGGGGAGAACGGTTTCCATGGAAGAGCTCAAGATCGGCACCGGCAGTAACGAGCCGATCGACCGCATTCCGGAAAGCTGCGGCGAGGTCACCGTCGGCTGCACCGACGTTGCGGGCATTGTCGAGGCGGTGATCAAGTCCTCCGAGATCCTGCGTGCCGAGCACACCGCTCTGCGCGGCACGGTCGAGGAACTCGAGGCCGACCAGCGCAAAGTCTCGCAGGCTAGCGACGAGGCTCGCATGCTCTCCGAGCGCGCCATCGACCGCTTGGGGCAGGGGACTGATCTGATCCAGTCCTCCCTCGGCCAGATCACTGACCTGCTCGAACTGGTCGACACGCTCACCCAGCACGTGACCGGCTTCGCGGCCGCGATGGACCAGGTGCGGCGCTGCTCGCAGGATATCGAGCAGATCGCCGAAACCACCAACATCCTCGCGCTCAACGCCACGATCGAGGCGATGCGCGCGGGCGACGCAGGCCGCACCTTCGCGGTGGTCGCGAACGAGGTGAAGAGTCTCGCCGGCGACACCCGCCGCGCAACCGAGGAAATTGCGCGCACGATCGATACGCTCGGCAGCGAAGCGAACTCGGTCATCGCGCAGATCGAAAGCGGCGCCGAGGCGAGCAAGGAAGCCAAGGCTTCGGTCTTCCAGATCGAGCAGACGATCCAGGGCGTCGCCGAACTGGTCGAGGAAGTCGACCGTCAGAACGACGAGATCGCTCGTGCGACTGGCACAATCAGCGGCCACGTAGGGCGGGTCCAGCGGGTGCTCGACGATTTCGACGCCGCGGCAATCGAGAACGAGAGCAAACTCCAGAGCGCCCACCGTCGCATGGTCGACCTCGAGATGACCGCCAGCGAGATGTTCGATTCGATCGTCAAGGCCGGCCTTTCGCCGCAGGACAGCGCGATGGTCGAGCGCGCGCAGGAGAACGCCCGCGAGGCCCAGCGCCTGGCCGAAGAAGCGATCGCGGCGGGCACGCTCAGCTCGGCGCAACTGTTCGATCAGGATTACCGCGAGATCGAAGGCAGCAATCCCAAGCGCTTCCGCACCTCGCTGATGGACTGGGCGCACGAGAACTGGCGTCACCTGCTCGACAGCGCGGAGGAAGGGAACGCCGCCGTCATGGGCGCTGCATGCACCGACATGAACGGCTACCTCCCGACCCACCTGACCAAGCACTCGCAGGCCCCGACCGGCGATCTCACGCACGACACCCATTCATGCCGCAACGGCCGCATCATCTTCGATCCGATCGACCAGAAGGCCAAGCGCAGCAGCGATCCCTACATGATGGCGGTCTACCGCCAGGAAGGCGACGGCAAGACCTACCGCGTAGTGCGCAACGTCTATGTCCCGATCTACATCGCCGGCCGCCGCTGGGGCGACTTCGAGCTGGCGTACAGCTTCGACTGAGCCAACGTTACGACTGCCGCCGCGCCATGAACGCCAGCCTCTCAAACAGCATCACGTCCTGTTCGTTCTTCAGCAGCGCGCCGTGCAACGGGGGAATGGCGCTGTTGGGATTTGCGTCTTGCAGGACCTCCAGCGGCATGTCCTCGTTCAGCAGCAGCTTGAGCCAGTCGAGCAGTTCGCTGGTCGAGGGTTTCTTCTTCAGGCCCGGCACGTCGCGGATCTCGTAGAACATTTCCATCGCCTTGGTGACGAGGGTTTTCTGGATGCCGGGGAAGTGGACCTCGATGATCTCGCGCATCGTGTCGCGGTCGGGGAACTTGATGTAGTGGAAGAAGCAGCGGCGCAGGAAGGCGTCGGGCAGCTCCTTCTCGTTGTTCGAGGTGATGACGACGATCGGGCGTTCCTTCGCCGCGATCCGCTCCTGCGTCTCGTAGACGTCGAAGCTCATCCGATCGAGTTCCTGCAGCAGGTCGTTCGGGAACTCGATATCGGCCTTGTCGATCTCGTCGATCAGCAGCACGGGCAATTCGGGCGCGGTGAACGCCTCCCACAGCTTGCCGCGCTTGATGTAGTTGCGGATGTCGTGGACGCGCTCTTCGCCGAGCTGGCCGTCGCGCAGGCGGGCGACCGCGTCGTATTCGTAGAGGCCCTGATGCGCCTTGGTGGTGGATTTCACGTTCCACTCGATCAGCGGCGCGTCGATCGCCTGGGCGATCTCGTGCGCGAGCACGGTCTTGCCCGTGCCCGGTTCGCCCTTCACCAGCAGCGGGCGGCGCAGCGTGACCGCGGCGTTGACCGCCACCTTAAGGTCCTCGGTCGCGATGTAGGAGCTAGTGCCTTCGAAGCGCTGGGTCATCCGGTTTCCTCTTGCAACTTTACGCGCGCGTTAAGCGGTGCGACGGGCGAGGGCAAGGGGGGAGCTTACCGCGGCAGCGACAGAATGCGCTGGGCGAGCAGCTCGAACGTAGCCGGTTCCACTGCCGCTTCGGGGTTGTTCCAGCTCATCGTCAGGATCCGCCATTCGCCGGCCTCGTCCTGCAGAAGCCAGGTGAGATTGAGCACTCCCGGTTCAGAGCCGCCCTTGTAGCCGACATAAGACCAGTCGGCGCGCTTCGCTTCGGATATGGACGGGGACACCGCCATGATCTCGCGCGCGGTCGGATCGTCGAGCGCGGCGATGCGGCGCAGCAATCCGGCGAGATCGCGCCCGCTGGCGAACCATTCGAGGCTGTCGATCGCGGTCGGCTGGGTGAAAGTCGGCTTGACGATCCGGTCCGGGTCGCCCGCGATCTCGCTTGCGAAAGCATCCAGCAGCCGCGCCTGCTCGTCCTCGCTCGCGGCCGCGTAGGCCTGCCCGCGTGCGAGATCGCCCTTGAGGCCGAACAGCTCGAGCGTGGTGAGGAATGGCAGCGTCTTGTCCGGTGCGGCATGACCGCTGGCCCGCAGTTCTTCCGCCACGGCATCGCGCCCGACGACCGCGAGGAGCTGATCGGTCGCGGTGTTGTCGCTGATGGAGATCATCAGCGTTGCGAGCGTATGGAGCGTCCCCGGCGCGCCTCTGGGCCAGTTTTGCATCACGCCGCTCGGCAGCGAATGCCTGTCGAGCGCAACGACCTCATCCCACGAATGTTCACCATTGGCGATCTGCCGTGCGAGGGCGGAGAGGATATAGAGCTTGAAGGTCGAGCCGATGGCGAACTGTCGCTCCTCGTTCACCGCCAGAATAGGTGCGGCGCCCTCCGCCAGCGGGGCGTAATAGACGCTCGCCTCACCCGGGAGCGCGGTGACGTCGGCAGCGATCTTCTGGGCGTCGTCGTCGATCGGTTCGAACTGGTCGACCCGCAGCCCGGCAACCAGTCCGCTCGCGTCGAGTTGCATCGTCCCGCGCGCGATTGCCCGCTCGAAACGCAGCGAAACGATGGCCCTGTCCGGCCCCTGCGGTTCGACGCTTTCAAGGCCTTGTAGCGCGCCGAATTGCGCCGAAAGCTGCTGGTGCAAGGCTTTGAGCTGTGCTTCCGGAACGGCGGCCAGGAAGCTGGATGAGAACACCTCGGCAGCGGGCCTCTCGCCCTGCAGCACGGCAACGACGCCTTCGGCGCTGCTTTCGAGCGGGGCAGGCACGGTCTCCTGCGCGTCAGGATGAGCGGGGGCGGCCATTAGAGCAAGCGCAAGCGCGATGGTGCGGAGCATATGGGTTCCTCCTGGATGGACGATATCGCGAATTCAGGCGAGCGCGTCGAGTTCGGCGATCTCGTTTTCGAGAAGGCGGGCGGCACGGCGGTTGAGCCAGGCGATGCCGGCGAAGATCGCGACGACGATGGCCGCAGGGATCGCGATCCCCGCCAGCGCGACGCCCCAGCCCAGATTTAGCGCAATCGGAAGCATCGATCCGACGAGCACCAGCGCTACCCCCGGCACGAGCGGCGCGAGATACCAGCGGGGGACGCTCGCGAGCGCTTGCCGCTGATGTTCGAGCTGCGAGCGCAAGTGGCTCCGGCAATCCGTCTCGGGGCGATGCGGCAGGTTGCTTGCGCGGTGGTAGAGGCTCGTCAGCACCACGGCCATGCCGGCGATGCCGAGCAGCCAACCGAGAGTCAGGATCATCTCGCCCGCCCGTGCGGCCTGCCAGGCAAGCCAGGCGAAGACCGGAATGACGAGCCCTCCAGCGGTATATTCGATCAGGTTGCGGCGGCGGATGTGGCGTTCGAACTCGGTGCGCTTGTGCACCAGGTCGTAAGGCCTAGTGAAGTGCGCGTCGGCGCCCTCGGCGGCCCAGCGATCGAACAGTGAATCGGTCATGGTGTCGGCCCTTCCTTCATGGGCTCTGCGAAGGCACTCGCGAGCAGCGTCTTGACGCGGTGGATGCGGACTTGCGCGGCATTGACGCTGAGCCCGGTAACTTCGGCGATCTCGGCGCCGCTCTGGCCTTCGAGCCACAGCAGAATCACTTGCGCATCGAGCGAGGCGAGGCGACGGATCAGTTCCTGCACGCGGGCAATGGCGTGGTTCTCCGCCGCCTGGCATTCGGCGTCGTCTGCGGCGGGCAGCGCCTCGATCTCGTCGAGCGAAATCGGGCGCGGGCGGTTGGCCGCGCTGTTGACGTGATCGGCCGCGACGTTGTGCGCCACTCGGTAGGTCCAGGTCTTGAGGGAACAGCGCCCGTCGAAGCGCGCGAAGCTGCGCCAAAGCTCGCAGTGGATATCCTGCTCGAGATCGCGCGCTTTTTCGGCGTCACGCTCCATCGTCCGGGCGAGCCGCGCTAGGGCGGGAGCGAATTGATCGCCGGCCGTGCGGTAGAGATCGTCCTGCGCCTGTGTCATGCCCCTCTTAGTCCGCTCATGGGCGAATTTCTTACACGCGCGGTGAAACTTCCGGCGCGCTCGAACGCATTGCTACCACGCTGGACGCTTTGAAGGAGGATGGATGCCAACCGAGACGCTGACGATTGCGGGGGCCGCGGGAAACGATCTCGCGGGCGCGCTCGATCTGCCCGAAGGTGATGTGCGCGGCGCGGCGCTCTATGCGCACTGCTTCACCTGCACGAAGCAGAGCCGCGCGGCGGTGGAGGTAAGCCGTGCGCTGGCGGAGCGGGGGATCGCCTGCCTGCGTTTCGACTTCACCGGGCTGGGGGCGAGCGGAGGCGAGTTCGGCGCGGACAGCTTTCCCGCCGATGTCGCGGATGTCGAAGCTGCAACCGCGGCGCTGGTCGCGCGTTTCGGTCCGGGCGTGCTGCTTGTCGGGCACAGTCTCGGCGGTGCGGCGGCGCTCGCTGCGGCGAGTGAACTGGCGGAGGTCGCGGCGGTTGCGACGATCGGCGCCCCGGCCGATGTCGCGCACGTTCTCAAGCAGCTCTCGGGTGATCTGGCGCGGGTCGAACGCGAGGGAAAGGGTGAAGTCTCGATCGGTGGCCGGCCGTTCACGATCACCCGCGCGTTCCTAGAGAACCTCCGCGGAATCGACCTCGCCGCCGAGGTCGGCGAGCTGGGGCGACCGCTGCTCATTCTCCATTCGCCGACCGACCAGCTCGTCGGGATCGAGAACGCGGCGCGGCTGTTCGAGGCGGCCCGGCATCCGAAGAGCTTCGTCAGCCTCGCCGGTGCGGACCATCTGCTGCTCGACGCCCGCGATGCCGAGTTCGCCGCGGCGGTGATCGCTGCCTGGGCGAGCCGCTACCTTACTTAGGCGTCGATCATCTCACGGTCGAATTCGCCGGCGCGGTTCTGGATGAAGTTGAAGCGGTGTTCCGGGTTGCGGCCCATGAGCTGGTCGACCAGTTCCTTCACCGCGTGGCGCTGCTCGTGTTCGGCGGGCAGGGTGATGCGGATCAGGCTGCGCGACGCCGGGTTCATGGTGGTTTCGCGTAGCTGCTGCGGGTTCATCTCGCCGAGGCCCTTGAAGCGCCCGACCTCGACCTTCTTGCCCTTGAACACGGTCTCCTCCAGCTCGGCGCGGTGTGCGTCGTCGCGGGCGTAGGCGCTCTCCTTGCCGGCGGTCAGCCGATAGAGCGGGGGCTGGGCGAGGAACAGGTGCCCGCGCCGGACGACCTCTGTCATCTCCTGGAAGAAGAACGTCATCAGCAGCGTCGCGATATGCGCGCCGTCGACGTCCGCGTCGGTCATGATGACGATCCGGTCGTAGCGCAGCGCCTCGGGGTCGCAGTCCTTGCGGCTTCCGCAGCCGAGCGCGAGGATCAGATCGGCGATCTCGCTGTTGGCGCGGATCTTGTCGGAGGTGGCGGAGGCGACGTTGAGGATCTTGCCGCGGATCGGCAGGATCGCCTGCGTCTTGCGATTGCGCGCCTGCTTGGCGCTGCCGCCGGCGCTGTCGCCCTCGACGATAAACAGCTCGGTCTCGCCGTCGCCTTCGCCCGAGCAGTCGGTGAGCTTGCCGGGCAGGCGCAGCTTCTTGGCGTTGGTGGCGGTCTTGCGCTTGACCTCGCGCTCCGCCTTGCGGCGCAGGCGCTCGTCCATCCGCTCCATCACCGCACCGAGCAGCGCGCGGCCGCGCTCCATGTTGTCGGCGAGGAAATGGTCGAAGTGGTCGCGCACCGCGTTCTCGACGAGGCGCGTGGCTTCGGGGCTGGTGAGGCGGTCCTTGGTCTGGCTCTGGAACTGCGGCTCGCGGATGAAGACGCTGAGCATGACCTCCGCGCCGGTCATCACGTCGTCGGCGGAGAGATCCTTCGCCTTCTTCTGGCCGGTCAGTTCGCCGAACGCGCGCAGCCCCTTGGTCAGCGCGGCGCGCAGGCCCTGTTCGTGCGTGCCGCCGTCGGGGGTCGGCACGGTATTGCAGTACCAGCTTCCGGCACCATCGGACCAGAGCGGCCAGGTGATCGCCCACTCGACGCGGCCCTGATCGTCGGGGAAGTCCTGCGTTCCCGTGAAGGGACGGGAGGTCACGCACTCGCGGTCACCGATCTGTTCGGCCAGATGGTCGGCGAGCCCGCCGGGGAACTTGAACACCGCCTCCGCCGGAATATCGTCGCTCGCGAGCGAGGCGGCGCACTTCCAGCGGATCTCGACTCCGGCGAAGAGATAGGCCTTGGACCGGGCAAGCTTAAACAGCCGCTTGGGGCTGAACCTGCGATCACCAAAAATCTCGGTGTCAGGAGTGAAGCTGACCGTGGTGCCTCGGCGGTTGGGTGTCGGGCCGAGCTCCTGCAGAGACCCCAGCGTCTCACCGCGCGCGAACTCCTGCGCGTAGAGCTGCCGGTCACGCGCCACCTCGACCCGCGTGTGGCTGGACAGCGCGTTCACCACCGAGACGCCGACGCCGTGCAGGCCGCCGCTGGTGGCGTAGGCCTTGCCCGAGAACTTCCCGCCCGAGTGCAGCATCGAAAGGATCACTTCGAGCGTCGACTTGCCGGGGAATTTGGGATGCTCGGCCACCGGCATGCCGCGGCCGTTGTCCGTGATCGTCAGGCGGTTATCTTCCTCGAGGCTGACTTCGATCCGCGTGGCATGGCCCGCGACTGCCTCATCCATCGCGTTGTCGAGCACTTCGGCTGCAAGGTGATGCAGGGCTCGGTCATCGGTCCCACCGATGTACATGCCCGGCCGGCGGCGCACCGGCTCGAGCCCCTCGAGCACCTCGATCGAGGAAGCGTCATAGTCGCCGCTCGAGGCGGGCGTGTTCGCGAACAGGTCGTCGGGCATGGTTCGGCCTATAGGCCGCGATTTCGCGCGGCTTCAAGCAGGCGGCGGTGCGTTATCGTCAACCTCAGAAGCCGCTCGGGGCGGGAGAGACGATCACGACCTGCCCGTCGCGCACCTCGCGCACTTCCATCGCTCGTTCGATCACGCCGCTGCGCTGGAAGCGGAACGGCCCATCGAGGCCGAGGAAACCGCCTTCCTCGCGCAAGCGTGCAACCGGGAAGCTGCGCCCGACGCCCCAGTCCTCCGCCACTCGCAGGGCCAGCAGGACGCCATCATAGCCGAGCGTCGAGATGCGATAAGGCTGCGATCCGAAGCGGCTGCTGTAGCTGTCGGAAAAGCGTTTGAACCGCGCGTCGGAAACGGCCGCGAACAGCGCGCCGCGGAGCGCCGTCGCGCTGGTCACGGCGCTTTCGCCGCTCCACAATTCCGTGCCGAGGATCTGCATCGTGCCGCCGCCGGAGCGCAGTTCACGCGCGGCAAGCGAGGCGAGCCGCGCGCCGTCGGCCAGCAGAACGGTATCGAAGCCGCCTTCGCCCGTTATCCGCTGGGCGGCGCTGACCACCGAGGTGTTGCTGCGGGTGTAGGTTTCGGTCGCGACCACCCGGCCGCCCGATTCGACGACGGCGGCGGAAAGGGCGGCTTCGGCGCGCCGGCCGTACTCGCCGTCGGGCACGATCGCCGCGAAATTGGCCGAGCCGCGCTGACGCGCATAGGCGACGCTGCGTGCGATCGATTGCTCGGGAATATGGCCCATCAGGAATACGCCAGAACCGGCGACGCTGGTGTCGTTCGAGAAGGAGATCAGCGGCACGTCGGCCGGACGAGCCTCCGCCAGCACCTGCCCCACGTTGCTGCCCAGCAGCGGGCCGAGGATCAGCTTGTTGCCGTCCGCAATAGCCCGGCGCGCCGCGTCGCGCGCGTTGGTCGAGGTATCGTAGGTGGTGATGCGCAGGTTGTCGGCATTGGTGTCGAGCAGGGCCATGGTCGTTGCATTGGCGATCGACTGGCCGACTGCGCCATTGGTACCCGACATGGGCACGAGCAGAGCGACCCGGTGACGCTCCTCGTCGTCAGGCAGGCCAGACTCGCTCGGCGTGGGCGTGGGCGTGGGCTCCGGAGCAGTGGAAGTGGCCGGCCCCTTCGGTATCACCTGGCAGCCGGCCAGAACGGCGCTTGCCCCGGCGATGACCAGCATCCGCCGATCCAATTTCCAACGCTTCATGCTTGCGGCTCCCCGTCGTCGTGTCCATGGATGCGGGAGTGGCCCACCAACCTCTCCAACCCGGTCTCTATATAGTCGCGACCCCGATTGGCAATCTCGGCGACATTACCGTGCGGGCAGCCGAGACGCTCGCGCGGTGCGACGGGGTTGCGTGCGAAGACACGCGCGTCACCGGCAAGCTCATGAAGCACCTTGGATTGTCGAAGCCGCTCTGGCGCTACGACGATCACGCCGGCGAGAAGGATCGCGCGCGCCTTGTCGCCGCCATGCAGGAGAAGGCGGTCGCGCTGGTGAGCGACGCCGGGACGCCGCTCGTCTCCGACCCCGGCTACCGCCTCGTGCGCGATGCGCGTGCGGCCGGCGTGCCGGTGACGACACTGCCCGGCGCCTGTGCGGTGATCGCCGGGCTGACCCTGTCAGGGCTTCCCAACGACCGCTTCCTGTTCGCGGGTTTCCTCCCGAACAAGGACAAGGCCCGGCGCGAGGCGCTGGAGTCGGCCGCGAGCGCGAACGCGACCGTGATCTTCTACGAAACCGCACCCAGACTGGTAAAATCGCTCGAAGCAATCGAGCAATTGCTGCCCGGCCGCGAGATCGCCGTCGCGCGCGAACTGACCAAGCTGCACGAGGAATGCCGGACAGGCAGTGCCGCCGAACTCGCTGCGCATTTCGCGGCCCATCCCGCGAAGGGCGAGATCGTGCTGCTGGTCGGACCAGGCACCGGCGAACCCGCGGGCGAGCACGACATCGACGCACTGCTGAGCGAAGCCCTGCAATCGGCCAAGCCGTCGCAAGCTGCGGCCCAGGTCGCCAGGGCGACGGGGCAGGACCGCAAGACGCTCTACGCCCGCGCACTCGAGCTGCGAGGGGCATGAAGCGGCAGCGGGCGGAGCGTGACGGCCGAGCCGGGGAAGGGCGGGCGGCGCTCTGGCTCCAGATGAAGGGCTGGCGCGTACTGGATCGCCGCCGAAAGACGCCGCTGGGCGAGATCGATCTCGTCTGCAAGCGGGGCAACGTGGTTGCGTTTGTCGAGGTCAAATGGCGCAAGGCTGCGGCGGAACTGGACTTCGCGATCGACGAATTTCGTCTCGGCCGCGTCGCCGCGGCGGTGGAGGCAGTCGCCCATGAATACGCGTCCGGCGGAGAAGACATACGTTTGGACGTGATCCTCCTTGCGCCGAACAGCTTCCCCCGCCACATCGTCAACGCCTGGCAGCCTTAGGGAATCTCAATGAGCTTACGCGTCGCCGTCCAGATGGACCCGATCGAGAGCGTCAAGATCGCGGGCGATTCCTCGTTCGCGCTGATGCTGTCCGCACAGGCGCGCGGGCATCGGCTGTGGCATTACGATGTTTCCACGCTCGCCTGGGAAGAAGGGCGCGTAACGGCTTGGGCGCGCGAGGTTTCGGTCCAGCGCGTCGAAGGCGACCACTTCCGGTGGGAGAGCGAGCTGCACCGAGTTGATCTCGGCAGCGGGATCGACGTCGTGCTCATGCGCCAGGATCCGCCGTTCCACCTCGGCTATATCAGCGCGGCCTTCCTGCTCGATCGCCTGAAGGGCGAAACGCTGGTCGTCAATGACCCCCGCGAGGTGGTGAACGCGCCGGAGAAGATGTTCGTGCTCGATTATGCGCGGTTCATGCCGCCGACGCTCGTAGCGCGCAAACTCGAGGATATTCGTGCCTTCCAGAAGAAGCACGGCGCGGTGGTGGTGAAGCCGCTGCACGGGAACGGCGGCAAGGCGATCTTCCGCATCGATGCCGACGGGACGAACCTTTCGGCGCTGTCCGAAGTGTTCAACCAGACCTGGCCAGAGCCGCACATGGTCCAGCCCTTCCTCCCGGAAGTGGCGGAGGGGGACAAGCGGATCGTGCTCATCGATGGCGAATTCGCCGGCGCGATCAATCGCTTCCCCGGCGAAGGGGAGTTCCGTTCGAACCTCGCGCAGGGCGGTCATGCGGAGGCGACGACGCTGACGGCGCGCGAGGAAGAGATCTGCGCGGCCATGGGCCCCGAGCTCAAGCGCCGCGGGCTCATCTTCGTCGGCATCGACGTGATCGGCGGCAAGTGGCTGACCGAGATCAACGTCACCAGTCCGACCGGGATCGTTGCCATCGACGCGTTCAACGGCACCGAAACCGGCGCCCTGATCTGGGATGCGATCGAGGCGCGGCTCGCGAACCGTTAGCGGCTTCGTCCGTTCTCCCGCCAATGAACGAGATTATCATCGAGGGGATCGCCCGCGGCGGCTATCTCGGCATCGCGCTGCTGATGGCGATCGAAAACATCTTTCCGCCAATCCCGTCGGAAGTCATCATGGGGATTGGCGGCGTGCTGGTCGCCCGCGGAGAGATGACGTTCTGGCCACTCATGCTCGCCGGCACGGTTGGTTCCACCGCGGGCAACTACGCCTGGTTCTGGCTCGGTGACAAGTGGGGCTACGAGCGCCTCAAGCCGTTTGTGGGCCGATGGGGGCGGTGGCTGACGCTCGACTGGAACCAGATCGAGAAGGGGTCGCAATTCTTCCGCCACCACGGCCAATGGGTCGTGCTGGTGCTGCGTTGCACACCGATCTTCCGCACGATCATTTCGCTGCCCGCCGGTCTCGCGCATATGAGCGTTTGGCGTTTTCTCGCTTTTACCTTCGTCGGAACCGCAGCCTGGAATGCGCTGCTCGTGCTCGGCGGGCGTGCGCTCGCACGATACCTAGAGGAATATGAGCACATCGTCGGATGGATCGTACTCGGCTTGGTCGCGCTTACGCTCGGAGCCTATTTTTGGCGCGTAATCACCTGGAAGCCACCGGGCGAACGGAGCGATTAGCTCCTCTCGCGCGGGTGCGCTGCACGATAGGTATCGAGCAGGGTCGCCGCGTCGACTTTCGTATAGATCTGCGTCGAACCCAGGCTCGCGTGGCCGAGCAGCTCCTGCAGACTGCGCAGGTCCGCTCCTGCGCCGAGCAGGTGGGTGGCGAACGAATGCCGCAAGGCATGCGGCGTTGCGCTGTCCGGCAAGCCAAGCGCAATGCGCGCGCGGGCCACGGCCTTCTGCACCATGCCCTGGTTGAGGGGGCCACCCTTGGCGCCGCGGAACAGCGGCTCGTCTCTCGCGAGAGGCCAAGGACATTGCCGCGCATAGTCGCTGACCGCCTCGCGAACGAGCGGCAGGATCGGCACCACGCGCTGCTTGCCGCCCTTTCCGGTGACTGAGAGCGTCTCGCCCAGCGGCAGATCGCCGCCCGACAGCGACAGGGCCTCGGCAATCCGCAGGCCCGCGCCATAGAGCAGCAGCAGCACCGCACGGTCGCGAGCGCCGATCCAGGCCTCACCGGCGGCGTCGGCGACCAGATCGGCGAGATTGCTCGCGTCGTCGGGCGTGACAGGACGGGGTAGGCCTTTCTTGATTCGCGGTCCCCGCAGACGCGGAGCGGCGGCGTCGGCATGGCCAGCGCGCTCGCGGGCGTGCTTCACGAACGCCTTGAGCGCGGAAAGCTCCCGCGCCGCGGAGGCATTGCCGAGACCATCGGCGCGCCGCCGGGCGAGTTGCGCGCGCAGAGCCGCGCCGTCAATCCGGGCGATCGGCGGCCAGTCCTCGGCACCGAGGGCCTGGAGCAGGTTCTTCGCCGCCGCGAGATAGGCACGCACCGTGTGCGGCGATCGGCGGCGGTTCTCCGCGAGATGGTCGTGCCAGTCGGCAAGCAGGTCGGCGGCACTCATGCGGCGACGAGTTCCGGATGAACGAGTTCGCCCAGCACCGCGTCGAGCACCGGCATCCCCTGGTTCGTCACCAGGAGACGGCCGCCTGCCCGGCGCACGAACCCGAGCCGCTCGAGCATGGCGCAGCCGTCTCGATCAATCAGGCGACCGGCATCGAGCCCGAGGCGCCCGGCGATCTCCGGCAAGGAAACGCCTTCGGAAAGGCGCAGGCCCATCAGCAGGGCTTCCGATGCACGGGTGGCAGGCGAGAGGGTGGTCCCTTCGCGAATGCCGTGCCCCTGCTCGGCAACCGCCGTGAGCCAGTTCTCCGGCTTCTTGTGCCGCAAGGTCGCCATGCCGTCTCGCCGTCCATGCGCGCCGGGGCCGATCCCGCAGTAGTCGCGGTAGCGCCAGTACGTGAGGTTGTGCAGGCTCTCTTGCCCGGGCCGGGCATGGTTGCTGACCTCGTAGGCGGGAAGCCCTGCGTTCGCCGTGATCGCGCGGGTAAGCTCGAACAACTCCGCTGCCGGATCGTCGTCAAGCGGAGCGAAGTGACCGAGCCGGACATCTGTGGCGAAGCGCGTGTTGGGTTCGATCGTGAGCTGATAGAGCGAGAGGTGGTCAGTCCCGAAGCCGAGCGCACGAGTCACCTCGACCTGCCACTCGGCAGCGGTCTGTCCGGGACGGGCGTAGATCAGGTCGAAGCTGACCCGCGCGAAACGCCGCTGGGCGATCTCTAGCGCGGTGAGGCTTTCGCGAACGTCATGCAGCCGCCCGAGGAACCGCAGCGCCGCGTCGTCGAGCGCCTGCAGGCCGAGCGACACACGGTTGATTCCTGCCGCGGCAAGATCCCCGAAGGCCGCCGCCTCGACCGAGGATGGGTTCGCTTCGAGCGTGATCTCGATCTCGTCTGCGAAGCCCCACAGCCGCTCCGCCTCTGCGAGCAGGTGAGCGACCAGCGCAGGCGGCATCAGCGAGGGTGTACCGCCGCCGAAGAAGATCGAGGTGAGCGGTTCGCCGCCCGCGAGCGCCGCTTCGTGCCGCATGTCCGCCACTAGCGCGCGCCGCCATGCCGCGTGATCGACCCCGTCGCGCACATGGCTGTTGAAGTCGCAATAGGGGCACTTCTTCAGGCAGAAGGGCCAATGGATGTAGAGTGCGCGTGCCACGGCAGATCCTCTAGCACGCTGCTCCTCCCCGGTGAAAGCGGGCCTTGTGCCGTTGCGATCGCTTGCGGTCCCACCTTCGCGGAGAGTCAGCTCGCGCCGAACTGCTCTGCCACGAGCTTCGCGAAGGCGTCCGCGCGGTGGCTGATGCGGTGCTTTTCCTCAGGCGTGATTTCGGCGAAAGTCTGCTCGTAACCCTGAGGCACGAAGACGGGATCGTAACCGAAACCGAGAGTTCCGCGCGGCGGCCAGGTGAGTGTACCTGGCGCCGTTCCTTCATAGACCGCGTGTTCTCCGTCGGGCCAGGCGATTGCGAGCACGCAGCGGAACGCCGCGTCGCGGGGCACGTCCGGTCCCTGCTGCGCAAGCATCCCTTCAACCTTGCCCATGGCCATGTACCAGTCCCGGCCCGGCTCGCCCTCGAACCACTGCCGTTCCGCCCAGTCCGCGGTGTAGACGCCCGGCCTTCCATCGAGCGCCGCGACCGAGAGTCCGCTGTCGTCGGCGAGTGCGACGATGCCGGAGGCTTGGGCCGCTGCCCGCGCCTTGATCAGCGCATTTTCGACGAAAGTCGTGCCCGTCTCGGCCGGCTCCGGCAGGCCGAGCGATCCCGCACTGAGGCACTTCACCCCGTACGGATCGAGCAGTGCCTGGATTTCCTTCAGCTTGCCCGCGTTATGCGTGGCGATCACAAGGCTGCCGGAACCGAGACGACGGGTCATTTCTTCACAGCATCCAGTTGGGCTGCGAAGATTCGGTCGCAGCCGATCCGCGCCAGGCGCAGGAGGCGGAGCAAGCCCTCTTCATCGTAGCACGCGCCCTCTGCGGTCGCCTGGGCTTCGGCAATCTTGCCGCCCGAAATCAAGACAAAATTCGCATCGGCATCGGCGGTGCTGTCTTCGTCGTAGTCGAGGTCGAGCACCGGCGTTCCCCGACAGATGCCGCAGCTCACCGCCGCGACCTGCGCCTCGATCGGATCTTCGGTGAGCGCGCCGCTCTTGATCAGGCCGTCCACGGCAATGCGCAGCGCGATCCACGCGCCGGAGATTGCTGCGGTACGCGTACCGCCGTCGGCCTGAATGACGTCGCAATCGAGGGTGATCTGACGCTCACCGAGCTTCTTGAGATCGACCACGGCGCGTAAGCTGCGGCCGATAAGGCGCTGTATTTCCTGCGTACGGCCGGACTGCCGGCCTTTCGCCGCCTCGCGCTGGCCGCGCGTGTGCGTGGCACGCGGCAGCATCGAGTATTCGGCCGTGACCCAACCTTCGCCTTTGCCGCGCAGCCATGGCGGCGTGCGCTCTTCGATGCTCGCGGTGCAGAGCACGCGCGTATCGCCGAACCCGATCAGGCACGAGCCTTCGGCATGCCGGGTAAAGCCGGTCTCGATGGTGATAGCGCGCATCTCGTCGGGCGCGCGTCCGGAAAGTCGCATGAAAGTCTCCAAAAAGAATCGCAAAGGTCCGTTCGCCTCGAATTTCGAGCGCCGTCCTTGCGTCTCGCGCGGCGCTAGAAGAAAATACGGCCCTTGGCCAATGGCCATCTTCGATTTCACCACGGGTGGAGCGAACAGGGAAATTGAAAGTCTGGCGATTGCGTTTAAGTCGGACCGATGCCCACACCACCCGTCACCGAACTGACAGACCGCGCCCGGGCGATATTCCGACTGGTGGTCGAGGGCTATCTCGACAGCGGACAACCGGTCGGGTCGAGGGCGCTCGCTGGCGAAGGCGGCCTCAATCTCTCTCCAGCTTCGATCCGCTCGGTACTGGCCGACCTTGAAGGACTGGGCTTGCTTGCCGCGCCGCATACCAGCGCCGGGCGCATGCCGACCGAAAGCGGACTGCGCCTGTTCGTCGACGGGATGATGCAGGTTGCCGAGCCGACTCGCGAGGAGCGCAATGCAATCGAGCGGCGGCTCGCCGAACCGGGCCCGATCGAGCAGGCGCTCGAACAGACGAGCGCGATTCTGTCGGACATCTCCGGCGCAGCGGGCATGGTCATGGTGCCGCGCCTGGAGCCCCGCCTTGCGCAGCTCAGTCTGGTGAATCTCGGGCAAGGGCGGGTGCTGGCGGTGCTGGTCGGCGAAGATGGGGCAATTGAAAACCGCGTGATCGAGCTGGGCGAGGGCGTCTCGCCGCAACTGCTCGAACAGACGAGCAACTACATCACTGCGCGCCTCGCCGGCAGAACGCTTCCCGAGGCAGTGGCGGCCATGCGCAGCGAAATCGCTTCCGGTCGCTCGCAACTCGACGAGGCGAGCCAAAGTCTGGTGGAACGTGGACTCGCGGTATGGAGCGAGGACGCGGCGCAGCGCCCTGTCCTGATCGTGCGCGGACAGGCGAAACTCCTCGACGAGGCCGCGCTCTCCGATCTCGAACGCGTCCGGTCGCTGCTCGACGACCTGGAGAACAAGCAATCGGTCGCCGAGTTGCTTGAAAGTGCACGCGAGGCGGAGGCGACGCGAATTTTCATCGGCAGCGAGAACCGGCTGTTCGCGCTCAGCGGCTCTTCGGTCATCGCATCACCCTATCGTGATCGCGAGGGCAGGGTGGTCGGCGTGCTGGGCGTGATCGGCCCGACTCGGTTGAATTACGCGCGGGTCGTCCCCATGGTGGACTTCACCGCCCGATCCCTGGGTAAACTCATCGGATAGACACGAAAAATCATGAGCGACAATGACAAGCGGCCGCACGACGAGGCCGTTGAAAAGGAACTCGAAGGCGTGCCCGAGGAATTCCTCGACGATGGCGACGCGGAAGATGGCGATAAAGCAGGCGACGTCGAGGGCGCGCTCGCTGCGTTGCGCGCCGATCTCGATACGGCGAAGCAGGACGTGCTCTACGCCCGCGCCGAGACTCAGAACGTCCGGCGGAGGCTGGAGAAGGACGTGCAGGACGCACGAAATTACGCCGCCACGGGTTTTGCGCGGGACATCCTTTCAATTG
This sequence comes from Pelagerythrobacter sp. Soil_C_18, assembly GCF_057657235.1. NCBI lineage: Bacteria > Pseudomonadati > Pseudomonadota > Alphaproteobacteria > Sphingomonadales > Erythrobacteraceae > Pelagerythrobacter > Pelagerythrobacter sp. Soil_C_18. The sequence goes on from NZ_JBDGIU010000002.1 coordinate 357,997, forward strand.
CGGACAATCTCGCCCGTGCACTCGATTCGGTTCCGGCCGAATATCGCCAGGACGAGAAGATGAGCCGCTTCCTCGCCGGGATCGAAGCAACGCAGCGCGAGCTCGAGAAGGTCTTCGGCCAGCACGGCATCACGCGCATCGCCGCGACCGGCCTGCCGCTCGACCCCAACGTCCACCAGGCGATGATGGAAGTGCCTGCGGGCGAAGGACAGGAGCCCGGCACGATCGTGCAGGAGCTACAGTCCGGCTACATGATCAAGGACCGCCTGCTGCGACCCGCGATGGTGAGCGTCGCCAAATAACGAGAAGTTCCGAGGGGAGGATTGATGAGGCTTGCGTTTCCCGCGGTTGTTGCCGCCAGCGTTATCGTTGCGCCACTGCAGGCGCAGGAAACGGCCGACGATCGGCTCTCCGCACTGACCGGCGAGTACTATGCCTACCAGTTGGCGCAGTACAAGCAGGTGGAGGAAGACAACGGAAGCACCGCGCCCGGGAGCGAACTGGCATCGGCCACGCCCGAGGCGCACTTGGCGCGCGCCGCCAAGGCGAAGGAGTTCCTGCAGCGGCTGACCGCGCTGGACGAGGACGCCCTGAGCCCGTCGTCACGAACGGACGTCGCGGTTTTCCGCACCCTGCTGGAAAGCGATATCGGTGACGCACGTTTTCGCGAATGGGAAATGCCGTTCGATAGCGACAGCAGCTTCTGGAGCTATCTCGCCCCGCGATCGGGCTTCACCACCGTGGAGGAGTACGAGCGCTATATCGGGCGCATGCGCGACATTCCCCGCTACTTCGACGAGCACATCGCCAATGCGCGTGCCGGGCTGGAGCGCGGGTTCAGCGTGCCGCGCGTGACACTCGAGGGACGGGATGCCTCTATCGCGTCGAACGCGGTCGAGAATGTCGAGGACAGCCCGTTCTGGACCGCCTTCGCCGAGATGCCCCAGCGTATTTCCGCGGCGGAGGCCGAGCGGCTCAAGGCGGCGGGTCGCGCGGCAATCGCCGAAAGCGTCACGCCGGCGTATGCCAAGCTGCTCGACTTCTTCCGCAACGAGTATCTACCCCAGACGCGCACTACGCTCGCAGCGGAAGAGATGCCGGAGGGCGCGGCCTACTATCAGCAGCAGATCGAGCAGTACACGACCCTCAGCCTGACGGCGGAGGAGGTCCACGAGATCGGCCTGACCGAGGTCGCACGAATCACGGCCGAGATGGAGAAGGTGAAGGCGGACGCCGGATTCGAAGGCACCTTGCCCGAATTCGTGCAGTTCCTGCGCACCGACCCGCAGTTCGTCGCCGACACCCCGGATGAGCTGATGGGCGTGTCGGCCTACGCGGCGAAGCGGGTCGACGGGGTGATCGCCGACTACTTCGGTTTCCTTCCGCGACACCGTTTCACCATTCGTCCCGTGCCTGACGCGATCGCGCCGTTCTACACCGCAGGGCGCGGCGGGCTCGATGCCTGCATGATGAACACCTACGATCTTCCGTCGCGGCCGCTCTACAACATCCCGGCACTGACGCTGCACGAATGCATCCCGGGGCACAGCTTCCAGGCCGGTGTGGCGCTCGAACAGGCGGAGGCGCCGCCGTTCCGCAGGCAGACCTACTTCTCCGGTTTCGGTGAGGGCTGGGGGCTCTACGTCGAGTATCTCGGCAACGAGATGGGCATCTACCGCACGCCCTACGAACGATTCGGCCAGCTCAGCTACGAAATGTGGCGCGCCGCGCGGCTAGTGATCGACACCGGGGTCCACCACTACGGCTGGAGCCGCGAGAAGGCGCTCGACTACCTCGCCAGCCGCACGGCGCTGTCGCGGCACGAGGTCGAGACCGAAGTGGACCGCTACATAAGCTGGCCGGGTCAGGCACTGGCTTACAAGCTCGGCGAAATGACGATCCGCCGCGTGCGCGCGAAAGCGGAAGAGGCGCTGGGCCAACGGTTCGACATCCGCAAGTTCCACGACGTCGTGCTCTCGCTGGGATCCGTACCTCTGCCAGTGCTGGAGCAGCGGATCGACGCCTTCATCGCCGACGGTGGGCAGGGGCTGCCCGGCGTCACATACGACTGACCGGGTTCTCGATTCACCGCATCGGCGGCGCCCTTACGGAACCATCGTCGGCGCAGCCCGTAGCACTCAGCACAGGGATGCAACGGAGAATCACTATGAAAGCCACAATGCTGCTCGCCCCGGCGCTGTTTGTCTCGTCGCTCGGGCTTACGGCCTGCGCGGAGAACTACGCCGTCGAGGGTGCCGGCGTCGGGGCCGCCGCGGGTGCCGGCCTCGCCGCGATTACCGGAGAGGACATCGAAACCTACGCCATTGCCGGCGCCGCGATCGGCGGCGTCGCAGGCTACTTCAAGGACAGGGACAACGACTGCGACGGCTGGTACGACCGCAACGGCCGTTACGTCGATGACGACTGCCGCAACGACGACCGCTATCGCGACTACTTCTGATCCGTCCTGGATCCGATCGAAAAGGGCCGCCGCTTAAGGGCGGCCCTTCACCCTGTCTGTGGGCAGGACCGTTCGAAAACCGCGGCTCTCAAGTGGCGCCGGGAAACCTGACTAGCAGATCATAGGCCCTGGCGTCCGGAGCACCGGCTAGCCTCACGCCGTTGCGCAGCCAGAACGCGTGCTTCACGATCTCTGCCTGCTGCTCGATGCCGTAGCGATCGAGCGGCCACCCAGGCTTGAGGCTGTAGTCGTAGCGCGCCCAGGGCATGCGGTTGAAGACGAGCCACCAGCTTCCTTTCCTCTGCGCCTGCCAGACGTGGACCATCTCGTGGATGAAGAGCCCCTGCCGGATGACCGGGACTTGCGCGAAGTCGTCGCAGTACGCCTCGCCCAAAGGGTGGAAGTGCAGGTGCCCGCGTGGCGCCATTGTGATCTTGCGCGGCTGAAAGGGAAAGAACTTGCGCCGGCGGATGGTGACCTTCGCATAGTCGATCGCGTCGCCGAAGATGGTGCGAGCGAGCGCGATCTCACCCGGCGTGAGCGGCCGCTCGCCGCCGGCCGGGCATACCGGCGCGGCGACAGGAGCGACCGCTTCGCTCAGCGCTCTTCCCCGGGGCCGCGGATCTCAGCCTCGAACGTGGTCTTGTCGCCGCCTGAGACGGTGAGAGTCACCTCGGTCGTCCCGCCCGGCTGCAGTTCGGGCGCGACGCCGGTCGCCATCACATGCTTGCCGCCAGGCTCGAACGCGACCTTGTCACCCTTCTTGAGCACCAATGGCAGCATTTCCTGCATCTGCACCTGTCTGTTCCATTCGCCATATTCGTGAAGCGAAGCGCTCTGCGCCCCTTCGACATGGGCGCGGGTAAGCGCGAGGTTGCGGCCGCCATCGTAGGCGAGATCGAAATAAACCGCGGCCGGATTGCCCTCCACCGGTGCGAGCACCATACGCGCATTCGTGACAGTTAGCCCTGGCACGCCCTCGGGTGCCTCGGCCGGCTGCTCGGTCGCGCTATCCCCACAGGAAGCAAGGCCGAGAGCGGCGACGGACAGGGCCGCAGCGGCAAGGATGGATGATTTCATGGTCGTTTCTCCCCTCTGAACACCGTACGAGGCTACCTCTCGGCGTCCCTTGTGCCAACAGAAACCGAACCTATATCCCGCACGTAATCGAGCCGCCGAGCAGTCTTGCCGGTTTCCGGGGGGCAAAGTGAGCGGCGTCCAACTATCGGAAGTGGAATAGGGAAACCATGGCGAAAGTAATCGGTATCGACCTCGGCACGACAAATAGCTGCGTTGCCGTGATGGATGGGGGCAAGCCCAAGGTTATCGAGAATTCCGAAGGCGCGCGCACGACGCCTTCGATCGTTGCGTTCACCAAGGATGGCGAACGCCTGATCGGCCAGCCCGCGAAGCGTCAGGCGGTCACGAACCCCGACAATACGCTGTTCGCGATCAAGCGCCTGATCGGCCGCCGCTACGACGATCCGACCACCAAGAAAGATCAGCAGCTGGTCCCTTACGATATCGTCAAGGGCAAGAACGGCGACGCCTGGGTCGAAGCCGGCGGTACCGAATATTCGCCTTCGCAGATTTCCGCCTTCATCCTGCAGAAGATGAAGGAAACCGCCGAGAGCTACCTCGGTGAGACGGTCACCCAGGCGGTAATCACCGTTCCCGCATACTTCAACGACGCGCAGCGCCAGGCAACCAAGGATGCCGGCCAGATCGCGGGCCTCGAAGTGCTGCGTATCATCAACGAGCCGACTGCGGCCGCGCTCGCCTATGGCCTCGAGAAGAACGAGGGCAAGACTATCGCCGTCTACGACCTCGGCGGCGGCACCTTCGACATCTCGATCCTCGAGATCGGCGACGGCGTGTTCGAAGTGAAGTCGACCAACGGCGACACCTTCCTGGGAGGTGAGGACTTCGACAGCGCGCTGGTCGAATACCTGGCTGACGAGTTCAAGAAGAAGGAGAACATGGATCTCCGTTCGGACAAGCTCGCTCTCCAGCGCCTCAAGGAAGCGGCGGAGAAGGCCAAGATCGAACTGTCCTCGAGCCAGCAGACCGAGGTCAACCTGCCGTTCATCACCGCCCGTATGGAAGGCGGCAGTTCCACCCCGTTGCACCTGGTCGAGACGCTGACCCGCTCGAAGCTCGAGCAACTCGTCGGCGACCTGATCAAGCGCACGCTCGAGCCGTGCAAGAAGGCGCTGGCCGATGCCGGGGTGGACAAGAGCAGCGTCGACGAAGTGATCCTCGTCGGCGGCATGACCCGCATGCCCAAGGTCCACGCGGTGGTCGAGGAATTCTTCGGCAAGAAGCCGCACACCGGCGTGAACCCGGATGAAGTCGTCGCCATGGGCGCGGCGATCCAGGCGGGCGTGCTGCAGGGCGACGTCAAGGACGTGCTGCTACTCGACGTGACTCCGCTCTCGCTCGGCATCGAGACGCTGGGCGGCGTATTCACTCGCATGATCGATCGCAACACGACGATCCCGACCAAGAAGACGCAGACCTACTCGACCGCCGAGGACAACCAGAACGCGGTGACGATCCGCGTCTTCCAGGGCGAGCGCGAGATGGCCGCCGACAACAAGATGCTCGGCCAGTTCGATCTGGTCGGCATCCCCGCCGCGCCGCGCGGCGTGCCGCAGATCGAGGTCACCTTCGACATCGACGCGAACGGCATCGTCAACGTCAGCGCCAAGGACAAGGGCACCGGCAAGGAACAGCAGATCCGCATCCAGGCCTCCGGCGGTCTCAACGACAGCGACATCGAGCAGATGGTGCAGGACGCAGAGAAGTTTGCCGAAGAGGACAAGAAGCGCCGCGCAAGCGCCGAGGCCCGCAATCAGGCGGACAGCCTGGTCCACGCGACGCAGAAGCAGCTCGAAGAGCATGGGGACAAGATCAGCGCCGATCTCAAGAGCCAGGTCGAAGCCGCGCTGGCCGAGGCGAAGACCGCGCTCGAAGGTGACGACGTCGATGCGATCAACGCGAAGGCGCAGGCGCTGACCGATCTTGCCATGAAGATGGGTCAGGAGATCTACAGCAAGGAGCAGGCCGCTGCGGCCGACGCCCCGACTGATGGTGCCGCCAGTGCCGACGGTTCCGAAGATAGCTCCGCGGAGGACGTGGTCGACGCGGAGTTCTCCGAAGTCGACGAAGACGGCAACAACAAGGGCTGAGACGCCCGATGAAGATCCAGACCGCCGCCGGTGCAACCCGCCCCGGTGGCGGCTAGGTCTTTAAGGGGCGGGGACACCATGCCGGCAACCGAAACCGATTTCTACGAGCTGCTCGGGGTCAGCCGCGATGCGGACGGCGCGACGATCAAGTCTGCCTATCGCAAGCTGGCGATGAAGTACCACCCTGACCGCAATCAGGGCTGCAAGGAGAACGAGGCGAAGTTCAAGGCGATCAGTGTCGCCTACGACTGCCTCAAGGACCCGCAGAAGCGTGCGGCCTATGACCGCTTCGGGCATCAGGCCTTCCAGCAGGGCATGGGCGGCGGCCATCCCGGCGGCGACTTTGCTGACATCGGCGACATCTTCGAGACGATCTTCGGCAGCGCTTTCGGCGGTGGCGGGCGACCGCAGCCGCGCCGCGGCGCCGATCTGCGCTACGACATGGAGATCGGCCTCGAAGAGGCGTTCCACGGCAAGTCTACACAGATCGAAATCGAAGTCTCGCAGACCTGCGAAACCTGCCACGGCTCAGGCGCGACGCCCGGCACGAGCACGCGCGGCTGCAATCTCTGCAACGGCTACGGCAAAGTCCGCGCCAAGCAGGGCTTCTTCGTGGTCGAGCGCCCCTGTCCCAACTGTCACGGACGCGGCGAAGTTCTGGTGAGCCCCTGCCGCGACTGCCGCGGGGAAGGCTGCGTCGACCGGCCGCAGACGATCGAGGTGGAGATTCCGCCCGGCGTTGACACCGGCACACGCATCCGCCTTTCCGGCAAGGGCGAGGCGGGCCCGCGCGGTGCCCCGCCGGGTGATCTCTACATCTTCGTACATGTCCGGCCCCATCCCGTGTTCCAGCGCGAGGGGACGACGCTGCTTTCCCGCGTTCCGATCAGCTTCACGACCGCTTCACTGGGCGGCAAGGTCGAGATTCCCGATCTCGGCGGCGAAACCAACATCGTAGACATCCCGGCTGGCATTCAGTCGGGCAAGCAGTTGCGCGTGCGCGGTGCGGGAATGCCCGTGCTGCAAGGCCGTGGGCGCGGGGACCTGGTGGTCGAGATCGCGGTGGAGACGCCGACGAAGCTCAGCAAGGAGCAGAAAGCGCTGCTCGAACAGTTCCGCGAGACCGAGACGGGCGACGAGTGCCCCGAGTGCCGCGGCTTCTTCGAACGCCTGAAAGATGCGTTCGGGGCCTGAAGGCTACTCCCGATAAGGGGTCGGTTCTTCAAATTCGTTCGGTCGCCAATACCTCGCTGCGGATCCGCTCCAGCAACCCTGGATCGGCGCGCAGCCGTTCGCGCTCCTCGTCCAGTATCGCGAGGAAGATCTTGTGCTTGAAAGCCGCCGGGTCGATCTTCAGGTCTCCGCCCTCGATGGTCGAACAGACCAGGTCGATCATCCGCTCCGCCCCGTGGAGCCGGCCCCAGAGATAGTCGTTCTCGCGGTAAGCGCGGCTGAAGAACGCGCCGAAGTTGTAGAACTCTATCCCGCGCAGCGTGGCCCGCGTGCCGCCCTCACGGATCGAGCGCGCATCGTCGGGACTGATCCGGTCGACCTTGATCGGATCGAACTCGGTCAATGCCTCGTCGCGCACCAGCGGCAAGGTCGCGACATCATAGAACGGGAAACCGAGATAAGTCAGCAGCGTCGGACGCCGGAGGTTCTTCGGCATCTTCTCGAGCGCTTCGGCGAGCATCTCCTCCGCCAGGTTGTCGACTTCGGACAGCAGCCGGCGCGCCGCTAGCGCGTCGATCACGGCGAACGGATCGTCGAGCACCTTCGCCGCGAGCAGCGGAAAGTCCTCGCCCAAATCGTTCGTCCCTTCACGCGCGAAGTAGAGAGCGAGAATGCTGTAGATCGCATCTCGCGCCGCCTCGACCGCGGCATCGGGTATCTCGGGATCGGCATCCCATTCACGTGACAGGCGGCGAGCGAGCAGGCGCAGACGGCGCACGCGAAAGCCGACATCGTGCGCACGGAAGAAGGCGATCGCCTCCGCATTCGCCCCGCCCGAAGGTGCGGAGAGCCGATCGAGCCCCCGTTCCGCAAGCGCGTTGCGCAGCACGGCGATGATCGGCCGCGCATCCGGCAGCTTGAGCTCCGGTGCGGCATCGAACACCAGTTCCGCAAGGCTCTCCACGATACCTGTGAACTTCGCCTGGGCGTAGGACTGGAAGGCATAACCGGCCTGCTCGGCGGCGGCCTGCTGCGCCTTCGCCCGCCAGGCGTGGAGCCGCTTCGGTGTCGGACGGTCGAGAAACAGCGTCAGCCCGAACAGCCGCTCCACGGCCGCTTCCACGTCGGGCCGCAAGGCGGCGATCATGTGCTGGCGTCGCTCAGCCTCGTGCGACTGGCGTTCGAGAACTTCCAGATTGTCGCGGATCGGCTGCTCGCGCGGGATGGTCGAGAGCGATCCGAAGATCGCACCGAAGAAGCCGACTGGATCGCCGTTCTGCTCGCGGATCGAGTGCGTCCGGTCGGGGCGCGGGTCGATATAGACGAAGCGCCGGTCGACCTCCCGCTGGGCCGGGCGGCCGCGAAGCGCGCGCATCGCGCCTTCGAACGGCTTGTTGACCAGGACCGATCCGTCGATCAGCGAGATTCCCTCGGCTGAGCCCTGCCGCAAGTTGACTGGCATTGCCCGCTCCAGGAACTTGTGCCGCTCGCTCCATTCGACCTTCCGCTCGCGCGCCAGGCGGTCGATCTCCTTGAGCTGCAACGGCGGAAACGCGCCGGGGAAGCTTGCGGTGGCACGGGCGGCGAACGTGAGCTCCAGGGGGTCGGCCAGATCGTGTCCGCCGTCGGCCGGTACTCGGGCGGTGAAACCGATCGGCAGGCGGTGCTCGCTCTCCTCCACCACCGGCGGACTGTTGAGCCGCAACAGTTCCAGGTGCCCGCGGAAATCGGTTGTCGTCACCATCAGGTCGATAGGATGCCGGGGCGGCAGCAGCGGCTTGCCGCAGGGCGCCTTCGCCATCGCATCCAGCGCCTCGAACAGGAGGTGTGAGAAACCTAGGCCCGAGAAGGGCGGTTCGAACCATCGGCTGCGGATGAAGCTGGAGACCTTGCGCCGCACCTCCGCCTGCGTCTCCGGCGCCACGCTCTCCGACACCGCGTTGCCGGGGCGTTGTAGTACCCACCACGCCAGCGGCTGCGCCCAATACTTGGCGAAGCGCCAGACGGGCTCCGCCTTGGGATCCACGAGGCGCTCGACGTCCGCCGCTGAGAGCCATAGCTCGGTCAGCGGTTCCAGCGAGCGCCCGGAGTGGATCGCCTGCGCCAGGAACACCGCGTTGATCCCGCCCGCGCTCGCGCCGCTGAGGATGTCAGGCAAGACGCGCAGCTTGAGCTCATGCTCCGCCTCGATCGCCTCCAGCAGTTCGCGGTAGACGCCCTGCACACCGTCGGCGAGCGGGTCGGCCGCATGGAACGCACGGCTCGCGCTGGCGAGCTTCCAGATCTCCTTGGTGACCCCGTGCATGTAGACCGCCAAGCTGACGCCGCCGTAGCAGACGAGCGCGATCCTCAGTTCCTTCTGCCGCATTGGGCGCCTTGTGGCGGGCAATTGCGGCGAAGGCAATTGCGTTCCATAAATGTTCCGTTTATCGCGCTGCCATGGCCAAGTCGAAGAAGCGTTATGTCTGCCAGGCCTGTGGCTCGGTTTCCCATCGCTGGCAGGGGCAGTGCCCTGATTGCGCGGAGTGGAACACGCTGGTCGAAGACGCGCCGGCGACCGTCTTCTCGCAGAAGCACGATCTGTCGAGCGGAGGCAGGGCGATTGCGTTCGAGCCGCTCGACGCGCCGGGAGAAGTGTTGACCAGGCGCACGACCGGTCTAGCGGAGTTCGACCGCGCGCTGGGCGGCGGCCTCGTGCCCGGTTCGGCGATCCTGATGGGCGGCGACCCCGGCATCGGCAAGTCGACCCTGCTGCTTCAGGCGGCGGCGAAGATCGCCAAGGCGGGCAGCGAGACGGTCTATGTCAGCGGCGAGGAGGCGGCGGGCCAGGTACGTCTGCGCGCCTCGCGCCTCGGGCTTGCCGATGCTCCGATCCGCCTCGCGGCCGCAACCTCGGTGCGGGATATTCTCACGACCCTGAACACCATGGCGCCGCCCGCGCTGCTGGTGATCGATTCGATCCAGACGATGCACTCGGATACGATCGAGGGCGCGCCCGGCACGGTCAGCCAGGTGCGCGGATGCGCGTTCGAGTTGATCCGTTATGCCAAGGAGAACGGCGTCGCGCTGGTGCTCGTCGGGCACGTCACCAAGGATGGCACGATCGCCGGCCCGCGCGTGCTCGAGCACATGGTCGACGTGGTCATGAGCTTCGAAGGGGAGCGGAGCCATCAGTACCGCATTCTGCGCAGTCTGAAGAACCGCTTCGGACCAGTCGACGAGATCGGCGTCTTCGCCATGGCCGGGCAGGGGCTGGACGAAGTCGCCAATCCCTCGATGCTGTTCCTCTCGGGTCGCGACGAGCCGATGGCGGGCAGCGCCGTTTTCCCGGCCTTGGAGGGCACGCGGCCGGTGCTGATTGAGGTCCAGGCCCTGATCGTGCGCCTCCAGAGCGGGGCGACCCCGCGCCGGGCGGTCGTGGGCTGGGACAGCGGGCGCCTGGCGATGCTGCTCGCCGTGCTGGAAGCGCGCTGCGGGCTCAACTTCAGCTCGGCGGAAGTCTATCTCAATGTCGCGGGCGGGTATCGGCTCACCGATCCGGCGGCGGATCTAGCGGTGGGCGCCGCGCTGGTGTCCGCACTCGCGGACCGGCCGCTGCCGGCCAAAAGCGTGTGGTTCGGCGAGGTCTCGCTCGCCGGCGAAGTGCGCCCCGTCGCCCATTCGACGCTGCGCGTGCGCGAATCGGCCAAGCTCGGATTCGGCTGCGGCTTCGGGCCGATGGAGGACAAGGCGGGACCGGCGAGCCCCTCCGCCTTCCGCTATCGCGGCATTCGGCAACTCGCCAATCTCGTTGACCAGGTTATGGCCACCACCTAACTCTGCGGTGCTTATGGCGATTTTCGACATCATCGTATTGATCATCGTCGCCGTGGCCGCGATCGGCGGCTTCATGCGCGGCTTCGTGCAGGAGGTGCTCTCGCTGGCCGCGTGGATTCTCGCGCTGTTCGCAATTCGCGCGCTCCACACACCGCTCTACACGTGGCTCGAACCTTACGTCGGTACGGAAACGGGCGCGGCCGTGCTGGCCTTCGCGCTGCTGCTGCTGATCCCATACGCCGCGATGAGACTGATCGCCGGGCGAGCAGGCAAGGCGTCCCGCAACTCGATCCTGGGCCCAATTGACCGCGTGCTCGGCTTCGGCTTCGGCATGATCAAGGGCGCGGTGATCGTCGTGCTGGCGTTCTCGCTGCTCGTGCTCGGCTACGACACGATCTGGGGTGTCGCCGGACGGCCCGACTGGATCACGACCGCCCGCACGTACCCGGTCGTCAATGCCAGCGCCAACGAACTGGTCGAGATCGTCCAGGAGCGTCGCGCACAACTGCGCCGTGAAGCGGAGGCGGAAGCGGCAGCCGAAGCGGCCTCATGACCGCCGCAGCCTCCGGCCCTCTCTACACGCCTGAGTTGCTCGCCTTGGCGGTGTCGCTGGCCGACAGCCCGCTCGGCGACGATCTGCACCTGCGCGGCGAAGCAGTTTCCCGCACCTGCGGCAGCACTCTCACAGTTGGGCTCCGGTGCGACGATGCGGGGCGGATCGAGCGGGTCGGCATGCAAGTCTCCGCCTGCGCCGTCGGACAGGCGTCCGCCGCCATTTTCGCGGGCGGCGCGCGCGGCACGACTGCCGACGATCTCGCGGCGGCGGAGGGGGCGATCGCTGGCTGGCTCGCGGGTGGGGACACGCCCGCATGGCCCGGGATCGAGAAGATCGCCGCCGCCCAAGCGCATCCCGCGCGGCATGGTGCTATCCTCCTCCCGTGGAGAGCCGCGCGCGCCGCGCTTTCCAAGGCCGCCCTGGCCGGCTAAATCCCGTCCACAGGGCGAGGGGATGGCTGGATGAGTGAAAGCGCGGCATCGGCGCAGCGGGAGCCGACCGACAAGGAAATCCGACTGGTGATCGCGGCCTCATCGGCAGGCACGATCTTCGAATGGTACGATTTCTTCATCTACGGCACGCTCGCCGGGCTGATCGGTGCGGCTTTCTTCCCGAGCGGTAACGAGACCCTGCAACTGTTGCTCGTCTGGGCCGGGTTCGCGGTGGGGTTCGGCTTCCGTCCGCTCGGCGCGATCCTGTTCGGCTTCCTGGGCGACCGGCTGGGGCGCAAGTATACCTTCCTCATCACGGTCACCCTCATGGGCGTCGCAACAGCGGGCGTGGGCATGATCCCGAGCGCGGCCAGCATCGGGATCGCGGCACCCATCATCGTGATCGGTTTCCGCATTCTCCAGGGACTCGCCCTTGGCGGTGAATACGGGGGTGCTGCGATCTATGTCGCCGAGCACGCGCCGCGGGAGAAGCGCGGGTTCTACACCAGCTTCATCCAGGCGAGCGTGGTGGGCGGGTTCGTATTGTCGATCGCGGTTGTGCTCACATGCCGCCTGCTCATCCCGGAGGAAGACTTCGCCGCCTGGGGCTGGCGCTTGCCGTTCCTGCTGTCGATCGTGCTGCTGGCAATCTCGCTGTGGATGCGCCTGAAACTCCACGAAAGCCCGGTGTTCCAGGCAATGAAGGCGGAAGGGAGAACGGCCGCCAACCCCTTCGCCGAAAGCTTTCGCTATCCGGGCAACGGCAAGCGGATCTTCGTCGCCCTGTTCGGCATCACGGGCGTTTTGACGACAATCTGGTACACGGCATTCTTCTCCAGCCTTTCATTTCTGCGCGGCCCGATGGGCATGGACGAGCAACTGGTCGAAATCGTGCTGTTCGTCGCGGGCCTGATCGCCATGTCGTTCTATCTCGTCGTCGGGCGCTGGTCGGACCGGATCGGGCGCAAGAAGCCGATCGTCATCGGCGCACTGCTGACGCTGGTGCTGCTCTTCCCGATGTTCTGGGGCATGGGCAAGCTCGCCAATCCCGGGCTCGCCGAAGCGGCCGAGGCAAACCCGGTGGTCGTCGCCGGCACGCAGTGCTCGACCGATCCGTTCGCGGAGTTGTTCGGGCGGGAGCAGACCGACTGCGGCAAGCTGCTCGAGACACTGACGGCGAACGGCGTTTCCTATTCCGTCGAACAGTCGCGTGATCTTGGTCTGACTGTCGGGGGAGACGCAATCGCGCTCGATCCCGCCTGGTTCGAGGATGCAGGGGCCAGGCGCGATGGCCTGCTCCGCGCGCTTGAGGCGCGCGGGTTCGATTTCGCGCGCCAGACGCCGCCTGCGATCAACGTGCTCGGGATCGTCGCGCTTCTGCTGGGCCTCGGAATGCTGTCGGCACTGACATACGGCTCGGTCGCAGCACTGCTCTCCGAGATGTTCCCGCCCCAGATCCGCTATTCATCGATGTCGATCCCCTATCACATCGGAGCAGGCTACTTAGGCGGGTTCCTTCCCCTGATCTCGGGCATCATCGTTGCGCGGACCGGCGACGTCTACGCAGGGCTCTGGTATACCTGGGCTGTGGTCGCGTTCGGTGCCGTTGTGGCCTGGTGGGGCCTTCCTGATGGACCGCCGAAAGACTTCGAAGCCGATGCCTGACCTCCCGCCGCCAAGCCTGCGGCTACGACTGGATGAAGAAGCGCTAGCGGCCAATTGGCGCACGCTCGACACGATGTCGGGCGCTGCCAGTGCAGGGGCGGCGGTGAAGGCCGACGGCTATGGGCTTGGTGCGGACAAGGTGGTGCCGGTGCTGCGCGATGCGGGGGCGCACGACTTCTTTGTCGCGCACTGGAGCGAAGTGCCCGAGGCGCTGCGCCACGTCGCTCCGGCACAAGTTTCCGTTCTGCACGGACCGGTGCGCGCCGAGGACGCCGCCTATGCGCAGGGCACCGGGATCCGGCCGGTCGTCAACAGCATCGAGCAGGCGAAGCGCTGGATTGAGGCAGGCGGGGGGCCGTGCCACCTGATGGTCGACACCGGGATCAACCGCCTCGGCCTGTCGCTCGTGGACATCGGCGATCCGGTGATTGCGGCGCTCGAAGTCGACCTGCTGATGTCGCATCTCGCGTCGGCGGACGAGGACAGCGTGCTCAACGCACGCCAGCTCGAACGTTTCCGCACGGTCTGCACGGCGATCCCGGCGCGGCGGCGGAGTCTCGCCAACAGCGCGGGAATCGCGCTGGGGGCGGACTTCACCTTCGATCTTACGCGGCCCGGCATCGCACTCTACGGTGGCGTCCCGCGCAGCGAGCTTGCGGGCGCGATCCGGCAGGTCGCCTATCCGCAAGCCGCGGTGATTCAGGTGCGTGAACTCGCCGCCGGCGACAGCGTCGGCTACAACGCGGCCTTCACTGCGGCCGGGGCGATGCGCGCCGGGGTGGTGTCGCTCGGCTATGCCGATGGCTTTCTGCGCTGCCGCGGTTCGAGCGTGCTGCGGTGCGGCGAGGCGCATCTGCCGCTGCTCGGCAAAGTGTCGATGGACATGATCGTGGTCGATCTGAGCGCAGCGCCGGACGTGCACGAAGGCGACTGGCTGGACGTGCCGTTCGACTTGCCGGCGCAGGCCGACGCCTGCGGACTTTCGCAATACGAACTTCTGACTACGCTCGGTCCCCGCTTTCGCAGGTAGGGGGACGTCGATGTTGCGCTGCACATGCTGCACCTGCTAATGCAACAGAAAGCGCAGCATCTCGGGAATCTCAATGGCCAGGAACCAGGGCGGGGCGGGTGATCCGATCACCATCAAGAAGTACGCCAACCGGCGCCTCTACAACACCGGCACCTCGAGCTACATAACGCTCGAAGATCTCGCCAAGATGACCCGCGAGGGTGTGCAGTTTCAGGTCGTCGATGCGAAGACGGGTGACGACATCACCCATTCGATCCTGACCCAGATCATCATGGACGAAGAGGCCAGCGGCGAACACATGCTGCCGGTCAGCTTCCTGCGCGATCTGATCTCGATGTACGGCAACTCGATGCAGGCGATGATGCCAAGCTATCTCGAAGCGAGCATGGCGAACTTCCGCGAAAATCAAGCCAAGCTGCAGGAAGCGTTTCAGGGTGGCATGGGCAACAATCCCTTCGCCCGGATCGCCGAAACCAACATGGCGATGATGCGCGCCGCGACCGAAGCATTCATTCCCGGCGCCAAGAACGAAGCGCCGAGGGCCGGCAAACAGGATGCGGAACTCGCCGCGCTGCGCGAACAGATGGCGGCGATGCAGAAAAAGCTGGACGAACTCGATAAGTAGCGCGAACGCGCCCGCCTTCACCGACGACGAATTGCAGGAATTCACGTGTCCCAGATCCGCCATGCGCTGAACACCCGGCGCGCCGACGATTTCGCCCAGTGGTACCAGGAAGTGATCTCCGCGGCCGACATGGCCGAGGAGTCGGGCGTGCGTGGGTGCATGGTGATCAAGCCGTGGGGCTACGGCATCTGGGAGCGGGTGCAGCGCCTGCTCGATGCACGGATCAAGGCCACGGGCCACGACAACTGCTATTTCCCGATCTTCATCCCGCTCTCGAACTTCGAGCGCGAGGCGAGCCATGTTGAAGGTTTCGCGAAGGAGATGGCGGTCGTCACACATCACCGTCTCATCACAGACGGCGAGGGGGGATTGGTGCCCGATCCCGAGGCGAAGCTGGAAGAGCCACTGGTCGTCCGGCCCACCTCGGAAACGATCATCGGCGACGCCATGGCGCGCTGGGTACAGAGCTGGCGCGACCTTCCGCTGAAGCTCAATCAGTGGGCCAACGTCGTGCGCTGGGAAATGCGCACGCGCATGTTCCTGCGTACCAGTGAGTTCCTCTGGCAGGAGGGCCATACGGCGCACGAGAATGCCGACGAAGCGAAGGAGCACACCCTGCGTATGCTCGAGGTCTACCGCGCTTGTGCGGAGGAAGACATCGCCATGCCCGTAGTCGCGGGTGAGAAGCCGGAGCACGAGCGCTTCCCAGGGGCCGTCGAGACGTGGTCGATCGAGGCGATGATGCAGGACGGCAAGGCGCTGCAGGCAGGCACCTCGCACTACCTCGGGACCAACTTCGCAGAAGCTGCAGGCATTCGCTATCAAGACCGCGAAGGCACACAGCAATTCTGCCACACCATCAGCTTCGGCCTTTCGACCCGTGTCATCGGCGGCATGATCATGACGCACGGCGATGACGACGGATTGCGCGTACCGCCTAAGCTCGCGCCGTGGCAGGTCGTGGTCCTGCCCATGCTGCGCGACGATGAACGCGATACTGCATTGCTCGAATACTGCGAAGGCCTGCGCGCGGCGCTTGCCGGGACCTCGGCCTTCGGCGAACCCGTGCGCGTCCTGCTCGACGACAAGCCCGGCAAGGCCGCAGCCAAGCGCTGGGACTGGGTGCGCAAGGGCGCGCCGGTGATTGTCGAGGTCGGCGGGCGCGACATGGAGAACGGTGTCGTCTCGCTGCTCCGTCGCGACCGGCTGTGGGGAGAGAACGCCAAGCCGGCATTCGAGGCCCCGACACGCGGTGATGCGGCTCGGGCGATCCCCGGACTGCTCGAAGACATCCAAGAGGCGCTGTTCGTCGAAGCATGCGATCGGCGCGAGGCCAACATCACGCGCGGGATCGAGAGCATGGACGCGCTGAAGGACTTCTTCGCCTCCAACGGCCGCTACCCGGGCTGGCTTGAAGTGCAATGGGCCAAGCCGACGGGCGCCGCGCTGGAGAAGGTCATCGAAGACCTCAAGGCGCTCAAGCTGACGGTGCGAAACGTGCCGATCGGTTCAGCGGCAGCCGACGGCACGTGCCTCTTTACCGGGGAATCGGCGGTAGAGCGGATTCTGATCGGCAAGGCCTACTGACGAATGCACGGGCCCAGCCTTCGCTGGGACTCGCGTCTGCGTCGTAGAGGTCTTGTATTCGAGTGGTTTGGCGGCAAGAGTGCGCGCCATGCACAAGCTCCTGCCGCTCGCCGCCCTTCTCGTTGCTGCTCCCGCCTCCGCGCAGGGCAACCCCACCGACAGCGTTTCGCAGGAGCGGCTGCGATCGGACGTCGCGGACCTGGTGAGCTTCGGCACGCGCCACACGCTTTCCGAGCAGGATAGCGAGACCCGCGGCATCGGCGCAGCGCGGCGCTGGGGCGAAGCGCAGTTCCGCGCTGCGAGCGAGGCCTGCGGCGGCTGCCTGGAAATCACGCTGCCGGAGCGCATGATCCAGGGTAACCGCGTGCCCGAACCGACGCGTCTGGTGAACGTCGTTGCCATCCAGCGAGGGAGCAAACGCCCCAACGAGGTGGTGATCGTTCAGGGGCATATCGATAGCCGCGTCTCCGACGTGGCGGACTTCACCAGCGACGCGCCCGGCGCGAACGACAACGCTTCGGGCACCGCGCTGGTGATCGAGGCGGCGCGCGTGCTCTCGCAGAACGAATACCCCACCACGATCGTCTACGCGCTGCTCTCGGGCGAGGAGCAGGGTCTTTATGGCGGCCAGTTGCTGGCCGATTATGCGGAGGAGCAAGGCTGGACGGTCAAGGCGGTGCTCAACAACGATATCGTCGGCGGGTCCTGCGGATCGGACGGCTACTGCGACGATGCGCATGTGCGGGTGTTCTCCGAAGGACCGCGCGCCGATCTGACGGATGAGATCCGCGCCGCACAGCGCCGCAATGGCGGCGAGAACGACAGCCCCGGTCGGAACATCTCTCGCTGGCTCGACGAGCTTGCCGAAGCTGACCCCGCCGGGCTCGATGTGCGGCAGATCTGGCGCACCGACCGGATGGGGCGGGGCGGCGACCAGATTCCATTTCTGGAGAACGGCTACCCCGCCGTCCGCATCTCCGTCGCGGTCGAGGACTACGATCACCAGCATCAGGACCTGCGCGTCGAGGAGGGCGTAACCTACGGCGATACGATCGACGAGATGGATTTCGCTTATCTGGCGAAAGTCACCCGCTTCAACGTCCGCGCGCTCGACGCTCTGGCACAGGCGCCGATGCCGCCCGCGCCGACTGCCGAGGCGGCTGTCCAGACCTTCACCGAAATCACGTGGGACGAGGTCCCCGGCGCCGTCGGCTACACGATCTGGCAGCGCCGCACGGACGAGCCCTACTGGCGCGAGAAGCCGGTGATCGAGAACGTAGTCGCGACCAGCGCGAAACTTGAAGGTGTCCGAGGCGACGACTGGATCTTCGGCGCCAGTGCACGCGCGGCGGACGGCACGCAAAGTCCCATTGCCAGCGCGGTTCCCGCCGGCGGGTTCGCGCCGCTCGCTGAAACCCAACCCTGATCCGTTCGTATTGAGTCCATGCTGCCTGCGCAGCGGAAGGGGCGGAGCTGGGTACGCATTTCGGCGTCCCGAGTTCGCTCGACACGAACGGACCGGAGGAATAGGGCACGGCCATGGCCCGCTACACCCAAGGCTTGCCCTCGCGCGAGCAGATCCTCGAATTCATCCAGACCTCGGACACCCCTGCGGGCAAGCGTGAGATCGCCAAAGCATTCGGCCTCAAAGGGCAGGAGAAGATTGCGCTCAAGCAGCGCCTGAAGGATATGGCCGAGGAAGGCCTGATCGACGGCAAGAAGACCGCCTATCACCGGATGGGCGGAGTGCCCAAGGTCACCGTTCTGCGCGTGGTGGAGATCGACGACGGCGAAGCCTTCGCGATCCCCGATGGCTGGCAGCCCGACGATGGAAGCCCGCCCCCGCGGCTGCGCGTCATCGAGGGAAAAAAGGGCAAGTCGCGCCAAGCCGCGTTGAAGACCGGCGACCGTGTCCTCGCGCGCACCGAAGAAACCGGGCGCGGGTGGAAAGCGCACGTGATGAAGAAGCTCCCGGCCCGAACCGAGGGGCTGATGGGCGTCGTCGAGATCGACGCGGGCGGGAAAGGCTGGCTCGCGCCGGTCGACAAGCGGGTGCGCAGTTCCTCGGCGATCGCCGACCTCGGCGGGGCGGAGGAAGGACAGCTCGTCCTCGCCGAGCCCGCCGGCCGGTCGTCGCGCTCGGGGGTCAACGTGGTTGAAGTGCTCGGCGATCCACTCGAACCGCGCAGCTTCTCGCTTATCGCCATCGCCAAGCACGGCATCCCGCACATCTTCCCCGAAGCCGCGATCGAAGAGGCGGAGCGCGCAGCCGAGCTGCCGCTGAGCGAGGACAAGCGCGAGGATCTGCGTCATTTGCCGATCGTCGCCATCGACCCGGCCGATGCGCGGGATCATGACGACGCGATCTGGGCCGAACCGGACGGCGAAGGCGGCTATCGCGCGCTGGTCGCGATCGCCGACGTGAGTTTCTACGTGCGGCCCGGCGGTGAAATCGACCGCGAGGCGCGCAAACGCGGCAATTCGGTCTATTTCCCCGACCGCGTCGTGCCGATGCTGCCGGAAGTGTTGAGTGCCGACGTCTGCTCGCTCAAGCAGGATGAGGACCGCGCGGCGATGGCCTGCCACTTGCGTATCTCGCCCGAGGGCAAGGTGACCAAGTGGCGCTTCACCCGCGCGCTGGTGCGGATCGCCCACAACGTCGCCTACGAAGATGCGCAGAAGGCGATCGACGGGGGCGATGCACCCGAACACCTGCAGCACCTGTGGGGGGCATGGAAGCTGCTCTTCGCCGCCCGCACTGCGCGCGATCCGCTTGAACTCGAACTGCCGGAGCGACGAGTGGTGCTCGACGAGCACGGCAAAATCGCCGAGATCGCGGTTCGCGAACGGCTCGACGCGCACCGCGTGGTCGAGGATTTCATGATCGCGGCGAACGTGGCTGCGGCCAAAGCGCTGGAGAGCAAGACCGCGCCTGTCGTCTACCGCGTCCACGAGCCGCCGAGCCGCGAGAAGCTGGTCGCGCTGAAGGACTATCTCGCCACCTTCGGCCGCACGCTGGCGTTGGGGCAGGTGATCACACCCGGCCTGTTCAACCGCATGCTCAAAGACGTGACCGACGAGAGCGAGAAGGCGCAAGTGATGGAGGCTGTGCTGCGCACGCAGACGCAGGCCTACTATGGGCCGCAGAACGCGGGGCACTTCGGCCTCGCGCTCGGCTCCTATGCGCATTTCACGTCACCGATCCGGCGCTACGCCGACCTGCTCGTGCACCGCGCGCTGGTGGATGCGTTCGGCCTTGAGCAACCGGCACCGAAAGGCGGCGCCATACCGCCCACGACTGGTCTGTCCGACCGCGACCGCGACGATCTGTCGAAGGTTTCCGATGCGATCAGCACCGCCGAGCGCCGCGCGATGGAGGCCGAACGCGACACGATAGACCGGTACGTCGCAGCCTGGCTCTCGGGCCGGGTGGGCGAGACGTTCGACACGCGCATCACGGGCGTGCAGCCGTTCGGCTTCTTCGCCACAATCATGGGGCTCGGCGGCGACGGACTCGTGCCCGTCTCGACCCTCGGCGCCGAGCACTTCCGCTATGACGAGGCGGCGCAGGCTCTGGTCGGGGCAGACAGCGGCACACGCTATGCGAGCGGGGACCGGCTCAAACTGAAGCTCGGCGAAGCGAACCCGCTCACCGGCGCACTCAAGTTCGAACCCCTCAATGCCGATGGCAGCGCGATCGAACCGCGCGGCGATCGCTCTGCGCCGCGAGGGCGGAAAACGGGGAAGTTCGTCCAGGGTAAGCGGGGGCGCCCGGGGAATATCCGCCATCAGGGGCGCGGCAAGAAGCGCTAGCCGAGGGCGGCGCGCAGGCGTTCGCCCGTTTCGCGATCCGCGGGGAAGAATGCTTCGATCGCCAGCTCCGACAGCGTGATGTCGAGCGGCGAGCCGAACACCGTCGTGGTCGAAATGAACGACAGGCGCCCATGGGGCGTGTCGAGTTGCAGCGGCACGGCAATCGAGCCGCCGTGCGCCTGCGGCGGGGGGCCTAGCGAACGGTAGGGAATTGCGCGCAGCTCCGCTTCGAGCCGCTCGAGCACCGGGTCGCCGGTCGCCTCGATCTGTGTCGACAGCCGCGCGAGCAGATGTGCGCGCCACTCGGCGAAATTGGCGATCTGCGGCGCGATTCCCTGCGGGTCGAGCGCGACGCGCAGCACGTTGACCGGCGGCTCGAGCAGTTCGGGCGCGACTCCGGCAAGCAGCAGTGGGAGAGCGGCGTTGGCGGCGACCAGATTCCACGCCCGGTCGACGGCGAGCGCAGGGTAGGGCTCATGACCCGCGAGAACCTGCTCGACGACCGCCCGTGCGTCGCTGAGTTGCGGATCGTCGAGAGGCCGCTCATGGTGCGCGGGGGCATATCCGGCCGCGATCCGCATCGCATTGTGCGCCCGCATCGGCATGCCCAGCTCGCGCGCGAGGCGGTCGATCACGGACGTGCTGGGTGCGCTGCGGCCCGTCTCGATGAAGCTGAGGTGCCGCGCCGATATCTCGCTTGCCAGTGCGAGGTCGAGCTGACTGACTTTCCGCCGCGCGCGCCATTCGCGCAGCAACTCACCAAGAGGGGCCTGTTCCATGAGGCGTTTCCTATCGCGTGAGAAGTTTGGACGCCATTACCTGGCAGGTAATCGACTTGCCTCGCCGCCGCTGCAACCAGTGCGCTTGTCCAATCAACGGAGTAAAGCACATGCGCAATATCACTCTTACCCAGGCTCTGGTGCTCGACGCGGCGAGCTGTGCGCTCTTCTTCGCGCTCTGCGTGGGCGCCACCGCTACCGTCGCGGGTCTGCTGGGCCTGCCCACCACGATCGTTGCCGCAGCCGGCTGGATCTGCCTGCCGGTGGCGGCGCTGCTGGCGTTCCTCGCTTATAGGCCGTCGCGCCCGCTGTTGGCAGTTGTGGTCGCAGGTAACGCCGGATGGGTGCTCGCCAGCCTCGCGGTCTGGTTGCTCCACCTCGACGCGCTGACCGGACTCGGCCATGCCGTCATCATCGCACAGGCGATCGTGGTCGAGCTGTTCGTGATTCTCGAATGGCGGGGGCTGAAGGCGCTCGGCGCGCGGCCGTCCGCCGCCTAACTCAACTGGTCGATATCGTCCGGGCTCAGCGAGCCGGGGATCACGAAGAGAGGGCAGGGCAGCGAGCCGGCGTGCGCGGAAAAATGCGTCACGAGCGGCCCGGGCCCGCCCTCCGGTGCGGAGCCGAGGACCAGCGCCGCGACCTCCGGATGCTCCGCAAGGTAATCCTTAATCACCGCCTGACCTTCACCGACCCGCACCGCGATGGTCGGCATCTTGCCGCTTTCGGAATAGAGATTGCCTGCCGCACTGGTTGCCATGACTTCGGCCCGATCGCGTGCTTCCTGCTCGATCGTCGCCTGGACTCCGCCGAAAGCGTTGAAGCTCTGCGGCTGGACGAGCGCGAGGATATGCACCGCGCCGCCCGTCGCGGCCGCACGGCGCGCGGCGAACCGCAGCGCTTTACGCGCTTCCTCAGTCTCGTCCATGATCACGAGATAGACCCGCATGCCTTGCCCTCCGGACGCGGGTATCCGATGAAATCGTATTCCGCGCAAGAACCTTGCCCGTGCGCGTCAAATTGGCCAGAGCAGGGCCGAAAACTCGCGAGGACCCAACGGAAACATGCCGACGCCGATCAAGATGCCCGCCCTTTCGCCCACCATGGAGGAGGGCACGCTCGCCCGATGGCTCGTGAAGGAAGGCGATCAGGTCAGCGCAGGCGACGTGATGGCCGAGATCGAGACCGACAAGGCGACGATGGAATTCGAGGCGGTCGACGAAGGAACGATCGTTAAGATCGAGGTGCCGGAAGGCACCGAAGGCGTGAAAGTCGGCACCATCATCGCCACGCTGGCCGGCGAGGATGAGGACCCGGACGACGCGAAAGCGGCAGCAGAATCAAAGCCTGCCGAGAATGAAGAGAAGAAACCAGCCCCCGCGAAGGCGAGCGACTCCGGCGGTGAAGAAAAGCCTTCCGCTGCGCCCGAAGTCCTGGCCTCAGCGAAGACTTCCGAGAAGCCCAAAGCGGCCGCCGCACCCAAAGCCGAAGGTGACCGTGTCATCGCCTCTCCGCTCGCCAAGCGAATCGCCGAGCAGAAGGGGATCGATCTCGCCTCGGTTCAGGGAAGCGGGCCGAACGGGCGAATCGTGAAGGCGGACGTCGAGAGTGCGCCGGCAGCGACCGTGCAGACGGAAGCTCCTGCCAAGGCCGCTCAGCCGGCGAAGGCCGCTGCCCCTGCGGGTGCTCAGCAAAGCGAGTTCGGCGCCCCTTACGAGGCGCAGAAGCTCAACAACGTGCGCAAGGTCATTGCGCGCCGCCTCACCGAAGCGAAGCAGACGATCCCGCATATCTACCTCACGGTGGACGTGCGGCTCGATGCGCTGCTGAAGCTGCGCGGGGAGCTCAACGCCAGCCTTAAGGCAGACGGCGTCAAGCTCTCGGTCAACGATCTCCTGATCAAGGCTCTCGCGCGCACACTGCAGCGCGTGCCGCAGTGCAATGTCAGCTTCCAGGGCGACGAACTGCACCAGTACACCCGGCAGGACATTTCGGTCGCGGTTGCTGCGCCGAGCGGCCTGATCACGCCGATCATCGTCGACGCGGGCCGTAAGGGCCTTGCGCAAATCTCGACCGAGATGAAGGAACTCGCCGGCAAGGCCCGCGACGGCAAGCTGCAGCCGCACGAGTATCAGGGAGGCACGGCCTCGATCTCCAATCTCGGCATGTTCGGCACCAAGCAGTTCGACGCCGTGATCAATCCGCCGCAGGCGATGATCCTGGCGGTCGGCGCAGGCGAGAAGCGGCCGTATGTGATCGACGAGGCGCTCGGCATCGCCACGGTGATGACCGCCACTGGCAGCTTCGACCACCGCGCGATCGACGGGGTGGACGGCGCAAAGCTGATGGACACGTTCAAGAACCTGGTCGAGAACCCGATGGGGCTGCTCGTCTGACGTGGGCCTGCTGCCTGCCATCCTGCTGACCGTGCAGGTCATAGGTCCGCCAGCGCCCCCGGCCGCACCGGTCAGCGATGTGCGCGTGCCGATGATCGGGCTCGAGGGACCCGCGGCGGATGCCTGTGGAGGGATCGCACGCATCGCAACTTACGACGAAGAGGAGCCGGTACACGAGCGCCCCGATCCGCAGGCTCCGGAAAGCGAGAGCCTTCCGCACCAGACGCTCGTCTGGCTGTGCGAAGCGGAAGGCGAGTGGCAGGGCATCGTCTATCCGTCAGGCGAGTTCCAGGAACTCGGTGACTGCCGTGTCAGCAGCCCTGTGCCGGAGAGCCGCTTGTATGACGGGCCGTGCCGCCATGGCTGGGTCATCGCCGAGAACCTTGAACTGGTGGTGGGATGACGGACATGAGTGCCACCCGCGTCCCCATGATCCGCGTCACCGCAATGCCGGCGGACACCAACCCTTATGGGGGCGTGTTCGGTGGATGGCTGATGAGCCAGATGGCGCTCGCGGCTGGGGCGCTCGCAAGCCGGGTAGGGCGGGGCAAGGCGGTCGTCGTCTCCGCCACCGACTTCGCGTTCCCGGGTGCGATGGGGGTAGGCGATGAACTCTCGGTCTACTGCGACATCGCCGCGGCCGGTCGCACGTCGCTGACCATCGCCGCCGAGGCAATCGCGCGCGAACGCAATGGCGAGGCGACCGTCAGGGTCGCGGCCGGAACTTTCAAGTTCGTGCTGCTCGATGAAAACGATCGCCCGCGCGCGGTCGGCGAGGCGGCGACATCACTCCCCAAGGAAATGACGAATGGCTGACAAATACGACGTTATCGTGCTCGGTTCGGGCCCCGGCGGCTATGTCGCCGCGATCCGCTGCGCGCAGCTCGGACTGAAGACCGCGATCGTCGAGCGCGAGAACCTGGGCGGCATCTGCCTCAACTGGGGCTGCATCCCGACCAAGGCGCTGCTGCGCTCGGCCGAGATCTTCCACTACATGCAACACGCACAGGATTACGGCCTCAAAGCCAAAGAGATAGAGGCCGATCTTGAAGCGGTGGTGAAGCGCAGCCGGGGCGTCGCCAAGCAGCTCAATCAGGGCGTCACGCACCTGATGAAGAAGAACAAGATCGCGGTCCACATGGGCGAGGGGACCATGACCGGCCCGACCTCGATGACCGTCAAGGGCGAGAAGGGCGAGGAGAAGCTGGAGGCGAAACACGTGATCGTCGCCACCGGCGCGCGAGCGCGGGATCTGCCGTTTGCGAAGGCGGACGGGAAGCGCGTGTGGACCTATCGCCACGCGATGACTCCGCCCGAGATGCCGAAGAAGCTGCTGGTCATCGGCAGCGGCGCGATCGGGATCGAATTCGCTAGTTTTTACAATGATATGGGAGCGGAAGTTACGGTCGTCGAGATGCTCGACCGGATCGTGCCGGTGGAAGACAAGGACGTCTCCACTTTCCTCGAGAAGTCGCTCACCAAGCAGGGCATGACGATCATGACCGGCGCGGGCGTCGAAGACCTGAAAGTCGGCGCGAGCGGTGTGAAAGCGAAGATCAAGGCGAAGGACGGCAAGGTCTCCGAAAGCGAGTTCAGTCACGTGATCGTCGCCATCGGCATCCAGCCCAACACGGAGAATGTCGGGCTCGAGAAACTCGCCGAAATGGACCGTGGCTTCATCCAGATCGATCCGTACGGCCGCACGAAGACGAAAGGTCTGTGGGCGATCGGCGACTGCACGCCGGGCCCGTGGCTGGCGCACAAGGCGAGCCACGAGGGCGTCACTGCGGCCGAGGCGATCGCGCAGGAACTGGGCAACAAGGACGTCCACCCGCACCCGCTCGACCGCAACAATATCCCGGGCTGCACCTACTGCCACCCGCAGATCGCCAGCGTCGGCATGACCGAGGCGAAGGCGAAGGAGGCGGGCCACGAGGTGAAGGTCGGCAACTTCCCCTTCATCGGCAACGGCAAGGCGATCGCGCTCGGCGAGGCGGAAGGCTTCATCAAGACCGTGTTCGACGCGAAGACCGGCGAACTGCTCGGCGCGCACATGATCGGAGCCGAGGTAACCGAGCTGATTCAAGGCTATACCGTCGGCAAGACGCTGGAGACCACCGAAGCCGAACTGATGCAGACGGTCTTCCCGCATCCGACTCTTTCGGAGATGATGCACGAGAGCGTGCTCGGCGCTTACGGACGCGCGCTACACATCTGACGGGCACCTACGGGCACTAAGCGGCCCGGACGGGAACCGAGGCGAGGGAGAGCGAGATGACTGAGTTCCTGATCCTCGCTTTCGTGATCATGATCGCGGGCGTGGTAGCCGTACCGCTCGCCACCCGGTTCGGGCTCGGCTCCGTGCTCGGTTATCTGCTCGCCGGAATGGCGATCTCGCCGCTGCTCGGCGCGCTGCGGGTCGACGTCGATGCGCTCCAGGCCTTCGCCGAGTTCGGCGTCGTCATGATGCTGTTCATCGTGGGGCTGGAGCTCGAGCCGAAGAAGTTGTGGGAGATGCGCCGGCGCCTGATCGGGCTCGGCGGGGGGCAGGTGCTGCTGACTACCGTGGCGCTCGCGGGGGCCATGATGCTCGCGGGGGAGGCGTGGCGCACCGCTCTTGCGATCGGCATGGTGCTGGCGCTCTCGTCCACGGCGATCGTGGTGCAAACTCTCACCGAGAAGGGCCTGCTGAAAAGCGAAGGTGGGGAGGGGAGCTTCTCGGTCCTGCTGTTTCAGGACGTCGCGGTCATCCCGATGCTGGCCATTCTCCCGTTCCTCGCCTTGCCCGAACTGGCCTCGGCAGGCTCAGCGGTCGCGGGAGCCGCTCATGGCCACGGCAGCGGCTTCAACCTGACCGAGGGCATGCCTGTCTGGCTCTCCGGCTTGACGACACTTGCCGCGGTGTGCGCGGTTGTGCTCATCGGCACCTATCTTACCCGCCCGGTGTTCCGTTTCATCGCCGCCGCTCATCTGCGTGAGCTGTTCACCGCTACCGCGCTCGTCTTCGTGATCGGCATCGCGCTGCTGATGACCATCGTCGGCCTCTCGCCCGCCCTCGGCACGTTCCTCGCCGGAGTGGTCCTCGCGAACAGCGAATACCGGCACGAACTCGAAAGCGACATCGAACCATTCAAGGGCCTGCTGCTCGGCCTGTTCTTCATCACCGTAGGCGCGGGGATCGACTTCGCGCTGGCGATGGAGAACTGGGGCACGGTGCTCTTCTGGGCTGCGGTCGTGATCGCGGTGAAGGTCGCGGTTCTAGCGCTGATCGCGCGGGCCGCCGGGATCCGGCGCCAGGCGTCGTGGCTCTTCTCTCTCAGCCTCGCGCAGGCAGGCGAGTTCGCCTTCGTGCTGATCGGCTTCGCGGTGGCCAATTTCGTGCTGGACGGCGAAACGGCGGACCTGCTGCTGCTGATCGTGGCTCTCACCATGCTCGCCACGCCGTTGCTGTTCATCGCCTACGACCGGCTGATCGAAGCCGCCTATTGCCGCGGCGAGGAGCGCGAAGCGGATTCGATCGAAGAGGAGAATCCGATCATCATCGCCGGGCGCGGCCGGGTCGGCGGGATCGTGGACCGCATGCTCGATATCGCCGGCTATCGCGCCACCGTGATCGATTACGATTCGACGCATCTCGAGCATCTCAAGAAGTTCGGGGTGAGAAGCTATTTCGGTGACGCGACGCGGCCCGACCTGCTGGCGTCCGCCGGGATCGCCCGCGCTAAGTTGCTGATCGTGGCGCTCGATGAGCGGGAGCAGATCGACAAGCTCGTCCAGTACGCGATCAAGAACTTCCCGCAGCTCCACGTCGTCGCCCGCGCGATCGACCGCGATCACGTCTACCATCTGTGGGCGATGGGATGCCGCGACGTGATCCGCGAGACTTACGACGCGGCGATCCGCATGGGCCGCTCCGCCTACGAGGCGCTTGGCGCCGACCCGCAGGGCGCGCGAGCGATGGCGGATGCGTTCGAGGAAATGGACCGCACTTCGATGCGCGAGGTCGCCGACCTCTACCGGCTCGACATTCCGGCCTACGAGAACGAACCGCTGCTCGCGAAGATCAGGGAACTGCGCGCCGAATGGGACCCGAAGCTGCGCGAGATGATGGATGACATCGTCCAGAGAGGACACTGAGCGAATGACGCAGGGCACGCACCACTACGTTCCGGACACGCGGAACGAGACCATTCTGATCGACGTGAACGGTGAGCATTTCCCGCGAGCCGAAGCCAGGGTCAGCGTGTTCGACAGCGGCTTCATGCTCGGCGACGGCGTGTGGGAGGGGATCCGGCTTCATGGCGGCCGCCTGGCCTTTCTGGACCGGCATCTCGATCGCCTCTGGCGCGGCGCGAAGGCCATCCACATGGATATCGGCGTCACGCGCGAGGAACTCGAGAGGCGGCTCTATGCCGTGCTCGACGCCAATGGCATGACGGACGACGGGGTGCACATCCGCCTGATGGTCACGCGCGGCGTGCGCTCCACCCCCTATCAGGACCCGCGCGTGGTGGTGACGCCGGCGACCATCGTCATCATTCCCGAATGGAAGGAGCCGGCGCCCGAAACGGCGATGCGGATGCTTCGGCTGTTCACGGTCCACGTGCGCCGCGGCTATCCCGACGTGCAGGACCCGATGCTCAACTCGCATTCGAAGCTCAACTGCATCACCGCCTGCATCCAGGCGGCGCAGGCGGGGGTGGACGAGGGGCTCATGCTCGACCCTCACGGCTTCGTCGCTACCTGCAACTCGACGCACTTCTTCATCGCGCGGGGCGGCGAGATCTGGACGTCGACGGGCGACTACTGCCTCGACGGGATCACCCGCGGCCTGGTGATCGAAGTGGCCCGCGAGGCAGGCATTCCGGTGTTCGAGCGCAACTTCTCGCTGACCCATGTCTACGGCGCCGACGAGGCGTTCACCACCGGCACCTTCGCCGGCATGGCGCCGGTCGGCTCGGTCGACGGGCGGGTGCTCGGCGCGGAGCGGGGCCCGATGGTCGAGCGGCTCCAGCAGCTCTATCTGGAACGCCTCGCGCGGGATGTCGCCGGAAGGGCGCGGCCATGACGACCCGCATCGCCATGTGGTCGGGCCCGCGCAACATCTCGACCGCAATGATGCGCAGCTTCTCCTCGCGGGCCGACTGCGCCGTTTCGGACGAGCCGTTCTACGGCGCGTTCCTCAAGGCGACGGGCGAGCCGCACCCGATGGCGGAGGAAACGATCGCCTCGATGGATTGCGACTGGCGCTCGGTGCTGGCGGCCCAGTCCGGCGACTCTCCCGGCGGCGAGCCCATCTGGTATCAGAAGCACATGCCGCACCATATGGTCGGCCCGGTGGGAATCGCCGACATGGCGGATCATCGGCACGCCTTCCTGATCCGTTCGCCGGAACGGGTGGTCGCGAGCTACCGCGCAAAGAACGAATTGCGCCGGCCCGAGATGCTCGGCTTCGCGCAGCTGCGCCGCTATTTCGAATATGAGGCGGAGCGGACGGGCAGCATTCCCCCGGTGGTGGACTCGGACGACATTCTCGCCGACCCGCCGGGCGTGCTGGAGAAGCTATGCCTTGCGCTCGGGATCGACTGGGATCCCGCCATGCTTCGGTGGGAAACGGGGCCGCACCGGGAGGACGGCGTCTGGGGCGCGCATTGGTACGACAGAGTCAATGACTCCACGGGATTCGGCAACCCTCCCGGTCCTTTGCCGATGCTCGGCGAAAGCCACCGCGAAGTCGCGGACGCGTGCCGCGCAGACTACGAGGCGCTGCAAGGCCACGCGATTACCGCCTGACAGCGGTTCGGCGAAAAAACCGGGCGCTCCACCGACGACGCCGTTACCACTTGAAGTCCCACGCGTTTCTCCATCGAAGGAGAGGTGCGATGGAGTACGAAATCGACGACGACCCGCAGGATCACGAGGGCGACCGCTGCGAGGCGAACCGAAGAGGCGGCGTCCGCGAAGATCACCTGCTCCGCACACGCAGGGAACACGGCCCCGCCGAACCGAGGTCGGCCCCGCCACCGATTCATTGAACGTCGGAAAGTGGCGGACAGGGTGGGATTCGAACCCACGGTGGGCGTTAACCCACGGCGGTTTTCAAGACCGCTGCCTTAAACCACTCGGCCACCTGTCCGCTGTTTTGCGCGCTAGCGGCTGCGCGCGCGGTTGTCATCATCGGCGCGTCGGTTCGGCTCTGCCGCCAGCATAAACATCGAAAATCATTTGCGGTTAAACTGAGCTCTGCCACAACGTCCACATGATCAAGCGCGCTCTCCTGACCCTCGCCCTGTCCGCCGCCGTGTTCACGCCTGCCGTTCCCGTCGCGGCGCAGGACATGCCGTTCGATAGCTATCTCCAGCAGCTCACCGCACGGGCGCGGGCCGAAGGGGTGAGCAAAGCGACGATCGTGCGCATGACTCAGGGTCTTCAACCCAACCACCGGGTGATCGAGCTCGACCGCGGACAGCCGGGGTCGTCGTCGAGCGGTAGCGGGTTCCCGCCGTTGTCGTCCTATATCGACAGGCATGTCGATGCCGCGCGGATCAACGGCGGCAAGCGCGCCTATTCCTCGTCGATCGGCACGATCCGTGCGATCGAGCGCGAATACAGCGTGCCCGGTGAAATCCTGGTCGCGATCTGGGGCCACGAAACGGCCTACGGCGCGGTGACCGGGAGCTTCGATCTGGCCCAGGCGCTCGCAACGCTCGCCTGGGAAGGGCGCCGGCGGGAGCTGTTCGCGGGCGAGTTCGTCGACCTGCTCAAGGTCGCCGACAAGGGCTATCCACGCTCGCAGCTCAAGGGGAGCTGGGCCGGCGCGTTCGGCAACCCTCAGTTCCTGCCGAGCGTCTACCTGCGTCTGGCGACCGACGGCGACGGTGACGGACGGGCGAACATCTTCAGCAACAGTGCCGACACGCTGGCGTCGATCGCCAACTACTTCCGCGATGCAGGCTGGCGGGCCGGCCAGCCCTGGGGCGTGCGCGCCTCGGTGCCGAGCGGGTTCAACTGGTCCGCGGTGCGCAGCAAGGTCGTCTCTCCGGTCTGTCCGCGCGTGCACGAGCGGCACAGCCAGTGGCGGACCGTGGGCGAGTGGCGTGCGCTCGGCGTTCAGCCGCAGCGCCCGCTGGACGACAGCGTGATGGCCTCGCTCTTTCAGCCGGATGGGCCCGGCGCTCCGGCGTGGCTCTTAACGGCAAATTATAGGGTTATCCTCGAATACAACTGCTCGAACTACTACGCGATGAGTGTGGGATTGCTTGCAGATGAGATTGCCCGATGACCTGTTTCGTGGAGCCGCCGCGCTCGCACTGAGCGTCGCCCTGGCCGGGTGCGGGCTCGCCGGTGGAGGCGATCGTCCCGCTGCCGAAGCGGGATCGCCGCTCGCGGCGCAGGCGACCGGACCGGCGGCCGATTATCCGATGGTGTTGGGGAATCCATTTACGATCGACGGCATCGAGTACGTCCCCACCGACGTGATGAACTACGACGAGGTCGGCTATCTGGCTGCCGACGAGGGCGCCGCGGGCGTGACCGCGGCCCACAAGACGCTTCCGCTGCCGAGCTACGTCGAAGTGACCTCGCTCGAGACCGGCCGGACCATTCTCGCGCGGGTCGAGCGGCGGGGTCCGATGTCGACCAAGCAACTGGTGGCGCTGTCGCCCGACGCGCTTGTGCAGCTCGGCGCAGGCGCGGGAGCACCCGTGCGTGTGCGCCGGGTCAATCCACCTGAGGTGCAGCGCGCCGAGCTTCGCGCCGGCCGCACGGCACCGCTGCGCATGGACACGCCGGAGACCCTTCTCGGGGTGTTGCGGCGCAGTCTGCCCAAGCACGGATCGGCCAGCCTGGCGGACGGTCGCAGGCCGCCCGTTCCCTCGGGCGTTCAGACGGCGGGCCCGCCCACCGCACCGCCGCCCCTTGCACGCGCCGAACCGGCCACGAGCGCACCGTCTGCGCCATCGGGGCAGCCGGCGGCCGCGGCATACCCGCTCGAACCTCTCGAGGGCGCGGCGCCGGCGCAATCGGAACCGCCCGCTGGCGCCTTCGTGGTTCAGGCTGCCGCCTTCTCGAGCAAGGAAAACGCCGATCGGGCAGCCGTTGCGCTGGGCGGGTTCGTCTCCAAGGCCGGGCGCTTCTACCGCGTCCGCACGGGCCCTTACGCGACCCGTGGACAGGCCGAAGCCGCGCTCGCCAAGGTACGCGCTGCCGGTTATAGCGACGCGAGAGTGTCCACAGCAGGTTGATCCGCCGGCTTCCCGCCGGCGGCGGGAGCGCAATTGACCGGTCTTCTTCGATATTTCGCCGTTCTTCCCGCGCTGGCGCTTGCCAGTGCGGCGGGAAGCGCCGATCCCGAGCCGGGCACGGTGCAGCCGTTCTCGGGCGCGCCGATCGCGCTGCTCGTCGACCTTTCGTCCGGACAGGTGCTGTTTTCCCGCGAGGCCGACCGGCGCTTCATGCCCGCCTCGATCACCAAGGTGATGACCGCGTTCCTCGCCTTCGAGCTGATGGATGCCGGCGAGCTGTCCCCCGGCCAGTCGTACATGATGAGCGAGAACGCCTACCGCGAGTGGTTTGGCAAGGGATCGCGCATGTTCCTGGACAGGAGCGAACCCGTCACGGTCGAGACGCTGCTGCTCGGGGTTACGAGCGTTTCGGCCAACGACGCGGCGGTGGTGCTGGCGGAAGGCGCGGCCGGCTCGGTCGACAACTGGGTCGCGATGATGAACGCCAAGGCGCGGGAGATCGGGATGACCGACAGCCACTTCGGCACGCCCAACGGCTGGATGGACGAAGGGCGGACATTCACCACTGCCAACGACCTGGCCATCCTCGCCCGCGAGATGATTGTCCGTCACCCGGATCTCTACAGCTTCTATTTCGGGCGCGAGGGCATGACATATCGGGGAATCGCGCAGGCGAACCATGACCCTATCACCGGCAAGGTCGAGGGCGCGGATGGGATCAAGACCGGCTTCACCAATCAGGCCGGCTACGGCTTCCTCGGCAGCGCCGAGCGTGACGGCCGGCGGCTGATCATGGTCGCGGCGACTGCACCGACGCCGCGCGACCGCAACGAGGCGTCGATTGCGATGATGGAATGGGGCTTCGAGGCGTTCGACACGCGCAAGCTCTATGCGCGCGGCGGCTATGTCGGTGAAGCGCTGGTACAGGAGGGCGCTCGCAGCACGGTTCCGCTGGTCGCGGCAGGGCCGATCCACGCGACCTATCCAGACGGGACCAGAGCCACACCGCGCCTGACGATCCGCTACGACGGTCCGCTCGAAGCGCCGCTGGAAGAAGGCGAGCACGTCGCGGAACTCGAAATCGCGGTCGAAGGCGCGCCGCCCTCGCGGGTGCCGCTGCTGACGGGCGAGGCCGTCCCGCAGGCGAACGCCTGGCAGCGACTGGTGAACGGCGTGGTAGGTGTGTTTCGATGATCCGCGGCCGCTTCATCGCGCTCGAAGGCGGCGAGGGGACGGGCAAGTCCACCCAGGCGAAGATGCTCGCCGAAGCGCTCGCCGTGCGCGGCGTCGATGTCGAGCTGACCCGCGAACCCGGTGGCACACCAGGCGCCGAAGCCATTCGCGGGCTCCTGCTGGACCCGCCGGGGGAAGGGTGGGGCGCACCTGCGGAGGCACTGCTCTTCGCTGCCGCGCGTGCGGATCACGTCGCGCGCCGCATTCGCCCCGCGCTCGAAGATGGGCGATGGATCGTGTGCGACCGCTTCGTGGATTCGAGCAGAGCCTATCAAGGCAGCGCCGGCGGGATCGGCGACGATGCAGTGCGGGCGCTGCACGACATCGGCAGCGGCGGACTGCGGCCGGATCTTGCGCTGCTGATCGACGTCGCGCCCGACATCGCGGCCGAGCGCCTGGCCGCGCGCGATGCCGGACGGTCCGACGCGATCGGCGGGCGCGACGCCGGCTATCACGCGCAGGTGGCGGAGGCCTTCCGAGGTTTCGCGGCAGCCGCCCCCTCGGCTTTCGCCGTCGTCGACGGCACAGGAACGCCCGAGCAGGTCCACGCTCGGGTTCTCGAGGTGATCGAGCCGCTGCTGCGGGAGGCAGCGCGATGACGATGCTCGGGCACGACGAACCCTGGCGGCAATGGCGCGATGCCCTGCAGGGCGAGCGCATGCACCACGCATGGCTCCTCGCGGGCCGGCGCGGTCTCGGCAAGATGCGCTTCGCAGAGGCGGCCGCGCGCGAGCTGTGCGCCGAGCCGGGCATTCCTCAGCCCCAGGGCGTCCATCCGGACGTCCACGTTCTCACGCACCTGCCGAAGGACGAGAAGGAGGAACGCAAGCGCGAGGAAGGCAAGCCGTACGAGGTCAAACGCAACATCACCGTCGCGCAGATCCGTGCGATGCAGCAGCGCTTGACCACCCGGCCCACGCTGGGATCGCGCCGCGCGGTCATCATCGACCCGGCTGACGACCTCGAGAAGAGCGCTTCGAACGCGTTGCTTAAGAGCCTCGAGGAGCCTCCCGCGGGCACTTTCTTCCTGCTTGTCGCGCACAGGCCGGCCAAGCTTCTGCCGACGATCCGCTCGCGTTGCCGCGTGCTGCGGTTCCCGGCGCTCGGCGAGGCGGAGTTGGCGGCCTGGCTTGCCGCGGAAGCGCCCGATGCCGATGCGGGAACGCGGGAGGCGGCCGTGCGCGCCGCGAGCGGCTCTCCCGGTGCGGCGCTCGAGTTCGTGGAACGCGACCTCGCTCCGCTCGATAGGTTAATGACGCGGATCGTCCACCAAGGCGACCAGAGCTTCGAACTGCGCGGGCAACTGGCCGAGGCGATCGGTGCGCGTCCGGATCGCGAGAGGATGGTCGCGGTCCTCGACCTTGCCCGCTCGGTGCTCGCCAGCCAGATGGCTGGCGAAGGCAGGGCTGACTGGTCGAATCTGGTCGACGCGCACGCTGCGCTCGTCCGCCTCGCCGGGGAAGCCCCGACCTACAATTTCGATCCGGGCCTGCTGGTAATGGAGATCGGCACCTTGCTCGCCTCCGCCGCGCCCGCTAGCGAGCGCGCCGATGCCTGATCCTTTCTATATCACCACCGCAATCAACTACCCGAACGGCCGGCCGCACATCGGCCATGCGTACGAGGCCGTCGCAGCCGACGTCGTCGCCCGGTTCCAGCGGGCCATGGGGCGCGAAGTTCGCTTCCAGACCGGCACCGACGAGCACGGACTCAAGATGGCGCGCAAGGCGGCCGAGCAGGGCAGGACCGCGCGCGAGTTGGCTGACGAAATGGCCGGCTACTTCAAGGTGATGGCCGATGCCCTTAACGTCTCGTATGACCGCTTCATCCGCACGGTGGAGGAGGATCACCACCGCGCCAGCCAAGCAATCTGGCGCGCAATGGAGGCCAGCGGTGACCTCTATCTCGACCGCTACGAAGGCTGGTACTCGGTCCGCGACGAGGCCTACTACGACGAGAAGGAACTTGTCGAAGGTGAAGGCGGAGAGAAGCTCTCCCCGCACGGCACACCGGTGGAATGGACGGTCGAGGAAAGCTGGTTCTTCCGCCTCTCGAAGTACCAGGAACCGCTGCTGGAGCTCCTGCGCGCGCCGGGATTCGTCGAACCGGAGAGCCGCCGCAACGAAATGATCGCCTTCGTTTCCGGCGGGCTGAAGGACCTTTCGGTCAGCCGTACGAGCTTCGACTGGGGCGTGCCGGTGCCGGGCAACGACGGACACGTCATGTATGTCTGGGTCGACGCGCTGACCAACTACATCACCGGCCTCGGCTATCCCGAAGATACCGAGCTCTGGCGCAAGTTCTGGCCCGCCAGCCTGCATCTGATCGGCAAGGACATCGTCCGTTTCCACACGGTCTACTGGCCTGCCTTCCTGATGAGCGCGGGGCTGCCGCTGCCGACGAAGGTTTTCGGCCACGGCTTCCTGCTCAACCGCGGGCAGAAGGAATCCAAATCGGTCGGCAACGTGACCGATCCGCTCGAACTGGCGGAACGCTTCGGGGTCGATCCTCTGCGCTATTTCTTCCTGCGCGAGATCGCGTTCGGGCAGGACGGCAGCTATTCGCCCGAAGCGATCGTGACCCGCGCGAATGCGGAGCTCGCGAACAGCTTCGGCAATCTGGCGCAGCGGACGTTATCCATGATTCACAAGAACATGGACGGCAAACTTGCCGTGCGCGAGCCGGACGCGGCGGACCAGGCGCTGACGGCGGCGGTACGTACCGCCTGCGCCGAGGATCTGCCGCGTGAGTTCGAGCGGCTCAACTTCTCGGTCGGTCTGGAGGCCTGGATGCGAGCAGTGTTCGCCTGCAACCAGTATGTCGACGAGCAGGCCCCCTGGGCGCTACGCAAGACCGACCCCGCGCGGATGGAGGCGGTGCTGATGACGCTCTTCCGCTGCGTGCACGA
Organism: Pelagerythrobacter sp. Soil_C_18; assembly: GCF_057657235.1. Classification (NCBI taxonomy): domain Bacteria; kingdom Pseudomonadati; phylum Pseudomonadota; class Alphaproteobacteria; order Sphingomonadales; family Erythrobacteraceae; genus Pelagerythrobacter; species Pelagerythrobacter sp. Soil_C_18. Next base: position 393,904 of record NZ_JBDGIU010000002.1, read on the forward strand.
TCTGGCGATAGCGGTGCGGCCCGTCGTGCCCAGCGCTGCCGGCGCCTTGCTCGATCAGATGGGGGTTGCCGAGGATGCGCGCGGCTACGCCGCGATCGGGAACGACACCTGGTTCGAAGCGCTCGTTGATGGCGGGTTCGCTCTCGACAAGCCGGTCGGCGTGTTCCCGCGTCTCGAGCTGCCGGAGAACGAGACGGCCTGATGCTGATCGACAGCCACTGTCACCTCGAATACGAAGGACTGGCGGAGAACCAGCCCGACGTGCTCGCGCGTGCCCGAGCGGCAGGGGTAGGGGGCTTTCTCAACATTTCCACCCGCCGCAGCGAATGGGACAGGGTGGTCGGCACCGCGGAACGCGAGAGCGACGTCTGGGCGAGCGTCGGCATCCATCCGCACGAAGCCGACGCGCATGAAGATCTTGGCGCCGCGGAACTGTTCGCTGCAACCGAGAACCCGCGCGTGATCGGCATCGGCGAGACTGGGCTCGACTATTATTACGACAAGTCGGACCGCGGCGTGCAGCAGGCGCTGTTTCGCACGCACATCGGCGTCGCGCGGGAAACCAACCTGCCGGTGATCATCCATACGCGTGATGCGGAGGACGATACTGCCGCAATCCTTGCTGACGAAATGGAGAAGGGCGCTTTCCCGGCGCTGATCCACTGCTTTACCGCTTCGGCCGAATTCGCGCGCAAGGTTCTGGATCTCGGCCTGACGATCTCCCTTTCGGGGATAGTGACTTTCAAGAACGCGTCGGAACTGCAGGAAATTGCGGCCGGATTGCCGGCAGAACGGCTGCTGGTCGAGACCGATAGCCCATTCCTCGCGCCGGTGCCTCATCGCGGCAAGAAATGCGAGCCAGCCTTCGTGCGCAACACGGCGCAGTTCATTGCGGACCTGCGCGGCGAACCGTTGGAGCAGCTTGCGGAGACCACCACGCGCAACTTCTACCGCCTCTTTTCGAAGGCGAAGGCGTGAAGTGCATCCTGCTCGGCTCGGGCACGTCCACCGGGGTTCCGCGGATCGGCGACGACTGGGGCGATTGCGATCCCGACGAGCCGAGAAATCGGCGCACCCGCGTGTCGATTCTGCTCGAGAGCAACGAGGGGCGCCGGATCCTGGTCGATACGTCTACCGATCTCCGCCAACAGCTCCTGGCCAACCGCATCGACGCAATTGACGCGGTGTTCTGGACGCACGACCATGCCGACCACTGTCACGGTATCGACGATCTGCGGGTGCTTCGCTATGGGCGCGGCGGACCGATCCCGGGGTACGCCAACGCCGTGACGGCTGATCGCCTGCGGCGACGGTTCGACTACGTCTTCGCCGGGCAGCACGGCTATCCCACGATCGTCTCGCTGGAAGCGCTCGATCGACTGAGGCTTTGCGCCGGCTTCTCCATCGCATGGTGTCAGATGGCCCACGGACCGGCGCAATCCACAGGGTTTCGCTTCGAGATTGACGGGAAATCCGTGGCTTACGCAACGGATTTCAGTGAAATTCGTGATGAAATGGTCGAGATCTTCGCGGGCGTCGATCTTCTCGTTACCGATTGCCTGCGCCGCGAGCCGCATCCGACGCATGCGCACCTTGCCATGGCGCTCGATCTCGCAGAGCGCTGCAAGGCGCGGCGTACCGTGCTGACGCATCTCGACAAGAGCATGGATTACCGCACGTTGTCCGACGAAGTGCCGGATGGCGTCCTAGTGGGTTACGACGGGATGGAGGTCGTGCTGTGACGGATCTCGATGCGCTCCGAATGGTTTCGCTGATCGGATGGCTGGCTGTGGCTATCGCTGCCTACGCGTCGTTCCGGTTCGACTGGAAGAAGAGCGTGCGCATGGCGCTGCTGTGGATCGCGATCTTCGTGGGGGTCGCATTCCTGTTTTCGTCGATCGGCGGATGGGGCGGCTAGCTCCGTCACCCTCTTATTTTACATAATATATATTATCATTCTATTATGACCGACCAGCTGACCCGCCTTCTCCGCATCATGGCCACTCTTCGCGACCCGGAGCGCGGTTGCGAATGGGATCGCGCGCAACGCTTCGAGACCATCGTGCCGCACACGATCGAAGAAGCCTACGAAGTCGCCGACGCGGTAGCGCGCGGCGACGTTGCCGACATTCGCGATGAACTCGGCGATCTGCTGTTCCAGGTCGTGTTCCAGGCCCGCATTGCCGAGGAAGCCGGTCATTTCGATTTCGAGGACGTGGCACGATCCATCGCCGACAAGCTCGAGGCCCGCCATCCGCACATCTTCGGTGACGCCGACATGCCGGGCGGCATGCGCGAGGAACGCTGGGAGGCACTCAAGGCGCAGGAACGGGCTGCCAAAGGCGCAGAAAGTGCTCTCGACGGTGTTGCGGCCGCGCTTCCGGCGCTCATGCGCGCCGAGAAGCTCCAGAAGCGGGCTGCACGTGCCGGGTTCGACTGGCCCGATCCGGAAGGGCCCCGGGCCAAAGTCGTCGAGGAGATGGCGGAACTCGCCGACGCCACCCCTGACGACCGAGCCGCCGAAGCGGGCGACTTGCTGTTCGCGGCAGTCAATCTCGTGCGCGCGTACGGTATCCCGGCGGAGGAAGCCCTGCGCAGCGCCAACGACAAGTTCGAGCGCCGCTTCCGCGCAATGGAAGCCTTGGCGGGCGGCGCGTTCCCCGACCTCTCGCTCGAAGAGCAGGAAGCGCTCTGGCAGGAGGTCAAGCGAACGGAGCGTTAGCGCAGGCTGGCAAAGCGCCCGAATTCCTTCGGCGTCAGACGCACCTGGAGTCGATGAACCGGACCGCCTTCGCCGTCCTCCGCCCGATCGCCAAGCACTTGCCCGTGCGCGTGAAGCCAGGCGATCTTCTGCCCCTCGCCCGCCGGCAGCACGATCTCGTGCACTTTGGCACCGGCGGTCAGCAAGGCGTCGAGCCGACCGAGCAGCGCTTCAACGCCCTCGCCAGTTTCAGCAGAGATCGGGACGATATTCTGCTCACTCTCCGCGACCGCAAGCAGTTCCTCGAACGGCTCCTGTGGCAACAGGTCGATCTTGTTCCAGGCTTCGACGATAGGGATGGCGCTCTCGCCCCCCTCCCCTTCGACGATGCCGAGCTCGGCGAGCACCTGAAGGACCTGCGTCTTCTGGGCGCCGGCCGAAGCGTTCGCCATGTCGCGCACGTGAACGATCACGTCGGCGCCAGTGACTTCCTCCAGCGTGGCGCGGAATGCAGCTACGAGCTGGGTCGGTAGATCGGAAATGAAGCCGACCGTATCGGACAGGATCGCCTTCTCCACACCCGGCAGACGAATCGCACGCATGGTCGGATCGAGGGTGGCGAAGAGAAGATCTTCCGCCATCACAGTTTCGCCTGTCAAACGATTGAAAAGCGTTGATTTCCCAGCGTTCGTGTAACCCACCAGCGCGATCACCGGCCAAGGCGCCCTGCCCCGTCTCTCACGGTGCAGCGTGCGCGTCTTGCGCACTTGCTCGAGCTCCTTGCGGAGCCGCCCCATGCGCTGGCGGATCATTCGCCGGTCCGCCTCGATCTGCGTTTCGCCGGGTCCGCCGAGGAAGCCGAAGCCGCCGCGCTGACGCTCGAGGTGGGTCCAGGATCGCACCAGACGGCTCTGCTGATAGTCTAGATGCGCGAGTTCGACCTGCAGGCGCCCTTCGGCGGTCGCGGCACGTTCGCCGAAGATCTCGAGGATCAAGCCGGTCCGGTCGATCACCTTGCGCTTCAGCGTCTCTTCCAGATTGCGCTGCTGGATCGGCGACAGTGCCCCATCGACGACGACCAATTCGGCCTCGTTCTGCTCGCAGGCAATCGCAATGTTCTCGACCTGACCTGCGCCGAAGAGGGTGCCCGGCCGCACCTGGCGCACGGGCAGAACGAAGGCGTCGGCGACCACGATCCCGATGGCGAGCGCGAGCCCGCTTGCTTCGGCGAGGCGTGCCTCGGCATCCAGATCATGGTGCTGTCCGCGGATCTCGGGGCAGACGACAAGGGCCCGCGCACCGCGGGACACCTCGCCGAGAAGATTGTCGTCGAAGCTCAGTCGTCCTCGCCTTCGAAGTCGTCATCGTCGCTCAGATCGACCGGCGTTGCGGGCTGGATCGTCGAGATCGCATGCTTGTAGGCGAGCTGCACGTAACCCTCGCGCTCCAGCAGCATGCAAAACAGGTCGTAAGCCGCAATCGCGCCTTGCAGCATGACGCCGTTGACGAGGAACATCGTCACCTGCGCTTCCGCGTCACGCACGCGCGACAGGAAGACGTCCTGCAGGAGGCGCTGCTTCTTGCTCGAATCCTGACTTGCGAACTGCGACGCGTCCATCGGCTGCGCGGGCATGATCGTCGAGATCGCATGCTTGTAGACGAGCTGCGACTGACCGTCGCGGCGCAGCAGGATCGAGAAGTTATCGAACCAGGTGACGATACCCTGCAGCTTGACGCCCTTCACCAGGAACATGGTCACCGGCGTCTTGTTCTTGCGCAGGATATTGAGGAACGCGTCCTGCAGATTCGCCTGGCGCGTCTGCTGCTTCGACTCATCGGCCGGCTTGGGCTCAGGTTTGGGCTTGGGACGCGCGGAAAGCGTCTGTCCGGTAGGCATGGCTGCTTCCTTCTTCTTGGCGGCCGCCCTTGCGGTCCGCATTCTGACCACGGCTCGAAAGCCGCCGCCGCATGGGTAACCGATTATGCCGCGATTGGTGCCCGCGGGCAAATCGTTATTGCATCCGATGCAATCCGAGGCTGTTCAGACCTTCCGGTCCGGTGCGTGCCGCTCGCCCATGCCGAGCAGCTTCAGCTTGCGGTGCAGTGCCGAGCGTTCCATCCCGATGAAGCTCGCGGTCTTGGAGATATTGCCCGAGAAGCGCCGGATCTGAATGCTCAGATACTCGCGTTCAAACGTCTCGCGCGCCTCGCGCAGGGGGACGCCCATTAGCGTGGAAAGCCCGTTCGCGCCGCCCAGCTTGCCGCCGGTAACCTCACTCGGCAGCATCTCGGCCTCGATCACTTCGAGGTTCTCGCGTGGGGAGAGAATCACCGTCCGCTCGACCACGTTCCTCAACTGGCGGACGTTGCCGGGCCAGTCATAGGCCTGCAACGCGGCCATGGCCTCCTCCGAGATATCGGGCGCTGGAACACCCTGCTCGGCAGCATAGCGCGCGAAGAAATGCTGGGCGAGCGCCGGGACATCGTCGCGGCGCTCGGCAAGCGAGGGAATCGCGACAGGCACGACGTTGAGACGGTAAAACAGATCTTCCCGGAAGCGCTTGTCCTCCATCTCCTCGGTCAAATCACGCGAGGTCGAGGAGACGACCCGCACGTCGACGCCGATCTGCCGATTCCCGCCGACACGGACGAAGGATTGTTCGGTCAGCACGCGCAGGATGCGTGCCTGGGTCGAGAGAGGCATGTCCGCCACTTCGTCGAGATAGAGCGTGCCGCCATCGGCTAGTTCGAGAAGACCGGGCCGGACGAGCTGACCGTCGGCTTCCTCGCCGAACAGCTCCTGCTCGAACCTCTCCGGCGTGATCCGCGCAGAATTGACGATGACGAAGGCGGAATCGGCGCGTCCGCTCCAGCTATGCAGCAGGCGCGCAGCAACTTCCTTGCCCGCCCCGGCTGGCCCGCTGATGAGCACGCGGCTGCCGGTGTTGGCGACCCGCTTCAGCGTAGCGCGCACCTGGTTGATGGCCGGCGAATTGCCGGTGAATTCCTCGCCATGCGAGAAACCCTGCCGCAGACGAGTATTTTCCCGCCGCAGCCGTTCGGTCTCGGTCGCGCGGCCAACGAGATGGAGCAGGCGTTCGGCCTCGAACGGCTTCTCGATGAAATCCATCGCCCCGCGGCCGACGGCCGACACCGCGGTGTCGATATTGCCGTGGCCGGAGAAGATGATCACTGGCAGCTCGGGCTCGCGCTTCTTGATCTCGTCGAGCACCTCGAGCCCGTCCATCGCGCTGCCGTGCAGCCATACGTCGAGCAGCACCAGGCTCGGGCGGCGCTCATCGATCGCGGCCAGCGCTCCGTTGCTGTCACCTGCCGTGCGGCATTCGTAGCCCTCGTCGCACAGGACGCCGGAGACGAGCTCGCGAATGTCGCGTTCATCGTCGACGACGAGGATGTCTAGGGCCATCAGGGGAACTCCTTGTCATGCATCATTCGGCGGCCTCGCTCCCCTGCACCGCAGGTTCGCGCGTAAACCGCAGTGTTACGCGAGTGCCGCCACCTTCGGCGGTTGCGAAGATCATCTCCCCCCCGTGTTCCTCGACGATCTTGTTGACGATGGCGAGCCCTAGCCCGGTGCCCTTCTCGCGCGTCGTGACGTAGGGTTCGACGATGCGATCGCGGTCCTGCGGCAGGCCGACGCCGTTGTCCTCGACCGTGACCGTAACGTCGTCTTCGCCCGGAACGACCGACACCGTGATCTGTCCGCGGAAATCCGGCTCGGCGTCTCGCACGCGCGCGTCCACAGCCTCGACGGCGTTCTTGAGGACATTGGTAAGCGCCTGACCGACCTGGTGACGGTCGCAGGCGAGCGGGATCGGACCCTCGCCCTCGTAGCTGAAGCGGAAGTCGATCTCGGGATGGGCGACTTCCTGCAGGAACAGCGCTTGCCGCACGAGATCGAGCGCGTCCTCCTTGCGGAAGACCGGCTTGGGCAGGCGCGCGAAGGACGAGAATTCGTCGACCATTTTCCGCAGGGCGGCCACCTGTCGCACGATGGTGTTGGTGAGCTCGTCGAACAGGTCTCCGTCGCTGTCGATCTGCTTGCGGTAGCGGCGCTTGAGACGCTCGGTCGCGAGCTGGATCGGAGTGAGCGGATTCTTGATCTCATGCGCGATCCGCCGCGCGACGTCCGACCAGGCAGCCTGCCGCTGGTCGAGCAACTGGCGCGTGATATCCTCGAACGTGATCACCTTGCCTTCGGAGAAGTCGGCAACCTTGACCGCGAGTGTCAGCAGGTCTCCGCCCACGGTCTGGTTCACAATTCCGCGATCGACTCCTCCGCGAACGAGCGTCGAAATCTGAGGGCTGAGCTGTTCGAGCGTGAGGCCGAGGGGCGGCGGCGAAGCTTCTTCGATCAGTAGCGCCTGCGCCGACCCGTTCATCAGCAGTACCTGCCCGTCCTGATCGACCGAGATCACCCCTGCGGTGACCGATTCGAGCACGGTTTCCATGAACGCGCGGCGATTTTCCAACTGGCGGTTGGCGCTGACGAGAGCATCCGTCTGCTTCTCGATCTGCGCCGTCATGCGGTTGAACGCGCGGTTGAGCAACCCGATCTCGTCGGGCCCGGTTCGCCCCTCCACGCGCAGCGCGAAGTTGCCGGCGCCGACCTGGCGCGCCGCTCCGACGAGATCAGTAAGCGGTTCGACTTGCCGGTCTGCGAAGCGCAAGGCGAACCACACCGAGAGTGCAAGCAGCGCAAGCGAGACGAAGAACAGCGCGAGATTGAAACGCAACTGTAGCGCCCGCGCGCGCTGCGTGAGCAGGTCGTAATTGGTGGAGATCGCGTTGGCGCGGTCCCACAAGTCGAACGCAAAGGCCTGGGAATTGCGCGCGTTGTAGAGGAAGATTCCGCTTTCTTTATCGATAGCCGCCACCGCCTCGATGCGCTCGGGACTGCCCTGCACCACAACCTGTTCGCCGCCCGCAACCCGATCGAATATCGTCGGATCGAGCTCGGTCGGATCATTGTCGCTGACAAGCCCGAGCATCGCCGCGGTGCGAAGACTTCCGTCCGCCACGCGCTGGAGAATGGCCGATTCGTTGATCCCCCTCCCCTCTGCTTGGTAGCGGTAATAATCCTCGAAACCCCCGTCAGTGAGCGAGCCCCTCTGGAAATAGAATAGCAGGTCGCTCGCCATGCTTACGGTCTCGCTGGCCACTTCGAGTTGGTTCTGCTCGTAGTAATCCTGTGCGAGTTCGTTCGCGTTGCGCATCAATCCGCGCGAATCGTCGGAGAACCAGAAGTCGACGCCCGATTGGAAGAGCACCGCCGCAAACACGGCGACGAGCAGCGTCGGAATGGCCGCAACGAGCGAGAAGAAGAACACGAGCCGCACGTGAAGCCGGGCCGTGCTGCCGGCTGCGCGACGCAACGCAAACCGCCGGCCGAAAAGCACGACCAGCGCCATCGCTGGCAGCAGCGTGCCGATCAGCAGGCTCGCCACCTGCCCCGCCGGGACGAGTTGGCCATCCGGCGGCGCGCTTTCGAACGTCACCCAGGTCGTCAGCACCATTGCCGCGAGAGCAAGCGCCGCAGCAATCTCGAGCAGGAGGAAAAAATTCGACCGGCGCGAAGCGACCACGACGCGGCGCCACAAGCGCGGCGCTCGCCTGGTCAACGGGAGTGTCGGTGCTGCCACAGTTGCAAGCTTACAACGCCGCTGTTGCAGTTTTGCAAGCTCATTTTCGCTCAAGCGAACGTTCGTGCGGACGAAAGGTCAGTTGGCGCGAACGAAGCTGTCTGCCTGGATCTCGAGATCCGCTAGCTTCTTGCGCAGCGTGTTCCGATTGATGCCCAGAAGTTTCGCCGCCCGCAACTGATTGCCGGCGGTCTGCGCCAGCGCGTGTTCGAACAGCGGCCGCTCGAACGCTGCGAGGGCGCGATGATAGACTGTGCCCGGCGCCGGCGCGCTACCGACGATCCAGCCCTCCAGCGCGCTGCGCAGGCCGTCATCATCGTCGGGCCGAGCCGAATGCGCCGCGTCTTCGCCAAGAACCGATGTGATCGTCTGGGAATCGATCACATCGTCGCGTGCCATCAGCGCCAAGCGATAGATTGCATTCCGCAATTCGCGGACGTTGCCGCGCCAGGGCTGTTGTTCGAGCAGCGCGATGGCGGCGCGGTCGATCCGGCGTTCGGGCAGACCCTCCCGCGCGGCATGGCCGAGGAAATGCTTGGCCAGCGCCTCGATGTCTTCCGCACGGTCGCGCAGCGGCGGCAATTGGATCGGCACGACATTGAGGCGATAGAAAAGATCCTCGCGGAACCGGGCGCTGGCGATCATCGGCTTGAGATCGCGGTTCGTCGCGGCGACGATACGCACGTCCACGCCGATCTCCTGGCGCCCGCCGACGCGCCGGATGCGTCCAGACTGCAGCGCGCGAAGCAACCGCGTCTGCGCCTCCATCGGCATGTCCCCGATCTCGTCGAGGAACAGTGTGCCCCCATTGGCCTGCTCGAACTTGCCGATCGCCTGCGCGATGGCACCCGTGAAAGCGCCCTTTTCGTGCCCGAACAGCTCGCTTTCGATCAGGTCCGACGGAATCGCCGCTGCGTTGACCGCAACGAACGGCCCGGACTTGCGATGGCCGAGTTCATGGATGGCCTCTGCCACGAGCTCCTTGCCAGTCCCCGATTCGCCGAGGATCAGGACCGTCAGATCGTTGCGCAGGACACGAGTGATCATGCGGTAGACCGCCTGCATCGCCTGGCTACGGCCAACGAGCGGCAGCCCGTCGCCGGCTTCCGCCTCCTCGCCCCGCCGCACGCCCGAACCCGCTGCCTGCACGACCGCGCGCACCAGATCCTCCAGATCGAACGGCTTCGGGAAGTACTCGAACGCACCGGTGTCGCTCGCACGCACCGCCGTATCGAGCGTATTCTGGGCCGACAGCACGATCAGCGGCATGGTTGGGCAAGCCGCACGGACACTGCCGATCGTCGCAATGCCGTCGCCGTCGGCGAGCACGACGTCGGTCAACATCACGTCATACTTCCCCGACGCGAGCAGCTTGTCGCGCGCGGCGATGCTGTCGCAGCGGTCGACCGCAAACCCCTCGTCCTCCAGCGCGGACCGGATGACGGTCGCGATCGAAGTATCGTCCTCGACCAGCAGGATCTTGCCGCTCATGCCTGTTCCCTCTCGTCCTTCGCCAGCGGCAGATGGATGCGAAAATGCGTCAGCCCCGCACGTTCGTCGCGCTGATGTCCGATCCGCCCGTCCATGTCGCGCACCAGCTTGCGCACCAGCGCGAGGCCGAGGCCCTGTCCGCTTGCCTTGGATGTGACGAACGGTTCGAACACATGATCGCGGAGCGCGGGATCGATACCCGACCCGTTGTCGCTGACGGTGATCTCGATCGGAAGGCGCACGGTCCGCCCGAGCTTGAGGTTCGAGACAAGCCCGCTGGCAAAGCGCGTGCGGATAACCACCCGCGGTGTCTCGGCGTTGGCGCAGGCGTCACGGGCGTTCGATATCAGGTTGATCAGCACCTGTTCCAGCGCATCGCGGCTGGCGAGCACCGGCGGCAAGGATGGGTCGAACTCCTCAATCAGTTCCACTCCGCTGTCATCCGCCGCGCGGACCGAAGCGATCGCGCTGCGGACCGCGGCGTGGAGGTTGACCGGCGTGACCGGATCGGCGCGCTCGCTGCCGAGACGCTGCATGCGATCGACCAGGCGCGCGATCCGGTCAACTTCGTCCGAGATCATCGCCGCCAGCGGCCGGTCCTTCTCGTTCAGTTTGCGCGCGACGAGTTGGCCGGCACCGCGGATCGCTGCGAGCGGATTCTTGATCTCGTGCGCGAGGATAGCCGGCGCGCGGAGCGTGGTTGCCTCGCCGGCATCCTCCGCCATCTCGCCCTGCCCCACTTCGGAGACCGTCATGACGCGCCACCCCGGGTGCGACGCAAGGGGGGAGACGGTCAGATTGACTTGCGTCACACGCGCGCCGCAACGCAGCGTCATGCCGCGCACGGTAAGCCTTGCATCGGTTTCCGTCAGGCGCTTCGCCACGCGCACGTCATCGAGTTGAACGACATCGAGCAGCCCGGCGCCGACAAGCCGCTTGGCGCTGCGGTGGAGCAGGTCTTCAGCCGCCGGATTGGCCTCGCGCACGACGAGGTCGGGATCGAGCAGCAGGACCGCGAAGATCAGCCCGGCGATCTGCGCCCGCGGGCCGGGCGGCGCACCCTCCATGATCACGCAGCGCGACGGCGCATGAACGGCTCGTAGAACCGCTCGAGCTCGCCGAGCACCTGGTCGGGATCGTCGATGAAGTTCACGCGATTGCGGAACTCGGCCGAGCCGTGCATGCCTTTCGTGTACCAACCTAGGTGCTTGCGCGCGACCTTGGCGCCCACGTCGCGGCCATAATGCTCGAGCATCCCGCGATAGTGCTCGACAAGCACCTCGAACTGCTCGTTGAAGCTCGGGCTCGCGAGGCTCTGCCCCGTGCGCCACCAGTGCATGACCTGGCCGAGCAGCCACGGCTTGCCATAGGCGCCGCGGCCGATCATCACACCGTCAGCGCCCGACTGCTCGAGCGCCTTGGCTGCATCGGCGATGCTGCAGATGTCGCCGTTGACGATCACCGGAATGGACACCGCCTCCTTCACCTTGCGGATGAAGGACCAGTCGGCGCTGCCCTTGTACATCTGGTTGCGCGTGCGGCCGTGAACGGTGATCATCTTGACGCCGAGATCCTCGGCGATCCGCGCGAGTTCCGGCGCGTTGAGGCTGTCATGGTCCCAGCCCATGCGCATCTTGACCGTTACCGGCACCGAGACGGCCTCGACGGTCGCCTCCATGAGCCTGGTTGCCAGGGGCACCTCGCGCATCAGCGCGGAGCCGGCCATGCCGTTGGTAACCTTGCGCACCGGACAGCCGAAGTTGATGTCGATGATCTCGGCGCCGCGGTCTTCGTTGAGCTTGGCCGCGTCCCCCATCGACTCCGGATCGCATCCGACGAGCTGCATCGAGACCGGCTCTTCGGTCGGATCCCACGCAGCCTTTTGGATCGACTGGCGCGTCTCGCGGATCGCAGCCTGGCTGGCGATCATCTCGGTGACGTTGAGGCCTGAGCCGTAGCGCCGGACGAGCGTGCGGAACGGCATGTCGGTGACGCCGGTCATTGGCGCGAGGACCACCGGGCAGTCGATCGTCACCGGACCGACATGGATCGGCTTCAGCGCCGGGGGAGTGGGAAGCGGAGTCATAGCGACGGCGTGCCTAAAATTTGGGCAGCGCATAGTGGATTGCCCGTCCTCGCGCAAGCGGCTAGCCGCGGCGGCGATGCCGGACAGCCCGCCCCTGCCCCTATTCGCCGCGGTTGTCGTCGCCGCGGGCAAAGGGCTGCGCGCAGGACAGCCGGTTCCCAAGCAATTCGCGCGCTGGCGCGGCAAGCCGGTGGTGCGCCACTCGGTTGAGGCACTGATCGACGCAGGGGCCCAGAGAGTGGTGGTCGCCATTCCGGAAGGAGCGGAGACGGTCGCCCGAGAAGCGCTGGCAGGTCTCGCCCCGATGGAGCTGGTGACCGGCGGCGCAACCCGGCAAGGTTCCGTGCGGCGGGCTCTCGAGACGCTGGAGCCCCGGGCGCCCGAACTGATCCTGATCCATGACGCTGCTCGCCCCGCCCTCGCCCGACCCGTGATCGCGCGGCTGCTGGCGGCGCTCGCTGGCAGTCCGGGCGCAATTCCGGTTCTGCCGGTCGTCGATAGCCTCGCAATCGACGATCACGGGATGATGGGTGGCGCGGCCGACCGCGAAGCGTTGCGCCGCGTCCAGACACCGCAGGCATTCCGTTTCCACGACATTCTCGCTGCGCATCGTGCATGGTCTGACGAGCCAACAGCCGGCGACGATGCGCAGGTCCTGCGCGCCATCGGCGGGACGGTCGCGCTCGTCGAAGGGGACGAAGCGCTCAGGAAGCTGACATTCGCGGAGGATTTTGTGCCCCAACCTAGCCCCATCCGCACCGGCATGGGCTTCGACGTGCACCGGCTCGCCGCTGGCAAGGAACTGTGGCTCGGCGGCGTGCTCGTGCCGCATGACAAGGGACTGGCGGGGCACAGCGACGCGGACGTCGCGCTCCATGCGCTGGCGGACGCGCTGCTGGGCGCGATCGGCGACGGCGACATCGGCGCCCACTTCCCGCCGAGCGATCCCCAGTGGAAGGGGGCACACTCGGCGCGCTTCGTAGAGCACGCGGCCGCGCTCGTCGACGCCGCCGGTTACCGGATCGCCAACGTCGATCTCACCATCATCTGTGAGATGCCGAAGATCGGTCCGCACCGGGACGCGATGAGGACGCGCATCGCAGCGCTCTTGGCGATCGACCTTGGCGCGGTTAGCGTGAAGGCCACGACTACCGAGGGACTCGGCCTTACCGGCCGCGGCGAAGGCATCGCCGCCCAGGCGGTCGCGACTTTGGTCGGAAAGGATTGAACGGATCCCATGAAAGCCATCCTGGCACGCACCGCTCTCGCGCCGCTGGCGCTCGCGTCCTTCGCCATGCCCGCGAACGCGCAGGCCGGACCGAGCGGTCCGGAGATCGAGGGCGCGGTCCGCTTCGGCCTGCCAGCCTTGTTCGACGGATTCCGGGCGACCTGTTCCGCCCAACTGGCACCGCACGGCTATGTCGCGCAGAACGCCGACCGTCTCAGGGCCAAGTTCGCGGAAGGCGCGGATGCGCACTGGCCTGCGGCGAAGGCCGCGCTCTCCACGTTGGGCGAGGATCAGGGCATGGACAGCGCGATGCTTGCCGAGATGCCCGACGACGCGCTCAAGCCTTTCGTCACCGCCCTGCTGCAGCAGATGGTCGTGGCGGAGATCGAGCCTACGCAATGTGTCGACGTGGAGCGCGGGCTCGAGCTGATCGATCCACTGCCCGCCGACAATATCGCGGGCCTGATCGGCTTTATGGTCGAAATAGCCGAGCGGGATGAGAGCAATACCGACGCCGCTGGCGTGGCTGGCGAATAGATGGCCGGCGCTCTCCTGTCGGACGACATCGAGGAACTCGCGCGCCGCTGTGTCGAGGAGAATCTCGCAGCGTGCCGCCGCGTCGCGCTGGCCGAAAGCTGCACCGGTGGCCTCGTCACCGCCGCGCTGACCGAAATTCCCGGTTCCTCCAAAGTCCTCGACCGCGGCTTCGTCACTTACTCCAACGAGGCCAAGTTCGAACTTCTCGGCGTGTCTAACGAAATCATGGAGACGTTCGGCGCGGTCTCGATTGCCTGCGTCTGGGCCATGGCGCAGGGTGCGCTCGAGCGTAGCCAGGCCGACGTCGCAGTCGCTATCAGCGGCGTGGCCGGACCGGACGGCGGCTCTGGCCTCAAGCCGGTGGGTACGGTCGTGTTCGCCCGCGTCACACGGGGCGAAGTCGGCGATCCTGAAGGTGAATTGAGGAACTTCGGCAACGTCGGCCGGGCCGAGGTGCGCCGTCAGGCAACGCTCTGCGCGCTCGAACTCCTGTTGCCGTAAAGCTCTTCCGCCCGGGCTTCGAACGCGGCGACCATCTTGCGGAAGGCGCGATCGAAATACTGGCCGGCTAAGGCTTCGAACACGCGGTTCTTGAAAGTGAATTCGACCGCAAAATCGACCCGGCAGCCGCCTTCGGGCAGGTCGGTGAAGTGCCATTCGTTATCGAGATCGCGCAGCGGCCCGTCGATATAGACCACGTCGATCATCTCCGCCCGGCGCTTGGTCACTTTCGATGTGAAGCTCTCGCGGAAGCTCTTGAAGCCGACCAACATGTCGGCAACCATCTCGGTCTCGCTGTTCGAACGGACCCGGGTCGCGATCACCCAAGGCAGAAATTCCTTGTAGTGACCTACGTCCGCAACCAGGTCGAACATCTGTTCGGCGCTGTAGGGGACGTGTCGGGTCTCGCGTATTCCGGGCATGCTCGTCTTCTGGGTGCTCGTTAGTTCGAGGCGTTCGTCGCCATCTCGGGTCCGCGCAGACCGCGTTGCCGCGGATGCAGTGTTACGCCCGCGCCGATACCTTCGCCAGCTTCGCCTCGCGCGCGGCCTTCATCTCTGCGAAATCGTCGCCCGCGTGATAGCTCGAGCGCGTGAGCGGGCTTGCAGCAACCTGCAGGAAGCCCTTGGCGCGCGCAATCGATCCGTAGGCAGCGAAGGCCTTAGGGGTCACGAATTCCTCGACCTTCGCGTGCCGCGGCGTTGGCTGGAGATACTGGCCCATGGTGATGAAATCGACATCGGCGCTGCGCATGTCGTCCATCACCTGGTGCACTTCGAGCCGCTGCTCCCCGAGCCCGAGCATGATGCCCGACTTGGTGAAGATCAGCGGGTCGTGCGCCTTGACCTCCTCCAGCAGGCGCAGCGAGGCATAATAGCGCGCGCCTGGCCTGATCGTCGGGTAAAGACGTGGCACGGTTTCGAGGTTGTGGTTGTAAACGTCAGGCCCGGCTTCGCAGATCGCCTCGACCGCGGCGCGCATCTTGCCACGGAAGTCCGGGGTGAGAATCTCGATCGTCGTATCAGGCGCCTCGCGGCGGAGCGCCTTGATCACCTTGACGAACTGCCCTGCCCCGCCGTCCGGCAGGTCGTCGCGGTCGACGCTGGTGATCACGATGTGCTGCAGGCCCATCTTGCCCGCTGCGATCGCAACGTTTTCGGGCTCCATCGGATCAACCATCCGCGGCATGCCGGTCTTGACGTTGCAGAACGCGCAGGCGCGCGTGCAGACGTCCCCCAGGATCATCACCGTCGCGTGTTTCTTGGTCCAGCACTCTCCGATATTCGGACAGGCCGCTTCCTCGCACACCGTGTTGAGGTTGAGCTCGCGCATCAACTGGCGCGTCTCGTGATAGCCCTTACTCACCGGGGCCTTGACGCGAATCCAGTCGGGCTTGCGCTGCCGTTCGGGGCGCGGGCTCTCGGGTACGGGTGCGCTGGAGAGATCGTTCATGGGGCCCATCTAATGGCGGCGTTGCAGTCTTGCCAGCCCTTTCCCAGCGCGGCATGGGGCGGGCATGAAGAGCTTTGCAGAACTGATCGACGGTTACCGCAACTTCCGCAGGAATGCCTGGTCCACGCAGCGTGAGCGGTGGAGCGAACTTGCCGAGGGCCAGTCGCCGAGGGTCATGGTCATCGCCTGCTCCGACAGCCGGGCCGATCCAATGCAGATATTCGACGCTGCCCCCGGCGAGATCTTCGTCGTGCGCAACGTTGCGGCGATGGTCCCGCCGTTCGAGACCACGCCCGGCAACCACGGCGTCTCGGCAGCTCTGGAATTTGCCGTCCAATTTCTCAACGTCCGCGAAATCGTGGTGATGGGGCATGGCTTCTGCGGCGGCTGCAAGGCGGCACTGACCCAGGATCTGCGCGGTACACAGCCCGGCGAAGGCGGCTTCATCGCCAACTGGATGGCCATGCTGGACGAGGTGCGCGATCCGATCGCGGCCGAGCTGGGCACCGAAGGGCGCGAAGCGGAACGGGCGCTGGAGCATGCCGCGGTCAAGGTCAGCCTCGGCAACCTGCGCACCTTCCCGTGCGTACAGGCCAAAGAAGGCAAAGGCGCGCTCAAGCTCCACGGCGCTTTCTTCGCGATTTCGGACGGCGTGCTTCACCTGCTCGACGAGCGGATGGGCGAGTTCAATCCCGCCGACTAAGCGCTTGTCACGCCTCGCTCCGCCCGGCATGTAGCCGCACATGGCCGAAGAGCTGCAACGCAACATCGCTCTCCTGATCGACTCCGACAACGCGAGTCCCGCCGGCATTGATCCGGTGCTGACCGTTCTGGCGGAGCTCGGGCAGGTCAATATCCGGCGCGCATACGGCAACTGGCGCAAGCCCGCGCTCAAGAGCTGGGCCGATCTCGTTCACCGTTATGGCATCGAACCGCAGCAGCAGTTCGATCTCACGCGCGGCAAGAACGCGACCGACATGAAGATGACCATCGATGCGATGGATCTGATGTACCGCGGCCGCGTCCATGGCTTCGGCATCATGAGTTCGGACAGCGATTTCATGCCGCTTGCGATGCGCATCCGGCAGGATGGCTATCCCGTTTACGGCTTCGGCAGCCCCAAGACGCCTGAGGCCCTCCGCCAGGCTTGCACGCGCTTCATCGATGTCGAAGCGCTGATCCGTGCGGAGAAGGAAGAGCGCGCGAACGGCGGCAAAAGAAAGGACAAGCTGGACGAGGAACTGCTCCAGCTTCTGTTCGACGCCTATAACGCGAGCAAGCGCGACGAGAAGGGCTTCGCCAAGCTCTCCGAAGTTGGCCAGCTCGCCGGCAACCGCTCCAGCTTCGACACGCGCAATTACGGCTTCGCGCGGCTGATCGACATGATCGAGACTATTCCCAACTTCGCGACCGAACGGCGCGATGGCGGACAGATCTGGGTCAAGCGCCTGCGCTGAGAACGCGCAAAGAAAAAGGCGCGGGCCAAAACCCGCGCCTCCTCTTGTTTCGGTAAACAACGATTACTGGGCAGGCGCCGGAGCGGCAGGTGCTGCCGGCCTGGCGCCAGCGGTCTGCGTGGTGGCGTAGAGAGCCCACAGGTCTGCGATCGGCGCACGGATTCCCTCGATCCTGTCGAAGGTCGCCTTGGCTTCCGCGGACTTGCCCTGGTCGATCTGGGCGATGCCGAGGCGCGTCAGCACGCGGGCGGTATCCACGTCCGGCCGCGTCAGAGCGAGCTGGTACATCTCCTCCGCTTTCGCGGGCTGCTCGAAGTTCAGGTACATGTCGCCCGCCGCCGCTGCGAGAAGCGCGTTGGCGCCGGAAGCGCGCGCGTCGCTCTCGAGCTCGGGGAGATCGGCACGTGCCGAAGCAGTCTGTCCCTGCGCCGTCGACTTCGCTTCGGTCACGAGGACGTCGCCCTGCTTCAGCATGTTCGCCGCCAGGCCCGCGTCGATAACGCGCCCGACCTCTGCCGGCAAACGGCGGGGATCGGCCGCCGCAATGTAATCGACATAGTCACGTTCGCTCCGCAGGCTGTTCGTGCGCTCGGCGAGCCGCATCAGGTCGAGCAGCGCCTGATCGTCGTAGTTGTAGAAGCTGCGCTGCACGGCGATCGCATCGCCCCACACGTCGCTCGACGGGTAGTGCGTGACATAGAGCCTGCTGAACGCGGTCGCCTGCTCGGGAAGCTGATTGTTGTAGGCGATCGCGAAACCGCGCTGGATCCAGCTCTCCTCTACCGGCTGCCCGGCTTGTTCCTGCGCGGTGATTGCCTGCATGAGGAAATCGAGGCCGGCCGCATGGTTGCCTTCGGAGAAATAGGTTTCCGCGATCAGCCCCTGGGCGTTCGCGCTCTCGAAACCGCCGGCAACCGCCTGTTCGAAGCGTGTACGCGCCTTCGCCCAATCCTCGGCCTGATAGGCGAGCTGTCCGGCCGCGAAAGCCATGCGGCCCTGGTCCGCCGCGGCGACCTTGCCGCTTTCCAGCATCATCTCGACGCCCTGGCGCTGGAGAGCGGTGTCCTCGCTGCGGGCCCCGATGGTATAGATCGCCTGCCCGGCAACCAGCTTGTCGTCCGGGGTCTGGGCGGCCGCGAGCAGCGTGGGGATCTCGGCTTTCAGCACAGCCGGATCCTCCTGGGCCTCGAGGCGCTTGCCGAGCGGCTGATAAACCTCGATGAAGCCCTTGGAATAATCGGACTTCGCCTGCTCTTCCTTCTTGTCCTTCTGGGCCTGCGCGGGGGATTCCAGTGCGACGGTGGCGATCGCCCCGCCCGAGAGGAGCGCGATGGCGAGAGCAAGGTGTGAGCCGAACGGCTGGGCGCGCGCTTTCGGATCGCGGACGAATGACTGCATCTGGGTATCTCCCCTTGACAAAATAGACGCCATTTAGGCTGAGAAGCACATGAGGCAGGCGCTAGTGCCGCCTCGTGCCGGGTATTGCAATATCTTGTAGGGGAAGCGTGCTGAACGGGCTTTGAATGCCTCGTTCGGCCTCCGGTGAGGCACAAGTCGCCGGAAGTGTGGAAAAAGCGGGCCTGAATGCCCATCTGGGGCCTGTTCAGGTGGCGATTCCCAGTCATCTGGCCTAGGCATAACGCCGGATTCCCAGCAACAGAACCAAAAGAAAAGAAGTCCGTTGAGCGACGATACCGATACTCTTGCACCGCCCCTTCCCGCGGGCGATTTCGATCGGGTCGACATTGTCGACGAAATGAAGACGAGCTATCTCGATTACGCGATGAGCGTGATCGTGAGCCGCGCGCTGCCGGATGTGCGCGACGGCCTCAAGCCCGTCCATCGCCGGGTTCTTTTCGCCAGCCAGGAAGGCGGCTTCGTCGCCGGGCGCCCCTACCGCAAGAGCGCCAAGATCGTCGGCGACGTGATGGGTAACTACCACCCGCACGGCGACGCTTCGATCTATGACGCGCTGGCGCGTATGACGCAGCCGTGGTCGATGCGCGTGCCGCTGGTCGACGGCCAGGGCAACTTCGGCTCGATGGACCCCGATCCGCCCGCCTCGATGCGATACACCGAGGCACGCCTGGCGAAAGTCGCGAACAGCCTGCTGGACGATCTCGACAAGGATACGGTCGATTTCGCCGACAACTACGACGGTTCCAGGCGGGAGCCGACCGTTCTCCCGGCACGCTTCCCCAACCTGCTGGTCAACGGCGCCGGCGGCATCGCGGTCGGCATGGCGACGAACATTCCGCCCCATAATCTGGGCGAAGTGATCGACGGCTGCCTTGCCTTCATCGACAACCCCGGAATCAGCATCGAAGAGCTGATCGAGATCATTCCCGGGCCGGACTTCCCGACGGCGCCGCTGATCCTCGGCCAGTCGGGCGCGAAGTCGGCCTATACCACCGGGCGCGGCTCCGTCCTGATGCGCTGTCGCCATTCGATCGAGACGACGCGCGGCGATCGCCAGTCGATTGTGCTGACCTCGATCCCCTATCAGGTCGGCAAGTCGGGCCTGGTCGAAAAGATCGCCGACGCCGCCAAAGAAAAGCGAATCGAGGGCATCGCGGACATTCGCGACGAATCTAGCCGCGAGGGCGTGCGCGTAGTCGTCGACCTCAAGCGCGACGCGACGGCCGAAGTCGTGCTCAACCAGATCTGGCGGCACACGCCGGCACAGGCGAGCTTCCCGGCGAACATGCTCGCCATCCGTGGCGGGCGGCCCGAAGTCCTCAACCTGCGCGACTTTATCCAGGCTTTCATCACCTTCCGCGAGCAGGTCATCACCCGCCGCACCAAGTTCGAACTGAACAAGGCGCGCGAGCGGGCCCATATCTTGCTCGGCCTGGTGGTCGCGGTTTCGAATCTCGACGAGATCGTCGCGATGATCCGCGGGTCGTCCAATCCGGCCGCCGCGCGCGCCATACTGCTCGGCAAGGAATGGCCGATCGGCGACATCGCGCAGTACATCCGCCTGGTCGAGGCGATCGAGCCCGACGCCGAGCAGCAGGGCGGCACCTATCGTCTGTCCGAGCGGCAGGTGAAGGCGATCCTCGACCTGCGCCTTCACCGCCTCACCGCGCTCGGCCGGGACGAGATCGGCGGGGAGCTCAAGGAGCTGTCGATCGCGATCGAGGAGTATCTCTCGATCCTCGGCGACCGAGCGAAGCTCTATGGCGTGATGCGCGACGAGCTGACCGAGATCCGCGAACTCTACGCCACACCGCGCATGTCCGAGATTGCGCCCGCGTGGGACGGCATCGACGACGAGGACCTGATCGAGCGCGACGAGATGGTCGTGACGGTCACGCTCGACGGCTACATCAAGCGCACGCCGCTCTCTACTTTCCGCGCACAGAACCGCGGCGGCAAGGGCCGCGCCGGGATGGCGACAAAGGAAGAGGATGCGGTGATGGAGATGTTCGTCACCTCCACTCACAATCCGGTGCTGTTCTTCTCCACGGCAGGCAAAGTCTACCGCCTCAAGGTCTGGAAACTGCCTGAAGGCGGCCCCGCGACCCGGGGGCGGCCGATCGTCAATCTGCTTCCTGCGCTCGACGAAGGGGAAACGATCCGCACCGTGCTCCCGCTGCCGGAAGACGAAAGCAGTTGGGGCGCGCTATCGGTCGTGTTCGCCACGGCCAAGGGTAATGTCCGCCGCAACTCGATGGATGCGTTCGCCAACATCCCGTCGAACGGCAAGTACGCGATGAAGTTCGAGGAGGGCAGCGATGATCGCCTGATCGGCGTGGCGCTGCTCGACGCGAACGACGACGTGCTGCTCGCGAGCCGCAACGGCAAGGCCATCCGCTTCGCCGGCGACGATGTGCGCGAGTTCACCAGCCGCACCTCGACCGGGGTCCGCGGGATGAACCTCAAGGACGGCGACGAAGTCGTCTCGCTCTCCATCCTGCACCGCGTCGGCACCGATTCGGAAGAGCGCGACCGCTACCTCAGGTACGCGCCGTGGAAGGGTGAGAGAGACGGCGAGACCGACCTTGCTCGCGAACGGTTCGAGGAGCTGGCTGAAAAGGAGCAGTTCATTCTTACCGTCTGCGCCAACGGTTACGGCAAGCTGTCCTCGGCTTACGAATATCGCCGCATCGGGCGCGGCGGCCAGGGCATTCTCAACATCGACAATTTCGAGCGCAACGGCCCGGTGGTGGCGAGTTTCAACGCCACGCAGCGCGACCAGCTCATGCTGGTGACCGACCAGGCCAAGCTGATCCGCATCGGGCTCGACAGCCTGCGCGTGATCGGCCGTGGATCGGCAGGGGTGCGCCTGTTCAAGGTGGCGGAAGGCGAGAAGATCGTCAGCGCCGTGCGACTCGACGAGGAGCCCGATCCCGAGAACGAGGCCGAGGAGGCGATCGTCGAAGAAATGGCCGCCCGAGGCAGCGTGGAAACTGTGCCCGAGACGACCGCACAATCGGACGCCGATGTCGAAGGCGAGCCCGGCGGCGAGTGACGCCGCCGGAGGTCCGCCTCTAGGCGTTGCGGCGCAGCGTCTGGATCACGCCGGTGGCAATCAGGAACTGGCCGGCGAAGTAGGCCGGCCAGACCAGCAGCCCCGGTAGCGCGCTCGACGCGAGCGGCCCCATGCGCGCGAAGATCAGCCAGTCGGAAATGACGAATAGAACCGCCCCGAAACCGACCCGGTAGCGCGGGAAGCGGCTCATCCACGCACAGGCGGCCATGCCACCGAGTGCCAGAGCGTAGAGCGCGATCCCCTCGTCGCGCGTGAGCAGCCATGAGATCAGCGGCGTACCGATCAGCAGTGCGACAGCGAGCGCCTTCTGGCTGGGCGCAGGTGCTTCTCGCCCATTACGCAGGTAGAGAGACATGGCGGCGAGGTGGGAGGCGAAGAAAGCCGCGCCGCCCCAGATGAAGTCGAGCTCCAGCAGCATGTCGCCCAGGGCCGAAAGTGCCATGACGAGCGCCAGAAGTCTGCCGTCGGCGCTCGCATGACGCCGCCAGGCGTAAACCGCGAGGAAGCCGACACCCGCCCCCTTGAGCAGGATTAGCCACAGCTCGTCGATCGGCCACGCACGGACGAAAAAATAGACCGTCGCCGCCGCAATCGCGGCTAGCAGCCACGGCCGGTGTTCAAGCAGCGCGCGTTTCGGCATCGTTCTCATCCCCTCGACGCGGGTACTTGGACTCGAACCCCATGGCAGGCAAGCACGAAGGGCTCCGCTGCCATGGCACGCCCACCCCGACCATTGCAGGTTATCGGCCCGGCCCCTAGGTGCACGCGATGACACATGACGTCCACATCATCGGCGGAGGTCTCGCGGGCAGCGAGGCGGTCTGGCAACTCGCGCAGCGCGGCTACCGCGTGCGCCTGTCGGAGATGCGCGGCAGCGGGGACATGACGCCCGCGCACCAGACGGACGGCCTGGCAGAGCTGGTCTGCTCCAACAGCTTCCGTTCCGACGACGACGAGCGCAATGCCGTCGGCCTTCTGCACCACGAGATGCGGCGCCTCGATTCTCTGGTGATGCGCGCCGGCGAGGTCGCACGCGTCCCTGCGGGCTCAGCGATGGCGGTCGACCGCGACGTGTTCTCGGCCGAGGTCGAGCGCGCCCTCACAGCACATCCGAACATAACGATCGTGCGCGAGCGGATCGACGAGCTGCCCACCTCGGGCCTCACGGTAGTGGCGACGGGGCCTCTCACCGCGCAGACGCTGGCCGAAAGCATCATCCGGGCGACGGGACAGGATCGGCTCGCCTTCTTCGATGCGATCGCGCCAATCGTCCACCGCGACTCCATCGACATGGACGTGTGCTGGTTCCAGAGCCGCTGGAACAAAGGCGACGGCTCAAATGAGAACGGGGACTACATCAACTGCCCGATGACCAAGGAGCAGTACCTCGCCTTCCATCAGGGCCTGCTCGACGGAGAGAAGATCGCTTTCAAGGAGTGGGAGGCCGATACCCCCTATTTCGAAGGATGCATGCCGATCGAGGTCATGGCCGCGCGCGGCGTCGATACGCTGCGTTACGGCCCGATGAAGCCGGTCGGGCTCGACAATCCGCGCGACGCAACCCCCGAGTTTCCTCAAGGACGCTGGCCCTATGCCGTGGTGCAGCTACGGCAGGACAACAAGCTTGGCACGCTGTGGAACATGGTCGGCTTCCAGACCAAGCTGAAGCATGGCGCACAGATCGAGCTGTTCCGCACGATCCCTGGCTTGGAGAACGCGGAGTTCGCGCGGCTGGGCGGGTTGCACCGGAACACCTTCCTCAACTCGCCGCTGGTGCTCGACCGACAGCTGCGCCTCAAGGGCGGCGAGCACATCCGTTTCGCCGGGCAGATCACCGGTTGCGAGGGCTATGTCGAAAGCTCGGCGGTCGGGATCATGGCCGGACTGATGACCGCGGCCGAACTGGCGGGTGCGGGGTGGACTCCGCCGCCGCGCACTACCGCCATGGGCGCACTCCTCGCACACATCACCGATGATGCGGAGGCGGAGACGTTTCAGCCGATGAACGTAAATTTCGGGCTCTTCCCACCGCTCCACGACGTGAAGAAGAAGTCGCGCAAGGAAGCCTACACGAGCCGCGCGAAAGCCGATTTCGGAGAATGGCTGGAGAGTATCATGCGGGTCCCGGCGTAGGCGGCTAACATTCGCATGCCGGCTTCGGCTTGCGCTTCGGCGCGGTGGTGGCGAACTCCGCAGGGGTCAGTTCGCTGTTCCCATCGGCATCGGCGCTTTCGAAGCGTTCCGCTGTCGTTACCGCCCACTCCTCGAAGGTCAGCAGATTGTTGCCGTCCTTGTCGAGCTCCCGGAATCCGTCGCTTCGCGTGGAGAGCATCTCGTTGCGCGTGATCTTGAGGTCGCGGTTGCGGTCGTAGCGGAAGAAGCGGCGCTGCTCGCGCGTCAACTCGGTTGCCTCGGGGGGCTTGGGGCCGATCAGCGTTTCGGGATCGGCCTGCGGCAACGCTTCGTCATCGGGCTCCGCCATTTCGGGCAGTGGCGGCGGAGCCCCGCGCTCGACCTCCGCCCTTCCCTGCCACCAGAACATGCCGATCCCGACAAGAATCAAGGCGCCGACCGCCCCCAGAACCAGCCGGTTCATCGTCCATTCTCCCCCTGCTTTGCCGGGAGATAATAGGCTACCGACCGATCATGCCAAGACGCAGCGCGGCTAGAATGTCGCGCCGCCGCACGACCAGCGATGCTCCGCCGCGCGCGAGAGAGCGATGCGCAAGGCCCCGAAGCACGGCCAGTGGCCGCAGAGCACGCGGCAGAGACGGGAAGCGGTGCCCGTGCGCATCCGCGAGGCCAAGGGCCGTCTGACGCTCCTCGACGTTGCTCACCCGCGCGGCAAAATCGGCAAGCGCCCAGATCCTTCCCGCTTGGTGGGCGCCCTCTTCTGCAGCGGATTGGCCGGCGAGGCGGGCAAGTGCAGCGAATGCGCCGGCCCGGCCGCTTGCGAAGCCGCCGATCGCAGGAGTGGGCAGTGGCGCTTCGCCGACGAGCTGCTCCCACCCGTCGATCAGGCGGACGAGCGCGCGTTCCTCTCCCGTCCATGTTTCGCCGATCGCATCGAGTATGGGATCGCCTTTCGCCCGATCCGTGGGCGCCTTGCTCAACTCGTCGCGCCACCAAGCCAGGCGTAGCTGCGCGAGTAGCGGTTCGTTGGCCTTGGCGACGAGTTCGCCCAGACGCGCGTCGAGGGCAAACAGCGCAGCGGTCGGCGCACGCAGGTACGCGGGGGCGTAGTTCAGCGCCAGCCGCTGCGGCAGAGGGAAGAGATCGTCATGCATCGAGACGGCTGCCGATAGCACCGATCAGACCGGCGGCGCCACGCCGATCCGAAATGCTCCCCATTTGGAGTTTCTTAATGCTACTCCCCTAGGGCGGCGGTGAACAGCTTCGGACGTTCCATGAGGGGTATCGGCATCGCCAAATCGCTGGCAGCGCTCTGGCGCGATCGACGGGGGAACACCCTGCCGATTTTCGCGGCGTCGCTCGTTCCACTGCTCGCGATCGTCGGCGGCGGGGTGGACGCCAGCCGCGGCTATCTCATCAAGACGCAGCTACAGAACGCCTGCGACGCCGGCGTTCTCGCCGGCCGGCGCGCGATGGCCAAGTCCGGCCTGTTCGAAACCTCCGAAAAGGCGAAGGCATCGCGCATGTTCGACGCGAACTTCGATTCCGCAATTGTCGATGCGGAGGAGGTGACGTTCAATACCCGCGCCGGCACCGACGGCGACGTCTACGGCACCGCCACCGCCACGATCCCGACCGTGCTGATGAAGCTGTTCGGCACGAATGAGCTTTCGTTCTCGGTCGGATGCATGGCCGAACTGCAGATTACCAACACCGACGTGATGTTCGTGCTGGATACGACCGGATCCATGGCCGGCACCCGCATTCAGGGTCTGCGCGATGCAGTGAAAGACTTCCATAAGACGATCGCCTCGTCGGTGACCGACGATGACGTGCGGGTGCGGTACGGCTTCGTACCCTACAGCATGACGGTGAACGCGAAGCGGCTGCTCGTGAACGGCGATATGCCGAAGGACTATATCGCCAACACGGTGCAGTATCAGTCCCGCACGGCAGTATTCCAGCGGGCGAAGACAGTGAACGGCAAGACCGTTTATGAGTTTTCCAATTGGCACTACGGACCGGCGGAAATCGACGTATCCGCACTGAAGAACTTTACCCCTGTCACCTTCGTGAATGAAATCGAGACTGGTTACTGGGACGACGACCAGAAAAGATATCGAGACCGCGCCTACATCGAGAACCGGGGTGAATACGATATCCGGACGCTCGCCCTGCTTACTGGCAAAGTAAAGGTCTACACGCAGGATTATACGTGGGGTGGCTGCATCGAAGAACGTCAGACCGTAGCGGAACTGGACATGGACCCTGTCCCTTCCGGGGCTACGGACCTCGACATCAACTCGGCGCCCGACAGTGACCCAACGCGCTGGAAACCCTACTTTCCCCGGGCAGTATTCAATCGGGCCGGTTATTACAATGGTCATTATAATGAGTATTACGACGGACGAGATACGTCCTCGAATCTGTCGAGCACGACCAATTATTGCCCGGCGCCGATGCGAATCTTTGAGGAAGTGGACCTTACGCCCGATGTCGTGCCGGAATGGCTCGATGATTATCTCGACGACCTCACTCCTGTAGGCGGCACCTATCACGACATAGGGATGATCTGGGGAGGTCGTCTTGCAAGCCCCAACGGCATCTTCGCAACCACAGTGAATGACGAACCGGATCGGTCGGTCAGCCGTCACATCATCTTCATGACCGACGGCGAGATGGCGCCTGAAACCGAATATTATTCGGCTTATGGATTCGAGAAATACGACAATCGCGTCGCCCCGCGCTATACCAGTCGGACCGGCTTGATCCCCTACCATAACGCTCGGTTCGTGGCGGCATGCAACGCGATCAAGGACGAGGGCTACACCGTCTGGGTGATCGGTTTCGGCTCGTCTCTGACGAAGCAAATGAAGGACTGCGCGACCGGCCACCGCGCGTACTACTCCAACGACTCCGACGAACTGCGCGCCACCTTCCGCTACATCGCCTCGCAAGTGGCCGACCTGAGGCTAGGCGAGTGAAGCGCTTGTACTCTCTCCTGCGCGATCGTGCCGGCGTCACGGTCGTCGAATTCGCGATCGTGGCACCGGTTTTGCTGACGCTGATCTTCGGCGTACTGGACCTGGGGCACGGCCTCTACATGCAGTCGGTGCTTCAGGGCGCGGTGCAGGACGCGGGGCGCGATGCCGGGCTCGAGAGCGGGCGTACCACGCAAGCCACGATCGACGGGAACGTCCGGGCGAGCGTTCAGGCCGTCATGCCATTCATCCCGGACGAGGATATCGATATCCGGCGCTCCAACTACGCGACGTTCAGCGACGTCGGTGTGCCGGAGGACTACGACGACACCAACAACAACGATGCGTACGACATTACCGAGTGCTTCACAGATCAGAACGGTAACAACCACTGGGATGATGACATCGGCGCCGATGGTCTCGGCGGCGCAGACGATGTCGTCTACTACGAAGTGACTGTCGGATACGACCGGCTCTTCCCGCTCTGGTCCATGATCGGCCTATCGCAGCGGGCGACGGCGCAGGCGACCACCGTTATGCGCAGCCAGCCGTTCGGTGAGCAGGCGGCTCGCAAGTCGGTGCGCATATGCCCGTGATGCATTTGACCTCCAGATTGGTGCGCGAGCTTCGCGCTCTCGCCCGCGCGCGCGACGGCGTGGCGCTGATCGAGTTCGCGTACTCGCTGCCGATCATGGTCACCCTCGGCCTCGGGGGGCTCGAACTGGTCAACTACACAACCGCGCATCTGCGAGTGAACCAGATCGCGATCTCGCTCGCCGACAACGCCTCCCGCGCCAAGCAGGAGGTGGTCGGCAGCAATCCCCGGTTCCGGGAACTCGACGCGAACGAATCGATCCGCGCCGCGCAGTTGCAGGGCGGCAACCTCGACCTGAAGGCGAACGGCCGGGTCATTCTCTCCAGCCTTGAGGTGAATGAGGACCACGGCCAGTGGATTCATTGGCAGCGCTGCGGCGGAGATAAGTCCTATCCGTCGCGCTATGGCGAAGAGGGCGAGGGAGAGACGGGAACTTCGTTCGCCGGGATGGGCTCGGGCACACGATTAGTGCAAGCAGAACCGAGGTTCGCAATCATGTATGCCGAGGTTTTCTATGACTATCAGCCCGTCGTATTCCGCGGGCTTATTCCGGCACAGACGATCTACAAAACAGCCGCGATGTACGTCCGCGATGATCGCGACCTCAGTGGGATCTTCAATCCGGCCCCAGAGGCGGTTCAAGGTCTCTGCTGAGCCGAAACGAACGATCTCAATAAATTAACTCCAGTCGTTCACGATAATCTTACCCTCCCGCGATAACAGCGAAGCGTGGGAAACCGCCTCGCCTCGACCAGCCGGTCCGTCGCCGGAATGCTGACGCGCCTCGGCCGCGATCGTTCGGGCAACACGCTGGCGATCATCGCCGCGGCGATCGCCCCGATCCTCGCCATGGTCGGCGGCGGGATCGACATGGGGCGCTCCTACCTCAGCCAGAGCCGGCTACAGCAGGCATGCGACTCGGGCGTGCTCGCGGCACGCAAGCGGCTGGGCGCACAAGCGGCCTTTACCGGTGAGATATCGCCCGAGGTTGCCGAGACCGGACAGCGCTTCTTCAACATCAACTTCCGCTCGGGCTCATACGGCACCGAGGATCGCGATTTCGTGATGACGCTGGAGGAGGATTTCGCCATTTCCGGCGTGGCGACCGTCGACGTGCCCACCACCATCATGCAGATCTTCGGCTTCACGGTCGTCCCGGTGCGCGTCGAGTGCGAGGCGCAGATCGACTTCGCCAATACCGACGTGATGATGGTCCTCGACGTCACCGGCTCGATGGCGCAGCATAATCCGGGCGATGCGCAATCTCGCCTCGATGCAATGAAGGAGACGGTCGCAACCTTCCACGCGCAGCTGGCGGCGGCGTCGCAAGCCGGTTCGCGCATCCGGTACGGCTTCGTGCCCTACTCGACCAACGTCAATGTCGGGGGTCTCCTGCGGGACGAGTGGGTGACCGAAACCTGGACCTACCAATCGCGCGAGAAGGTCGCCGATCGACAGAACTCATCCACGCGGACTTATACGACCGGTGCGACGAAAGTCTCGGGCGACGTCAAGGTCACCGAATACGAGTCCTACAAGGCAAGCTTCACCGAGTTGGAGGGCTATCACTGCCCTTCCCGCCCCGCCAGCAATGTGACCACGAAGGAGGAGCAGACCGCATACGAGGAGGAAGCGGTCGTCGACCCGGTAGAGGGCGTGCGCAAGGAATGGACCTACGTCCGAACGCGCACCGGCCAGAGCTACTCGACGGTGCTCAACGACACGACCTGCATCGTGCGCCAGCACACCTACAGCAACTATGTGGACACCTATAAGAGGGTTCAGGAACCCTCATTGTCGAGCAAGAAAGAGTGGCGATACGCCCCGATCGAATACGACGTTTCCGATTGGCGGAACATCGGAAACGGCTGCATCGAGGAACGCGATACCTACGAAATCAGCAATTACACCGCGGTAGATCTCGCCCGTGCGCTCGACCTCGATCTCGACCGCGTCCCGAGCAGCGGCAACCCGGCGACGCAGTGGCGTCCGATGATCCCCTCCTACATATATGGCCGCGCTCTCCAATGGAACGGCAAGGGAAAGTTTCAGACGAAGGAAAAGATCACCGGGGACGAGTATGTTTCGCCGGCCGGCCTTGAGTCCGCCGCATGCCCCGCTCCCTCGCGCAAGCTGTCGGAAATGACGGCGGACGAATTGCAGGACTATCTCGGCACTCTGAACGCGGAAGGCAGCACCTACCACGACATCGGAATGATCTGGGGCGGCCGCCTCATCTCTCCGACCGGCCTGTTCGCGGCAGAGAATGCGGATGGCGCCAACTCCATGACCAGCCGCCACCTGATCTTCCTGACCGACGGCGAGACCGCGCCGCTCGACCTCAGCTATTCGAGCTACGGCTTCGAGCCGCTCGACCAGCGGCGGTGGTCGCCGGACTCTCCGCTCTCGCTCGCCGAAACCGTCGAGCAGCGCTTCGCCTTCACTTGCGGAGAAGTACGCAGGAAGAACGTCACCGTGTGGGTGATCGGCTTCGGCGTCACGTTGACCGACGTGATGAAGAATTGCGCGGGCGAAGGTCACTACTTCGAAGCGGCCGACGCGGCGGAGCTCAACGCCTCGTTCGCCGCGATCGCCGAAAGCATGAGCGACTTGCGGGTGAGCCGATGACGCCGCAGCGCAGCCTCCTCGCCGACCGCGACGGCGCCACACTGGTCGAGTTCGCGCTGGTCGCGCCTGTGCTGCTGCTCATGCTGCTCGGCATGTTCGACATGGGCTACAACTACTACGTCCAGTCGCAGCTCCAGGGCGCAATCCAGAAGGCGGCGCGCGATTCCGGCATCGAAGGCGCGCATTCGCGGATGGACGAGATCGATGCGCGGGTGACCGATGCCGTTCACGCCATCGTGCCCAGCGCGGAGGTGACGTTCTCGCGCAAGGCCTATGCCCGCTTCTCCGATGTCGCGCGGCCCGAGGATTTCAGCGACGTCGATGGCAACGGCGCGTGCAACGGCGGCGAGCCGTTCGAGGATGTGAACGGCAACGGCGTGTGGGACCAGGATCGCGGCGCAGACGGCCTCGGCGGGGCTCGCGATGCGGTGCTTTACGTCGTCACCGTAAGCTACCAGCGCGCTTTCGCCATCACTGCCTTCGTCGGCATGCCGGACACGTTCACCACACAGGCGACGACGGTGCTGCGCAATCAGCCATACGGCGAGCAGGATGTCTCTTCGCTGATCAGGAACTGTGCATGAAGCCGCTCCGCGCCCTCCTCGCGCACCTGCGCCGCTCGACATCGGGCGCCGCGCTTACCGAGTTCGCCCTCGCCGCACCGTTGGTGATGACAGCCGGCCTCTGGGGAGTGGAATCGGCGCATCGTGCAGTCGTGCAGATGCGCATCAGCCAAGTCGCGGTGCTGATCGCCGACAATGCCTCGCGCGTGGGCGAGAACTCGCTGCTCGGCGAGACCAGGCTCTACGAGACCGACATCAACGACGTGCTCTACGGCGGGCATGTCCAGGCGGGGACCTTCGACCTCTACAAGCATGGGCGGGTGATCCTATCCAGCCTCGAGGTGGTGCCGGGAACCGAGGATCAGCAGTACATTCACTGGCAGCGGTGCAAGGGCGAACTGGTCCACACGTCGAGCTACGGACATGCCGGCGACGGGCAGATGAGCGGCATCCCCGGCATGGGACCACCCGGCGAGGAGATCATCGCGTTCGACGGGGAGGCGGTGATGTTCGTAGAGGTGGCCTACGACTATCAGCCGCTGATCTCACATGCCTTCACACATGCGGATAAGATAACCGCCACCGCCGCCTTCAACGTGCGCGACAATCGCGATCTGTCGCAGGTTTACCAGCACGATTCAGGGAATCCCGACGCGACCGCGGACTGCAACGTATATGACGGAGTGGCGACGCTCGACTGAGCGCCGCCGCACGTCAGACGTAGCAGACCTTCTTCACAGCCTCGATGATCCGCGGGGCATCGATCAGCGCCATCTTCTCGAGGTTGGCCGCATAAGGCAGCGGAACGTCCTCGTTGCACACACGCAGGACCGGCGCGTCGAGGTGGTCGAAGCCTTCCTCCATGCAGATCGCGATCACTTCCGACGCGATCGAGCACGTCGGCCAGCCTTCTTCCGCGACGACCAGGCGGTTGGTCTTGGCCAGGCTTTCGAGGATCGTCTGCCTGTCGAGCGGGCGGAGCGTGCGCAGGTCGATGACTTCCGCTTCGATACCCTCCTCGGCGAGCTTCTCGGCCGCCTGGAGCGCGAAGCCCACGCCGATCGAATAGCTGACGATGGTGACGTCCGAACCTTCGCGCACGATCCGCGCCTTGCCGATCGGCAGGACGTGATCGTCGAGCTCCGGCAGTTCGAAGCTGCGACCGTAGACCAGCTCGTTCTCGAGGAAGACGACCGGATCCTCGCTGCGGATCGCAGCCTTGAGCAGGCCCTTGGCGTCTGAACTGTCGTAAGGTGCGATCACGATCAGGCCCGGCACGCTGGCGTACCACGGGCCGTAGTTCTGGCTGTGCTGCGCGCCCACGCGGCTCGCTGCGCCGTTCGGGCCGCGGAACACGACCGGGCAGCGCATCTGACCGCCCGACATGTAGTTCGTCTTGGCCGCAGAGTTCACGATGTGATCGATCGCCTGCATGGCGAAGTTGAACGTCATGAATTCGACGATCGGACGCAGACCGCCCATAGCAGCGCCCGTGCCGATGCCGGCAAAGCCGTACTCGGTAATCGGCGTGTCGATCACACGCTTGGGCCCGAACTCCTCAAGCAGACCCTGCGTGACCTTGTAAGCGCCCTGATATTCGGCGACTTCCTCGCCCATGATGAAGACGCGCTCGTCGCGGCGCATCTCCTCCGCCATGGCATCGCGCAGCGCTTCGCGCACGGTGACGGTGGCCATGTTGGTGCCGTCTGGAATGGCAGGATCGGACTTTGGCTCAGACTTCGGCTTGCTCGGAGCGATCGCATCCTTCTCGTCGTCGGACTTTTCCTGCTCTCCCGAGGACGCGGGAGGTTCAGGCTGTTGCTCGCCCTCGTCGGAGGTTGCCGCCTCTGCCGAGGCAGCGGCTTCGGAGGCGTCCTCGCCCTCGCCCGCGAGCACGGCGATCACGGTGCCGACTTTGACGTTCTCGGTCCCTTCCGGGATCAGGATCTTGCCGACCGTGCCCTCATCAATGGACTCGAATTCCATCGTCGCCTTGTCGGTCTCGATCTCGGCGAGGATATCGCCGCTGGAAACGGTGTCGCCTTCCTTGACCAACCACTTGGCGATCGTGCCTTCCTCCATGGTCGGGGAAAGCGCGGGCATCTTGAGTTCGATCGCCATGGCTCAGTACTCCTCCACCAGCACGTCGGTGTAGAGTTCGCTCGCTTCCGGCTCGGGAGAGTTCTCCGAAAAATCAGCCGCTTCTGACACGATCTTGCGAATCTCCTTGTCGATCGCCTTCAGGTCGTCCTCGCTCTTGCCCTTGTCGACCAGCACTTTCTTCAGGCCCTCGATCGGGTCCTTGTGCTCGCGAACGTCCTGCACTTCCTCGCGCGTGCGGTACTTAGCCGGATCGGACATCGAGTGCCCGCGATAGCGATAGGTGTTGAGCTCCATCAGCACCGGGCCATTGCCTTCGCGCACGTGCTTGAATGCGACTTCGGCCGCGGCGCGCACCTCGAGCACGTCCATCCCGTTCACGTCCATGCCGGGGATGCGGAACGCGGTGCCGCGGCGGTAGAACTCGGTCTCCGCGCTCGACCGCGCGGTGCTGGTGCCCATCGCGTACTGGTTGTTCTCGATCACGAAGACGATCGGCAGCTTCCACAGCGAGGCCATGTTGAAGGTTTCGTAGACCTGCCCCTGGTTCGCCGCGCCATCGCCGAAATAGGCGAGGCACAGGCCGCCATCCTCGTTGTACTTGTGCGCGAGCGCGAGCCCTCCGCCCAGCGCCACCTGCGCGCCGACGATGCCGTGCCCGCCGTAGAACTTATGCTCGGTGCTGAACATGTGCATCGAGCCGCCCTTGCCCTTCGAGATGCCGGCCTGGCGTCCCGTCAACTCGGCCATGATGACCTTCGGATCGATGCCGTACGCGAGCATGTGCCCGTGATCGCGATAACCGGTGATCACGCTGTCCTTGTCGTTGTCGAGCGCGCTCTGAAGGCCGATCGCAACCGCTTCCTGCCCGATGTAGAGGTGGCAGAAGCCGCCGATCAGGCCCAGGCCGTAGAGTTGCCCCGCCCTCTCCTCGAACCGGCGGATGAGCAGCATCTGCCGGTAGAATTCCATCATCTCGTCTTCCGAGGCGTCGTAGACCTTCGCCTTCTCGAAAGCTTCCTGCAGGCTGTGCAGCGCGAAATCGGAATCGTCTGACGGGCCGCCCTGCTGCTGGCTTTTCGCGGGCGTCTTGCGGGTCTTGGCGGTTCTGGCCAATTCTCTTTCCTCGGTTGTGGCGATCACCTGGGGAGGTGCGCCGCATCGCGCGGCATGCCGCGCCTATAGGCGCAAGCAGCGCGCACGTGCAACGCCCCGGACTGCAGATGAATACGAAATTCCCGGCGGCGCGAAGAGTGCCCGCAGCAGGCCTACTCGCCGTCGGGCTCGAGCATCAGGACGACCTCGTCCGGATGCACCACGTTGAAGTTCCGGCG
Source organism: Pelagerythrobacter sp. Soil_C_18 (assembly GCF_057657235.1). Taxonomy (NCBI): domain Bacteria; kingdom Pseudomonadati; phylum Pseudomonadota; class Alphaproteobacteria; order Sphingomonadales; family Erythrobacteraceae; genus Pelagerythrobacter; species Pelagerythrobacter sp. Soil_C_18. The sequence continues at coordinate 427,849 of NZ_JBDGIU010000002.1, forward strand.
CAACTGCTCGCCCACCAGATCGGGGTCCGCGTGATCCGGGTCCAGCAGCTCGACCCGGTTGCGGAGCGCGTTGCGCTCTTCCGTCAGCTTCGCGATGCGCGTCTGGTGCTTGCCCAGCAACTGCTCGTTCTCACCCCACGCAAGCAGTCCACTCGGCCCTGCGATAGCAAGACCCATGAGCAGCAGGAGAAGCGCCAGGGCGAACCCTTGCGTCAATTGCTCCTTCGGCAAAGTGATCTTGTGCCCTGCTCGCGTCACGAGAGCGACAGAATCACAGTTAATGCCGCGATTCAAGCGGTTTGTCGGCGATCATCACCCATTTGCGACGACCCGATGCTCCTGCGCGAGCCCTACCGTGCCTCCCGCGCGTTTCCAACATGACCTCACCCTTGCGGAATCGGATCGAATTGGTTACACTTGAAACCAATAGAGGAGACGACATTCATGCCCGACCTGTTCGAAAACCCCGCCGGCCTCGATGGCTTCGAGTTCGTGGAATTCTGCGCGCCGGAGAAGGGCGTTCTCGAACCGGTGTTCGAAGCCATGGGTTTCACGCACGTGGCCACCCACCGCAGCAAGGATGTGCACCTCTGGCGCCAGGGCGGCATCAACCTGGTCACCAATTACGAGCCCAGAAGCGCAGCCTGGTATTTCGCGCGCGAGCACGGCCCGTCCGCCTGCGGCATGGCGTTCCGCGTGAAGGATGCCACCAAGGCCTGGCAGCACCTGATGGACAACGGTGCCGAGCCGGTCCACGTCGAGACTGGACCGATGGAATTGCGCCTGCCTGCGATCCGCGGCATCGGCGGCGCGATCCTCTATCTCGTCGACCGTTATGAGAACGAGGGCGGCGAAGGCCTGACGATCTACGACATCGATTTCGAATATCTGCCCGGTGTCGAGAAGCACCCGGCCGGCGCCGGCTTCAAGCTGATCGATCACCTGACGCACAACGTCTACGGCGGGCGCATGAAGTATTGGGCGGACTACTACGAGACGCTCTTCAACTTCCAGGAAATCCGCTACTTCGACATCAAGGGCGAATATACCGGCCTCACCTCGAAGGCGCTGACGGCACCCGACGGCAAGGTCCGCATCCCGCTCAACGAGGAAGGCGAAAGCGGCAAGGGCCAGATCGAGGAATACCTGCGCGAATTCAACGGCGAAGGCATCCAGCACATCGCCCTCATCTGCGACGATCTCCTGGCCTGCTGGGACAAGCTCAAGAAGCTTGGCGTGCCGTTCATGACCGCGCCGCCCGCCACTTACTACGAAATGCTCGACGAGCGCCTGCCCGGCCACGGCGAGGACGTCGAGGCGCTGAAGGCGCGCGGCATCCTCCTCGACGGCACCACCGAAGGCGGTCGTCCGCGCCTGCTCCTGCAGATCTTCGCGGAGGCGCAGGTCGGCCCGGTGTTCTTCGAATTCATCCAGCGCAAGGGCGACGAAGGCTTCGGCGAGGGCAACTTCAAGGCGCTGTTCGAATCGATGGAACGCGACCAGATCAAGCGCGGCGCACTCAAGGTCGAGGACGCGCAACCCGCAGAGACGGAACCGGCGGAGTAAGCCATACGGAGGCAGCGATGACCGAACAGGCAATGCACCCGATTAAGCTCGGCGGGGTCCACCACGCGGCCTACCGCTGCAAGGACGCCAAAGAGACGGTGGAATGGTACGAGAAGGTGCTCGGCATGGAGTATGTCAGCGCCTTCTCCGAAGACCATGTACCCTCCACGGGCGAGTACGATCCCTACATGCACGTGTTCCTCGATGCGGGTAACGGCAACGTTCTGGCGTTCTTCGAACTGCCCCAGCAGAAGGACATGGGCCGCGACGAGAACACGCCCGCCTGGGTCCAGCACCTCGCCTTCCGCGTCGGCTCGGAGGAGGAATTGCTCGCAGCCAAGGAACACGTCGAAAGCCTCGGCATCGACGTGATCGGCCCGACGCATCATGGCATCTTCAAGTCGATCTATTTCTTCGACCCCAACGGCCACCGCGTCGAGCTCGCTGCCGACATCGGCACCGATGAACAGTATGCAGAACTCAAGCGGGTCGCGATGCCGATGCTCGAGGAATGGTCGCAGACCAAGAAGGCACCGCGCCATGCGGACTGGCTGCACGAGATCGCCCGCGCGGAACACTCCGCGAAAGGCTGACACCTTCTCGCGTGGGCGTCGTCCGGCCCGGGGGCCGGTTCCGCGTAGTTCTTGCAGCGCCGCGCCCGCGACCCTAAAGCGCGCTGCGGGGCGCCCGTAGCTCAGTCGGATAGAGCACCAGATTCCTAATCTGGGGGCCACAGGTTCGAATCCTGTCGGGCGCACCACACTTCGATCGAGCAGCTCACATGCCTGGGAAGCCGGCGGCCCGGCGGGCATCGAGAAGTGCGGGCACCCGGTCCGCCGCAATCGCTCGGCCGAAGTAATATCCCTGCCCCAACGAACACCCCTGCTCGAGCAGGATGCGTCTCTGCTGCTCGGTCTCGATGCCTTCGGCGACCACCGAGAGGCGCAGGCTTCGCGCCAGTGCGGCGATGGCCGCGACGATCGCGCGCATGTCGGGATCGGCCGCCACCTTCTCCACGAACGAGCGATCGATCTTGACCAGGTCGACCGGGAAATCCCTCAGATGCGAGAGCGAGGAATAGCCGGTGCCGAAGTCGTCGAGCGCGATGTGTACGCCGGCGCAGCTGAGCACCTCGAGAGCGCGGCCGACGTAGCCCGAGCACCGGTCGAGGAAGACGTGCTCCGTCACCTCGACTTCGATGAGCGCGGGGGGCACATCGTGTTCCTGCAACCGCGCCAGCAATCGTTCGGCGAAGTCGTCGCGGAGAAATTCCGCCGGCGCGGCATTGATGGCAATGCGGCCGACGCTGAGCCCCTGCCCCAGCCATTCGCGCACATCGGAGAAGACGCGCCGCTGCACGAGATCGCCGATCTTTGAGGCCAGCTCGTAGTCGCGGAAGGCTTCGAGCACGGAATCTGGCGGCTGCAGCCCTCGCCCTTCGTGATGCCATCGGAGCAGCGCTTCGAAGCCGACGATCCGGCCTGTGCAGAGATCCACCTTGGGTTGATAGTGCGGGTCGACCGTGCGGTCCGAGACGGCCGACCGCGCGAGATCGAGCTGCGTCGCGACGACGAGCGCCTGTTCGAGCATTTCCCGGCGGAACATCCTCGTCCCGCCCCGTCCGCTGTCCTTGAGGGCGTAGAGCGCGACGTCGGCGTGCTTGAACAGCTCGTTCGCGCTTTCGGCATCCGCCGGGAACATCGCCCCGCCGATACTCACATCGACGTTGATCGTTCGTCCGTCGATCCGAAACGGGCGGCGCAAGTGCTTGCGGATCTCGTTGCCCAACGCGGCGAGCTCGGCACTTCCATGGCAATGCTCAACCAGGATCGCGAACTCGTCGCCCCCGAGGCGCGCTGCGAGATCGGTGTGCCGCAGACACTTGCCGAGCCGGTCCCCGATCTCCTGCAGAAGTTGATCGCCCGCGGCGTGGCCGGCGCTGTCGTTCACGTGCTTGAAGTGATCGAGGTCGAGCAGGAGCAGCCCGACAGCGCGGCGCGTATGCATCGCGCGGAGCGTGGCGGCCTGCAGACGCGCATCGAAGGCGCGGCGATTGGGCAGTCCGGTCAGCGCGTCGTGCTCGCTCGCCCACTTCAGGCGTTCGTTCGTCTCGCGCTGCTGCGTGATATCCTCGGCAACGACGATCGAGCTCTCGACCTCGCCAGTCGGCGCGCAAACGAATGACACGCTGACGCGGCACCAGACGATCGTCCCGTCGGGGCGAACGTATCGCTTCTCGATCTGGAAGGCCTCGCCGTCCTTGCGCTGCTTGCCAAGAAAGGCGTTGTTCCAAGGCAGATCGTCGGGGTGCGTGAAGTCCATCACGTCGACCCCGAGCACCTCGTCCTCGCTGCGGCCGAGTATCTCGCAAAAGCGCGCGTTGACCAGCCGCGCGCGCCCGTCAGGGCCGCTCTCGAGAATGCCGACCAAAGCCTGAGAGAAGATGTTGGCGAGCTGAGCGGTGCGGCGCCGGATCGCGTTGTTGGCCCGGTTCTGTTCGGAAACGTCCCGCACAGCCACGATCATGCGGAGCGGATGTCCGCGCCTGTCGCACTGTACCACCCCGGTCTGCCGCACGTCGGCATACGTCCCGTCGGCCTTGCGGAGCCGCATTTCGCATACGAAGCGCTCGCCGGTCTCGAGGCCCCGGCGGATCTCCGAGAAAACATCTGCCCGGTCAGCCGGATGCACCCGCGCAGCACACCACCGGCGCGAGCGGGCGATGCCGTCGCCGAAACCGAAGTCCGACTGGAGCGACTCCCAGAGCACGACCTGCCCAGTCTCCAGATTCCAATCGAGGACCAGATCGGTGGCGGCGGACGCTGCGAGCCGGTACCGTTCCTCGGCGCGGCGCAGCTCTTCTTCGGCCTTCTTGCGTCCGTCGATGTTGCGGAACCAGACCGCGAGACCGCTACCTGCAAGGGGCGCGACGGCAACCTCGTACCAGCCGCCGAGAGGACCGTAGTAGGCCTCGAGGCGGGCCTCGCGTCGTGCGGCCATCGCGTCGCGATACTGCCGCTCGACTTTGGTTCCGAGCAGCGCCGGGAACTCCGTCCACAGCGACTTGCCCAGGAGAGATCGGCCCTCGGCGATCTCGTCACAGGCAGGCTTGTTCAGGTAGGTGAAGTGCCAGTTCGCATCCACGGCGAAGACGCACGCGGTCGCGAAGTCGAGGATCCTGCTCGCGGGATGCGTCGGCGAAAGCTCTTCGAGAGCCGAGACATCGTGCCGGTCCGCGTACGGCGCAACTCCGCGGCGGGGCGATGCCGCAACTGCCTTCGATGCTGCCACCAAGTGGGTTCCTATGAGACGTGCCCCGCGGGCGTAGTGAATCGCATCCCGCCGTAGCCAGGAGCCTTCTACAGACCGCTAGGTCTCGACCAGTTAATGCACTGTAAAAAATATGAAACCGGCAGCATTCATAATCCGCTGCCTCGAAGCGATTCGATGCGGCCGTCAGTTCAGCTCGTCGGGTTCGGGTACCGGAAACGGCAGCGGGGCGAGCGAGATGCCCTCGTCCAGCAGTTCCTTCGCTTCCTTGAGCGTCGCCTTGCCGTGGATCGCTTCGAGATCCTTCTCGCCATAGTGCATCGCGCGCGATTCCTCGGCGAAGCCGTCGCCGACCCAGCGGCTGCTTTCGAGAGCCTTCGCCTGGGCCTTGGCGAGCGCTTCCATTGCCTTGCGCACCTCGGGCGGTATCTTACCGCCGCTCATCGGCTTCTTCGGCTCGCCTGCCGCAGGCCGCCGATTGCCTTTGGCCCCCACTGCCGGCGCCATCGGCGCCTTGACGATCTCGGCCGAACCGCACTGCGGGCAGGCCACGAGCCCACGCGCCTGCTGGCCGGCAAAGTCGTCGGACGAGCCGAACCAGCCTTCGAAACGGTGCCCTTCGGCGCAGGAGAGGTCGAACACGATCATCGCGGGCGCGCTAGTCGGGCATCTTGCGGCGATTGGCAAGGCTCGGGACCTGCCGGCGCGCCTCGGCGATGCGCTCTGCCTCGATCTCCGCGAAATCCAGCCCCGGCGCTTCGCCGCCCATGTCGAGCAGGACTTCGCCCCAGGGATCGACCACGAGGCTGTGCCCGTAAGTTCGCCGGCCGTCCTCGTGAGTGCCGACCTGTGCCGCGGCGATCACGTAGGCGCTCGTCTCGATCGCCCGCGCCCGCTGCAGCACGTGCCAGTGCGCCTCGCCCGTCGGTACGGTGAAAGCGGCGGGAACGGCAATCGCGTCGCACCGGCGGTTGCCGAGCGCCTCGAACAACGCCGGGAAACGCAGGTCGTAGCAGACCGAAAGACCCAGGCGGCCGAGCGGCGTTTCGGCCGTCACGACCTCCTCGCCCGGACGATAGGCGTTCGATTCGCGCCAGCTCTCGCCGCTCGCGAGATCGACGTCGAACATGTGCATCTTGTCGTAGCGTGCGGCGATATTCCCGCCGGAGTCGATCAGATAGCTGCGGTTCGCCCACTTGCCGTCGCCGAGATCGATTGCGAGCGAGCCAAGGGCGATCGACAGCCCTTCCCGCGCCGCCGCCTCGCGTACGGCGACCAGCACGCGGTCGTCGGCTTCCCGTGCAACGTTCTGCGCCGCGCGAACGCGGTCGCGGTCGAGCAGGCCCGACATCTCGGGCGTGAACAGCATCGCCGCGCCCTCGCCCGCAGCGCGTTTCGCAGCCTCCACTATCGCTGCAGCATTGCGCCCCGGGTCGATACCCGACTGCATCTGGAGAAGCGCGACGCGGGTCATCCGCCGAGCAGCGCGTCCAGCTTGCCTTCGCGCTCGAGCGCGTGAAGCTCATCCGATCCGCCGACATGCGTGTCGCCGATGAAGATCTGCGGCACCGTGCGCGCGCCCGACGCGCGCTTCAGCATCTCGTCGCGCTTCGGGCCGCCCAGAGTGATATCGTATTCGGTATAGTCGACATCTTTCTGATCGAGCAGGCGCTTGGCGCGAACGCAGTATCCGCATCCGAACTTGGTGTAGATGTCGATCTTGGGCGTACTCATTGTTATTTCTCGATTATCCTTGCAAGAATGAAGCTCTTGAACGGCGGATCGTGCTCCCTATCTGGCGAATGGAGGCGCATGCCGCAATGGATGCGTCCTTCACGAAACCGCCGGGTGCCGCATTGCGTGGGCCCGGCACATGGTCAAATTGCTCTTTGGAGGATTTGTTTTCGATGAACCGCTTTGATTTTACCCCCTATCGCCGTTCCACCGTCGGCTTCGACCATCTGTTCGACCTGCTCGAGCGGCAGGCGCGCAGCAACACCGGCGACAACTACCCGCCGTTCAATATCGAGCGTCGCGGCGAAGACAGCTATCGCATCGTTCTGGCGATTGCCGGCTTCCGCCCCGCGGACATCGATATCACGGCGCAGCAGAACCTGCTGGTCGTTCAGGGCAAGAAGCGCGAAGAAACCGACGGCGAGAGCGAGATGCTCCATGTGGGCATCGCCAACCGCGGGTTCGAGCGCCGCTTCGAACTCGCCGACTACGTTCGCGTCGAGAACGCGCGGCTCGAAGACGGGCTGCTCACGATCGATCTGGTCCGTGAGGTACCCGAAGCAATGAAACCGAAGAAGATCGCCGTAAACGGGCAGAAGACGCTCGAGGTCGTGCGCGACGACAACGAAGAAAGCGAAAGCAAGGTCGACGCCGCCTGACGGCATCGCGCAAGTCGAGCGGCCCGCCTCCGGAAACGGGGCGGGCCGTTTGATTCCGTAGCGGGAGCGGATGGAGGCGGGCCCGAAAGCCCGCCCCCGCGGCGCGGACGCCGCCTTGTCACGGAGCATGATCGTCCGGGTCGCAGAAGACGATCGACTCCGAGCCAAGCTCGATGGAATAGCCTGGGGCCCCTCGCGGACGACTCGAAAAAAATCGCGTACGCCCAACGGCATCATGCGCCGAATTCATCAAAAGATAAAGCGCGGGCGCAAACATCCGCGCTTCCCTGTCCCGATTTGACGCTGTTTATTGCGCCTGCGCGGATCAAAGAGGCGTATGAGTTCGCAACTTCGCTAACAATAATACGCGCTTACGCGACTTAGACGAGACGCGACTGGTCCAGCGCGGCCGCCACGAAGCCGGCGAACAGCGGATGCGGATCGAAGGGTTTCGATTTCAGCTCCGGATGGAACTGCACGCCGACGAACCAGGGATGTTCGGGCCGCTCGACGATCTCGGGCAGCAGGCCGTCGGGCGACATGCCCGAGAAGATCAGTCCGCCGCTCTCCAGCGCATCGCGATATGCGACGTTGACCTCGTAGCGATGGCGATGGCGCTCCGAAATTTCCGTAGCCCCGCCGTAGATGCGCGAAACGTGGCTGTTGCCGGTGAGCTTGGCGTCATAGGCGCCGAGCCGCATCGTTCCGCCGAGGTCGCCGCCCGCCTCACGCTTCTGCAGGCCTTCCTCGCTCATCCACTCGGTGATGATGCCGACGACTGGTTCGTCGGTTGCGCCGAATTCGGTCGAGGAAGCGCCGGGGTGCCCGGCGCTGCGCGCACCTTCGATGCAGGCCATCTGCATGCCGAGGCAGATGCCGAGGAACGGCACGCCGCGCTCCCGCGCGAAACGGACGCTGGCGATCTTCCCTTCCGACCCGCGCTCGCCGAATCCGCCCGGCACGAGAATGCCGTGCAGCGGCTCGAGCTTGGCGGCGAGTTCGGAATCCTCGCTTTCGAACATCTCGGCGTCGATCCAGCGGATGTTGACCCTGACCCGGTTGGCCATGCCGCCGTGGATCAGCGCCTCGTTGAGCGACTTGTAGGCGTCGGGCAGACCGACGTACTTGCCGACTACGCCGATCGTCACTTCGCCCTCGGGTTGCTCGTAGCGGTCGAGGATGTCGTGCCAAGTCGACAGTTCCGGCTCCGGCGCATCGTCGATTCCGAAGCCGCGGAGCACCTGGGTGTCGAGCCCCTCGCGGTGATACTGCAGCGGCACAGCATAGATGGACGACGCGTCGAGCGCGGGAATGACCGCCTCTGGGCGCACGTTGCAGAACTGCGCGATCTTGCGGCGATCGCTGTCGGGCAGCGGATGCTCGCAGCGGCACAGCAGGAGATCGGGCTTGATTCCCAGGCTGGCGAGTTCGCGCACGGAGTGCTGCGTCGGCTTGGTCTTCAGCTCGCCGGCCGCGGCGATGTAGGGCACCAGCGTGACATGCACGCTCAGCGTCCGGTCGGGCTCGAGCTCGTTCCTGAGCTGACGGATCGCTTCCATGAAGGGCAGCGATTCGATGTCGCCCACGGTGCCGCCGATCTCGCACAGGATGAAGTCGTGATCGTCCTGATCGGCAAGCGCGAATTCCTTGATCGCGTCGGTCACGTGCGGGATCACCTGGACGGTAGCCCCCAGGTAGTCGCCGCGGCGCTCGCGGGCGATGATCTGCTGGTAGATCCTGCCCGAAGTGACGTTGTCGCTCTGGCGCGCGGAAACGCCGGTGAAGCGCTCATAGTGGCCGAGGTCGAGGTCGGTTTCGGCTCCGTCGTCGGTGACGTAGACCTCACCGTGCTGATAGGGGCTCATCGTCCCCGGATCGACGTTGAGGTAAGGGTCGAACTTGCGAATGCGGACCTTGAAGCCGCGTGCCTGCAGCAGCGCGCCGAGGCTCGCTGCCATGAGACCCTTGCCGAGCGAAGAGACCACGCCGCCGGTGATAAAGATGTACCGCGCCATGGGAGTCGGGCCTTAAGCGTGAGGTATGAGTCGGGGCAAGCGGAATGGTGCGGGCAGGCGCCCGCAATCCACAGCTGTCCGGGTGATGTTACTCGGTGACGTCAGCGAGCGGATCGTCGCCGGCCGGCGTGACCAGCTGCGTTGCCGGTGCCGCCGGCGGCGGCGCACCGCCGGCAGCCGGGCCGAGCGGATCGGCAGCCGAGCGGTCGAGCGTCGAGGTAATGCTGTCCTGCCCGCTCGTCTCTGCCGCAATCGCCGCGAGCGCGATCGAGAGGACGACGAAGACGACCGCCAGCCACTTGGTCGCGCGCGTGAGGAAGTCGGCCGCGCCGCGGGCGCTCATCAGCCCGGTGGGGCTGCCACCGATGCCGAGACCGCCGCCCTCGGAACGCTGCATCAGCACGACGCCGACCAGCGCCGAGGCGACAATCGCCTGAAGCACGAAAAGGAAAATGAAGAGGGACATGCGTTCTATCTCGATCCGTTTGCCCGCGCATCTAGGGACTGCGCGGCGCCGGGGCAAGCCGCGCCTCCGGCACAGAGCTTAGTGCTCGTGTACCTCCGCCGCGGCGATGACGATACCCATGAAGCTGTCGGCCGTCAGGCTCGCCCCGCCGACCAGCGCGCCGCCGACCTCGTCGGCCGCGAGCAGTTCGCGCGCGTTGTCCGCCTTGACCGACCCGCCGTAAAGGATTCGCACGGCAGCGCCGTCGGCTTCTCCGTAGAGTTCGACCAGCAGTTCGCGGATCGCCCTGTGCATCACGCCGATGTCGTCCACCGTGGGCGTGCGGCCGGTGCCGATCGCCCAGACCGGCTCATACGCGACCGTCAGCATTTCGCCGGCACGCTCGCGGTTCTCGGGCAGCGACGTGCGGAGCTGTGACGTGACGAACGCGACCGCATTGCCCGCATCGCGGACGTCCTCCGTCTCGCCGCAGCACATGATCACGCGCAGGCCGGCGGCCAGAGCCGCTTCCGCCTTGGCGTGAACCAGCGCGTCGTCTTCGCCGTGGTTCTGCCGCCGCTCGCTATGTCCGAGAATCACGAACTTCGCGCCCGCGTCGGCGACCATCGTCGCGGAAACGTCGCCGGTGTGCGCACCGTCGGTAGCGCAATGGCAGTCCTGAGCGCCGACGCCGATCTGCTCGACCTCCCGATGGGTCGCGTGAATCAGCGTGAAGGGCGGCGCGAGCGCCACTTCGACCTTCATCAGGTTCTGTGCGGCGCGGTCGATGGCACGCGCCTGGGCGAGCATTGCCCGCGTGCCGTTCATCTTCCAGTTTCCAACGATATAGGGCCGTTCGGCCATGACAATCCGTCCTGTAATCCCGATTTTAGACGATTCCGATCGCCGCCTATATGGGGCGATATGCCCGGCCTGCCAGATGCTTCGCCTTGCAGGGCCAAAAGCGCTGCCGACCTGTTGCCGGGACGCCGCAGGCCGGATAAAGCGCTCGCCGTATAGCGCAACCCCAAATCGATCGCAGCTTCCGGAACCACCCACGACATGCTCCTATTCTTCCGCAACTTCTTCCAATCGAAGTTTGGCGTTCCCATCACGTTGGCCTTTCTCGCGCTGATCGCGGTCGCCTTTGCGAGCAGCGATCTGGCTAACACGGGCACTTTCGGCGGCGTCGCGGGCGGCGACAGGGTGGCGGTCGTCGGCGACCGGAAGATCGATTCGGCCGATCTGGTCAGCAGCGCGAATGCCGCGCTCGACCAGGCGCGCCAGAGCAATCCCAACATGTCGATGGACGCCTTCATCGCCCAGGGCGGTCTGGACGACGTGCTCGACCAGATGATCGACCGCGCAGCGATTGCGGAATATGCGAAGCGGCACGGGCTCCGCGCGGGCGAGAACCTGGTCAACAGCGAGATCATCGCCATTCCGCAGTTCCGTGGGGCGAACGGGGAGTTCGACGCGAACGTCTTCCGCCAGTTGATCGGCGCCCAAGGCCTTTCCGAGGCGACGTTCCGCGCCGATCTCGCGCAGGGCCTGCTTGCACAGCAGCTGCTCGTGCCCGTCGCGATCGGCGGCAAGGCTCCGGAAAAGGTCGTGATGCACTATGCCGCCCTGCTCAAGGAGCGGCGCCGCGGCGCCATTGCGGTTCTCCCGGCGCAGGCCTTCGCGCCGACCGGCAACCCCAGCCAGTCTGCACTCGACGCTTACTACACCGAAAACCGCAGCGACTTCATCCGGCCCGAACGGCGGGTGATCCGCTATGCGGTGTTCGGCGCCGACACGCTCGGACAACAGGCCGAGCCCACGGCCGCCGAAATTCGCGCACGTTACGAAGAGAACCGTGCGCAGTATGCAGCGAGCGAGGATCGCAGCGTCACGCAACTGATCGTGCCCACGCAGGAAGCCGCGAACGCCATCCGCCAGCGGGTGAGCGCAGGCGGTTCGCTGGAGGCGGCAGCGCGCGAGGCCGGCTTCGACACCGCAACGCTGGGCCCGGTCTCGCGCGAAGCCCTCGCGGCCCGCAGTTCGCCCGAAGTCGCCAGCGCAGCCTTCGCTGCCGGTCGCGGACAGATCGCGGCGCCCGCTCGCAGCGGTCTCGGCTGGCATGTCGTGCGCGTCGACGAGATCGATGCGCGGGCGGCGCGCAGCCTCGAGCAGGTTCGCGGCGAGATCGCGGATGCCCTGCGGGTCGAGAAGCGCCAGACCGCCCTCGCCGATCTCGCGGCGAGCGTCGAAGAACAGCTCGCGGACGGCGTCTCGCTCTCCGACATCGCGGAAGACCTCGGCGCCGAAACGCAAACCACGCGTCCGCTGCTTGCGACCGGCGGCGTCTACGGCACGCCGACCGAGACCGCGCCGGAGATCCTCGCGCCGGCGCTCGAGACCGCGTTCCAGATGTCCGAAGCCCAGCCGCAGGTTGCCGAGATCGAACGCGGCGAGACCTTCCTGATCTTCGAGGCGAGCGAGATCGTTCCATCGGCCGCCGCACCGCTGGCGGAGATCCGCGACGACGTGATCGCCAGCTGGCGGCTGGCGCAGGGTGCCAAGGCGGCGCGCGCCGCAGCCGATCGCGTCCTCCAGCGCGTCAAGGGCGGCGCCACCCTCGCGGCGGCGATTGGCGAGGAAGAACAGAGCCTGCCGGGCGTGGAGCAGATCGACCTCACGCGCGAGCAGCTCGCGGCGATGCAGGGGCGCTTCCCTGCGCCGATCGCGCTGTTGTTCAGCATGGCGGAGGGCACCACGAAGAAGCTCGAGGCGCCCGACAGCAACGGCTGGTTCGTTGTCGACCTCGACGATATCGAGACCGGCGAAGTGAGCCGCAACGATCCCGTGTTCGCGCAGGCAAGTGCGGACCTCGGGGGCGCGATGGGCCGCGAATATGCCGATCAGCTTCGCCTCGCCCTGCGCAAGGAACTCGGCGTGGAGCGCAACGAGACGGCGATCGAGGCGATCCGCAAACAGCTCCTCGGGCAAAATTGAGGGGGCCGGCCCTGGCCGCCCCCCGCCTCTCGAACGCGGACGCCGCCCGCAGTGCGCTTGCCGCAGGGCGCCCCGCGCTCGTCTGGCGCAAGGTGGTCGCCGATACAGAGACTCCGGTCGGCGCGGCGCTGAAGCTGATCGAGCCGGGCCGCGGCGATTTCCTGCTCGAATCGGTCGAAGGCGGCGAAGTGCGCGGGCGCTACAGCCTGCTCGGCCTCGATCCTGATCTCGTGTTCCGTGCCGAAGGTGACAGTGCCGAGATCAATCCGCGCTGGCGGGAAGATCGCGCGGCGTTCGAGCCCTGCGCCGAAGGATCACTCGCGGAACTGCGCGCGCTCGTCTCCCGCTGCCGGATAGACGTGCCCGACGACCTGCCCCCCGCCCTCGCCTGCCTCGTCGGCTATTTCGGGTATGAGACGATCGGGCTGGTCGAGCGGCTGCCGCGCGCGCCGCAGAGCTCGGTCGCATTGCCCGACATGCTGTTCGTCCGGCCCACGGTCCTGCTCGTGTTCGACCGGCTCGGCGAAGAGCTGTTCTGCATCGCGCCGATCTGGGCCGGCGCCGGCGAACCAAATCAGGCAATCGAAGCCGCGGCGGAGCGGATCGACGATACCCTGCGGAAGCTGGGAGGCCCGGTCGCCCCCGCAGACCGCACCTCGCATCTGCCCGAGATGGCGCTCACCCCTACGATGGCCGGCGAGGACTACGCCGCAATGGTGGCCCGCGCGAAAGGTTACATCGAGGCCGGCGATATCTTCCAGGTCGTGCTCGCCCAGCGCTTCAGGTGCCCGTTCCCGCTGCCGCCATTCGCGCTTTACCGCGCGCTTCGCCGGGTGAATCCATCGCCGTTCCTCTACTTCCTAGACCTACCCGGCTTCGCCGTCGTCGGGTCGAGTCCCGAGATCCTCGTGCGCGTACGCGACGGCGATGTCACGATCCGCCCGATCGCCGGCACCCGCCCGCGCGGCGCCACGCCAGAGGCCGATCGCGCGGCCGAGGCCAGTCTGCTCGCCGACCCCAAGGAACGCGCCGAACATCTCATGCTGCTCGACCTCGGCCGCAACGATGTCGGCCGGGTCGCGGCGAAGGGCACGGTCGAGGTCACCGACAGCTTCACCATCGAGCGTTACAGCCACGTGATGCACATCGTGAGTAACGTTGTGGGCCGTCTCGGTGCCGGTCAGGACGCGTTGGACGCGCTCTTCGCAGGCTTTCCTGCGGGCACCGTCAGCGGCGCACCGAAAGTCCGCGCGTGTGAGATCATTGCCGAGCTCGAGCCGGAAACGCGCGGCGCCTACGCAGGCGGCGTCGGCTACTTCGCACCGGACGGATCGGTCGACAGCTGCATCGTCCTGCGCACCGGCGTGGTGAAGGACGGCGTGCTCCACGTCCAGGCCGGCGCAGGCATCGTCGCCGACAGCGATCCGGCCTACGAGCAGCGCGAATGCGAAGCCAAGGCCGGCGCCCTTCTTGCCGCCGCGCGCGAGGCGGTGCGGATCGCGCAGGAGCCCGGGTTCGGCCAGTGAAACGCCTGATGACCCTCGCCCCGCTCTTTGGCCTTGCCGCATGCGGAGAGCAGCCTGCGGGTGAGCCCGTCATCCGCACAGAGATCGGAAGCGGAGTCGCCGAGAAGGCAGCTGCGCCCCGGCCCACGCCGACCCCCACGCCGAGCGTCGCATCGGCCTGCGAGAGCGCCACGTTCGAGGACGCAGCCTTCACCCACTGCATCGCCGATCCCGCGAAGCATCGCGTCCTCACCGACCTCGGGCCCGAGGACGGTGCGCCCTACCGCAGTCTCGCGAAGCTAGCCGCCGCTCGCGGCGACGATGCACCGAAGGTCGCTTTCGCGATGAACGGCGGAATGTACGACGGTGAAGGCAAGCCGATCGGCTACTACGTCGAAAGCGGCGACCGTCTCAAGGAGCTCAACCGCGCGGACGGACCGGGCAATTTCCACATGAAGCCCAACGGAGTGTTCTTCGGCACCGGCAGCAAGTGGCAGATCCGCACGGCGGACGACTTCTACGCCAACGTCGGCGACCGTCCGGCCTTCGGCACACAGAGCGGGCCGATGCTGGTGATCGACGGCAAGCTGCACCCGGAAATTTCGGAAGACGGGCCGAGCAAGGCGATCCGCAACGGCGTCGGCATCGATGCACAAGGGCGCGCGCACTTCGTCATCTCGGAAGGACCGGTGAGCTTCGGGATTCTCGCGCGATACTTCCGCGATGGGCTCAAGACGCCCGACGCATTGTTTCTAGACGGAAGCGTCAGCGCGCTGTGGGACCCTGCGACCGACCGCCTCGACAACCGGGCACCGATCGGACCGATGATCGTAGTCGAGCACAAGGACAAGCCATGATCCAGATTGCATACGAGCGCACGCTCTATCCGCCCATCGAGCCGAACGAGACCGGAATGCTCGACGTCGGCGACGGACACACGATCTACTGGGAGCGCATCGGCACGCGCGGCGCCAAGCCGGCCGTGTTCCTCCACGGCGGCCCCGGTTCCGGCTGCAGCGACACGCAGCGCCGGCAGTGGGATCCGGAACTTTACGACATCCTGCTGTTCGACCAGCGGGGTTGCGGCCGCTCGACACCGTTCGCGAGCCTGGAGAACAACACGACGTGGGATCTCGTCGCCGACATGGAACGGCTGCGCGAGATGTGCGGTCACAAGACCTGGCAGGTCTTCGGCGGGAGCTGGGGCTCCACCCTCGCGCTCTCCTACGCCCAGGCACATCCCGAGCGCGTCAGCGAACTCGTGCTGCGCGGCATCTTCCTGTCGAGCCAGGCGGAACTCGACTGGCTCTATACCTACGGCGCAAGCGAGCTCTATCCGGAAGCCTGGGCCGACTTCATCGGCCTGATCCCGGAGAACGAGCGGGATGACGTGGTCGAGGCCTATCACCGCCGCCTCACCAGCGATGATCACGCCACCAAGCTCGCCGCCGCAAAGGCATGGAGTATGTGGGAAGGCATGACGGTAACGCTGCTGCCCGACCCTGCGATGCTCGAGGAATTCACCGAAGACGATCACGCAATCTCTATCGCACGGATCGAGAACCATTATTTCCGCCACAAGTGCTGGCTCGATGAAGGCCAGCTCCTCGTCAACGCACACCGCCTGAAGGGCATCCCCGGCGTCATCGTGCAGGGGCGGCACGATTGCTGCACTCCGCCCGCCGCGGCTTGGGCGCTCAAACAGGCCTGGCCCGAGGTGGACCTTCAGATCGTGCCCGACGGCGGCCACCTGTTCACCGAGCCAGGCATCACCGACGGCCTCGTCCGCGCCAGCGACCGGTTCGCGGGGAAGCAGGCGTAGGCCGGTAGCTCTCTCCCGTTGACCCAAGCTGCTATCTCCCCCCGGAAAGGGAGGAGAGCAATCGACACCCCAATAGCTTTCCTTGCTTGATCGCGCGCGGCCGAACCACGAAGACCTCCGACATGATCCTCGTCATCGACAACTACGACAGCTTCACCTTCAACCTGGTCCATTACCTGATGGAGCTGGGGGCCGAAGTCCGCGTCGAGCGCAACGATGCGCTGACGGCGGCGGAGGCGGTCGCGAGTGGGCCCGCGGGCGTTCTGATCTCTCCCGGACCGTGCACGCCGAACGAAGCCGGGATCAGCCTCGATCTCGTCGCCGCCTGCGCGGACGCCCGCCTGCCGCTGCTCGGCGTTTGCCTCGGCCACCAGGCGATCGGGCAGCATTTCGGCGGGCGCGTCGTGCGCGGCGGGCTGATGCACGGCAAGACCTCGCCGGTCGAGCACGACGGCACCGGCGTCTTCGCCGGCCTGCCTTCCCCCTTCACCGCCACCCGCTACCACTCGCTAATCGTCGAGGACGTGCCCGAGGTTCTGACGGTCAACGCAACCAGCGAGACGCCCGGGCTCGACGGCACGAGCGTGATGGGCTTCCGCCACGTCGAGCTGCCGATCCACGGGGTTCAGTTCCACCCGGAGAGCATAGCCACCGAGTACGGCCACGCGCTGCTCGCCAACTTCCTCGCGATCTGCGGGATCGAAGCCAAGGTGCCCGCATGAAGACGCTCCCCGAGGCCGAGCCCCACCTCTCCGAAGCCGAGGCCGAGGAAGTCTTCGGCTGGATCCTCGACGGCGAGACCAGTGAGGAGGAGATCGCCCGGTTTCTCATCGAGATCACCGAGCGCAGCGAGACGGCGGACGAGATCGCCGGCGCGGCGCGGGCGCTCCGTGCGCGGATGATCCCGGTTGCGGCGCCGGACAATGCCGTCGACTGCTGCGGCACCGGAGGCGACGGCCATCACACGCTCAACGTCTCGACCGCCGTGAGCCTCGTCGTTGCGGCCGCGGGCGTGCCCGTCGCCAAGCACGGCAATCGTGCGGCCAGCAGCAAGTCCGGCGCAGCGGATACGCTGGAAGCGCTCGGGCTCGATATGGAAGCGGCTGGAAGAACAGCCGAAAAGACATTGGCGGAGCTGGGAATTTGCTTCCTCTTCGCGAAGAACCACCACCCCGCGATGGGACGGATTCAGCCGCTCCGTCAGCGGCTCGGCCGGCGCACGATCTTCAACCTCATGGGCCCCCTGTCGAACCCGGCCGGCGTGCGGCGTCAGTTGATCGGCATCGCCCGCCCCGGCTACGTGCCGATCTACGCAGCGGCCAAGGCCAGGCTCGGGACCGAGCGCACCTTCATCGCCTCGGGCGACGAGGGGCTCGACGAGCTGAGCCTCGCCGGCGGCAATGAGGTGGCAGAAGTCGTCGGCAACGATTTCGAGATGCGCCGGGTCGATGCTTCGATGGCCGGTCTGCCGCATGCCCCCGTCGAGGCGATCCGCGGCGGGGATTCGCTGCACAATGCCAAGGCGCTCAAGGCGCTGCTGATGGGCGCGCCGGGCCCCTATCGCGACGCTGTGCTGCTCAACGCGTCGGCGATGCTGATCCTCGCGGGCTCGGCTCGGGGATGGGAGGACGGTGCAGCGATCGCCGCGGAGTCGCTGGACAGCGGCAATGCGGGTACCCTGCTCGATCGCTGGATCGAAATGGCGCGTTAGATCGTGCGACGAACGCAAGCTGCCACACGGAAACCGGACGATGAACAAGCTCGACGAAATCTGCGCCACCAAGCGTGAGGAAGTCGCTGCCCGCAAAGGGCTCGCCACGATCGAGGATCTCGACCGTGCCGCGCGGGATGCCGGGCCGCCGCGGGGCTTCGCCGACGCACTTGCGGCCAAGGCGCGGAACGGGTTCGGCCTGATTGCGGAAATCAAGAAAGCTTCGCCGTCCAAGGGTCTGATCCGCGCCGATTTTCGCCCCGCCGAACACGCTTTGGCCTATCAGGCGGGAGGCGCCGCCTGCCTCTCGGTTCTCACCGACGCGCCCTACTTTCAGGGGCATGAGGATTTTCTGATGGATGCGCGCGCGGCCTGCGACCTGCCCGTGCTGCGGAAGGACTTCATGGTCGACCCATGGCAAGTCGCCGAGGCGCGCGCGATCGGAACCGATGCAATTCTCATCATCGTGGCCGCGCTGGACGATGGCGCAATGGTCGAGATCGAGGCGGCCGCGCTCGAGCGCGGCATGGACGTCCTGGTCGAGGTTCACGACGAGGCGGAGATGGAGCGTGCGAGCGCACTACGCTCGAGGCTCATCGGAATAAACAACCGCGACCTCAAAACCTTTCGCACCGATCTTGCCGTGACCGAGCGCCTCGCGCCCCTCGCACCGGAGGATGCGCTCTTGGTCGGGGAGAGCGGAATCGAGCGCCATGCGGACTGCGAGCGCCTGGCTGCGGTGGGCGTGCGTTGCTTCCTCGTGGGCGAGAGTCTGATGCGGCAGCCCGATCTCACCGCCGCGACGCGGCAGCTTCTCCTCGGCTAACGGCCGGATGTCGAGACGAAAGCGGAACGGATGTTCTCTACTATCGACTCCAGAATGGCGGAGTTGCTTGACTTCACCAAATCGGTTGCCTAATTGTTCCGCATTCGTTCGCAACCTGGACGAGCGTGTCAGGCGACCGAGGAGACTTCGCCATGCTGACGGCAAAGCAGCACGAGTTGATCCGTTTCATCCAGCAGCGGCTGGAAGAAACCGGCATTTCCCCTTCGTTCGAGGAGATGAAGGAGGCGCTCGATCTCAAGAGCAAGTCGGGCGTTCATCGCCTGATCTCTGCGCTCGAGGAACGCGGCTTCATCCGCCGCCTGCCCAACCGCGCTCGCGCGCTCGAAGTGCTCAAGCAGCCCGAAGATGCGACACCCGCCGCGCGCAGCGCGAAGGGTGACAATATCGTCGAACTGCACCGGGTCGCGCCAGCGCAGCCGAGGCCTGCAAACGACGTAATCGAAATTCCGCTCCACGGCCGCATCGCTGCGGGTGTGCCGATCGAGGCGATCGAGGGGCAAAGCAGCTTGCCCGTCCCCGCCGCGCTGCTTGGACCGGGCGAGCACTATGCACTCGAGGTTTCGGGCGATTCGATGATCGAAGCCGGCATTTTCGACGGCGACTTCGCGCTCGTGCGCCGTACCGACATGGCGCGGGATGGCGAGATCGTGGTGGCACTCGTGCGCAACGAGGAAGCGACGCTCAAGTACCTGCGCCGGGAGAACGGAATGATCCGGCTCGACCCGGCCAACGGCAGCTACGAACCGCAGATCTACCGACCTGACGAAGTGCAGGTGCAGGGCAAGCTTTCGGGATTGCTGCGCCGTTACCACTGATCGCCGAGCAAATGGCGGCGACACTGCTCGATCGTTGATCTAGCGCCGCGTGCCGCGCCACCAGCCATGTTCGCCCTGCCCCTCGGCGACCGTCTCCATGCGCGGCTCGTCTAGGTAGAGCGCGAGCCCACCCGTCCCGCTGAGCAGGCGTCGATCGGCCTTTAGCCAGCGGGGGCGGCAACTGCGCGGAAGAAAGCGGTCGGCGACGACGATATCGGCGCGGTCGCAGGCAGCGGCAAGCGCCCGTTCCTCCACCATGTCGCGGCCACGCGCCATCAGCAGCGTCCAGCGCCTCTCGCCGCGGTCGATTGCAAGCCTGCAGAAATCGCGGCTGCAGCGCGCACCGGCCCAGCGGCTGAGTGGAACCGGTTCGCCCTCCAGTCCCGCGAGTTCCAGGAGATTGTCGCGCGCGAACTCGCTGCGGGTATCGCGCAGCATCAGCAACCGGTCGCCCTCGCCTGCAATTCCGACGTGCCGCCCATCGCCCGAGATGAGCACGTCCGGCGCGGGCGTCCCGATGAGCAGGATCGTTCCGAGAGCTGCCGGCGCGAGGCCGAGCAGCCGCGCCCGCCCTCGCCAGAGCGCCAGCCATAGTCCGCCGGCAACGAACAGCGCGATGGTCGCCAGGTCCATCTGGGGCGCAAGCTTTACCGCTCCGGGCTGCGCGGCGGTGAAGTGCGCGATGGCGAGCAGCAGTTCGAGGGATTTGCCCGCGAGCCACCAGACAGGCGCGCCCGCTCCAGCGAGATCGAGCAGCAAGGCAAATGCGATCAGCGGCATCGATACGAAAGTGACCAGCGGAATCGCGATCACGTTCGCCAGCGCGCCGTAAAGACCGGCACGATGGAAATGAAACAGCACGATGGGCATCAGCGCTATCTCGATCACAACGCCCATGAGCAGCAGCATCCCGGCGCGCCGCGCGAACCGGACGATCCAGTTCTCCTCGCGTGGAGAAAGGAAAGCCTGCACCGGCGCGCTGCCATGCAGCGCGACGATGGCGAGCACCGCCGCGAAGCTCATCTGGAAGCTGGGCCCGACGAGCGACTCCGGCCACAGCAGGAGCACGGCAACGGCGGCCACCGCCACCATTCGCATCGACAGCGGCTCGCGTCCGAGCGCCAAGGCAATCAGCACGAGCACGGCGCCGATGCAGCTTCGCACCGTCGGTACCTCCGCACCTGTCAGCAGCGTGTATCCGACGCCTGCTCCGGCCGCGATGGCTGCGGCAACGACCGGCAGCCGCACGCGCAACGCAAGCCACGGCCAGAGCGAGAGGAGCTTGATGGCTAAAAGGTAAGCCGCCGCGATCACCGCGCTGACGTGAAGTCCGCTGATCGACAGCAGGTGCGTCAATCCGGAGTCCCGCATCGCCTCCTCGTCGGCACGGGTTATGGCTCCTCGATCTCCACTCGCGAACGCCGCCGCGATCGTGCCAGGTGAGCCCGACAGCCGCTCGCGCACGTGCGCGGCCAGCACGCGCTGAACCCCCGCCAGGCTGCTCGCGCCGCGGCCAGGCTGCACGATCTCGATCTCTCCGATCAGCGATCCCGTCGCTGAGAGCCCCTGGAACCATGCAGTGCGCGCAAAATCGTAGCCGCCCGGCAGCATGGGGGGCGACGGTGGCATCAGCCGAGTTCGCAGGCGCACGACCGCACCCTCCGCCAGTCCCGGCTGGTCCGCCGCGAGCGGCACGTTGATCCGCACCTTTCGCGCACGCGCCGCCTCCGCATCGCGGTACGCCAGCACGAGACGCAGGCGGTCTTCCGCCGGCTGGTCGATCCGTTCGAGAACCCGCGCCTCGATCCGTTCGACCCGGGGATAGGCGATCGGCTCCGCTCCCACGACCGCGGAACGCAGCCACACAATAGCCATCCCCGCCGCGACCACGATCGCCAGCGAAATTACGGCCAGGCGCAAGTTGGCCCGATCGTCCCGATCCCGCCACAGGGCCTGCGCCGCGATCGCGGCGAGCGTCGCAAGGGCGATAACGGCGATCCACTGCCATGGCACCGGCAAAAGGAACCAGACACCGATCCCGGCGGCGAAGGCGACGGCGAGCCAAGGCCCGCGATCAAATCCTGCCACGGCGAGAAACGTCTCGATCCGGTCCACCGCACTGGACAAACGCGCCGCGCTGCGCCAATTGCGCTGCGCTGCAGCATTGGCCTCTTCGGGCCCGCCCCCCAACGGCACCTCGGGCACCCCCGTCGCCATGGGAGACATAGGAAAGGATCACGTCGGATATGGCAAGCGATAGCGGACAGGTCGTGACGCGCTTCGCTCCATCGCCGACCGGATTCCTTCATATCGGCGGCGCCCGCACCGCGCTATTCAACTGGCTTTACGCCCGCCATCACGGCGGCCGGGCGCTGCTGAGAATCGAGGATACCGACCGCAAGCGCTCGACTCCGGAAGCGATCGAAGCGATTCTCGACGGGCTCGCGTGGCTCGGCCTCGAGTGGGACGACGACGTCGTGTTCCAGTCGGAACGCGGGGCCCGCCACGTGGAGGTGGCCGAGCAGCTCCTCGCCGCAGGGCACGCCTACAAGTGCTATGCAACGACCGAAGAGCTCGAGGAAATGCGGGCCGCCCAACGCGCCGCCAAGCAGCCGCTGCGCTACGACGGCCGCTGGCGCGACCGCGATCCCACCGATGCACCGCTCGGCGCGCCCTACGTCCTCCGCCTGAAGACCCCGAACGAAGGCGAGACGGTGATCGACGACCGCGTCCAGGGCCGGGTGACCGTGCGCAACGAGGAACTCGACGATTACGTCCTTTTGCGCGCCGACGGCACCCCGACCTACATGCTCGCGGTGGTGGTCGACGACCACGACATGGGCGTCACCCATGTCATCCGCGGCGACGACCATCTCAACAACGCCTTCCGCCAGTTGCCGATCTACCGAGCGATGAACTGGCCCGAGCCGGTCTATGCCCATATCCCGCTGATCCACGGCAGCGACGGGGCCAAGCTGTCGAAGCGTCACGGCGCGCTCGGTGCGGAAGCCTATCGAGACGAGTTCGGCATACTGCCCGAGGCGCTGTTCAACTACCTCCTCCGCCTCGGCTGGGGCCATGGCGACCGCGAGGAAATCACGCGCGAGGAGGCGATCTCGCTGTTCGATCTCGACGGCGTGGGCAAGAGCCCTTCCCGCTTCGACCTCAAGAAGCTGCAGAACCTCAACGGCCACTATATTCGCGAAGCCGACGACGCGCGGCTCGCAGGTCTCGTGGCCGAACGGGTTGGACCCGAAGCGGACAAGGCGCTGCTCGAACGCGCCATGCCGGTGCTCAAGACCCGCGCACGCGATCTCGACGAGCTTGCCGAAGGCGCGGCCTTCCTGTTCAAGCGCCGTCCGCTGACGCTTACGGAAAAGGCCGAAGCGCTGCTCACCGAGGGTGCGCGTGAGGTTCTGGCGCAGATCGCCAGTGGGCTACGGGCGGAAAAAAACTGGACAATCGAGGCGCTCGAAGCCACTACCAAGGCACTCGCTGAGGAGCTCGGACTGGGCCTCGGCAAGCTCGCGCAGCCCATGCGCGCAGCGCTGACCGGGACAACCACGTCCCCGGGTATTTTCGATGTGCTGGTCCTGCTTGGACGGGAAGAAGCGCTCGCGCGGATCGACGCGCAGGCCGCTCCGGCAAAGCAGGGCTAGGCATCAAAGAGGAGAACGAATTTGGCGGACAAGCAGGCGAAACTCGAACTGGGCGGCCAGACCCATGAATTCCCCGTGCTTCAGGGGAGCGTGGGGCCGGACGTGGTCGACATCCGCAAGCTCTACGGCAGCACCGGCGCTTTCACCTTTGACCCCGGTTACAAGTCGACCGCCAGCTGCGAAAGCGCGCTGACCTATATCGACGGGGAGGAAGGCGTTCTCCTTCACCGTGGCTACCCGATCGGTCAGCTTGCCGAACACTCGAGCTTTATGGAAGTCGCCTACCTGCTGCTGAACGGCGAACTGCCGTCGCAGGTCGAGCTCGACGACTTCAACTACACAATTACCCGCCACACGATGCTGCATGAGCAGCTCGCGACGTTCTATCGCGGTTTCCGCCGCGACGCCCACCCGATGGCGATCATGTGCGGCGTCGTGGGCGCACTGTCGGCCTTCTATCACGACAGCACCGACATCTCGGATCCCGAGCATCGCAAGATTTCCAGCCACCGCCTGATCGCGAAGATGCCGACGATCGCGGCAATGGCCTACAAGTTCTCCGTCGGGCAGCCGTTCCTCTACCCGCAGAACGACCTGAGCTATACCGGCAACTTCCTGCGCATGACCTTCGGCGTCCCCGCCGAAGAATACGAACTGCATCCGGCGGTCGAGAAGGCAATGGACCGGATCTTCATCCTCCACGCCGATCACGAACAGAACGCGTCGACCTCGACCGTCCGGCTCGCCGGGTCCTCCGGCGCCAACCCCTTCGCCTGCATCGCAGCCGGCATCGCCTGCCTCTGGGGCCCGGCACACGGCGGCGCGAACGAGGCGGCGCTCAACATGCTGCACGAAATCGGCACGCCAGACCGCATCCCGCACTACATCGAGCGCGCCAAGGACAAGAACGACCCCTTCCGCCTGATGGGCTTCGGCCACCGCGTCTACAAGAACTACGACCCGCGCGCGACGGTGATGCAGAAGACCGTGCGCGAGGTGTTCGAGGCGCTCAAGGTCACCGATCCGGTGTTCGAGACCGCGCTTCGGCTCGAGGAAATCGCGCTGAGCGACGACTACTTCAGGGAAAAGAAGCTCTTCCCGAACGTGGACTTCTACTCGGGCATAATCCTCTCGGCGATTGGCTTCCCGACCACCATGTTCACCGCCCTCTTCGCGCTCGCCCGCACGGTCGGGTGGGTCGCACAGTGGAACGAGATGATTTCCGATCCCGGCCAGGTCATCGGCCGCCCGCGCCAGCTCTACACCGGGCCGACCGAGCGCGACTACGTTCCGCTCGACAAGCGCTGAGCTTCACTCGGGTTGCCGGCAGCGCAGAGGCTCGCCGGCGACCCGATTATCCCTGAGACTTATGGCCCGCCGGTAGATCGAGCGTGAAGCTCGCGCCCTTCCCGGGCTCGCTCTCCACCGTCAGGTCTCCGCCCATCGCGCGAGCAAGCCGGCGTGAAATGTAGAGCCCGAGCCCGGAACCGCCATCGCCGCTGCGACCGAGCCGTTCGAACTTGTCGAACACCCGCGCCTGCTGCTCGGCGTCGAGCCCCGGCCCTTCGTCCACCACGCTCACCCGGACGCGCTCCCCCTCGCCTGAAAGCTCCAGCCGAATCTGCGAGCCCTCAGGGGAATAGCGGATCGCGTTGCCGACGAGGTTGAGCAGGATCTGCAGGACACGGCGGAATTCCGCCACTGCGGGCACGGAAACGCCCGCGGGCGGCGCGGTCAGCGCTATTCCCTTCTCCTTCGCACGCACCGCCAGGATCCCCGCTGCACGGCGGGCGACATCGCCAAGGTCGATCTCATCGGGGGCCGTGGCGAAGCCTTCCGCTTCGACGACCTCGAGATCGGATAGGTCTTCGATCAGCGCCAGGAGGTGCTGGCCGGCAGCCGCGATATCGGCCGCGTAGTTGCTGTACTCCTCGGCCAGCGGTCCGGCGAGGCGGGTGCGGATCGTTTCCGCATTGGCGATGATCCGCGCAATCGGCTGCCGCAGCACCGGTGCAAGATTTCGCCCGATCAGATGAGTTGCGGGGAGGCCAGCGGGTGCGGCGTCGGCCGGCGCTTCCGCGCGGGGAAGAACGGCCTCGGATGCGAGGTAGAGCTCGAATCCGGACTGCCCGGGCTCGGGCCCTCCGAGCGGCACCAGGGTCACTGTCCATTCCCGCGGCGATTCCGGCACCCGGACCGCCTGACCGTCAAGCAGGCGCCAGTGCATCGGCTGCTCGTGGACGGCACCGGTTAGCTCGACGAAATCGGTCCAGGGCCGCCCCGCGCCCTGCTCCATGCGCACAGCGAGCGCGGCGAGATCTGGCGCACGCGCTTCGGCGGCCAGCACCCCTTGCGTGGAATCGAGCCGCGCCCACAAATCGGCAACGCTGCGCTCGATCTCCAGATGCCGCGCAGCAGCCTGCGCATCGTCGTCGCGCGCCGCGGGGGATACCTGCCAGTCGGCGATACCGATGGAGCAGCCCGCTTCGCTTCCGGAATGGGGAAAAACCTCGATCCAGGCGCGGATGACTTCTTCGCCGCCGAATGCCTCGATCGCGCCGCCGAGG
Source organism: Pelagerythrobacter sp. Soil_C_18 (assembly GCF_057657235.1). NCBI lineage: Bacteria > Pseudomonadati > Pseudomonadota > Alphaproteobacteria > Sphingomonadales > Erythrobacteraceae > Pelagerythrobacter > Pelagerythrobacter sp. Soil_C_18. The sequence continues at coordinate 453,461 of NZ_JBDGIU010000002.1, forward strand.
CGCGTACCGGCGATGCGCGCCTGGCGCACCCGTTCGAGCAGAGCAGGCACGGCAAGCACGCCGGGAACTTCGCCCCCGCAGCTCCGCTGCAAGGCGGCGATCAGTTCGTCTGCCTCGATCAAGCGATCTTCCGCATCGGTTCGTCCGCGCGCGAGAAAGCTGGGAGAGTGGGCATTCATGGGCTCAGCCCAAGGCCTGCCGGTCCGACGCCGCAAGGATCGCTGCGGCGCGATCGGCGCGCAGCGTGTCGAACGCGCCGGGCAGAGTGATGCCGGGGTGAAAGAGGACGAACTGCTCGGCGATCTGCTCAGGCTTGAGCCCGGCAGCGCGGAGCGCAAGCGCCAGTCGTCCGACCTGGCTTTCGTTGGTCGCCACGGCCATCAGATCGCGGTCCTGCCCTGTCGCCAGCGAAAGCGCCGAGAGGAACAAGGCCGCCCCGGCATGGCCGATCGAAAGCGCCGGCTTCATCCCGTCGCCGACCGCCCCGACCGCTCGTTCGAGCAAGGCGAGGCGGGTGGCATGCGGATGGTATGCGTCACGCAGGCGCTTGTCCGCTTGCTCTATGGCGTTTTCGTCGGTGCCGCCAGCTTGCGCGCGCCAAGTGGAAAGCGCGTGCTCGAACAGTGCCAAAGGCAGCTCTGCCAGCGGCAGTTCCACCCTGCGCTGCTGCTGAACGAAACGGGCTTGCGCGGCGAGAAGCGCCATGGCGAGCTGCGCGGTGTCCGTGTCAGAGGACGCGATCAGCGACTGAAGCAGCGGGGACAGCACCGGATCGATCGCGTTCCGCCGCTCCAGCTGCATGGCCAGGCGATGTTCGAGCGCGAGTGCGTGGCAGTGGCCGAGAAACTGCAGGTTTCGCGCAAGGCTCTCGGCCAGCACCTCTCCATGCTCGGCAGCGAAGGCGAACGGATCCTCGATACCTGCCGCATTTGCCTGCGCGACCAGTGCCTGCCGTGCCACGTGAAGGCCCATTCCTCGCACATTCGCCACGATCTCGTCGCTGAACAGCGCGCTGTCGTGATTGGCGAGCAACATGCCTAGCATCGGACCGACCGTGCCGAGCACGAGGTCGCCGCGCGCGAGCTCGCCCGCGAGAACCGCCTCGATCGGCGAATACGAGGCGCTGTTCGTGCCGGAGTCGGTCATTCATCCGCCTTAGCGCGGTATAGTTAAGCGTGCGTTATCCGCCCTCGCACACCGGCGAGATAGAACGCTGCCAGAACCGCGAGCGCAAGTAGCTGAATTCCAGTGAGAGTTTGATCGAGCGCCGCACATAGTGCGAGCACCAGCGCCAGTATCCCCCTATCCGTGGCCGCGCGCGCGAATGATTCCACCTGCGAGTGCTCGGCGATCCGCAGCGCGAAAAGCAGCGCAAGGCCCGCAAACAACCATCCCGCAAGTTCGCCAACCGGCGCGAGCATTCCGATCAGCGCCAGGATCGTCGCATCGACCACCATTCCCGGCAGGGCGCGGGCGATGCGCGCAACCATGCCGCTCCGGCGGCCTTCGCTCAAAAATGCGGCAACCGTCTCGCCTGTACGCAGCAGGAAAGCGCCTATCGCAACCGATCCGAAGGCGAGCGCTGGCAGCTTCCACCATGCGGCGGCAAGCGCTCCGCCGAGGCCCAGGATACCGCCCGCGATCGGAAGCGCCGCCTTGCCGCGCTGCGCGAGGATGCCCGGCGCCAGGACCATCGCGGCCCTATCCGCCAAGGCATGCACCGGCGCGGCGAACGAGGACAGCGTGACCCGCTGGTTCAGCCACGCGGTCTCGAATGCACGCGCCTGCTGCTCGTTGCGGAGCAAGCCCCAGCGGCGGTCGGTCACCAGTGACTGCGGGAGCGGCACGATGCGCGTGCCCGTCTGCAGGCCGACGCGCAGCAAGGCAGGCACCGCATCGACTTCGAACGGCATTTCGACCAGGCGCTCCACCGCCGATCCCGGCAGGCGCGCGACGCCGGCCCAGGCGTGGTCGCGGTCGATTCGCTCGAACCCTGCCTCGATGCCTGCTTCGGCCGGCAGGGCGACGATGCCTGAGCGCTCGCCCAGCAGTTCGCCCATCACCAGGGGGTCGGGTACGACACCTTCGGCAAAGAGGAACAATTCGTCCTGCGCCCGGACCAGCCCGGAAAGCGACCGCGCGCTGCTCAGCGCGTGGAAGGTCGCCCCGCCCTGCTCCGCACGGTGAAGCAAGGGCAGCACGCCTTCGTTCAGGCCCTCGGCAAGGCACACGATGCGTTCGCACCCGAGGCGCAGCGCGAGATCGAGCTGGAGCGCGGCGACGCTGCGCCCGGCCACGGTAAGCAGGCCGCGCACGGTCGCCTCGGTGCCTTCTCCGCCCGGATGGATCGCCGACAGGATCGCAACCCGCAACTGCTCACTCCCGCATGAAAGTGGGGAGGTTTAAGCCCAGCTGGCGCTCGTGCCAAGCGCGCCGGTCGGGCGCTCAGTTGCGTCCGGCGGAGAAATCGCGGGTGAACGCCGCGAGCTTGCGCAGCACGGTCGGTTCCCCCGGGGCCGCAGCGATCGCTTCGTCCGCAAGTTCGATGAGGTCGGCGGCATGAAAGCTCGCAGCCAGACCCTTCAGCCGCAAGGCGGCGACATTCCAGTTCCCGTCGCAGCGCGCCCGCGCGAGCAGGTCGATCTGCCGCGCGAGACTGTCCGCGAAAGCCGCGCGCAGTTCGGCGAGCAGGACGGGATCGTCGCCGGCCGCTGCTGCCAGCGTAGCATCGAGGGCGCCGCTTTCGTGGACCATTGCACTCGGTCTATCGCAAGACTGGTTAAAGCAGGGTTTCAGCCCCCCCTTTTCGTGATAGCCTTCCGGCTATGTCTGGAGGATCGAATATCAGGGCCATAGGGCCGGACGACGCGGGGAGCGGGCAGGTCACGAGCGAGGTCGAAACGACCGAAATCGAGGCGGACGTCGGCGAGCATACCGCGTTCGAGGAGGAATGGGACGAAGATCTCGAACCAGAGGTGAAGGCCCGATGGCTTGCGCCGGCGCTCGCCCTGGGTGCGACGCTGGTGTGGACCGCAGCCTTCGTGTGGATCGTCCACGAACCCATGCTTGCGGGCGCCCCGCCGGCCCAGTGGCTCACCTGGATGGGCCAATGGGCAGTGCCGGTTCTTCTCGTGGCGGTGTTGTGGCTGCTCGCGACGCGCAACAGCACGCATGAAGCGCGCCGCTTCAGCGAAGTCGCCCATCTGCTCTCGCACGAGTCACGCGTGCTGGAGACCAGGCTCGTTACGATCAACCGCGAGCTCAGCCTCGCGCGCGAGTTCCTCGCGTCGCAATCGCGCGAACTCGATACGCTTGGGCGGGTCGCAACCGAGCGGCTGTCGACCCACGCCGATCGCCTGCAGGGGCTCGTCCAAGACAACGGACAGCAGGTGGAAGCGCTTGCAACTGTCAGCACCACTGCCCTGACCAACATGAACAAATTGCGCGACGACCTGCCCGTTATCGCCAATTCGGCCCGCGACGTTTCGAACCAGATCGGCAACGCGGGTCGGATCGCACACGAGCATGTCGCCGAACTGACGAGAGGCTTCGAGCGGCTCAACGAATTCGGTCAGGCGAGCGAGCGACAGGTCGGCACTTTCGAGTCCCGCATCGAGGAAGCCCTGGCCGTGTTCGGCAACCAGCTCGATCAGCTCGATCATCTGACTGCCGAGCGCTTCGAGGCGCTCCGTAGCAGAAGCGAGACGTTCCGCACCGAACTCGACGGGCGCGAAGTGGAAACGCTGGCCGCGTTGCGCCGCCGTGCAGGCTCGCTTGCCGAAGAACTGCAGGCCACGCACGAGGCGCTGGCGTCGGAAGAGGAGGAAGCGCTCGTTTCCCTCCGCGCCCGCCTCGGTGGCCTGCGCGACGAGGCCAAGATCATCGGCAATGCCGTGCGCGAGGGCGAAGATGCCGCGCTCGGCACCTGGGCCGAACAGATCGAGGCGATGAAGCAGCGCCTCAACGAGGCAATCGAGGTGATCAAGGGTGTCGACGACAACGCCCTCGCCTCGGCCAATCAGAAGCTCGCCGCGCTCAAGGTCGAAGCCGAAGCCGTCGACCGCGGCATCGCGGAACGTGATCAGCGTCTGCAGGAGCGGATCGCCGAGCGTCAGGCGATCCTCGCCGAGGCAGAGCGGGAATATACCGAAGCGCTTGCGTCGCGCCTTGCGGAAATCGATGCGGCCATTGCCGAGCGGCGTGAAGCCCATATCGCCCAGACCGACGAACTTGCACGCAAGGGCGAGGCAGTGACCGAGCGGCTGGTTCAGTTGCGCGCGGAAGTCGAAGCAATCGCGCATCATGGCGGAGAAACCGAGCAGGTCCTGGCGCAAAGCCTCGAACGGCTCGAAGTGAAGCTCGGCGAAAGCCGCGCGACGCTGCACGGAACCGACGAAGCGGTCGCCTCCCTCACAGAGGCCAGCGTGCGCCTGCTCGAACTGCTCCAGGCGAGCGAGCAGCATTCGCGTGAGGATCTGCCTCTCGCCATCGGCGAAGCGGAAGGCCGCCTTGCGTCGGTCGAGGAACGCGCTGGCAATCTCAAGCTTGTGCTCGACGAAGCGAACGCCACCAGCGCGCAGTTGTCCGACTACGTTGCCGGCGCCCGCGACACCGGCCGCGAGACGATCGGCGATGTGGAAGTCTTGCACGAGCGGTTCGCGCAGGCGAACGAAGCCCATGTGGCACAGGTCGGCGAACTTCGCGCCGTGATCGCCGCCCTCGAAGAGGACAGCACTGCCGTCGCCGAGAAGGCGCGCGCGGATCTGCGCGACGCCATCGAGGCGCTCGAAACCGCGGCCCGCTCGGCCCGGGCCGCCATCGGCGAGAGCGCGAGCGAGAGCATTCGCGAACTTGCCGAGCGCGTGGGCATGGAGACCTCGCAAGCGCTGGACGAGGTCATGCGGGAGAAAGCCGAGCAGTCGATCGGCCAACTCGAGAAAGCGGCCGCGAAAGCATCGGATGCTAGCCGCCAGGCCGCCATCCAGCTCCGCGACCAGCTCGCCAAGGTGGACGAGCTCGCCGCCAACCTCGAAACACGTGTCGTGCAGGCGCGCGAACGCGCCGAGGAGCAGGTCGACAACGATTTCGCGCGGCGTATGGCGCTTATCACCGAGAGCCTCAATTCGAACGCGATCGACATCGCGAAGGCGCTCTCGACCGAAGTGACCGACACGGCCTGGGCATCATACCTGCGCGGCGACCGCGGCATCTTCACCCGCCGCGCGGTGCGCCTGCTCGACCGGGCGGAGGCGCGCGATATCGCCGGCCTTTACAACAGCGAGCCAGATTTCCAGGAGAACGTAAACCGTTACGTCACGGACTTCGAGGGAATGCTGCGCACGATGTTGTCCACGCGCGACGGAAACGCCCTCGGCGTGACCTTGCTCAGCTCCGACATGGGCAAGCTCTACGTCGCGCTCGCCCAGGCGATCAAACGGCTACGCGAATAGGCGGGTGACGTCGAGATCGTCGACGTCGACCCAGCGATACTCGTAGTTGAGCGCGAATAGGCCGGTGAGCACCGCCGCGAGGATCGTCGCGCGCAGCGCAACGCGGCCGGGGCGGAAGTTGGCCGGCGCACTGTCGGCCTGACCCGGGATCTTCTCGAGACCAAGCTCGTCGTGCGTGCGAACGCCGAACGGGAGCAGAAAGAACGCACTCATCACCCAGACGATGAAATAAATCGCGAGGATCGAAGTCCACTGCATCTCGTCAGCCCTCTACCGCCACGACCTTGACCTGCGGGTTCTTGCCCGACCAGCGCCGTGCGGCGCGGCGAGCGGCGAGCCGAGCAGCCTCGGCAACACCTTCCGTGCCCACGCTCCCCTTGCCGCGCAGCTTGCCGATGGCTTCCAGCACATCGGCTTTCGCCTCCGCGACGAAGTCGGTCATATCTTCCTCGAGCGGGAGCCCGAAGGATTCAACTTCCACCCCGCCGTTGGGGGAGAGAATGACCACCAGCGCGCCTTCCGCAGCGATACGCCTGCGCATGACGATGCCCTCGCCATCGGCGGGTGCGATGATGTCGCCGTCGAGCACGAGCCGCCCTGCGCGCACTTCCGCCACTTTCCCCGGTTCGCCGGGTGCGAGGCGCACGACGTCGCCATTCACCTGCGCCACCGCGTGGGGAATGCCGCTGGCAAGGCCGAGCCGCGCCTGTTCCTGCATGTGCCGCACTTCGCCATGGACCGGCACAAGCACCTCGGGGCGCAGCCATCCGTAAAGCGCCTCGAGTTCCGGCCGACCCGGATGGCCGGACACGTGAATCGCGCTCTGCCGGTCGGTAACCATCACGATCCCCCGCGCGGCGAGCTGGTTCTGCACCCGCCCGATCGCGATCTCGTTGCCCGGGATCTGGCGGCTGGAGAACAGCACCACGTCGCCGGCGGTCAGCTCGATCGGATGCGATCCGTCGGCAATTCTTGCGAGTGCCGCTCGCGGTTCGCCCTGCCCACCCGTCGCGAGGACTAGCACCTCGCCGCGCGGCAGGCCCATGGCGGTGACGAAATCGACCAGCGGCGGCAGGTCTTCCAGATAGCCGTTGTCCTGCGCGACGTCGATGATCCGGTCGAGCGAACGGCCGGCGACGCACAGCTGGCGCCCGGTCGCCTTCGCGACCTCACCCAGGGTGTGCAGCCGGGCAACGTTGGAAGCGAACGTGGTGACGAGCACCCGCTTGCCCGTGTGGCGCTTCACCTCGTCCATCAGCCCTTGATAGACGGCGCCTTCCGAACCACTCGCCGCGGGATTGAAAACGTTGGTAGAATCGCACACGAGCGCGAGAATGCCTTCATCGCCGAGTTCGATCAGTTCCTCCTCGGTCGTCGGCTCGCCGACGATCGGATCTTCGTCGAGCTTCCAGTCCCCGGTGTGAAACACGCGGCCGTAAGGGGTCTCGATCAGCAGCGCGTTCCCCTCGGCGATCGAGTGAGCGAGCGGCACATAAGAGATACCGAAGGGGCCCAAGGAGAACTGATCGGTGCTTGCGACTACGTTGAGTTCGACCGTGCGCGAGAGCCCGGCTTCCTCCAGCTTGCGCATCACCAGATCGGCGGTGAACGGCGTGGCGTAGAGCGGAACGCCGAGGTCCGCGGCGAAATAAGGCACCGCGCCGATGTGGTCCTCGTGCGCGTGGGTGAGGACGATGCCGACGAGGTCCTTCGCGCGCGTCTCGATGAATTCCAGGTCCGCGAACACGAGGTCCACGCCGGGATATTCGCCGCCGGAGAACGTCATGCCGAGATCGACCATCAGCCACTTCCCGTCGCATCCGTAGAGGTTGACGTTCATGCCGATCTCGCCCGATCCGCCGAGCGCGAGGAACAGAAGTTCCTTCTCCGGGGTGAAGTCCTTTTTCACCGTGATGCACGCTCCGCGAGAATGGCAAGGCCTTCGAGCGTGAGGTCGGCGTCGACCGCGTCGAAGATCTGCGTGTGCTGATCGAACAGGATCGCAAGACCGCCGGTCGCGACTACCCTGGCGGGACGGCCGATCTCGGCCCGCATGCGAGCGATCAGGCCCTCCATCATCGAAACGTAGCCCCAGAATACGCCGATCAGCATTTGATCCTCGGTGTTCGTGCCGATCACGCTGTTCGTGCGCGGCGCTTCGATCGCAATTCTCGGCAGCTTCGCGGTGTTGCCCACCAACGCGTCGAGCGAGAGGTTGATCCCCGGGGCGATGATCCCGCCCTTGTAGGCGCCGTTGAAATCGACCGCGTCGAACGTTGTCGCGGTGCCGAAGTCGACCACGATGAGGTCGCCCTGATACTTGGCGTGCGCGGCGATCGCGTTGAGCGCACGATCGGCGCCGAGCGAACGCGGCTCGTCGACATCCACCGAGAAGCCCCAGGCGGCATCGCCCTCGCCCGCGATTATCGGCGTCAGGCCGAAGTACTTCTCCGCCAGCACCGCGAGATTGTGAATCGCGCGCGGCACGACCGAGCCGACGATGATCCGCGTGATCGCCGTCCGTTCGTAACCTTCGATCTTGAGCAACTGGAGCAGCCAGACGGCATATTCGTCGCCCGTCCGGCGCGGATCGGTGGCAATGCGCCAGCGGGCCTTGATCTCCAGGCCCTCGAACAATGCGAAGACCACGTTGGTATTTCCGACATCGGCAGCGAGCAGCATGGCGGGTTCCTTCAGCCGAGCGTCACATCGCCTGCGTGGATGGCACGGGTCGTCCCGTCTTCCAAGCGCAGGAGAAGCGATGCGTCGGGCGCAAGGCCGGCGAAGGTGCCGTATATCGGCACGCCATCGGCATCGTGGACCTTAAGCGGGGTGCCGAGCGGGTGCGCCACGGCCAGCCAGCGGCGGATCAGCGGTTCGATCCCGAACGTGCGCCAGCGCTCGATCTCCCGGTCGAAGGCGGCGGCCAGGGTGAGAGCGAACGCATCGCGGTCGGGCGCCGGTCCGAAATCCGACAGGGCCACCGTCGGCCGGTCGGGCAGATCGGGCGCCTGCGCGAGATTGATCCCGATGCCGGCCACCACCGCCTCGCCTTCGCGCTCGAGCAAGATGCCCGAGAGCTTGGCGCCGCCGAGCAAGAGATCGTTCGGCCACTTGATGACCAGCGCGCGCGGATCGGGAAGCAGCGGCAGGACGGCTTCGTAGGCCGCGAGCGCCGTGGCGAGCGTCAGCGTGTGTGCGGGCGGATCGCCGGGGCCCGGATGGACCACGGTCGAACCCATGAAGTTGCCCGACGCATCCTGCCACGGACGCCCCTGGCGGCCCCGCCCTGCGACCTGCCGGTCCGCGACCAGCCAATCGCCCTCGGCGACGCGCTCCCCCGCGCGCAACCGCGCGGCGAGGTCGGCACTGGTCGATCCGGTTTCTGCGACGGTGCGGATCAAGCGACGAAGAACAGCGCGGCGGCCGCCTTGTCGGCCAAATCGCCCAGCGGACTCGTCAGGAGGTAACCCAGCGGGGACACGAACACCGTCGTCACGCCGAGGATCAGCCAGTGAGCCCAATCGCTCTTGCCCGTCACCACACCGGCGGGTTCGTCGAAGTACATCACCTTGATGATCTTGATGTAGTAGAACGCGCTGATCACGCTGGCCGCGATGCCGATGGCCGCGAGGGCCACGAGATCGGCCTCGACCGCCGCCTGGAAGACGACGAACTTGCTCCAGAAGCCGAATAGCGGTGGGATCCCGGCGATGCTGAACATCATCGCCGCGAAGCATAGCGCCAGGAGCGGCTGCGTGCGCGAGAGGCCCGCGATGTCGGCAACGCCCTCGAGCTGCTCACCATCGGCGGTGCGCAGCATCAGCACGACGACGAAGCTGCCGAGCGTCATCGCGACGTAGATCACGAGGTAGACGAGCATCGCCGAAACGCCGCTCACCGTTGCCGCCGCAAGCCCGATCAGGATGAAGCCGACGTTGTTGATCGACGAGTAAGCCAGCAGGCGCTTGAGGTTGTTCTGCCCGATCGCGCCCAGCGCACCGAGGACGATCGATGCAAGCGCGGCAAAGATGACGATCTGCCGCCAGGCATCCACCTGCGCGCCGAACGCATCGACGGCAACGCGCGCGGTGAGCGCGATCGCCGCCACCTTGGGCGCCGTCGAGAAGAAGGTCGTCACCGGCGTCGGCGCGCCTTCGTAGACGTCGGGCGTCCACATGTGGAACGGCACCGCCGAGATCTTGAACGCGAGACCGGCGAGCACGAAGATCAGCCCGAACAGCGCGCCCATCGAGAGCTCGCCCGTGAGCGCGGCGCGCGCGCCTTCGAACGAGGTGGTGCCGGTGAAGCCGTAGACCAGGCTGATGCCGTAGAGGAGGATACCGCTCGCGAGCGCGCCGAGCACGAAATACTTGAGCCCTGCCTCGGCCGAACGGTCGTCCGTCCGCATGAACGACGCGAGGACGTAAGCGGCCAGGCTGTTGAGCTCGAGCCCGATGTACAGCGTGATGAAATCGGTCGCCGAGACCATGATCCCCATGCCGAGCGTGGCGAGCAGCACCAGCACCGGATACTCGGGCCGCATTGCATCGTGGCGGTCGAAGAATGTCGGCGCGATCATCAGGCAGGCGATCGCCGCGACGTAGATCAGGATCTTGGAGAACGAAGCGAAGGCATCGGCGGCGAATTGCCCACCGAAGGCCAGCGTGTCCGGCCCCATCGCCCCGGCGCAGAGCGCGGGCGCGGCGAGGAACGCCGCACCGCCGAGCGCGACGGCGGCAAGTATACTCACCAGGCGGCTTGAATTGCGGCTCCAGGCCGCGACCAGCAGCAGCGCCAGCGCGGAGAGGCTGAGCAGGATCTCGGGCGCTATGAGCGCGAGGGAAGCCTTGAAGTCCATCAGTGCGCTCCCTCCGCTTCGCCGTGGCCGGCATCGTGCGTGCCCCCCACGGCATTGGCGGCCTCGGCATGCGGCGTGCCGGCAACGAGGTGCGCGTCACCTTCAGGCGCAGCGCGCGAGAGGCGGGCATCGAGAGCTGCAATGTCCTGACGCATCGGGGCGAGGAAGCTTTCCGGATAGACGCCCATCCACAGGACGGCCGCGGCGATCGGACCCAGCATGAGCCATTCGCGCAAGGAGAGATCGGGCATGGCGGCGGCGTCCGCATTCTTCTGCACGCCGAACGCGATGCGCCAGTAGAGATAGAGCATGTAACCCGCGCCCAGAATGATACCCGTGGCACACACCAGGGTCACCCAGGTGTTCGCCTGATAGATGCCGGCGAGGCTCAGGAACTCGCCGACGAAACCGCTCGTGCCCGGCAGGCCGATGCTTGCCATCGTGAACAGCAGGAAGAACAGCGCATATTTCGGCATGTTGATCGCGAGGCCGCCGTAGCGGTCGATCTCACGCGTGTGCAGCCGGTCGTAGATCACGCCCACGCACAGGAACAGTGCGCCCGACACGAGACCGTGGCTGAGCATGACGATCATTGCGCCTTCGAGGCCCTGCACGTTGAAGGCGAACAGGCCGACGGTGACGATCGCCATGTGCGCGACCGACGAATAGGCGATCAGCTTCTTCATGTCCTGCTGCACCAGCGCGATCAGGCTGGTGATGACCACCGCGGCCATCGACAGACCCCAGATAAGCCACACGAACTGGGCGCTCGCTTCGGGGAACATCGGCAGGCTGAAGCGGATGAAGCCGTAGCCGCCCATCTTCAGCAGCACGCCGGCCAGGATCACGGAGCCGGCCGTCGGCGCCTGAACGTGCGCGTCGGGAAGCCAGGTGTGGACCGGCCACATCGGCATCTTCACCGCGAAGCTGGCGAAGAACGCGAGCCACAGCCAGGTCTGCGCGGCAGGCGGGAAATCGTACTGCATCAGCGTCGGGATGTCGGTGGTGCCCGCTTCGTTCACCATCCACAGCATCGCGATCAGCATCAGCACCGATCCGAGCAGCGTGTAGAGGAAGAACTTGTACGCGGCGTAAATCCGGTTCTGGCCGCCCCAGATGCCGATGATCAGGTACATCGGGATCAGCACGCCTTCGAACAGCATGTAGAACAGGAACAGGTCCTGCGCCGCGAAGACGCCGATCATCAGCACTTCCATGAACAGGAAGGCCGCCATGTACTCGCTGACGCGCTTCTCGATCGAATGGCTGGCGAGAATGCAGATCGGCATCAGGAATACGCTGAGCACGATCAGCAGCATCGCGATCCCGTCGATCCCGAGCGCGTAGTTGAAGCCCGCGAACAGCGGCGCGTGCTCGGTGAACTGCCACTGCGGCCCGCCGATGTCGAAGTTGAGCCACAGCACCACGCCCAGCGCGAGGTCGATCAGCGTCGCCGCCAGCGCGATCGTGCGCGCCGCCTTCGCTTCCACGAACAGGCAAGCCACGGCCGCGAGCAGCGGCACCAGCAGCATCACGGAAAGGATCGGGAAGCCCCCCATTACATCAGCACCCACGTAACCGCGGCCACCAGCCCGAGCAGCATGACCAGCGCATAGCTATAGAGATATCCGGACTGCACCTTCTTCGCCGCAACCGTGCCCTTGGCGACCACCCAGGCGGCTCCGTCCGGGCCGAACCGGTCGATCAGGCCGACGTCGCCGCGCTTCCAGAACTGGCGGCCGAACCAGAACGCCGGCCTGATGAACACCAGGTTGTAAAGCTCGTCGAAGTACCACTTCCGGTAGACGAAGTTGTGCAGCAGGCTGAACTGATCGACGAACTTGCCCGGGATCGAGGTATCGCGGATGTAGGCGAGCCAGGCACCGAACAGGCCGATCAGCATGACGATGGTGGCGGTCAGCTTCACCCACAGTGGCACGGCGTGCATCTGGTGAATCAGCGCTTCGTTGTAGAAGATCGAATCGCCCCAGAACGCCGGATCGTCGAGGAAGGCGTGGCTGAACACCCAGCCCGCGAACACCGCACCCAGCGCCAGCAGGCCCAGGGGGACCAGCATCGTCAGCGGACTCTCGTGCGGGTGATAGCCGGCGGTGCCGTCGCCATGCTCGGGCGAAGGGACGTGATGCGTCGCATCGTCGCCCGTATCTTCCTGCGCCGGCGGATTGTCCTCCTCCGGCTCGTCGTGGCCGTGATGGACCGCGTGCTGGATATGCTCGCTGTCCGCCCAGCGCGGCTTGCCCCAGAAGGTCAGGAACATCAGGCGCCACGAATAGAAGCTCGTCAGCAGCGCCGCGATCGCACCCATCCAGAAGGCGAAGGTGCCCATTTCGGTCCCGCGCGCGAACGCGACTTCGAGGATCGCGTCCTTGGAATGGAAGCCTGCGAATCCCGCGTGCAGCCAATAGACGCCCACACCGGTGATCGCGAGCGTGCCCGCCATCATCGCCCAGAAGGTGAACGGGATGTGCTTACGCAGCGCGCCGTAATAGCGCATGTCCTGCTCGTGGTGCATCGCATGGATCACGCTGCCCGCACCGAGGAACAGCAGCGCCTTGAAGAAGGCGTGCGTGAACAGGTGGAACATCGCCGCACCGTAGGCGCCGACGCCTGCGGCGAAGAACATGTAGCCGAGCTGCGAGCAGGTCGAATAGGCGATGACCCGCTTGATGTCCCACTGCGTCGTGCCGATCGTCGCGGCGAAAAAGCAGGTCGCGGCGCCGATGAAAGTCACCATGCCGAGCGCCACCGGTGCGGTCTCGAACATCGGCGAGAGACGGCAGACCATGAACACGCCCGCGGTGACCATCGTCGCCGCGTGGATCAGCGCGGAAACCGGCGTCGGGCCTTCCATCGCGTCCGGCAGCCAGGTGTGCAAGCCGAGCTGCGCCGACTTGCCCATCGCGCCGATGAACAGGAGGATGCAGAGAACATCCATCGTCTGCAGCCGCATGCCGAGGAAGCCGATCGAGCTGCCGCTCATGCCCGGCGCGGCGGCGAGGATCTCGGGGATCGAGGTCGTCTGGAACACCAGGAACGTGCCGAAGATGCCGAGCATGAAGCCGAGATCGCCGACGCGGTTGACCACGAAGGCCTTGATCGCGGCCTTGTTGGCGCTCGGTTTCTTGAACCAGAACCCGATCAGGAGATAGCTGGCGAGGCCGACGCCTTCCCAACCGAAGAACATCTGCACCAGGTTGTCCGCCGTCACCAGCATCAGCATGGCGAAGGTGAACAGCGAGAGATAGGCGAAGAACCGCGGCTGATCCGGGTCCTCGTCCATGTAGCCCCAGCTATAGAGGTGGACGAGCGCGGAGACGCTGGTGATCACCACCAGCATGACCGCGGTCAGCGTGTCGACCCGCAGCGCCCAGTCGAAGCTCAAGGTGCCCGACTGCACCCACTGCAGCACCGGCACGACATGCGCCTCGGCCGTTCCGTTGAGGAACCCGAGGAAGATCGGCCACGAAAGCGCACACGAGACGAACAGCGCGCCGGTCGTGAGCGACTTGGCAACCGTGTTGCCCAGCGCGCGATTGCCGAGCCCGGCAACGATCGCCGCGAGCAGCGGCAGAAAGACGATAAGCAGGATCTGCACCGGAGCTTATCCCTTCATCCGGTTGACGTCGTCGACAGCGATTGTGCCGCGGCCGCGGAAGTAGATGACGAGGATCGCCAGCCCGATCGCCGCCTCGCCGGCGGCGACGGTCAGCACGAACATCGCGAATACCTGCCCCGTCATGTCGCCGAGGAAGGCGCTGAAGGCGACAAGATTGATGTTCACCGCCAGCAGGATCAGCTCGATCGCCATCAGGATGACGATCACGTTCTTGCGGTTGAGGAAAATCCCCAGGACGCCGAGCACGAACAGGATCGCGCTGACGACGACGTAGTGTTCTATGCCGATCACAGCTCGACCCCCTTGCCCACTTCGGGGCGCTTCATCTCGGTCGCCTCGTCCGGGCGGCGGCGATTCTGCTTGCCGATGTTTTGGTGGCCCCGCGCGCCCTTGGGCTGCTCGCGGTGCGTCAGCACGATCGCGCCGACCATCGCGACCAGCAGGATCAGGCCCGCGGTTTCGAACAGGAACAGGTATTCGCCGTAGAGCACCGCACCGAGGCTCTCGATGTTGGTCCGGTCCATCAGGGGAGCTGCGCTGCCGTCCGGCACGCCCAGTTCGATCGCACCCGCGCGGTAAGCGCCGATGCCGAGCACCAGCTCCGCGAGCAGCACGAGCGCGATGGCAATACCGAGCGGGAAGTTCTTCACGAACCCCGCACGCAGCTCGGCGAAATCGATGTCGAGCATCATCACCACGAACAGGAACAGCACCGCGACCGCGCCGACGTAGACGATCACCAGCAACGCGGCGATGAACTCCGCACCGACGATGATCATCAGCCCCGCTGCGTTGAAGAACGCGAGGATCAGCCACAGCACCGAATGCACCGGGTTGCGCGCCATGATCGTGAACACGGCGCTCGCGATCACGAGAAACGCGAAAAGATAGAAGGCTAAGGTCTGGATCATAATGCCCCGATCGGTCTCGCGCGCCGCCTAGCGGTAGGGCGCATCGGCTTCAAGGTTCGCCGCAAGCGCGCGCTCCCACTTGTCCCCGTTGGCCAGCAGCTTCGCCTTGTCGTAGAGCAGTTCCTCGCGCGTTTCGGTCGAGAACTCGAAGTTCGGTCCCTCCACGATCGCATCGACCGGGCAAGCCTCCTGGCAGAAGCCGCAGTAGATGCACTTGGTCATGTCGATGTCATAACGCGTGGTGCGGCGGCTGCCGTCCGCGCGCGGCTCGCTCTCGATCGTGATCGCCTGCGCGGGGCAGACCGCCTCGCACAGCTTGCACGCGATGCAGCGTTCCTCCCCGTTGGGATAGCGGCGCAACGCATGCTCGCCCCGGAAGCGCGGGCTGATCGGGTTCTTCTCGAACGGATAGTTGATCGTCACCTTGGGCTTGAAGAAGTACTTCAGCGTGAGGGCATGGGCCTTCACGAACTCCCACAGGGTGAACGACTTTATGAGATGGGCGACGCTCATGCGGCGACTCCGTAACGGGTGAACATCAGCCAGCCGGAAATGAGCACCACGAACAGCAGGCTCAGCGGCAGGAAGACCTTCCAGCCCAGGCGCATCAGCTGGTCGTAGCGGAAACGGGGGACGGTGGCCTTCACCCAGCTGAAGATGAAGAAGAACAGGAAGATCTTGGCGAAGAGCCAGATCCAGCCCGGAATGTCGAACCACGGGATCAGGTCTACGTTCAGCGGGGGCAGCCAGCCGCCGAAGAACAGGATGGCGTTGAGCGCGCACATCAGCAGCACGTTGGCATATTCGCCCAGCCAGAAGAGCGCGAAGCTCATCGAGGAATACTCGGTCTGATAGCCAGCGACGAGCTCGCTCTCCGCTTCAGTCAGATCGAACGGCGCCCGCGCCGTCTCCGCCAGCGACGAGATCAGGAACATGATCCACATCGGGAAGAGAAGCAGGTTGAAGAAGAACCCGTTGACCAGCCCGAAACCGTGGCCGCGCTGTGCCTCAATCATATCGTTGAGATTGGTCGTCCCGGCATAAAGAATTACGCAGATGAGAATGAAGCCGATCGACACTTCGTAACTGATCATCTGCGCTGCCGCGCGCATAGCGGAGAAGAACGGATACTTCGAGTTCGAAGCCCAACCCGCGATCACCACGCCGTAGACGCCGAGCGAGCTGATCGCCAGCACGTAAAGCAGGCCGATGTTGATGTCGGCAAGCACGGCTTCCGGCCCGAAGGGGATCACCGCCCAGGCAAGCAGCGCGACGGTGAAGGTCACGATTGGCCCGATCAGGAACAGCCCCTTGTTCGCGGCCGAAGGGATGATCGTTTCCTGCAGGAACACCTTGAGGCCGTCGGCGAAGCTTTGCAGCAGGCCGAAGGGGCCGACCACGTTGGGTCCGCGCCGCAGCGCTATGGCGGCCCAGATCTTGCGGTCGGCATAGATGATCATCGCCACCGCCAGCATCAGCGGCAGGGCGATCAGCAGGACACCGGCGAGCGTGGCGACGAACCACGCCCATTCGTAGGTCATGCCGAGCGATTGGAAGAACGCGGTCATTCCGCCGCCTCCAGGATTTCCTCGCCGTGGAGAAGTTCGGCCGAGCACCGCTGCATCACGGCGCTCGCGCGGGCGATCGGGTTGGTCAGATAAAAGTCCTTGATCGGGTAGGAGATCGCGCCCTTCACCTTGACCGCCTTGGCCTTGGGCAGCTCACCGTAGTCGGCAAGGCCTTCGACGCCCAGTGCAGGGACTTCCGCGATCATCGCAGCCTGCAATTCGGCGAGGCTGTCGAAGCCGACCTCGACGCCAAGCGCGTCGGCAAGCGCGCGCAGGATCGTCCAGTCCTCCCGCGCGTCGCCGGGCGCGAACACGGCCTTCTCGGCAAACTGCACGCGCCCTTCGGTGTTCACGTAAGTCCCGTCCTTCTCGGCATAGCTCGCCGCGGGAAGGATGATGTCCGCCGCGTGCGCGCCCTTGTCGCCGTGATGGCCGATATAGACCTTGAGACTCTTGCCGAAAGCCGACCAGTCGACCTCGTCGGCGCCGAGCGCAAGCACGACCTTGGGCTCGGCCTTCACCACATCCGCAATGCCGCCCTTCTGCGCATAGCCGAGCATGAGCCCGCCCATCCGCGACGCGGCGGTGTGCAGGACGTTGAAGCCGTTCCACCCTTCCCTGCTCCAGCCCTGCGCGAGCGCAAGGGCAGCCTGGAAGGCGCCCGCCGCGAGGCCGCCGGCGCCGACGATCACCGCCGGGCGCTCCGCTTTCTCGAACAGTTCGGCGACTTCGGAGGGAAGATCGCCGAGCACGCTCACGTCGTCGCCCAGGAACTCGGCGGGATAAGTCGTATCCCAGCGCGGACCGACCACGAAGATCTTCGCCCCGCGCTTGACCGCCTTGCGCAGGCGGACGTTCACGAGCGCCGCTTCCCAGCGGACGTGGCTGCCGACGATCAGGATCGCATCGGCCGTCTCGATCCCGGCGAGAGTCGAGTTGAAGTTCACTGCGGCGAGATTGTCGGTCGGATAATCCAGCCCGGTCTGCCGTCCCTCGAGCAGGGTCGAACCGAGCGCGCCGAGCAGCTTCTTGGCCGCGAACATCGTCTCGCAGTCGACCAGGTCGCCGGCGATCGCGGCGATGCTGCTGCCCGGCTTGGCCCTGGCGATCGCCTTGAACGCGTCTTCCCAGCTCGCCGGCTGCAGCTTGCCGCCCCTGCGGATCCACACCCGATCGAGCCGGCGCCGCGTGAGCCCGTCCACCATGTAGCGGCCCTTGTCGCTGAGCCACTCCTCGTTGACGTCGTCGTTGATGCGCGGCAGCGCCCGCATGACCTCGCGCCCGCGGCTGTCGAGGCGGATGTTCGCGCCGACCGCGTCGCTGACATCGATGCTCAACGTCTTCTTCAGCTCCCACGGCCGCGCCTCGAAGGCGTAGGGGCGGCTGGTCAGCGCGCCGACCGGGCACAGATCGATCACATTGGCCGAAAGCTCGTGCTTCGCCGCGTGCTCGAGGTAAGTGGTGATCTGCATGTCCTCGCCGCGATAGAGCGCGCCGATCTCGTCCACGCCGGCGATCTCCTCGGAGAAGCGCACGCAGCGGGTGCAGTGGATGCAGCGGGTCATGATCGTCTTGATCAGGGGGCCCATGTACTTCTCAGTTACCGCGCGCTTGTTCTCGTGATAGCGCGAGCCGCCGCGGCCGTACGCGACCGCCTGATCCTGCAGGTCGCACTCGCCGCCCTGGTCGCAGATCGGGCAATCGAGCGGGTGGTTGATGAGCAGGAACTCCATCACCCCTTCGCGCGCCGTCTTGACCATTTGGCTGTCGGTGCGGATCTCCTGCCCGTCGGCAGCGGGCAGCGCGCAGCTCGCCTGCGGCTTGGGCGGCCCCGGCTTCACTTCGACCAGACACATGCGGCAATTGCCGGCGATCGACAGCCGCTCGTGATAGCAAAAGCGCGGAATCTCCTTCCCCGCCAGCTCGCACGCCTGCAACACGGTCGCGCCGTCGGGGACCTCGATTTCCTGACCGTCTACGGTAACTTTAGGCATCAGCCTGCCTTTCCGAGGTTGATCGCGTAATAGACCACTTCGGCGAGCTGGTTGCGCAGCGTGGGCGCGCTCAGCTCCAGTTGCTGTCCTTCCATCACGCATTGCCGAAAACTCGGGGCCATCGCGACGACGGCCGCTTTTTCCTCCGCGCCACCGGGCTGAGTAGCGAACAAACCCTGTATCGCAGTCGGGTGATGACCCATTACGCAGCCGGCGAAACCAAGAGCAAAGACGCGCGTGGTCTCGGTCGAGCGCGCGCCGTGAAAGCGTTCGGCCACGAAAATGCCCTCGTCGCCAAGCGAGAGCAGTTCGGGCGATATTTCGACCTCTTCTTCTCTCAACAAATTTTCAGCAAGCGCTCCCCGCAGCGCCGAGTGCTCGAACAGCATGGTCATGGTCCCACGGGCGCGGTTTGCGTTGCCGACCGTCGACATGTCCATATCGGGCATGCACCGCCCGATTTTCTTTTCGAGTTTGGCGAACGTGGCCGTCTCCGCTTTCGAGGCGGGAACGCTGGCCAAGTATGCGCGCACTTGCTCCGGCTTGTCTTTCACGATGCAGCGCGCGGTGCGCATCATGGTAGCCTCGGGCGCGGCACTCACCGCGACCTCGCGTGAATCGGTAGGCACTCGCTTCAGGCGAAATCCGCGCGGATCGCTGTAGTCCTGGGCCACAGCGGGAAGCGCCGCGGCCGCCGCGAACATCGCGACTAGTAGAGGGCACAAACGCCTCATCATTCCGCCGCCTCCGCGAATTGCGCGTTATGCTCCTCGATCCGCCGTTCCAGTTCGGGGCGGAAGTGGCGGATCAGCCCCTGGATCGGCCAGGCGGCGGCGTCGCCCAGAGCGCAGATGGTATGGCCTTCTACCTGCTTGGTGACCTGCTGCAGCATGTCGATCTCTTCGATCGCCGCATCGCCGGTGCGCAGGCGCTCCATGACGCGCCACATCCACCCGGTGCCTTCGCGGCAAGGGGTGCACTGGCCGCAGGACTCGTGCTTGTAGAAATAGCTGATCCGGCTGATCGCGCGGACGATGTCGGTGGACTTGTCCATCACGATCACCGCCGCGGTGCCGAGGCCCGAGCCGAGCGCCTTGAGCCCGTCAAAATCCATCGGGCAGTCCATGATCTGCTCGGCGGGAACGAGCGGTACGGAGGAGCCGCCGGGGATCACCGCCAGCAGATTGTCCCACCCGCCGCGAATGCCGCCGCAGTGTTTTTCGATCAGCTCGCGGAACGGGATGCTCATCGCTTCCTCGACCACGCAGGGCTTCTCGACATGACCGCTGATCTGGAACAGCTTGGTGCCCGCGTTGTTCTCGCGTCCGAAGCTGGCGAACCATGACGCGCCACGGCGCAGGATCGTGGGGACGACGGCGATCGATTCGACGTTGTTGACCGTGGTTGGACAGCCGTAGAGGCCCGCGCCGGCCGGGAACGGCGGCTTGAGGCGCGGCTGGCCCTTCTTGCCTTCGAGGCTCTCGATCATCGCGGTCTCTTCACCGCAGATGTAGGCACCCGCCCCGCGGTGCAGGAACACGTCGAAGTCGTAGCCCGAACTGCTGGCGTTCTTGCCGATCAGCCCGGCGTCGTAAGCCTCGTCGATCGCCGCCTGCAGCGTTTCGGCCTCGCGGATATATTCGCCGCGAATGTAGATGTAGGCCGCCCGCGCGCGCATCGCGAAGCCGGCCACCAGCGCGCCTTCGATCAGCTTGTGCGGATCGTGGCGGATGATCTCGCGGTCCTTGCACGAACCCGGCTCGGACTCGTCGGCGTTGATGACGAGGAAGCTCGGACGCCCGTCCTTGCTTTCCTTGGGCATGAACGACCACTTGAGGCCGGTCGGGAAGCCCGCCCCGCCGCGACCGCGCAGGCCCGATGCCTTCATCTCGTCGATGATGGCGTCCTGCCCGCGCCCGATCAGCGCCTTGGTGTCGTCCCAGTCGCCGCGCGCCTGCGCCGCCTTCAACCCCCAATCCTGGAAGCCGTAGAGGTTGGTGAAGATGCGATCCTTGTCGGCCAGCATCACATGGTCCCTTGCGAAACGAAATAGATCGCGGCCACCGCCACCAGGACGATGGCGCCGAACTTCACGAGGCCGGCCAGCACCTTCCAGGCGATGAAAATCAGCACGAGCGCGACGAGAATGGCGACAACGTCCATTACTTGCCGCCCCTCTCGTGCCGTTCGCGTATCTCGCGGCTCTTCGACTGGCTCGCGGAAATGGCGAGGAAGGCCGCACCGATCGCCACGAAGGCGCCGCCAAGCGCACTGTTGCCACTCGCGATGAAGGCCAGCGCGCAAGCGATGAACGCGACTCCGGCGAGTTGGAGCATTCGGGGCTGGGACATCACCACTCACCTCGATAATCGTGGTTCTCGGTGACCATTTCCCTGAGCGTCGTCGGCCCGCCGACGGGCTCGCTGGTGTGCCGCCCCGGCTCCTGGGTGCCAGCCTTAGGCTGGCGGCCCGCCGCGAGTTCGTCGAGGACGTGATCGAGCCGTTCGGGCGTCAGGTCTTCGTAATTGTCGTCGTTGATCTGGACCATCGGCGCGGTAGCGCAGTTGCCGAGGCACTCGACCTCGGTCAGCGTCCACAGCCCGTCTTCGGAGACGTGGCCCTTCACCATGCCGCGCTTCTTGCAGGTTTCGATCAACCCGTCCGAGCCGCGCAGCATGCACGGCGTCGTGCCGCAGACCTGCACGTGGAAGCGGCCCACCGGCTGGAGGTTGTACATGAAGTAGAACGTCGCGACCTCGAGCACGCGGATGACCGGCATCTCGAGATAGCGTGCGACGTACTCGATCACCGGCAGCGGCAGCCAGCCCTGCGTGTTCGTTTCCTCACCCACCTGACGCTGGGCGAGGTCGAGCAGCGGCATGACCGCCGAGCGCTGGCGCCCCTCGGGATAGCGCGCGATCGCGGTGTCGGCCTTCGCCTTGTACACGGGCGAGAACTCGAATGAGCCCCAGCGCTCGCGCAGCTCGGGGGTATCGGGTGCGGGGGAGCGGTCAGCCATTGATCAGCTTTCGTTCCAGATAGCGGCCGACATAGAGGCCGACGACGGCGGCAAATGCCGTTGAGAGGACTTCCTTCAAGCTCGACTGGCCGTGCACCGCCAGGAGATAGGCCGCGACGGCCGAAGCGAAGGCGGCGAACGCCGCGACGAGGATGAACAGTTCGCGGATCACCGGTCGCACTCCCCGAACACCACGTCGATCGCGCCGAGGATGGCAGTCGCATCGGGCAGCATGTGGCCCTTCGACATGAAATCCATCGCCTGCAGATGGCTAAATGCGGTCGGGCGGATCTTGCAGCGGTAGGGTTTGTTCGACCCATCGCTGACCAGGTAGACGCCGAACTCGCCCTTCGGGCTCTCGGTCGCCACGTAGACTTCGCCGGCGGGCACGTGGAAGCCTTCGGTGTAGAGCTTGAAGTGGTGGATCAGCGCTTCCATCGACTGCTTCATCTCGCCGCGCTTCGGCGGGGAGACCTTGCCGTCGGTGCTCTGCACCGGCCCTTCAGGCATCTCGGCGAGGCACTGCTTGATGATCTTCGCGCTCTCGTAGACTTCCTTCACGCGGACCATGAAGCGGTCGTAGCAGTCGCCATTGTTGCCGACCGGAATCTCGAAATCCATGCGGTCGTAGACGTCGTAGGGCTGGCTCTTGCGCAGATCCCAGGGAATGCCGGATGCGCGGATCATCGGCCCCGAGAAGCCCCAGCGGATCGCGTCCTCCTTGCTGACGACGGCGATGTCGACGTTGCGCTGCTTGAAGATGCGGTTGTCGACGACGAGGCTCATCGCGTCCCCGAACAGCTCCGGCAGACGCTTGTCGACCCAATCACCGATGTCGGCGAGCAGCTTGAGCGGGGCATCTTCATGCACCCCGCCGGGACGGAACCAGGCGGCATGCATCCGCGCGCCCGAGACCCGCTCATAGAAGTTCATGCAATCTTCGCGCAGCTCGAAGAGCCACAGGTTCGGCGTCATCGCACCCACGTCCATGACGTGGCTGCCGATGTTGAGCATGTGGTTCTTGATGCGCGTCAGTTCGGCGAACAGCACACGCAAATACTGCGCTCGCAGCGGCACCTCAACGTTGAGGAGCTTCTCGATCGCGAGAACCCACGAATGCTCCATGCACATCGGGCTGCAGTAATCGAGCCGGTCGAAATACGGCAGCGCCTGCAGATAAGTCTTGTGCTCGATCAGCTTCTCGGTGCCGCGATGAAGCAGCCCCACGTGCGGGTCGATCCGCTCGATGATCTCACCGTCGAGTTCCATCACCAGTCGCAGCACGCCGTGTGCCGCCGGGTGCTGGGGCCCGAAGTTGATCGTGTAGTTGGAGACGGCCTCGCCTTCGGTGGTCGGCGAGGATTCCTGAATCAGGCCCGCCATCAGTCTTCTCCGTTTTCTTCGGGCTCGGTCGCGCCGGAGGTGTCGCGCGCGGTTTCCTTGCGCGGCTTCCTGTCCGGACGACCCTCGGTCGGCTTCGGCGCATCGGGCTCGTCCTGCCCGGTATCGACTGGCGCCGGGTTGGCGTCGCCCTGCCCGGCTACCGAGCCGCTCGACCGCTCCGCCGGCGCGACCTTTTCAGCCGCCTTGGCGTTGGTTGTCTCGCCGGCGCCGGTTTCGCTCTTCTTCTCGGTCGTCTTCACTTCGTCGACCGGTGGCGTCTCCGCCTTCTCGTCGCCCGGCAGCACGTAGTTCGCGCCTTCCCATGGGCTCATGAAATCGAACCGGCGCAGGTCTTGCGGCAGGTCGACCGGCTCGTACACGACGCGCTTTTCCTCCTCGGAATAGCGCAGTTCGATATAGCCGGTGAGCGGGAAGTCCTTGCGGAAGGGATGCCCCTCGAAACCGTAGTCGGTGAGGATGCGGCGCAAGTCCGTATTGCCCTCGAACAGCACGCCGTAGAGATCGAACACCTCGCGCTCGAGCCAGCCCGCGTTGGGCCACAGCGTGGTGACGGTCGGCACCGGCGTCTTCTCCGACGCGGTGACCTTCACCATCACGCGGTGGTTCTTCGTCACGCTCAGCAGCATGTAGACCACCTCGAAGCGCTCCGCGCGCTGCGGGTAGTCGACCCCCGCAATCTCCATGAGCTGTTGGTACTGATGCTCGTCGCGCAGCAGGCGCAGCGCATCCTCGATGCGCGCCCGCTTCACCGTCAGCAGGATCTCGCCATGCTCCTCATGCGCCTCGACGAGCATGTCGCCGAGCGCGGTCGAAAGCGCGGCCTGCACGCCTTCGTTGGAGGCGAATCTGGGGGCGGAATGAACCACGGTCATCGTGAGCCAATCACCTCTCAATAGTCCCTTCGCGGCGAATCTTCCGCTGGAGCTGCATCACGCCGTAGAGCAGCGCCTCGGCGGTCGGCGGGCAGCCGGGCACGTAGATGTCGACCGGCACGATGCGGTCGCACCCGCGCACGACGCTGTAGCTGTAGTGATAGTAGCCGCCGCCGTTCGCGCAGCTCCCCATGGAGATGACGTACTTCGGGTCCGACATCTGGTCGTAGACCTTGCGCAGCGCCGGGGCCATCTTGTTGCACAGCGTGCCCGCGACGATCATCACGTCCGACTGGCGCGGGCTGGCGCGCGGGGCGACGCCGAAGCGCTCCATGTCATAACGCGGCATGTTCACGTGGATCATCTCGACCGCGCAGCAGGCGAGGCCGAAGGTCATCCACCACAGCGAGCCCGTGCGGGCCCACTGGAACAGGTCCTCGGTGCTGGTGACGAGGAAGCCCTTGTCGTTCACCTCGGTCTGCAGCGCGCGGAAGTAATCTCCGTCTGGCTGGCGCACGTCACCGCCGCGTGCGGTCGGCGCATCGTGCAGTGCCGGGTTGAGCTTCGGGCGCGTCGGGCTGTGGTCTACTCCCATTCCAGGGCTCCCACTTTCCAGGCGTAGGCAAGGCCCACGGCAAGTTCGAACAGGAAGATCATCATCGTGATCCAGCCGGGCCATCCGGTCAGGTCGAGGCTGACGGCCCAGGGAAACAGGAACGCCGCCTCCAGATCGAACACGATGAACAGGATCGCGATCAGGTAAAACCGCACGTCGAACTGGCTGCGTGGATCCTCGAACGCGGGAAAGCCGCACTCGTACTCGCTCAGCTTCTCGGCGTCGGGATTGTGTGCCCCGGTCAGTCGCGAGACGCCCATCGGCAGGAAGACGAACGCTGCCGACAGGCCAAGGGCGATGATCAGGAAGATCAGTATCGGAAGGTATTGGCTCAGGTCGACCACGCTTGTTCCTTGGCGGTTTTCCTAGGGGCGATTCCCATCGGGACGGATGTTGCGCGCCCGCCTCTAGGCCCCTCGCCCGCATGGTGCAAGGGCATGGAAATGCGAACGATTCGCAACAGTTGGCGGGCGGCGGTGGCCCGCGGAGGAACCGCTATTTCATCATGGTTCGAACGGCCTTTTCGGTCGCGGCGCCATAAGGGGGCTTGAACCCGCCGAGCTTGGCGATGTCGACCTTCGGCTGGGTGTAGACGCTGCGCGCGTGGCTGAACTCACGGAAGCCCTCGACCCCATGGTAGGAGCCCATCCCGCTCGGGCCGACCCCCCCGAACGGCAGGTCCTCCATCGACACGTGGAAGACCACGTCGTTGACCGTCACCCCACCTGAAATTGTCCGCCTCAGCACCTGTTCGCGCTCCCCGGCGTCCTGGCCGAAATAGTAGAGACCAAGCGGCCGGTCGCGCCGGTTCACGTAATCGATCGCTTCGTCGACGTCCTTGTAGGTTTTCACCGGCAACACCGGCCCGAAGATCTCTTCCTGCATCGCCTGCATGTCGTCGGTGACGCCCCGCAGGATGGTCAGCGGCATCTTGCGCGCGTTGGTATTGCCGAAATCCTCGCCCCCCGGATTGACCTCGATCACCTCGGCGCCTTTGTCGCGCGCGTCGGCGACGAGGGCCTGCAGGCGATCGAAGTGCCGATCGGTCACGACCGAGGCATAGTCCTCGTTCTCGAGCAGGGTCGGATACATCTTATGGACGCCCAGCTCGACCGCCGCGATCGCCGCGTCCTCCTTGTCCTCGGGAACGTACATATAGTCGGGCGCGAGGCAGATCTGGCCCGCGTTCAGCATCTTGCCGAGCGCGATCCGCTCCCCCGCCTGCTCGAGATTGGCGCTGCGGCCGAGGAACACCGGCGACTTCCCGCCGAGCTCGAGCGTTACCGGGCACAGGTTGCGCGCCGCGGCCTCCATCACCTTGCGCCCCGTCGCGGTGGAGCCGGTGAAAACGAGATGGTCGAACGGCAGCCCGGAGAATTCGTGCGCGACCTCTGGACCGCCGGTGACGAAGGCGGCTTCCTCCTCCGCGAAATACTTCGCGCACAGCTCCGCCGAAAGCTCCGAAGTGCGCTCGGTGAATTCGCTCGGCTTGATCATCGCCCGGTTGCCCGCGGCGAGCACCTGCATCAGCGGCCCGAAGCTGAGATTCACCGGGAAGTTCCACGGGCTGAGTATCCCGATGATGCCCTTGGGCTCGTAGCGCACCTCCGCCTTCGCGCCGAGCAGGCCGAGCGGGAACTGCACGTGCCGCTTCTCCGCCCTCGCCCACTTGTCGAGATGCTTGAGGCAGTACTTCCCGAAGTTCGCCGTCCCCGCAATATCGGTGATCATCGACTGGTGGGGGCTGCGATTTCCGAAGTCGGCGCTCATCGCGTTGCACAAGGCATCGGCGTTTTCCTTGAGCAGCGCGATCGCCCGCTTCACCCGGTCGCGGCGCACGTCGAGCCCTTCGGGCCGCGCGACGGTGAAGGCATCGCGCTGCTTGTGCAGCAGGGCCGCCATTGCGGACTTCGGGGATTCGGCCATCGCTCTCTCCACTGGTTTCTCTTTGCTACCGAGTGTTTACCAGACCCTCGCCTTTGACAAGCGATCGCGCGATTTGCCTTTGCCGCACTGCAACATTACCTAGGCCGCCAAGACACGAGTCCAACCGAAAGGCATTCTCCCGATGGCCCAGTTCTCCGCCGCCGATCCCGTCGTGATCCTCTCCTACGCGCGCACCCCGATGGGCGGCATGCAGGGCGCCCTGGCGGACGTCTCGGCGACCGATCTCGGCGCCACCGCGGTCAAGGCCGCGGTCGAGCGCGCCAGCGTTTCGGGCGAGGACGTCGAACGGATATACATGGGCTGCGTGCTCCCCGCCGGCCTCGGCCAGGCGCCGGCCCGCCAGGCGGCGATCAAAGCCGGCCTGCCCAAGTCGGTTCAGGCGACGACGGTGAACAAGGTCTGCGGCAGCGGCATGCAGACGGTCATCATGGGCGCGGAAGCGCTCGCCTCGGGCACGATCGACGTCGTCGTGGCGGGCGGCATGGAGAGCATGACCAACGCGCCCTACCTGCTCAAGAAGCACCGCTCCGGCGCGCGCATCGGCCACGACACCGCCTACGATCATATGTTCCTCGACGGGCTCGAGGATGCCTACGAAGCGGGCCGGGCGATGGGCACCTTCGCGCAGGAGACCGCGAACGAATACCAGATGACCCGCGAGGAAATGGACGACTACTCGATCGAATCGCTCCGCCGCGCAAATGCGGCGATCGAGAGCGGCGCCTTTGCCGACGAGGTCGTCCCGGTGACTTTCACGACTCGCGCCGGGGAAACGGTGGTCGATACCGACGAGCAGCCGGGCCGCGGCAAGCCGGACAAGATCCCGACTCTTCGGCCCGCGTTCGCCAAGGACGGCACGATCACCGCCGCCACCTCCAGCTCGATCTCCGACGGCGCCGCTGCCGTGGTCCTGACCCGCGAGAGCGTCGCGAAGGACAAGGGCCTCGCCCCGGTCGCGAAGATCGTCGCCATGTCAGCGCATGCGCAGGAGCCTGCGAAATTCACGGTCGCCCCGATCGGCGCGATCCAGAAGGTGCTCGACAAGGCAGGCTGGTCGGCCGACGACGTCGACCTGTGGGAAGTCAACGAAGCCTTCGCCTGCGTGGCGATGTTTGCCATGCGCGACATCGGCATCCCGCACGAGAAGATCAACGTCAACGGCGGCGGCACGGCGCTCGGCCACCCGATCGGGGCGAGCGGCACGCGTATCATCGTCACTCTGCTCAACGCGCTCAAGCGCCAGGGCAAGAAGCGCGGCATCGCCTCGCTATGCATCGGCGGCGGCGAGGCCACGGCAGTGGCGGTCGAACTGGTCTGACACCCGCAACCGGGGACACCCGGCGCAGATCGTTTGCCGTGCGCGGTCCGCAGGAGTATCATCGCCTAACCTCCAGGAAATAAGGAGATCTGGGAGATGAGAAGCCTTGTTCTGATCGCTGCGACGGTCGCACTGTCCGCCTGCTCGCAGAGCGCCGACGAAACGCCGGCGCCGGCCGAAACGACCGATGCGGCAGCGGCTCCGACCGGCTCCGCGGGAGCTACTGGGGGAACGTCCGCGCTGGCCGCCGCAGATGCCGCCGGCACCTACACCGTGACCTGGGCGGACGGGACGACCACCAGCACGATCATCAATGCCGACGGCACTTACGTCGACATGATGGAAGACAAGGAAACGGCGCGCGGCGTCTGGGCGGTGAAGGAAGGCAAGAGCTGCCTGACACCCGAAGGCGGTGCGGAGCTGTGCTGGACCGACAGCGCCCCCGCGGCCGACGGAAGCTGGACCGCCACCGCCGACGACGGCACCACCGTCACGGTCGTAAAGGCCGACGCCGCGACGAGCTGATACGAGAAGCACCGGCGGGGCGGCAGCACACCGCGCCGCCGGCGTTTCCTTCGACGACGGAGCGGATCAGTGCCCGGCGGCCATGCCGGCTTTTGGCGTTTCCATGATCTCGGTAAGCTGCCCCATCATGTCTTTCGGGTGGACGAAGAAGATCGGCGTGCCATGCGCGCCGATCCGCGTCGGGCCGAGGATACGCTTGCCCTTCCCCTCGAACCATTCGCGCGCCGCCGCGATATCCTCGACCTCGAAGCAGACATGATGCTGTCCGCCGAGCGGGTTCTTCTCGAGGAAGCCGCGGATCGCGGAGTCCTCGCCCAACGGCTCGATCAGCTCGATCTGTGTGCCGTTCATGCCCCCAGGACCATCAGCGCCGGTCGGTGTGTTGACGAAGCAGACCTTCACCCCCTGCTCGGGCAGGTCGAAGGGCTCGGTGATGTCGGTCGCACCCATCGCCTCGCGATAGTGCGCTATGCTGTCGGCAATGGACGGCGTCGCGACGCCGATGTGGTTGAGACGGCCGAGTTTCATCGCATCACCTCACAAGGGAATGTTATCGTGCTTCTTCCACGGGTTCTCGAGCTGCTTGCCGCGTAGCTTGCGCAGGCCGAGCGCGATGCGCCGCCGGGTGGAGTGCGGGTAGATCACCTCGTCGATATAGCCCCGCGATGCGGCGACGAACGGATTGGCGAAGCGGTCTTCGTATTCCTTCGTCTTTTCCGCGATCTTTT
This sequence comes from Pelagerythrobacter sp. Soil_C_18, assembly GCF_057657235.1. Classification (NCBI taxonomy): domain Bacteria; kingdom Pseudomonadati; phylum Pseudomonadota; class Alphaproteobacteria; order Sphingomonadales; family Erythrobacteraceae; genus Pelagerythrobacter; species Pelagerythrobacter sp. Soil_C_18. Next base: position 482,311 of record NZ_JBDGIU010000002.1, read on the forward strand.
CCGGATCGTCGCGGTCCTGGCGGAAGATGATCTCGACCGCGCCCTTGGCGCCCATCACGGCGATCTCGGCGGTCGGCCAGGCGTAGTTGAGATCGCCGCGCAGATGCTTGGAGGCCATCACGTCGTAGGCGCCGCCGTAAGCCTTGCGGGTAATCACGGTGATCTTCGGCACGGTCGCCTCGGCATAGGCGAACAGCAGCTTGGCGCCGTGCTTGATGATCCCGCCGAGCTCCTGGCTGGTGCCGGGAAGGAAGCCGGGCACGTCCACGAACGTCAGGATCGGAATGTCGAACGCGTCGCAGAAGCGCACGAAGCGCGCCGCCTTCTTGCTCGAGTTGATGTCGAGCACGCCCGCCAGCACCATCGGCTGATTGGCGACCACGCCCACGGTGCGGCCCTCCACCCGGCCGAAGCCGCACAGGATATTGCCGGCATGCGCCGGCTGGATCTCGAAGAAGTCGCCTTCGTCGAGCACCTTACGGATGACTTCGTGCATGTCGTAAGGCTGGTTGGCGTTGTCGGGGATGAGCGTGTCGAGCGACCGCTCCTCGCGGTCCCACGCATCGGCGGTCGGCCGCTGGGGCACGTCCTCGCGGTTCGACAGCGGCAGGTAGTCGAAGAATTTGCGCGTCGAGAGCAGCGTCTCGATATCGTTCTCGAACGCCAGATCGGCGACGCTGGTCTTGGTCGTATGCGTCACCGCGCCGCCCAGTTCCTCCTGCGTGACCACTTCGTTGGTGACCGTCTTCACCACGTCGGGCCCGGTCACGAACATGTAGGAGCTGTCCTTCACCATGAAGATGAAGTCCGTCATCGCCGGCGAATAAACCGCCCCGCCCGCGCACGGGCCCATGATCAGGCTGATCTGCGGCACCACGCCGCTGGCGAGCACGTTGCGCTGGAACACTTCGGCATAGCCGCCGAGAGAGGCGACGCCTTCCTGGATGCGCGCGCCGCCGGAGTCGTTGAGGCCGATCACGGGCGCGCCGACCTTCAGCGCCATGTCCATCACCTTGCAGATCTTCTCCGCATGGCGCTTCGACAGCGATCCGCCGAAGACGGTGAAGTCCTGGCTGAAGACATAGACCAGGCGGCCGTTGATCGTGCCGCTGCCGGTGACGACGCCGTCGCCCGGGATCTTCTGGTCCTGCATGCCGAAATCGACGCAGTCATGCTCGACATAAGTATCGAGCTCCTCGAAGCTGCCCTCGTCGAGCAGCACGTCGAGCCGTTCGCGCGCGGTCAGCTTGCCCTTGGCGTGCTGCGCGTCGATCCGCTTCTGCCCCCCGCCCAGGTGAGCGGCTTCCCGGCGGCGTTCCATTTCGGCGATATTGGCGGACATCCTGACCCCTGATCTTGCGGTGGCGGAGGCCTAGCGGGCGGCGCAAGCGAGCGTCAATCTTTCATGCACGTGACACGAGCCCCTGCCTCACGGGGCTCGTGTCGGGGCTCACCGCATCAGGACCAGTTCTTCCGCCATCGTGGGATGGATCGCGACCGTCGCGTCGAAGTCCGCCTTGGTCAGCCCGGCCTTCACCGCCACGGCGGCGGCCTGCATGATTTCGGCTGCATCGGGCCCGATCATGTGGATGCCCAGGATGCGGCCGGAGTCCTCATCGCAAATCATCTTATAGAGCGCCCGCTCGCTGCGGCCCGCGAGCACGTTCTTCATCGGCCGGAAGTCGGACTGGTAGACGCGCACCGAACCGTACGTATTGCGCGCCTCGCCTTCCGTCAGCCCGACGCCGGCGAGCGGCGGATGGCTGAACACGGCGGCGGGGATGCAGCTATGGTCGACTTTCGTCCGCTTCCCGCCGAACACGGTGTCGGCGAAGGCCTGCCCCTCGCGGATCGCAACGGGGGTGAGTTGTACGCGGTTCGTGACGTCGCCCACGGCGTAGATGTGATCGGCGCTGGTCTTGCTGTACTCGTCGACCACGATCTCGCCCCCGTCGCCCAGCTTCACGCCGGCCTTGTCGAGCCCCAGCCCTTCGGTGTTGGGCACCCGACCGGTGGCGAACAAGACGGCGTCGACGACGAGATCGTCGTGATTGGTCATGGAGACCTTCAGGCTCCCGTCGTCGTTCTGCTCGATCCCGCGGAACTCGGCATGGAAACGGAAGTCGATGCCCTTCATCACGCTGATCTGCAGCAGCCGGTCGCGCAGCGCCGCGTCGTAGCCGCGCAGCAGAACGTCCGACCGGTTGATGATCGTCACCTGGCTGCCGAACTCGTTGAAGATGCCGGCGAACTCGTTGGCGATATAGCCACCGCCGGCGATCAGGATGCGCGGCGGCAGGGCATTGAGATGGAACGCCTCGTTGCTGGTGATGCCCAGCTCGTTGCCGGGGCAGTCGGGCACGTGTGGCCGCGCGCCCGTCGCGATCAGGATGTGCTTCGCGGTGACTTTCCGCCCGCTCGCGAGCGCGATCTCGTGCGGCCCGGTCAGTTCGGCGCGTTCGTTGATGATCTCGACGCCGTGGTTCTCCAGCGTCTCGGTATAGAGGCCGTTCAGCCGGTCGACGTCGCGCAGGACGTTGTCGCGCAGCGTGGCCCAATTGAACTTCGGATTGTCGATCGTCCACCCGAAGGCCCTGGCGTCTTCCAGATCCTCCGCGAAATGGGCGCCGTAGACGAGCATCTTCTTGGGCACGCAGCCGCGGATGACGCAGGTGCCGCCGACCCGGTGCTCCTCCGCTATGGCGACCTTCGCCCCATGCGCCGCGGCCACGCGGCTCGCGCGTACCCCGCCCGAACCGGCACCGATGGTGAAGAGGTCGTAGTCGTACTGGTCCGCCATGTGCGCGCGCTCCTTGGTTGGAGGCGCGATATGGCTGGCCCGCGGACGATTGCCAACCGTGCCACGTTCAAATGGGTCAGTCGCAGCGGCGGTGGGCCGGCGGTTCTTCCTTTGCCAGTCGGCGCGCGGTCGACGCAGTCTGCGTTGCAAAGAGTGCGATCAACAGCAGGCCCACGCTGCCGACGAACAGGTCGAAAACGTTGAGCTGCCAAATGATCGGGTTCTCCGGCCCGGCGATCAGCATCGCCAAGGTCAAACCGATCAGGATCAGGCGCAACTCGGTGGGGCCGGCGTTGAGGTAGGACAGTCTGAGCTCGCCGAGCACGCGCACCGAGAGGAACGCATGGATCGACATGAGCAGGTATCCGACGAGCGCGATAAGGGCGACCTCCATCTCGACATGGGAGCTGAGGCCAATGCCCACGACCACGAGCATGGTCGCGAAACCGTCACAACTATGATCCAGAAAATAGCCGTAGCGCGGACGTTCGATCTTGCGGAAGCGTGCCAGACTACCGTCGAGCGAATCGCCGAACCAGTGGACCACGTAACCGGCGATAGACAGCCACAGCCAGCCCGCGTCGAGATTGCTTGCCAGGTAACCAGCGAAGACGAGGACGGCGCCGAACATGCCGGTGAAAGTCAGCATGTCGGGCGTCACCCACGGGGGCATCGCGGCGCAGAGGCGGTTGAGAATCCGCCGCTCGACGCGAGCGATCAGGTTTTCCTGAATACGCTCGATCGGCGCCGCTGTGGCGTTGGAAAGTGGTTCCATCACAAGTCGCCCGTTGCTGGCTGGGTCGCGCAAAAGAAGCGCATTACCGGTGCGTAGGCGGTGAAGTCCAGCAAAGTAACGCCGGTCTTAACCTTGCGCGCCCCGTCCCGAGCGTCCCCGACGCCGCTGTGAACGGCCGCGGCCGGCGCCTTCGCTCCGTTCGCCCGCACCGTGGGACTTGCCCGCGTGATTCGGATGCTGGCGCTTGGGCTTGCGCTGTTCGCCCCCGGCAGAGCGTGCCTCGCCCCGCGGCTTCACCGCGACACGCTGGCGCGGCTGGCGCGGCTCGGGCTTGGTCGGCCCGACGCCTTCGACCACCGCGCGGAAGTTCGCCGGCAGGTCGAGCCGGGTGAATTCCGCGTCGGTCACCTTGCGGATGTCCTTCAGGTAGGCGCGCTCGTCCTCTGCACAGAAGGCGATCGCGATCCCGTCCGCTCCGGCGCGCGCGGTGCGGCCGATGCGGTGGACGTACTGCTCAGGCACGTTGGGCAGCTCGTAGTTGATGACGTGGCTCACGCCCGGAATGTCGATCCCGCGCGCAGCGACGTCGGTGGCGACGAGGACCCGCGTCTTGGCAGAGCGGAAGTCGGCCAGCGCACGCTCACGCTGCGGCTGGCTCTTGTTGCCGTGGATCGCATTGGCGGCGATGCCGACTTGCGCCAGCTTCTTCACCACGCGGTCCGCGCCATGCTTGGTGCGGGTGAAGACGAGCACACGCTCGATCTTGCCCGGCACCGGATGGCGGCCGGCGAGGATCATCTCGATCAGCGTCTGCTTCTCGTCCTGCTGGACCATGAACAGGTACTGGTCGATCCGCTCGGCCGTCGTGCTTTCCGGCGTCACCGAGACCTGGACCGGGTTATGGCAATACTGCCCGACCAGGTCCTTGATCTGCTTCGGCATCGTCGCGCTGAAGAACAGCGTCTGGCGCTCCTTCGGCACGAGCTGACTGATCTTGCGCAGCGCGTGGATGAAGCCGAGGTCGAGCATCTGGTCGGCCTCGTCGAGGACAAGGATCTCGACCCCGCCCAGCCCGAACGCCTTCTGGTCGATCAGGTCGAGCAGGCGGCCCGGCGTGGCGACGAGGATGTCGGTCCCGCGGTGGAGCTTGTTGCGGTCCTTGCTGACCGAAGTCCCGCCGACGATCGACTGGACCTTCAGGCCCGCAAGCGCGCCGTAATCCTTGGCCGACTGGGCGATCTGCCCGGCCAGCTCGCGCGTCGGGGCGAGCACCAGCATGCGGCACGACTTGAACGGCGTCTGCCGCTCCGCGTCGCGCAGCCGGTCGATCGAGGGCAGCATGAAAGCCGCCGTCTTGCCGGTGCCGGTCTGCGCGATCCCGAGCAGGTCGCGCCCTTCGAGCACGGGCGGAATGGCCTGCGCCTGGATCGGCGTGGGCGTGTTGTAACCCTTCAGGTCGAGCGCCTGGAGGACGGGCTGAGACAGCCCGAGTTGTTCGAATGTCATGTTGTTATTGAACTCGCAAAATATGCGGCGCGCAGCCGAAATGGCGCGCGCTCGCGGTGGTTGTCAAAACCGCCCGCGTGAAAAGGGAAGTCTCTTGGGTAAACCGAAGTGCGGCCGGGGCGTCCCTGTCTCGGGCCGCCGCTTCACGCTGGCACGCGCGCTTCGCTGAGGCCGCAGATGGGGGCAAAAGCCGCCAAAGTCAATGCCGCACGTGAGCCCGGCCAGACCGCGGCCGGGCAACGAAAGGGGAACCGGGTCCCGCTGCAACCGATTCCATCTAGGAGGGCGCGGCGTGCCGGCGCGTCTCCGTCCGACCTCAAAGCAACCGGAGCTCCCCCATGTTCGACCCCCTCGTCGATGCGATCGACCGCCAGACACAGGCCCTGTCCGACCCCTGGAGCATCATCGCCGTCGCGCTGGTGGCGACGCTCGCCGCGCTCCTCGCCCACTGGATCGCGTTCCGCGTGCTGCGCCGCGTGGCCCGGCGCAGCGACAGCGATTCCGACAACGTCCTCGTCCGCTGCCTCGCCCGGCCTACGCGCGTCGCCCTGATCGCGCTCGCGCTGGTGCTCGTCGCGCGGGAGGTCCCCGCGCTCGATTCCGTGTGGCAGAAGATCGCCAGCTTCGTCATGCCCGCGCTGGTGGGCTGGATCGCGCTCGCGATCCTCCACGCGCTGGTCGAGGCGATGAAGCTGCGCGCAGACATCACCGTGGCCGACAACCTCGCCGCACGCCGCCAGCGCACCAAGCTGACCATGTTCAGCCGTATCGCGACATTCCTGATCGTGTTCATCACCGTCGGGCTGATGCTGCTCTCCATCCCCGGCGTGCGCGACGTCGGGCTGACGCTCGTCGCGTCCGCGGGGCTCGCGGGTCTCGCAGTGGGTGCCGCCGCCCAGCCGGCGCTCAGGTCGCTTATCGCAGGCGTGCAGATGGCACTGACAGAGCCGATCAACATCGACGATGTCGTCATCATCAACGGCGAGTGGGGCCGCATCGAGGACATCCGCACGACCTATGTGGTGGTCAAGATCTGGGACGAGCGGCGCCTGATCGTCCCCACCTCCCGCTTTCTCGAGGATACGTTCCAGAACTGGACCAAGAAGACCGCGCAACTGCTCGGCACGGTCGTGCTCTACCTCGACCCCGCGGCCAAGATCGCGCCCATCCGGGCCGAGTTCGAGCGCCGGATCAAGGCGAACCCCCGGTGGGACGGGCGCGTGCAGGTGGCACAGGTCACCGAAACCCACCGCGACGCGATCGAGCTGCGGCTGCTGATGAGCGCGGCGGATTCGGGAACCCTGTTCGACCTGCGGTGCGACATTCGCGAAGAGATGCTCGACTGGATCGCGGACAACTGCCCCGATGCGTTCCCTAAGAACCGCCTCGCCGCGCCCGATCCCATCGGTCTCGAACTGGAAAGCCGCAAGGCGGCGTGAATCACTCCGCTACTGCGGCGGCTTCCGCCTCGACTTCGGCCGTGTCCGAGCCGTCTCCTGAGAACACCTTCTCCGTCGTCACGATGCGCCAGACGACTCCCTCGGGCGCATAGTCGAGCGTCACCTTGCCGCGCAGCGCCATTTCCGGATTGCGCGTGATGATGGCCGTGCCGAAGCCCTTATGTCTCGGGCGGCTGACCGGCGGTCCGCCGCTCTCGCGCCATTCGATTTCGAGGCGGCGCTCGCCCTCGGCCTGGGCAACGCTCCAGCGTAGCGACACCTTTCCGGTGTCGCTCGAGAGCGCGCCGTATTTCATCGCATTGGTCGCCAGTTCGTGGATCGCCAGCCCCAGCGCCTCGGCCGCGGTCGGCTTCAGCACGAGGCCTTCAGGTCCGTCGAACGCGACGCGGCCGTCCGAGGAATCGACGACGTGGAGCATCTGCGACTTGCAGATCGCGTCAACCGCCGCGCCTGACCAGTTGCTCTTGGTCAGCAGGTCCTGGTTTGCCGCGAGCGCGGTGATCCGGCGAACCAGCGCTTCGGTCAGCTTCCGATCGGCGTCGCCCACCGTGCGGTGGACGATGGCCTGGATCGTCGCCAGAATGTTGCGTGCGCGGTGATTGACCTCGTTCATCAGCAGCCGAATGCGTTCGTTGGTCTCGCGCTCCTCCGTGATGTCGGTGTTGGTACCGCACCAGAACAGCAGATTACCCTTCTCGTCGCGCACGGGCTGCGCGCGCGACAGGAACCAGTGGTATGTGCCGTCGGCGCCGCGCAGCGGATAAGTGTCCTCCCACGGCTCGCCCCTGGCCCAGGTCTCCCGGATGCTTTCGATCACCCGTTCGGCATGATCCGGATGCACGACCTCGTGCCAGCCCCAGCCTCTCGCGCTTTCCGCGGTGGTGCCGGTGAACTCATACCAGCGCCGGTTGTACCAGAAGACACTCCCTTCGCTGTCGGCCATCCAGGCGAGTTGCGGGATGTTGTTCGCGAGCGCTTCGAGCTGCCGCTGGCTGCGCAGCAGTTCGGTACGCAGGCTGGTCTGCTCGCGCAGATCGTTGGCGATCTTGGAAGCGCCGATGATCCGGCCGGACTCGTCGCGGATCGGCGACACGGTGATCGCCACGGGGATCTCGGACCCGTCGACGCGCTGCCGCACGGTCTCGAACTTGGGGACCAGCTCTCCGCTGCGGACGCGCGCGAGGATCCGGTCCTCTTCGTCCTGCCGGTCAGCCGGGATGATCCGTCGGATCGACTTTCCAAGCATTTCCGAAGCCGAGATGCCGAACAGCCGCTCGGCCGCGGCATTCCAGCTCAGGACATTGCCGTCGAGATCCTTCGACACGATCGCGTCTGAGGAATGGTCCACGATCGCGGCGAGGTGCGCGTCGCGAAAGCTGCTGGTTCGCCCCACTTTCACCAGCGGTGAATACTATGGATAACCATCCAGAAACAATGGCACATTTGTTAACTGGAGCGGGAGGCGCGCCTGGCCTCTGAAAGCCGCCGGTTTCACACCATGCCGAGCTGCGCCGCCGCGACCTGCTGCAGCGCCTGCGCGACCCTGGCGGGCATGCCGAGGTCGCGGGCCGCCTGCTCGTCCGGGCCAAGCGTACGCGGATCGATGCCGGTGACATAGCCGAACACGACCAGCGCTTCGAGGTACGACCCATCGATGCTCGCGTGATACTGGTCGTAGCTCCACAGGTCGATCTGGCCGAAGGTCCGCCCGTCGTAGGGGTTGGGATCGGCCACGCCGCGCCACATGGCGCGGTTCCACGCCTCTCCCACAGGGATCACGCCGTCGATCTCGGGCGAGGCCGCGTCGGCAATATCCATCGCCCGCCGCAGATCGAGCGCCATTGCGGCGACTGGCCGGCCGTACCAGTGCCCGTCCTCGCGGTAGACCTGGTCCGCGCGCGACCACGCCGCCATCAGGTAGACGTCCACGGCCGGGTTGGCGCGGGTGAACATCTGCGCCAGCGCCGGTGCATCGGCCAGCGTCTGCGCGGGGTCGCCCGGCCGTTCGGGGTCGAGCACCGAATACTGCTGCATCACCACCACGTCCCACGGCGCTTCGATCCTGTCGCGCCGCTCGTTGAGATGGAAGCCCAGCGTCGATCCCCCGCGCGTCTCGTGCGAAACTTTCCACGCCTGGTCCGCCTGCTCGGCGAAGCGCGCGAAAAGCGCCGGAATCCCGCCCACACCCTCCCCGTTCAGGTCGGTCACGCTCTCCGGCCGGTAATGCATGACAGCCGATGTCGCGCCCTGGGTGAAACTATTGCCGATGAACAGGATTCTCCGCGCCTCCTCGGCGGACGCGGGGGACGCCAACGCCAGCAGGGCGGCGAGCGCTGCGATAAGCGCCTCTATCGGCAGAAAGCCCCTTCGGCGCTTGATAATGCCCTCTTTCGTCATCCCAGCGAAAGCTGGGATCGCTCTCAATCCAATACGATGTCCCATAAATCGTCCCAGCTGGGATTGATCCTTTCAATCGGTTCGACCTTCCACCCTCGCTGCCACGCTTTCAGCGCCTTTTCGCGCGCGATCGCCTCTTCGATCGTGGCATGGTGTTCGATCAGGACGAGCCGATCGAGCCCGTACCGGCGCGCGAATCTTGAGCCTGTCCCCTCCCGATGCTGCGCATGACGCGCCGCGATATCGCTCGTGACGCCAATATAGAGCACGCCGTGGGGCTTATTGGTCAGAATGTAGGTATAACCGCCCCTCTCCACTCGTCCCCCTCCTCCAGCGTCCCGCATACACGCCGGAATCGAGTTCTGCCACGTGCGACCGTCCGACCCGGAGGACAGCGATCCCAGCTTTCGCTGGGATGACGGATATCCTCTACTACGTCATCCCAGCGAAAGCTGGGATCGTTCGCCCCCTCACCCCAGCCCGGCGGCTTCGAGCAGCGCCTGCGTGCTCGCGTCGAAGTCGCCGCCGCCGGCCTCGATGTCCTTGGCCATGCGCTTGCCCAGTTCCACGCCGAACTGGTCGAACGGGTTGATGCCCAGCATGACTGCGTTGGCGAAAGTGCGGTGCTCGTGGAAGGCGATCAGCGCGCCCAGCGCGGCGGAGTCGAGATCGTCGCACAGCATCGTCGCGCTCGGGCGATCGCCGGGGAAATGGCGTGCGGGATCTTCGCCCGCGTCGCCGGCCATCAGCGCGGCGCCTTGTGCGAAGCAGTTGGTCAGCAGGATGCGGTGGTGTGCGGGGTCGAGCGTGTCGCCGGGCGCCACACTGGCGATGAAGTCGATCGGCACCAGGTTGGTCCCCTGGTGGAGCAGCTGGAACACCGCATGCTGCGCATCGGTGCCTACCCCGCCCCAGGTGATCGGCGCGGTCGGGCCCGAGACCGGCCGCTGGTCGGCCGTCACCCGCTTGCCGTTCGATTCCATCTCGAGCTGCTGGAGGTAGTCGGGCAGCAGCGCGAGCCGTTCGTCGTAAGCGAAGACGGCGCGGGTCTGGCAGCCGCGCACGCTGGTGTAGTACTGGTCGGCGAAGGCGGCACGCAGGCACAGGTTGTCGCGTCCGTTCGTATCGCGGAAATGCTCGTCGACCGCCCGCGCGCCGGCGAGCATGGATGCGAACTCCTCCCACCCGACGGCGAGCGCCACCGGGAAGCCGATCGAGGACCACAGCGAATAGCGTCCGCCGACGCTCTCGGGAAACGGCAGGACGCGGGTTTCGTCGACGCCCCATTCGACCGCCTTCTCCGGGCTCGCAGTGAGCGCGACGACCCGGCCGGAGGGATCGGACACGCCGTTCTCGCCCAGCCACTTGAGCGCGCTGGCGGCGTTGGTCATCGTCTCGATCGTGGTGAAAGTCTTGCTTGCCATCGCGATCAGCGTCTTCGCCGGATCGCAGGCGGCGAATGCCTCCTCAAGCGCAAGCCCGTCAATGTTCGAGACGACATGCACGTCGACGAGCGCGAGGTCGCGGGTCAACGCGTCGATCGCCATCGCCGGGCCCAGCGCGCTGCCGCCGATGCCGATGTGGATCAGGTGCTTCACGTCGCCCAGGGCACCCCCGTGGATCGCCTCGACCAGGAGCCGCATGCGCGCGTGGAGCGCCGCGGCCTCTTCCACCGACGCTTCGCTGCCGACGCCGCGCTGGGCCGTGTGCTCGGCCGCGCGGCCTTCGGTGACGTTGATCTTCTCGCCGCCGAGCAGGGCCGCGCGCTGCGCCGCGAAGCCGCGCGCCTCGGCCAGCGCCTCGAAAGCGGCGAGGAGGGCTCCGTCGAGATGGGTCTTCGACCAGTCGAAGAGGATGCCGCCGGCAGTCTCGCCCTCGCCCCATTCGATCCGCTGCGAGAGCTTGGCCACCCGGCCGGGATCGCTTGCAAACAGCTCCTTCAGCGTGCGCTGCGGCACGGCCTCAATCTGCTGCCAGGCTGCGGAAACTGCGTCGGTCATGCGAAAATCCCTTTCCTACATCGTGGGCGCCCGACTAGGGACTGTGGCGATGTTTGCAAGCACTCAACCGAGCCGGAACCGTCCTCTTCAGAAGGTCACGGGCCGCTGTGACCTTTCCCCTCGGAACCGCGGTTTTCCAACGGCGCGAGCGTGTCGCATCTGTCAACACCCGGGCCCGGCATGACCGCCGTGTCCGAAGCCGAAACGCCGAAGCGCGAGGAGCAGAGCGAGACGCTCGGCAGCTTCCTCCTGTTCCTGGCCAAGCTCGCGCTGGTGGTGCTGATCTTCCGCAGCTTTATCTTCTCGCCCTTCTCGATCCCCAGCGAATCGATGCTGCCCCGGCTGATGAACGGCGACTACCTGGTCGCCGCCAAGTGGCCCTACGGCTACAGCGACTACTCGCTGCCCTTTTCCGCTCCGCTGATCCCGGGCCGTCTGTTCGCCGGCCAGCCCGAGCGCGGCGACGTGGTGATCTTCAAGCACCCGATCGACAACACCGACTATATCAAGCGCGTGATCGGCCTACCCGGCGACACCATGGCGATGCGCGGCGGCCAGCTCTTTCTCAACGGCGATCCGGTCGCGAAGCAGCGGATCGAGGACTTCGTGATCCCCGTCTCGCCGAACACCGACTGCGCTTGGGCAGCGGTGCGCGAGGCGGACGGTGAAGGCGGGGAGCAGTGCCGCTACGCCCGCTTCCAGGAGACGCTGCCCTCGGGCCGCAGCTACGACGTCCTCGACTTCGGCCCGACCCCGCAGGACGACTACGGCCCCCTAATCGTGCCCGAGGGAACGATCTTCGTGATGGGCGATAACCGCGACAACTCGCAGGACAGCCGCTTTCCCGCGATGCCGGGCGGCGGCGTCGGGCTCGTTCCGCAGGAGAACCTCGTCGGCCGCGCAAGCGCGATCATGTGGTCGACCGACGGCCGCGCCGAGTGGATCAAGCCCTGGACCTGGTTCACCGCCGCGCGCTGGGGCCGCATCGGGGACGGACTGTGAGCACGCTCGACGGGAAGACCCGCGACTGGCTGGCCGGCGCCGGCTTTTCGGTCGGCGACGAAGCGCTGTGGCGCGAGGCGCTGACCCACGGCAGCACGGGCGATACACGGCACTACCAGCGGCTCGAGTTCCTCGGCGACCGGGTGCTTGGCCTCTCGATCGCCGAATGGCTCTACGGACGTAATGGCGCGGCGGAGGGCGAGCTGGCGCAGCGCCTCAACGCCCTCGTCAGCCGCCAGGCCTGCGCCAGCATCGCCCGCGAGATCGGCGCCCCGGCCCACGTCCGCCTCGGGAAGCAGGCCCGCGACGACGGTGCGGCCGAGAGCGACAACGTCCTCGGCGACGTGATGGAAGCACTGCTCGGCGCCAGCTTCATCGAGAGCGGGTTCGATGCCACGCGCGATCTCGTCCGCAAGCTGTGGAACGACTTGGTCGAGGGGCACGCGGGCCGCTCCAAGCATCCGAAAAGCGCGCTGCAGGAATGGGCGGCGGGCAACCAACGCCGCCCGCCGCAATACGAGCTGATCGACCGCTCAGGCCCCGACCACGCCGCCAGCTTCACCGTGCGGGTCAAGGTGCACAAAGTCGGCGAGGCCGAGGCGACCGCAAGCAGCAAACAGGAGGCCGAAACAGCGGCCGCACACAAGTTCATGGAGATGTACGGGTGACCGACGATACGAATACCCGCTGCGGCCTCGTCGCCGTGATCGGCGCGCCGAACGCGGGCAAGTCCACGCTGGTGAACCAGCTCGTCGGGCAGAAAGTCGCGATCACCAGCGCCAAGGCGCAGACCACGCGCGCGCGCATGCTCGGCATCGCGCTGCACGGGGAGACGCAGATGATCCTGGTCGACACTCCCGGCATCTTCACACCGCGCCGGCGGCTCGACCGCGCAATGGTAAGCGCCGCGTGGGAAGGCGCCGAGGCGGCCGACGCGGTGCTGCTGCTGGTCGATCCGGTCAAGCAGCGGCGGCACGAGCTCGAACCGCTGCTCGAAGCGCTCGCCGCCCGGCCGGAGCGCAAGATCCTGGTGCTCAACAAGGTCGACGTGGCGAAGAAGGAACCGCTCCTCGCACTGGCGCAGGAGCTTGCAGGCAAAGCTGACTTCGCGGAGATCTTCTTCGTCTCCGCCCTCACCGGCGACGGCGTGCCGGAGATGAGAACGGCACTCGCCGAGATGATGCCCGCAGGCCCGTGGATGTACCCCGAGGACCAGGTGTCCGACGCCAGCGAGCGCCTTCTCGCCGCCGAGATCACGCGCGAGCAACTCTACCGCCAGCTCCACGAGGAACTGCCCTACGACAGCGCCGTACGGCCCGAGAGCTACCAGCAGCGCCCCGACGGCAGCCTCGAGATCCACCAGCAGATTGTCGTCGGCCGCGAAAGCCAGCGCGCGATCGTCCTCGGCAAGGGCGGCAGCCGCATCAAGGCAATCGGCGAGGCGGCGCGGATGGAACTCAGCGAAATGCTCGGGGTGAAGGTCCACCTCTTCCTCCACGTGAAGGTGGAGGAGAACTGGGCCGAAAACCGCGAGATCTTCGAGGAAATCGGGCTGGACTGGGGGCGCTGAACGCACGGCTGGTGAAGCACGGTCGACCGAGCGCTACCGCGTCGCCAGCAACTGCCCCTACCGCTTCTTCGCGATCGCGATCTTGTTCTTCTTGGCGAAGTCCTTGACCGATTCCTCGCTGCGGTTGAGCGCCTTGGCGATCGCCTTGAGGCCGTGCCCCTTGGCGGCAAGCGTGCGAAGCTGACCGGCTTCGTCGGCCTTCCATGGCTGCTTGTGGCGCTCGAAGTGCTCCTTCGCCATGCCTATCCCTTTCGGCCCCGGACAGAAGGCGGAACCGCGACACTCACTTCGCAGCCCCCTTCTTCGGTGCGGCCTTCTTCTTCGCGGCAGGCTTCTTCTTCGGCGCCGCCTTTCGCCCGCCCTTCTTCTTAGCCGGGCCCTTTGCCGCCCGGGCATCGATGAGTTCGATGGCCTGCGCTTCGGTGACGTCCTCGGGCTTCACGTCCTTCGGGATCGTCGCATTGGTCGTGCCGTCGGTGACGTAGGGGCCATAGCGGCCCGGCATGACCTTGATCTCGCCGCCGCTGGTCGGGTGAGCGCCGAGGGTCTTGATCGGCTCCGCCTTGGCACGCGTGCCGCCCTTGCGGTTGCCGGCTTCGGCGAGCGCCGCGACGGCCGCATTCATGCCGGTTTCGAACACGTCGCGGGTCGAAGACAGCTTCGCGTACTTGCCGTCATGGCGCAGGTACGGACCGTAACGCCCGATATTCGCTTCGATGTCCTGCCCCGTTTCGGGATGTGTTCCCACGATGCGGGGCAGTTCGAGCAGCTTGATCGCCCATTCGAGGTCGAAGTCCGGCAGGTCCTTGGGAATGCTCGCGCGCTTGGCGTCCTTGCCCTCGCCCATCTGGACGTAGGGGCCGAAGCGACCAGTCTTACGGTGGATGTCCTCGCCCGTTTCGGGATGCTTGCCGAGCACGCCGTCGTCGGCCGCGGCTTCCCCGTCGTCACCCGGCTGCGCGAAGCGGCGGGTGAACTTGCACTCGGGATAGTTGGCGCAGGCGACGAACGCACCATAGCGCCCGCCGCGCAGCGCGAGCCGGCCGCCGGAGCGTCCCTCTGCCTCGCACAGGGGGCAGGTGCGCGGGTCCTTGCCGTCGGCGCGCGGCGGAAAGAGGTAGTCGGACAGGAAATCGTCGAGCGCCTCGGTCACTTCCGAAGGCTTGCGCTCCATCACTTCTTCGGTCTTCGGTTTGAAGTCGCGCCAGAACTGGGTGAGCAGCGCCTTCCATTCCTCGCGCCCGCCCGAGACCTCGTCGAGTTCGTCCTCCATCCCGGCGGTGAAATCGTAGGCGACGTAGCGTTCGAAGAAGCGCTCCAGAAACGCGGTCAGGAGCCGGCCCGATTCCTCTGCAAAGAAACGGTTTTTCTCCATCCGCACATATTCGCGGTCGCGCAACGTCTGGATCGTCGATGCATATGTCGACGGCCGGCCGATGCCGAGCTCCTCGAGCCGCTTGACCAGCGACGCCTCGGAGAAGCGGGGCGGCGGTTGCGTGAAGTGCTGGTTGGCGTTGACGCCCTTCTTCACCGGGCTGTCACCCTTGTGCATGACAGGCAGCAGACCCTCGTCGTCTTCGCTGTCCTTGTCGTCGAAGCCTTCCTGGTAGACCGCGAAGAAGCCCGGAAACTTCACCACCTGCCCGGTCGCGCGCAGTTCGTTCTTGCCGGTCCCGTCTCGCAGGGTAACAGTCGTGCGCTCCAGCCGCGCGGCGGCCATCTGGCTGGCCATCGCGCGCTTGAAGATCAGATCGTAGAGCTTGCCCTCGTCCCCCGACGCCGCGCGGTCGCGCGAGAAATCGGTCGGGCGGATCGCCTCGTGCGCTTCCTGAGCATTCTTTGCCTTGGTGCTGTAATGGCGTGGTTTTTCCGGGATGTAGTGCCCGTCGTAGCGATCCGCGATCGCCTTGCGCGCGGCGCTGATCGCGCTACCGTCCATCTGCACGCCGTCGGTCCGCATGTAGGTAATCGCGCCGGCTTCGTAGAGCGACTGCGCAAGCCGCATGGTATGGCTGGCGGAAAAGCCGAGCTTGCGCGCGGCTTCCTGCTGCAGCGTCGAGGTGGTGAACGGCGGCGCCGGATTGCGCGTGAGCGGCTTGGTCTCGATCTCCTCGATCGTGAAGCGGCCCTGCTCGACCGCGGCCCTCGCGGCCATCGCGCTGCCCTCGTCGCCGAGCGTCAGCTTGTCGAGCTTCTTGCCATCGTATTTGACGAGGCGCGCGTCGAATTCGGTGCCGTCCTGCTCCAGCTTCGCAACGACGGACCAGTACTCCTGCGCGCGGAAGGCCTCGATTTCCCGCTCGCGGTCAACGATCAGCCGCAGCGCGACCGACTGCACGCGGCCCGCGCTCTTGGCTCCCGGCAGGCGGCGCCAGAGTACCGGCGAGAGCGTGAAGCCGTAGAGATAGTCGAGCGCGCGCCGCGCGAGGTAGGCATCGACGAGATCGTTATCGAGATCGCGCGGATGCGCCATCGCCTCGGTCACCGCCGGTTTGGTGATCGCGTTGAAGGTGACCCGGTCGACCTTCGCCGGCAGCGCCTTGCGCTTGGCCAGAAGCTCGCGCACGTGCCACGAAATCGCCTCTCCTTCGCGGTCGGGGTCGGTCGCGAGCACGAGCCGGTCGGCCTTCTTCGCCGCATCGGCGATTTCCTTGAAGCGGCTCTGCTTGTCGCGATAAAGTTCCCAATCCATCGCGAAGTCCTCGTCCGGCCGCACGCTGCCATCCTTGGGCGGCAGGTCGCGGACGTGACCGTAGGAGGCGAGGACCTTGAAGTCCTTGCCCAGGTATTTCTCGATGGTCTTCGCCTTGGCCGGCGATTCGACGATAACAAGCTGCATGGAGTTGGAGACGGTCCCTTACGTGTGTACGTGCGCGAGGGTGGGGACGGCGGCTCGCCCCCGTCAAGTGAGATTGTGGGCGGTGCGCTAGCCGGCCAGCGAGACCCGCCCGCCCGCGTGTCGCTGCAAACGACCGGCGATTTCAAGTTCCAGCAGGGCCATCTGCACGGCTGACGAGCCGGCGCCCGATTGGCGGATCAGTTCGTCTACCGGTACCGGAGCGGTCGTCAGCAGGCCGGAGATGTCGGCCGGTTCGGCATGGTCCAGTTCGTCGGGCGCGTAGTCGTATCCCCGAGCGGCTTCGCGGAAGGTGGAGCGCGGGGTGCCGTCGAAGCCGCTGAGCAGCTCGATCGCGTCCTCCGGCGCCTGAACCAGGACCGCGCCGTCGCGAATCAACTGATTGCACCCTTGCGAGCGTCTATCGAGCGGGCTGCCCGGGATCGCCATGACCTCGCGCCCAGCCTCCCCCGCAAGGCGCGCGGTGATCAGCGAGCCGGACTTGGGCGCCGCTTCCACCACCAGCGTTCCTGCTGCGAGCCCTGCGATGATTCGGTTGCGGCTCGGGAAGTGGCTGCCGCGGGGTTCGGTGCCCGGCGGCTGCTCGGCAAGGAGCAGGCCTGTGCTCGCGATGTCATCCTGCAGCTCGGCGTGCTGGGGCGGATAGGCGATGTCGATGCCGCTTGCGATCACGCCAACCGTCGCGGGCAGCGCGCCTCGGTGGGCGGCGCCGTCGATGCCACGGGCGAGACCGGAAACGACGACGAACCCCGCCTCCGCCAAGGCCGCGGCGAAGTCGCGCGCCAGCTTGACCGCCGCGGCCGAGGCATTGCGCGCGCCGACCATGGCGACGCAGGGCCGTGCGGCCAGGGCAAGGTCACCCCGGAAGGTCAGGATCGGCGGCGCGCTTTCGATCTCCACCAGAAGCGGCGGATAACCGGGCTGGTCGTGGAACAGGTACCGCGCACCGGCGGCACGCACCGCTTCCACTTCACGCTCGATCCGCTCGATCGGCGCGGCGCGATAGTCGCGCCCGCCGCGCCGGCCGAGATGGGGCAGCGCCTCGAGCGCAGCTTCGGCACTGCCGTATCGCTGAAGCAGATGGGCGTATGAGACCGGCCCGATGTTGGGCGACCGCAGCAGCCGGATACGCGCGAATGCCTCCTGCTGTGAGAGGGGGGCGGCTTCCCTCACGCGCGACATCCCGGTGGAATGGAAAACCGGCTCACTCCTTCGAACCGACCTTCGGCTCGGTGCCGTTCGCCAGACGCTTGAGGTTCTCGCGGTGGAGCCAGATCACGATCAGCGCGATCAGCACCAGCGCAGGGACGTAGGCCGTGTGACCGAACACCGCGGCGACGATGACCGCGGCCACGACTGCGCTCATCCCCGCGAGCGAGCTGATCCGGCTCAGCCCCAGAACCCCGAGCCAGACGAGGGCGTAGGCAAGCCCGATCGGCCAGGCGAGGCCGAAGCTGACGCCGGCGTTGGTCGCAACGCCCTTCCCCCCCTTGAACCCGAGCCAGACGGGGAAGCAGTGGCCGAGCACGGCAAACACCGCAGCAACGGGTGCCGGACCTAAGGCAGCGCCGGGCATCTCGCTCGGCCCGGTGAGCAGGTGCGCGGCGAGCAGCACCGCCACGAGCCCCTTGGCGAGGTCGAGCAGCAGGGTGGCCGCAGCGACCGCCTTGTTGCCGGTGCGCAGCACGTTGGTCGCGCCGATATTGCCGCTGCCGATCTTGCGCACGTCGCCCAACCCGGCGAGCCGCGCGAGGATCAGCCCGAACGGGATTGAGCCGCACAAGTAGCCGAGCAGCGCGGCAAGCAAGGTATCGGTGGTCACGTCCATGGCAGCGCCCCTCCCTTTCAGCAGCAGATAACCGTTCGCCCCGAGCTTGTCGAAGGGCCGTTCTCTCTTCTACGGCGCTAGAAGAAAAAGCGGGGCTTCGACAAGCGCAGCCCGAACGGAAATGGTTCCTTGGACGATTCATCCCCCATCCTGCTGTTCGATTCCGGCGTTGGCGGACTCAGCGTGCTCGCGGAGATGCGCAAGACGCTGCCTGGCGTGCCCGTGATCTATGCGGCGGATCTCGCGGGCCTGCCTTATGGCACCAAGAGCGAGGCCGATGTCGCGGCGCGCGTCTGCGGGTTGCTCGGGCGGATGGCGGAGCGCTGGAATCCGCGGCTGATCTGCATCGCCTGCAACACCGCGAGTACGATCGCGCTCGGCATGGTGCGCGAGGTGCTGGAGATCCCGATCGTCGGTACGGTACCCGCGATCAAACCCGCGGCGAGCGCGACACGCAGCGGCACGATCGGGCTGCTCGGCACGGCGGCGACGATCCGCCAGGCCTATGTCGATAATCTCGAATCGCAGTTCGCTGACGGGAAGACGCTGCTGCGCCACGCCGCACCCGGTCTGGTCGAGGCGGCGGAGGCCAAGCTGCGGGGGCGTGCGGTCACCCCCGCCGCGATCGACGAGGCCGTGGCGGGGCTTAGCATGCAGCCCGGCGGGGGCGAGATCGACACCGTCGTGCTCGCCTGCACCCATTTCCCTCTTTTGCGGGCGGAGTTGGGAGAAGCGTTCGGTGCGGAGGTGAAATTCATCGACGGCGCCCAGGGCATCGCGCGCCGGATCGCACACCTCGTTGCGGGGCAGCCAATCGCGCGGAGAAAGCCGGATCGCGCCGTGACCACAGGACCGCTCGACGAATTCGAGCCGCTTGCCCAGGCATTTCGCGCCTGCGGGATCGAGCGTCTGGAGAAGTTCTAGCTGCGAATCGCTCGCAAAGATCGCGGTGGAAATACGGGCGCGGGCGGCCTAAATGCCGGCCCGGAACGGCCGGGACCGGACGGCGAGGCGCGAGCGTGCGATGAATTACAATCAGATCTTCGATCAGGCGATCGACCGCCTGCACTCTGAAGGCCGCTACCGCGTCTTCATCGATATCATGCGTAACAAGGGCACGTTCCCCAACGCACGCTGCTTCGCCGGGCACAATGGGCCGAAGCCAATCACCGTCTGGTGCTCGAACGACTACCTTTCGATGGGCCAGCACCCGAAAGTCATCGCCGCGATGGAAGAGGCGCTGCACGACGTCGGCGCCGGATCCGGCGGCACGCGCAACATCGGCGGCAACACGCACTTTCACGTCCAGCTGGAACGCGAGCTGGCCGACCTGCACGGCAAGGACGGCGCGCTGCTGTTCACCAGCGGCTACGTCTCCAACGACGCGACGCTCTCCACCCTGGCCAAGCTGCTGCCGGGCTGCGTAATCTTCTCCGACGAGCTCAACCATGCGAGCATGATCGCCGGCATTCGCAACTCGGGCTGCGAGAAGCGCGTGTTCCGGCACAACGATCTCGAGCATCTGGAAGAGCTGCTCGCCGCCGAAGCGCCCGAGACGCCCAAGCTGGTCGCGTTCGAGAGCGTCTACTCGATGGACGCCGACATCGCCCCGATCCACGCGATCTGCGACCTTGCCGAGAAATACAACGCGCTGACCTATATCGACGAGGTCCACGCCGTCGGCATGTACGGCCAGCGCGGCGGCGGGATTTCGGAGCGTGACGAGGCCGCGCACCGGATCGACATCATCGAAGGCACGCTGGGCAAGGCGTTCGGCGTCATGGGCGGCTATATCGCGGCCGACACGCGCGTGATCGACTGCATCCGCAGCTATGCGCCCGGGTTCATCTTCACGACTTCGCTCAGCCCCGTTCTCGTGGCCGGCGTGCTCGCGGCCGTGCGGCACCTCAAGGAATCGAACGAGGAGCGTGAGGCGCAGCAGCGCAACGCCGCGCTGCTCAAGGCGAAGTTCGCCGCTGCCGGCCTGCCGGTCATGCCGAGCCAGACGCATATCGTGCCGCTCATGGTCGGCGATCCTGTGCGCGCGAAGAAGATCAGCGACATCCTGCTCGCGGAATACGGCGCCTATGTGCAGCCGATCAATTTCCCGACCGTGCCGCGCGGCACCGAGCGGCTGCGCTTCACCCCCGGCCCCACGCATACCGAAGCGATGATGGACGATCTGGCCACCGCACTGGTAGAGATCTGGGACCGGCTCGAGCTGGAACTCGCGCAGGCAGCCTGAGCGCTGCCGCTGGTCACCGCCGCCTGTGACGCTAGATAGCGGCAATGGACGACAGCCGATCCAGGCAGTTGCGCGAGAACGCGCCTCTCTACGCGGTCTCCGCTATTCTCGCGCTCGCCTTCGCAGCGCTGGCCGCGTTCGGCGCAGTCGATCGGCCTGTCGCTCCGCTGGTTCCCTCGACCATATCGGCCCCGCTCGATGCCCTGCCCGCAAGTGCCGAGGACGAGGGCACGATCCTCTCCACGCTCCCTGCCGAGGATGCGCGCACGCGCAACGCCGCGGCTCCCTTTGCCGACATCGATCCGGTGGCCGCCCGCCCGTTCGTCTTTCGCGGCAGCTCCGCAGACCGCGTGCGGGCGCGCAACTGTCTCGCGCTCGCCGCGATGGCCGAGGCCGGTGCCGGCGAAGCGGACCAGCGCGCGGTGATGCAGGTGATCCTCAACCGCGTGCGCCATCCGGCGTTCGCCGGCACGGTCTGCGGCGTGGTCTTCCAGGGCTCGGAGCGGCCCACGGGGTGCCAATTCACCTTCACCTGCGACGGCTCGCTCGCGCGCAGCTATTCCGAGACCTTATGGCGTGCGGCGCGGCAGCGGGCGGAGGAGGCGCTGGGCGGTTACGTCCACGCGCGGGTCGGTACGGCGACCCACTATCACGCCGACTACGTCTATCCCGCCTGGAGCGGCGAGCTGGACAAGATCGCGGCGGTCGGCCCCCACCTGTTCTTCCGGTGGCGCGGATGGTGGGGGAGCAGCGCGGCGATGTCGGCGCGTTACACCGGCGGCGAACCCGACCCGCTAAGGCTGCGCAAAGCGGCACAGGAGGTCGATCGGCCAGTGGACCTTCTCCTCCCCCGGCTTGCCGACCAGGGTACGGCGGTTCGTACGATCACCGCATCGCGCGGTGCCGTGTCGGAGGAGACTCCGATCGAGGCAGCCGACGCACCGGACGTGTCTCCGGGCGTCCTCGCGCCCGGCGTTCATTTCGTGCTCGTCGCACGCGGCGATTCCCCGCAGACGCTCGTGGAGCGCGCCCGCGCCCTGTGCCCGGGTGACGCCTATTGTCAGGTCTACGGTTGGGACGAAGCCGCGGCGATTCCGGCCGAATTGCCGCTGACCGGCGAAGCCCGCCGCGCGCTACGCTTCAGTTTCCTGCCGGCGCGGAACGGCAATGCCGAGGCGATCTATTTCGACTGCCGGATCTTCGCCTCCCCGCCCGTGGGCGCCTGCCTTCCCCGCGCGAGGCCGTAGCCGGTCGCGCGGAGACAGGGGGCCTGCTCAGCGCAGGCTCACCACGTTGTCGGTCACCGGGCGCTCGCGGTCGCCGCGGTAGAGGCTAGCCATCGGCTCGTCGCCGACCACGATCTGCTGCGCATTGCCGAAGCCGTTGAAGCCGGTCTTCATCGCCGCGCCGTAGGCACCGAGCATGCCGATCTCGATATAATCGCCCGCCTGGATGTCACCGGGAAGCATGAAGGGGCCCTTCATGTAATCGGCATCGTCGCAGGTCGGCCCGTAGAAGGCGAACTCCTGCGGCGGATCGCGCAGATCGTCCTCCAGCGCCGAGACCGGGAAGCGCCAGTCGACATGCGCCGCATCGAACAGCGCGCCGTAGGCTCCGTCATTGATGTAGAGTTCGTCCCCGCGGCGCTTCTCAACCCGCACGACGACCGAGGAATACTCGGCGCAGAGCGCGCGGCCGGGCTCGCACCACAGCTCGGCGTTATAGGCGATCGGCAGGTTTTCGAAGTGGCGGTGGATGACTTCGAAATAGTCCTCCAGCGGCGGAGGCTCCATGTCCGGATAGACCGAGGGGAAGCCGCCGCCGACATCGACCACGTCGATCACCACGCTCGCCTCGGCCACCGCGGCGCGTACGCGCTCCAGCGCCTGGACATAGGCGAACGGCGTCATCGCCTGGCTCCCGACGTGGAAGCACACACCCAGCCAGTCGCAATGCTGGCGGGTCGCCTGCAGCAGCGGCGCAGCGTCGACCAGATCGACGCCGAACTTCGACGCAAGGCTGAGCTCGGAATAGTCGGATGAGACGCGCAGGCGCACCAGCAACCGCAGGTCGGCAGCGGGCGTGCCATCCTCCGCGGTAGTCGCCTCGACGATCTTGGCCAGCTCCTCGATCGTGTCGAGGCTGAAGGTCTTCACGCCGTGTGCGAAGTAAGCCTCGCGAATCGCGCGCGGCGTCTTCACCGGATGCATGAAGCACAGCGTCGCCTGCGGCAGCATGGCGCGCACCAGGCGCACTTCCGCGATCGAAGCGACGTCGAAATGCGTCACGCCGCCATTCCACAGGACCTGCAGCAGGTCGGGCGAAGGATTCGCCTTCACCGCATAGAGCGACTTGCCCGGGAACTTCTCGACGAAGAAACGCGCTGCGCGCTCCGCAGCGTGCGGGCGATTGATGATAACCGGCTCGTCCGGCGCGAGTGCCCGAACTACAGACCGGGCGTCAGGATGGATGTGCAACTCAAGGGACCCCCAAACGGTTAAGTTCGAACGAGGCTGCCTTGCGGTTAGGAAGTCCCCTTGGGGCAGCGGGGTGCGCCTATAAGCTTCGCAGCGTGAACCGCAAGTGAAAACTCGCGCTTTACCCCGCAACCGGAGAGGGGACGAAGCGGGGGTGCGGCGGGACGATCCGTGCCCGGATCATTCCTCGAGAAGCGCATCCACCACGCTGGGCGTCAGCGAAAGGAGGACGTTCACGTTCTCGCGCAGGTTGGCCATGGTGATTCCGTGGTCGAGCACGACGTAGCGGGTGACGCCGATCGTGCCGTTCGCCGGGTCACGCCAGGTATTGACGGCGGCCTGCGACAGGTTGGCGCGCGCAAGGCCTTCGGCGTCGACGCTCTCGTCCGGATCGAACCGGACCTGCATCATCACGCCCTGGCACCCACGGATGCCGTTGGCGTTGCAGGCGGTTCCGATGAGGATGTAATTGGTCTCCTCCGCATCGGTCGCGGAGAGGCTGACCTCGCCGAATTTCCCCTGTTCGCTGACGGTATGGCCGAGCGATTTGACGATCGCCTTGAGATCGTCGAGGTCCACCGACTTCACTAGACGCTCCGCCGAATAGCCCTGCGCCCGTGCCGCCGGCGCAGCCGCCGCATTCCCGCCGGCGAGCACGACGGCAGCGACCAGTAGGTGGACTTTTCGCATCGGCATTCCCCCAAACGTCTTGCGGCGATCCTTCCACGGACCGTCCGCCCCGCCAAGCCCCGCTAACTCAACCGGTCGCGAAAATCTTCGTAGTCAAAGCTCTTCACCCGTTCGAGCGCGTCGGTGTCACTGTCCCAGAGCCAGATCGAGGGCAGCTGGACGCCGTTGAAGGTGTTGGTCTTCACCATCGAATAGTGCGCCTGGTCGAGGAAGGCGATTCGCTGGCCGGGTTCGCACGGCACCGGCAGGTGGTAGTCGCCGATTACGTCGCCCGCGAGGCACGACGGCCCGCCGAGGCGGACGGGATCGCCCTCGCCCGCAGCCTCCTCGTGCAGCATCGCGGGCCGGTAGGGCGCCTCGATCACGTCGGGCATGTGGCAGGTGGCGGAGATATCGGTCACCGCGAGCGGCATTCCGTTCCACATCGAGTCGAGGATAGTTCCGACGAGCATCCCGGCATCGAGCGCCACGGCTTCGCCCGGCTCGAGGTAGATCTCAGCTCCGGTGTCCTCCTTCGCATCGCGCAGGAACTCCACCAGTTCCTCGCGCTGATAGTCGGCGCGGGTGATGTGGTGCCCGCCGCCCATGTTGATCCACTTGAGCTGGCCGAACCACGGCTCGATCGCGTCGAACACCTTGTCCCACGTCCGCCGGAGCGGCTCGAAATCCTGCTCGCACAAGTTGTGGAAGTGGATGCCGTCGACCTGCTCCATGATCTCGGGCGTGAGCTGGTCGATCGGGAAGCCGAGCCGCGAGCCGGGCGACGAGGGATCGTAGCGCGGCACTTCGCCACAAGGACACAGCGGATTGATCCGCAGCCCGACGTCGAAGTCCTGACCCGAGGCGCGCGCATGATCGAGGATCAGCGCCGCACGCTCGAGCTGGCCGGGCGAGTTGAAGATCACGTGATCGGAAAGGCGACAGACTTCCTCCAGCTCGCCGGGCTTGTAGGCGGCCGAGTAGGTGGCGATCTCCCCGTCGTAGAACTCGCTGGCCAACCGCGCTTCCCACAGGCCCGAGGTACACACGCCGTCGAGATATTCGCCGATCACCGGCGCAACGCTCCACATCGAGAACGCCTTGAGCGCGGCCAGCACCTTGATGTCCGCCGCATCGCGAATGTCAGCAAGCACCTGAAGATTGGCGCGCAGCTTCGCAGTGTCGACAACGAAGGCGGGGCTATCGACGCGATCGAGGTCGAAATGGGCGAAAGCGCCCGGATCGCCAGCTTTGGTTTCCATCGGCTCAGGAACCTCCCGGATCAATATTCGCGGACGCGTGCTGCGCATCCTTGGCGAGCGGTACCACCTCGCGCAACAGCGCGGCGAGGAACAGACCGGGTTCCTCGAACATCGGCATGTGCGCCGAATGCTCGAACCAGACCAGCTCCTTGGAAGGCGCCTCGACCTCTTCAAGCCACTCGGCCGCGACCGGCGAAGGCACGGTATAGTCGTGCCGCCCGAGAAGGAACACCAGCGGCACCTCGACCCGCTCGACGTCCGCGAAGCTGACATCGGCGAGACGAGGCCAGAGCGTCGTCACCGTGAAGGCGCTGCCCTCGCCCCAGGCCTTGCGATCAGCGGGGCTGTAAAGCGGCGACAGGCGCGGCTGATGGAAATAGAGCGTCTCCGCGGGCGGACGGTTGTACAGCAGCGAGCCGTACGGCATCGCGTACTTGCGCCAGCCGTCGGCCTGCTCGATCGTAAACGGGCCCGCCGCGGGATAGGGCGCGAGAGCATCGATCGCGGCGACCGCTTCCTCGTCCCCGGCAGCAAGCGCCCTGGCCCGCGTCCAGGCCATGCCGGCCTTCTCGCTTTCGCGGAAGTCGATGCCCTGCCCCACGCCGACATAGGCGTGGAGCAAGTCCGGCCGCTCCAGTGCGACCGCCAGCCCGACGAACGAGCCCCAGCTGTGCCCCATCAGCACGACCTTGCGCTCGCCGTAACGCTCCTGCAGCAACTCGATCAGTTCGATCGCATCGTCCCGGTACCGCTCCAGCGTCATCGTCGGGGCGAGCGTCCCGGGAGAGTTCAGCGGATAGGACCGTCCGGCGCCGCGCTGGTCGTAATGGACGACGGTGAAGAAGTCCTCCCACGGACGCTGGAAGGTCCAGGCGAAAGGCATCTCCACCGCGCCGGGTCCGCCGTGGACGAAGATCAGGATCGGATTGTCGCGGTCCGTGCCGCGGACGTTCACGACCTGCCGCGCGCCGCCGAGCGTGGCGACGAAGGTCTCTTGGACACCATCCGGCGTCACGATCCGGTTCATGTCCGCGATGATCTCGCGCGCCGGAGCGTAGGGGTCGCTCGGCGTCTCGGCCGCCGAGGCGGGGTGGCAAAGCGTCGCCGTCAGCGCCGCAGCAGCTGTCAGGACAGGCCTCAGCACCGTCAGAAGTCCACCGGCCCGTCGAGCTCCTTCACATTCCACGGCAGTCCGTGATCGTTCAGCATGTCCATGAACGGATCGGGGTCGAACTGCTCCATGTTGAAGACGCCCTCCCCCTTCCACTTGCCCAGCAGCACCATGGCGCTGCCGATCATCGCAGGGACGCCGGTGGTGTAACTGACCGCCTGGTTGCCCGTTTCCTCGTAGGCATCCTCGTGGTCGCAGATATTGTTGATGTAGAACGTCTTCTCGCCCGATCCGTCGAGCGCCTCGCCGGTCGCGATCACGCCGATGTTGGTCTTGCCCTTGGTCGTTTCGCCCAGCGTCTCGGGCTTGGGCAGCACCGCGGCGAGGAACTGGAGCGGGATGATGTCCTTGCCCTGGTAACGGATCGGCTCGATCGAGGTCATGCCGACGTTCTGCAGCACCGTCAGGTGCGTGATGTACTGGTCGCCGAAAGTCATCCAGAACCGCGCGCGCTCCAGTTCGGGGACGAACTTCGCGAGGCTTTCCAGTTCCTCGTGGTACATCATGTACATATTCTTGCGGCCGACGCTCTCGAAGTTGAACTCGACCTTTTCGCCCAGCGCGGGGGTCTCGATGAACTTGCCTTTCTCCCAATGGCGCGCCGGCGCAGTGATCTCACGGATGTTGATCTCTGGATTGAAGTTGGTCGCGAAATGCTGGCCGTGATCACCGCCGTTGCAATCGAGGATGTCAAGCTGGCGGATGGTCTTCAGCTTGTGCTTCTTTAGCCACATGGTGAAGACGCTGGTCACACCCGGATCGAAGCCGCTACCGAGCAGCGCCATGATCCCGGCTTCCTTGAACCGATCGTGGTAGGCCCACTGCCACTTGTATTCGAACTTCGCCTCGTCCTTCGGCTCGTAGTTCGCGGTGTCGAGGTAGTCGACGCCGGCCTCAAGGCAGGCGTCCATGATCGGCAGGTCCTGATAGGGAAGCGCGAGATTGACCACGAGGCTGGGCCCGACCTTCTTGATCAGGTTGACCATGGCCGGGACTTCCTCGGCATCGATCTCGTAGGTCGCCACCTCCTGCCCCGTGCGCTGCTTGACCGATTCGGCGATCGCGTCGCACTTGGCTTTCGTGCGGCTCGCAAGGTGGATCTGGCTGAAGACGTCGGGATTCATCGCCATCTTGTGCACGCAGACCGAGCTGACTCCGCCTGCACCGATTACCAGCACTTTCGACATAATTGCTCCAATCCTACTGCTGATGAGCCTCCGCAAGGGCGGAGGCCTCGGGCGCCTGGTCGTCCACTGACCGCCTGAGGTCCCCGCGTCCGCGGGGACTCACGAATAACGACGGCTCACATAGGGAAATGCGCTAGCAGGGCAACATGATCCAGGAGACGATTCGAAAGCCGACCCGCGAAGGCGTGCTGCGCGCCGCCGCGAAGATCGCGGAGATCCTGCCGCCCACCCCGCTGCTGTCGGTGGAGATCGGCGGCACGCGGCTCTGGGCCAAGGCCGAGGTGCTGCAGCCTGTCGGCGCGTTCAAGATCCGCGGCGCATGGCATCGCCTGAGCGATCTGACCGACGAGGAGCGCGCGCGCGGCGTGGTGGCAGTCTCGAGCGGCAACCATGCGCAGGGCGTCGCATGGGCAGCCCGGCGGCTCGGCATTGCTGCGACGATCATCATGCCGCGCGATGCGCCGAAGGTGAAGCTGGAAGCGACCCGCGCACTCGGTGCCGAGATCGTGCTCTACAACCGGCCCGGCGAGGACCGCGACGAATTCGCCGCGCGCGAGGTAGAGCGACGCGGAGCAGTGCTGGTCCATGCCTTCGCCGATCCATGGGTGATCGAGGGCCAAGGCAGCGCCGGCATCGAGATCACGCAACAACTTGGCCGGGAGCCGTCCTGTCTGGTCGCGCCCTGCGGTGGCGGTGGCCTCAGCGCGGGACTGGCGCTCGCCTGCCCTTCGTCGCAAGTCGTTCCGGTGGAGCCGGTTGGCTGGGACATGGTCGGACAGAGCCTTGCCGCGGGCGAGATCGTCCACGCCGCGCCCGATGCGCCGAAGACCATCTGCGACGCTCTGCAGCCAACCGCGACGAAGCCGATCAACCTCGCCGTATTACAGGGCCGCAGCGAGCCGGGTGTCGCGGTGACAGACGAGGAAGTGCGCGCCGCGCAGCGCTTCGCCTTCGCTCGCCTCAAGCTGGTGGTCGAACCCGGCGGTGCGGCGGCGCTCGCGGCCGCGCTCGCGGGAAAGGTACCGGTCGATCAGAATACAGTGATCCTGCTGACCGGCGGGAACTGTGATCCGGATAACTTCGCCGCGACGATCGCGAGCGACTGATTCTCGCGGTTTGACTTCTGCCTTCCATCAACGCAGTTTCACGGCGGGTCTCAGGAGGGGGAGTTTCCATGCAGGCTGACATTCTCGCACCGGCCGCCGTCCTGGTGGCATGGACATTGGTCATGTTCGTCTGGATGGCAGCCACACGGCTGCCGGCGCTTTCGAAAATCGGCGGGATGGCCAACGCCAGACCCGGCGGCCGCGGTCAGGATCTGGAAGGCGTGATCGACGACCGGATTAACTGGAAGGCGCACAACTACGCCCACCTGCACGAACAGCCGACGCTCTTCTACGCCGTGATCGTCATCCTTGCGATCATGGGCCCGCATGCGCACGATCTGCTGTTCGCCTGGGCCTATGTCGCGATCCGCGTGATCCATTCGCTCTGGCAAGCGACAGTCAACAAGGTGAACGTGCGCTTCCTGCTGTTCATCCTCTCGGCGGCGTGCCTTGCGGTGCTGACGGTCAGTGCGCTGCTGCGCACGCTCTTTGATGTGGGAGCCGCCGCATGATCGGAATGGCTATTCTGCAGCCACTCGTCGCCTTGATGGCGTGGACCATGGTCATGTGGCTGTGGATGTACCTGACGCGCATTCCCGCAATGAGTCGCGCCAAGATCGATCCTGACGCGATGGCGCGCGATCCCGAGGCTTCGCTCGACCGCGCGCTTCCGCAGCAAGTGCAGTGGAAAGCGCACAACTACAACCACCTGCACGAAGCGCCGACGGTGTTCTACGCCGTCGGCCTTGTGCTTGCGATCATCGGCCAGGGTGACGGAATGAACGCGCTGCTGGCGTGGATCTACGTCGGTCTGCGAGTGATCCATTCGGTGGTGCAAGCGACCGCGAACAAGGTGATGGTGCGTTTCGTGCTGTTCGCCATGTCAAGCCTCGTGCTGATCGCGCTGATCCTCGACGCGGCAATGGCGGTATTCGAGTTCGTCTGACGCGCCGAGTCCCAGCTCACAACCACAACAACCCGGTCACCCCAGCGAACCCGAGGCCACCGATGTTATAACTCGGCTGGCATCAGTGTTCGGGTTGTCATTGACGAAGTCCAGAATGCCGATGAGCGAGCCGTGGAGCGTCGCATGAACCTCGCCCCGCTTCTCGCCCGGATGCAGCACTATCTTGCCGGCCAGCGAGCGGATGTCGCTTGATGCATCGAGCCGGGTGTCAGGGTCGTCGAACGTTTTAGTGAGCCGCGCGACCTTGCGCTTGTAGATCTCGGCAATGCCGGGATGCACATCGGGGATGTCGGCCGGTGCTTCGGCTAAACGCGCGGTGATCTCGGCCTTCTCCCGCTCCAGCTCGGCCATACGTGCCTTCATGACCGGCTGATACATACCGTCCTCGATTGCTTCCATGATGCCAGCAACTGCACGCTCGATCTTGGCAAGCGCCCGAGTGTCGGCATCTGCCTGCACGCGCCGCTCGCGGTTCTCCTGGTTGATATGCACGGCATAGGCGGCAACGGCCGCCTCGATCTTGTCTGCCGAAACCAACTTGTCGGCGATGCCCGCGAGCGCCCGCCGTTCAAGCTCGGCCCGCTTGATCGTCCGGCTGTTGGTGCACGAGCCCTTGCGATGCCGTCCAACGCAACCGTAGCGGTCATCAACGACGATGGCACAAGTTCCGCCGCACACGCCGCATTCCAGCAGCCCGGAGAGCAGATAAGCCGGACGCCGCGTGTTGTGCAGCGCACGGCTCTGTGCCGCTTGCTTGACGCTGGCATAACGCTCCGCAATCCTCTGCTGCTCGCGCTTGACCGCCTGCCATAGCTCGTCACTGACAATCCGCAGATGCGGCACTTCGCTGCGGACCCATTCGGATTCCGGGTTGAGACGGGTCACGGTCTTGCCGGTGGCCGGGTCCTTCACCGCATGCCGGTGATTCCAGACGCGAACCCCGACATAGAGCTCGTTGTTGAGAATGCCCGTGCCGCGGCGAACATCGCCGCGGATGCTGGTGTCACGCCACGCCTTTCCCGTAGGTCCGACAATGCCATCGGCATTGAGATCGCGCGCTATCGCGCGCGGGCTCTTGCCGGCGGCGAACTCGCGGAACACACGATTGACGACCAGCGCCTGCGCCTGATCGATCTCGCGCTCGCCTCGCACCAGCTCGCCTTCGCTGCTCAGGCGGCGGATCATCCGGTAGCCATAGCCGACCGCGCCAGCCGAAAAGCCCTTCTCCACGCGCCCGCGTTGGCCGCGATGGGTCTTCTTCGCCAGATCCTTCAGGAACAGCGCATTCATCGTCCCCTTGAGCCCGACATGCAGTTCGCTGATCTCGCCTTCGGAAAGTGTGACCAGCGGCACGCGTGCGAACTGCAGGTGCTTGTAGAGGGTCGCGACATCGGCCTGATCGCGCGAGACACGGTCGAGCGCTTCCGCCAGAACGATGTCGAGCTTGCCTGCCTGCGCGTCGGCAAGCAGTGCCTGAACGCCGGAACGCAGGATCATGCTCGCGCCGGAGATAGCTGCGTCTTCGTAAGTGCCCACGACTTGCCAGCCCTCTCGCTCCGCTCGCTCGCGGCAAAGGCTTAGCTGATCGGCGATCGACGCAGCATTCTGCTGGTCGGAGGAATAGCGGGCATAGAGCGCGGCGCGGAGCATGATCTATCCTTCGATGATGGTGTGCGATCTCGGCGAAGGACAGTTTTGCGCGCGAATGACCCAGCGTCAACGGCGGAACAAATCGAGACTATCGCTCGCCCGCGCCATTGTCATTCGCGGCATCGCGGCCGCGGATATGCTCCCGCGCAATGTGCCGGCCAATCGCCTCGGCAATGCGCGTCAGCGCGGCGTCGACTGCAGGGGGTTCGGAGGCAGGATCGTTGTCGTTTGCAGCGTGCGCGATCCAACCTCGCCGCGCATCATCCTTGGCCACGATCAACCGGGCCGTCTGCGGGATTGTCGTTTTCGGGACGGTAGCCGGCAGGATCCGCGATCCAGCGGTTGATCGCGGACTCATGCCATCCAACACCGTGGATGCCGATCTTCACCTGGGGCGGAAAGGTCCCTTCGGTGATCTTGCGGTAGATGGTCGTTCGCGACAGTCCGGTGCGATCGAGAACGGTTCGGAGGCGGATGATCCTTTCGGGTTTGGGCATAGAGCAGTTCCATCGTTTGGCAGGTGGCGAGGCTCCCCTGCACCGACAGTTGGCTGTCACGTCATGAGGCGCAAGAGTGCCGGAAATCGGAGCTTGCGCACCCGTGCGGCTGCCTGCGTTCATTGGCGTTCGGCTGCGTCCAACAGGGTGCTCGGTGCGGCGGAGAAAAATATTCCCGTGCCGTCCCGATTGAGGTTGGGCGGTATTTGCTGATCGCAAAAAAGGCCAGTTCCTTGCCGATTCAGGGGCTGCGAGATGGTCTGATGATTCGCGCGTCGATGCCCCGCCCGCGGCGGGCGCGGTGATTGCCTCAACTATGGCCGAGCTTAATCAACACCTTGAGGGCCGCCGCCGTGTTCACCTCGGCCCCTCAGGCGCACTTCCCACTTGTTGGATACGACCTGTCGGCTATCCTGCCGTTCGAACAAATATCCAGTGAGGCTTTCTCATGCGCACCGGACTTTTCCTCGCAACGTTTGGCGCCGGCGTTCTGGCGTTGTCTTCCTCACCCGCAGCCGCTCAGACCACGGTAGCTGCGCAAGAAACGCGGAACTGCACGTTCCAGTCGCTGTCGGCAGCGGAGAAGTCCCGTTACCAGTCTCGTTATCGCCGCCGCGTTCGCCTCGATGGGCAGGCTTACGCCGATCAATGGCTTCGCGAACAAGTGTGCATGACGGCCGAAGAGCGCAAGGCGCTTCGTCCGCCCTCCAAAGGGAAAAACTGCCGCGCTGTTTCGCGTCCCGTTACCAGCATGGATGGCTCGATGACCGTCGGCATCGGGCGACAGTGCGACTGAATTTGATCGACAAGTCAGGAAGCGGCTGGGTCTCGACATTGCTGTGTTCCCACGCGAACCCCGAACCGACATCCGGTATTGTCGCCGGGGGACTGGCGGGAGAGTCAAAAGCCGCCCTTCGTTCATCCGAGCAGACTGGGCCGCACGAACGACCGCTTCGTTGGACACTCCGGAACGGCGGCTTCGGAATCGCAGTTAGCGATTAGCGGCCATAGGCGAAGCGGGGCGTCCAACGCTCTTCGAGTTGCGCGTCCTCATCCTCGTCTTCAGTAGGATCCGCAGGCAGATTCTCGCTGCTAAGAACCGTCAGGGTGTAGCCATATCCGCCAAGTCCAAGGACTTCTTCGTCAAGTTCGATATCGCGTGGGCCATCAAACCATACGGACAAATCGGTCTGTTCTGTTGATCGACGGCCAAGGCGCACGTTTTCTGGCGTAGCATTGAAGTGGCTCGTCGCACTGGCCGGTAGGGGATCACCCTTTCGTAAGAAAGTCAGACGCCCCAAGCTCTTGAAAGTGTCAGACATGAAAGCGTAAGCAATCTCTTGGCGCTTGCTGACGATAACTGCGACTGGATACGGGCAGCATTCGGCCGAGCGAATTGCTGCTGCCGTGATCGAGGCTTTAGCTACGCCCGCAAGCTGAACAATTCCATCAAGACCGATCTGATTTTCGCCAAGAAAATTTCGAGTCAGCCGCGAAGGCATGAGCAACCCGCTCGCGAAATGGTCGGCCTCCAACTCGATCGACGTGTTCTGCGTAAAGGAAGCCCGCGAGAGGTGCATACCACCAGCCTTGGCAATTTCTTCAGGATGGCCCGGCAAGAACCAATGCCCAAGTTCGTGTGCGATGGAAAAATTCTCGAAGCCCTCGTTTTGAAGCTCCGTCGAATAAATGATCATCGCAGAGTCGCCCGCTAAGATGATCGCACCCGACACGCCAGTGACTTCCGGCGGTTTCGCTTCGACGGATATATCCCTGCTCTCGGCAATCTTTCTCGGGCACACCGGAAAGCTCTCGAAGCCAAAGTCCGAAGCGATCTTCTGGCCTAAGCGGGTTGCCATCTTGAGCCGAAAACCCGCCACGCCAACTGCCCTTACTGCTTCTTACTGGTCATCGAGTCGATCATGCCTTGGATGATATCCCGATCCCGTGCGGACAACTTGTCTTCATGCCGAAACGCAGTTGTCGGCGCGGACGAACCGAGCAGGTAATCTGCTGATATGCTGAGCGCCTTAGCAAGAGAGCGGACATTATCGAAGGACGGCTTACGCCTTCCTGCTTCGAAGTGCGCTATTGCGCTAGGCTGAAGGCCAGCGAGCCGCGCAAGGTCCGACTGGGTTAGCTCACGGTTTTCACGTTGCTTTTTCAGCCGAGCAGCGAACGTTGGTGGCAAGCTTGACTCATTCATGACGGAAGCGTATAGTTGCTCATATGTTAATCGTCATGCCCTCCGGGGCCTTTTTTTGGCAAAGGCCTATTACAGAACGTCACGTTCTATATGACGGGTCGGATCGTGGGTCAAGCGCGTTGGAGGCGGACTGATGGATACTAGCGATAAGCCACCAGATGCACCAGCCTTCCGTATCCTGAGCATCGACGGGGGCGGCATAAAGGGCGTGCTCCCTGCCTCATTCCTTGCCACGCTGGAAGAACAACTAGATCGCCCAGTCGGGCAATATTTCGATTTAATTGCAGGTACGTCCACCGGCGGAATTATCGCCATCGGCCTCGCTATGGGGATCCCAGCGAAAGACCTGCTCACGCTCTACACCGAACGCGGTCCTAGGATTTTTGGTCAGGCAGAACACGGCTTTAAGGGCCGATTGGCTGACTGCTGGCGCAGCTTCAAGCATACATTCACGGCCAAGCACGACGCGGACCTACTTCGCGAAGAACTTGAAGCAGTGCTTGAGGATCGACGAATTGGTGACGCCCAAACCCGGCTGCTTATTCCCGCGTGGGATGCCGATCACCGGAGCGTATATATCTACAAGACCGCCCATCATGAGCGCCTAAAGCACGATTATCGACTGCCAGCAGTTGACGCGGCGATGGCGACGGCGGCAGCTCCAACTTACTACAGGAGGCACCGGACCGCCGAACAGGTCGGCCTGTTAGATGGCGGCATTTGGGCCAACAACCCGATTGCGTTAGCGGTGGTTGAAGCAATCACCTTGCTGGGCTGGCCTTCGGATCGTCTGCAGGTGCTGAGCCTCGGCTGTGGAAGCGAAACATATATGCTGGGCGAAGCACCCGGTTGGGGGTCACTCGCGTGGGACGCCACTAGGCTGTTTTTCGACGGGCAATCCCACGGCGCTAATGGCATGGCCAAGTTGCTGACCGGTCACGAACACGCCCGAGATGCAATCTACCGGTACTGCCCTGCCGTTCCGAAGGACTTCTTCAAGCTCGATGATACTCGCCGAGCGAGTCAGCTGTCTGGAATGGGGGCCTCGGCAGCGAGGAAAGCCCGTCCGAAGCTTGATCCTGTCTTTTTCACCCAGCCTATCGAACCGTTTGAGCCGGTATATTCTCTGGAAGGCGATGTCCAATGAACAAGATGTCAAACCAGTTCGCGCTTCCATATGAAGCTGCCAAGAAGGGCGAAGTCTTCGGGATATTGGAGGCGATATGCCAAGAACTGGAACCCACGAAGACACAGCTGGAAGCTGTCACCACAAGCTACAATGCTGTCGGGAAATGGCTCGCAGAATCGTCTAATCCGGTGCTCGCCGGTTCATCAATCTACGCCCACGGTTCGACCGCCCTAGGAACCACAGTGCGGCCAATTGGGCAGAACGAGTTCGACGCCGACCTAATCCAGCACGTGCTCAACTTCACTGCCGACCAATCCCCAGCCGAACT
>NZ_JBDGIU010000003.1:0-451637 GCF_057657235.1 Pelagerythrobacter sp. Soil_C_18
CGTTTAGCGAAAACAATTACCGATGGTGTATCCACGCAGGCATCCGTTGAGCCCTTTCCTATCCACAGCGGAAATAAAGGGGTTCTGCGACGGACGGTGCAACTCCTTACGGGTGTATCCCGTTGCCATACGTTCGAACTCGACTCCTCCGATGGAGTCATGTCATGATGCTCGGATGGACGGGCCAAAGCCAGAAAGCGCACTTTACCGCGGTTGGCGCGAGACCATGCGGTTCTTTGGCGGGGGCGCTAACCTCTTTACCAGCGTCATACTTGTCCCCGTCGTGGGTTTTGCATTGCACTATCTGGTGGCGGGGCCAGATGCGATGAACGCCGAGATACAGACCTGGTTGGTTTACGGCTTCGCAGCAGTCGGGGTGGTGTTCCTCACCGTGCTTTTTTGGCAAATGCTTGCATCTCCTTACCGCCAGCGAGACGAAGAGCGGTCGCTCGTTGAAGCGCTAAATCTAAGGGTCGCACAACTGGCTTCCCCGTATCGGCTGGAGTGCAGAATCAATTCCATGGCATATGGGGGGGCGGTAGTGCCCCCCCTCCTGGCGCGGCTGTGTTATTCTTCGTTGAAATATCCAACGTAGGTGAACGGCAGACGATTTGTAGAAATTGGTCTGTAACAGCGCAATACCCCGACGATCATGAGGAGTATGGCCGGATAATGGCTATGCATGGTGACGTAACCATGTGCCCTGAAGGGGGTAATGAGATCAAGGTAGCCGCGGATCGGTGGATCGTTAAGGAGACGGAATCTCCCATTCCGGCAGGTGACGCTGCATATGGCGTACTGTTGTGCGTGTTTGAAAACCAGCCCTGTGATGCGCTGCCAACTTGGACAAGAAGCGTTAAGTTCCAAATCCGACTAGAAGATATTGCGGGAAATCATTACACTGGTGAGATGATGGTGGCATCCAAGAACGACGGCGTTCTCTATCATCCATCCATTGATTATTCGCTCAAGGATTTCTGATGCTCAGCCTTCGCGAAGCCATCGAGCAAAACAAGCTCAACCAGTTCATCGCCGAGCACAAAGGCGAGGTTGGCGATCCCGCCGAGTTCGAGCAGATTATCCGTTCAATGGCCGGAAAGTCGAAAGAAGCTCCGGAAGCATCGTCTCCGGACGATTGCGACGATTGAAGCGATACTCGAATTCTTTGACGTAGCGGTTCAGGTGCTTGGGGCTAACGCTGGTGTGAGTTCCGTTGATCGAGCACTTCAGATGCCGCCAGAAATTCTCGATCGCGTTCACTGAAGCGCCGTCCTTGCCTACATACTCGCCCGCGTTGTGGTTCACGCGAGCATGGGCGTAACCTTCGTTCCTAAGCACGTAGTAGCTGTGCAGGTAATCGGTATGGACCGTGCTGCCCTCTCGCACATTCGCTTTGATTGGCGGCAGGAGGGTTGCCCGCTTCACGTCGGGCACTACCATCGTCATGACCTCGCCGCCACGCTCCAACATGCCGAGCACGACCGTCTTGTTTTCCAGATGGCGACCCTTGCCCTTGCCGAGGCGCTTGCCGCCCACGAGCGTCTCGTCGATCTCAACATGCTTGCCTTTGCCGCCGAGCTTACGCTCGCCGTCTACAGTTGGCATGTGCTCGCGAATGAGCGCGGCCATGCGCCATGCTGTCTTGTAGGTAACGCCAAGTTGGCGCTGCAATTCCTTGGCGCTGACACCGTGGCGCGTCGTGGTGAACAGGTGGATGGCATAGAACCACAGTTGCAGCGAGGTGCGCGTCTTTTCGAACGGAGTGCCCACGGTCGGGTGCAGGTGGTGGCCGCAAAACTGGCAGGAATAGGCGCGCTCAGCCTTGATCCGGAACCACTTGGTCTCGCGCTCGCACTTAGGGCACGCAAAGCCTTGGCCGAACCGCACTTCAAAGAGGTGTTGGAGGCAGCTTTCGTCGTCCGGAAACTGGCGGAAGAACTGGGCGGTGGTGAGGGGCTTCGTGCTCATACCCCATTGTATAGCTCATAGCATTACGTATGGCAAGGGGATACACCCCACTCCTTAAGAGACATCGAGATCTGCACTTTCTGCGCGTTACGGACGACATCGCCCCCATCTCGATCATCATCACGACGCTGGCCGCAAGGTCGTATGAGTTCTGTGTGGATCACTTCACCTTC
The DNA here is from genome assembly GCF_057657235.1 of Pelagerythrobacter sp. Soil_C_18. NCBI lineage: Bacteria > Pseudomonadati > Pseudomonadota > Alphaproteobacteria > Sphingomonadales > Erythrobacteraceae > Pelagerythrobacter > Pelagerythrobacter sp. Soil_C_18. The sequence goes on from NZ_JBDGIU010000003.1 coordinate 2,142, forward strand.
GAATCAGAGCTAGATGTCCTCGTGGCGACGATCCGCTTGATGCCGCACTTCATCGACAAGCCAATAGTATCGGGCCAGCGCATCTACGTTGTTGAGAACGAGACGACCAAAGGCGAGAATTTTGCCGATCGGTGGAACTCCGAACCCCAGCGCGCCGCTGCTTTCTACGAATGGCATGCGAAGGCGCTGAGTGACTTCGAAGGACTGGCCGGGTTGGAAGGCATGGATCAGCTTACTAAGAGCCTGAATGATAGTCTGGGGCCGTCTCTGGTGCGGGAGGTTATCGACAAACGGACCGAAGCGATCTCCGCAGCACGCGCCGACAAAAAGCTGTTCGTCGCGCCTGTGGTTGGGCTGACTACCTCTGCTATGCCTAGCGCGACGCCGGTCAAGCCCAACACCTTCTTTGGTGACTAGATTGTTCGCTTCACGCCAGTCTCGCCTAACAGCAGCGGCGCAGTTTCTGTTCCTGCGCAAGAACCCCATTTGTAGTGGCAGCGGCAGACTTCACGCCGGTGCACTCACTTGGGAATACAAGGTCAGACCGAGCCTGATTGGTCGAGAGTATTCTGTCCGCATCGAATACCGGCAGGGTACCACTCCGCGTGTCTTTGTTATCGAGCCTGATCTTTCAGAACTGGCAGGCGACAGAGAACTCCCGCACGTTTATCGCGACCCATTGCGCCTTTGTCTCATGCTGCCGAAGGCCTTCGAATGGGATTCTTCGATGCGGATAGATCAAACGTTCGTGCCCTGGGCAGCTACATGGCTCTACTATTTCGAAGAGTGGCTGGCCTCAGGCGAGTGGAAAGGCGGGGGAACGCACCCTGATCCGTCCGACACCGAACAGATGAACCGACGCGACCGTCGGGCGCGCGGGCGCTAGCTGCCCGCCAAATCAAACTGCGAGTTTCGCACCTGCCATCCAAACCGCTGGATATTTGAGTGGCCCACCCAAAACCTGCCTCTCCCCCGCCGACCCAGATTTGATCACAAACCAAGTGATTGACGTACGGCATCTGTGGACGCCCCTTCGGATGCAAGCAGTAATTTTAGGTATTTTGGCACGTAGTCGGAATGCTGTCATCTGTCCGGCCTTGATGAGCAGCGCCATAGCTGCGGGCCAGTATGGGAGTTCGCGGACCGGATCCATTTCAGCTTTACGCGCTTGGCTAGCGCTCTGCCGTTCCCTGGTTCTTCCGGCCCCGTCTCGCCGACCGTTGTGCCATACCCTCCTTCGATCGCCTACGTCCCCGACGCCTCTGGCTGCCGCCCCGGCTTACGCCGCGACCGCCTCCGGAGCTCTGTAATCTTCTTTCTTGGTCAGCAGCGCCCAGACCATGCGCGCCATTTTGTTAGCGAGCGCGACTGAGACAAGCATGCGTGGCTTGCGTGCGAGCATTCGCTCCAACCACGATCCGGCCGGCGCGCCAAAGCGACATGCCTGACGCACCATTGAACTGCCCCCGATGATGAGCAGCCGCCTGATGGTCCGCTCGCCCATCTTCGATATGCTGCCAAGCCTCTGTTTTCCGCCGGTCGAGTGCTGACGTGGCGCAAGGCCGAGCCAGGCGGCGAAGTCGCGACTCTTGCGGAACGTCTCGACAGGCGGGGCGAGCGCGATGATGGCCGTGGCGGCAATGGGTCCGAGCCAGGGATGGTCATCAGCCGCCGGGCATCTTCATCCTCCTTCGCGCGCCGCGCGATCTCACGGTCAAGCACGGAGATCCGCTTGTCCAACTCGGCCAGAAGGTCGACCCATCTCCTCATCCTCGAGAAGGTCAGCCAGCATCGTCATGTGCGCAGTCCCGCGCGGCGCCACCCAGCCATATTCCGCCAAGTGGCCTCGGATCGCATTGACGAGTTGAGTGCGCTGACGCACCACCAGATCGCGCGTGCGGAACACGAGCCCTGCGGCTTGCTGCTCCTCGCTCTTCACTGCAACAAAGCGCATGCCGGGGCGCTGCGCCGCCTCGCAGATCGCCTCGGCATCGATTGCATCGTTCTTGTTCCGCTTCGCGAACGGCTTCACGTAGGCCGGCGGGATCAGTCGCACTTCGTGCCCCATCGATTGCAGCTCGCGTGCCCAGTGATGGGCACCGCCGCAAGCTTCGAGCGCCACGATGCACGCCGGCTGACCGGCGAAGAAGTCGAGCAACTTCCTTCTCGTCAGTTTGCGACTGAAGATCATCGCACCGCGCTCGTCAGCGCCGTGCGCATGAAAAACGTTCTTGGCGATATCCAGACCGATTGTGGTAACTTCCGACACGGACGCCTCCTTCAGTGGTGTTTCAACACCTCCACTTTGGCACATAGATGCCGTCGGGGGGCGTCCACCCCATCAGCTTTCAACATGTGCGTTTTAGATGAGGAACGCCCACTTTGTTGGCGATCCTGGCAAACTTTGTTGTTTGGCTTGTCCGGCCGTTTTGCGCCTCAAGGCGGTCATTTCCGGGACTGCGGACACTTCCTGAACGTCACACTTGGGCCGAGCTGGTAAGCCGCCCCGAATGGGCGACAAGGGCTTGTGTGGGCAGTACGATGTGCCCTCCTGATCCACAAAGGAAGAGCCGATGCCGATCCTTGGGAGAGGCCAGGTATCGGCATCGGCCCAGTGGCCCTCTCGGGGAGAGGGAGATGCGGCTGGGCTATTTCGCTCTTAAAAGAGGGCCGATGCTGCTGCTCGGAGGAGCGGGCGACAGTCGGCTGAAGTTCTGAGGAAGCGATTAGAACCCCTTGGTCACGCTGAAGCCGATGATGCGCGGATCGAGGGTGAAGACGTTGCTCGTCAGCCCCGTGTCGTCGCTGTTGGTGAAGAAGTCGGTGATCGGCGCGTCGTTGAACACGTTCTTCACGTAGAGCTGGAAGGCGAGCTGGGACTCAGGGCGCTCCAGCGTCACCGCGAGGTTCAGGTTGTCCCATGCCTTCAGCCGGTCGTATTCGGTGTTGTAGATCCGCGCGTAGCTCTTCGCCTGGCGGTAGTAATCGCCGCGGAAGGTCAGCTCCCAATCGTCGTCTTCCAGGAAGAAGGTGTACTGCGCGCCGAGGTTCATCGTCCAGCGCGGGGCGTTGGGCAGCTCATTGCCGGACAAGTCGGCATAGAAGCCGCGCCCGCCGTTGGGGGCGCCGCTGCCGCCATCGGCGATATCCAAACCGACCGTGCCCGGATTGTATGGCGCGAAGGGATCGTACGTGAAGCCGTATCTTTCGTAGAACCGGTTAAGGCGAACATCCACGGCCGGATTATACGTGCCTATTCGAGTAGCCCCAGGGCACAGTGCTGCCAAAGCGATAGTATTTTCCGGTCCCGCCAGAACTTGCTCAACGAATTCGCGCGGCGCGATACAGTTCGACGGGACCTGAAGCCACGGGCGAAGAAGAACCCAATCCGGATCGCCCTGTGTCCGGTTCATCACGTCGATCGACTGCGCGCCGTCTCCCAACCGCGTCCTAAGATAGCCCAGATTCGCGTGCAGACTAAATGCACGGGATGGACGCCACGCCGCCTCGAACTCGAGCCCCCAGATCGTCGCATCAAAATTCTCGTTATAGGCGATGCGATCTACGATCTGGGATATCTGGTAGTCTGTGTAGTCGTAGAAGAAGGCACTGGCGTTCAGCGTCAGTCGACCACCGTCAAAGGCGTTCTTCGTCCCGATCTCGAATGCATTGATAAATTCCGGCCGGAACGTCTGAGGCAGAAACTGATACTGCACAATCTCAGGATTGAAATCCACTCGAGGCGGATTGGTCCCGCCCCCTTTGTAGCCCCTGGACGCGGACACATAGACGAGGGTTTCGTCCGTAAAATCGAGTGCCGGATGCCAATCCAGTACCGCACGCCCTGTGAACTCACCCCATTTCTGCTCAATGTCTGCAAGCGCCGGATAGCCGCTGTTTACTCGTCCGCCCGTGATGTCGCCGACGAACTCCGGCCCGAACGGATTTTCCGTACCGCCCGCCAGCAGCAATTGACTTGGGATCTGATCCGATACCTTCCTATCGCGTGTATATCGCGCTCCAAGCGTCAGCTTCAAATCATCAGCAATGTCCCAATAGATTTCACCGAATATCCCAAGACTTTTAATTCGGATTCCGTTCTGGCTGAGAAAGTAATTATGCCCTTGATTATCTAGATTTTCGATTGAGTTACGATCAACGTAGGGGCACTCCCGCCCCTCAAATCCCAGATCGCATGGTGGCTGGGTAGGACGACGCGGAACTCCGCTGGCGCTGTAGAACCAGTCCGCGATCAGAGTGAACATGTTGTTGAAAACGTAATAATCGTCCTGTGACTTGAAATCTAAATAATTCGCTCCGAGATTGAAGTTAAGCGGTCCATCGAAGTCGGATTGGAGACGGAATTCCTGCGACCACTGGCGGTTGCGCGAACGGCTGAGATCAGCGGACACCATCCGATCAGAGCATCCGAGCTGCGGATCACAGAAAATGCCTCCCGGCGTAGGACCAGGAAACTCGGTGGTGTCTATGGGTCTGCCAAAAATGTTGACGAGGGCTTGTGTGGAATCGTTGAAAACAGGGTTCGTGACGAAGCGATTGTAATCTTGCGTCGAGTAGAAGCGATCTCGCGAGTAAGCTGTTTGCGAGATCAGTTGCAATCCATCGGCCGGTTCAAACTCGAGGTTGAGCTGAACCACATCATTCTTCGCCCGAAACACCGGGTCGTAACTGGTTGAGATTTCCCGCAGGTTGCGGGATTGGGTCACTCCGGCGAAGGGATCGCCACCCTTTACGGCGTACACAAGAGGGCCAACACCTCGGGGGGCGCTGGGGTCGGATTGGAAGCCGAGACTAATGGTAGAGGGGACCTCAAGATAAACCAGGCTGAGCCCGTTCGGCACTCCGTACGCCGAGTCATCGTAAAGGGAGCCGGGCAAGCAACCTTGACTGAGCTTGCCGCGCACCGCCTCAGGCACCGGAGTATCGCCAACCATTTCAGGTCCCGGATCGGTGCGACAAAGCTGTTTGCCCGTACGCGAGCGGTTGTCGTCCTCTTCGAAGTGCTGCCAGATTATGTTGGCGCGGAAGCGGTCGCTCGGCTCCCATTGCAAGGTGGCGCGAGTGGACCAAAGATCACGGCCGTTCACATCCTCCTGCGTAAACGTGTTGTAGTCGAACCCTTTGCGTTTGGTCAGTTGACCGGCGATGCGAACGCCGAGCGTGTCACCCAGCGGCACATTGAGCATGCCTCGCAGTCGCCGGGTGGCGTAGCTGCCAACTTCGCCCTGGATCGATCCTTCGAGCTCATCGGTTGGCAGCGCGGGGATCATGTTGACCACACCTGCGGTGGCATTGCGGCCATAAAGAGTACCCTGCGGTCCGCGAAGCACCTCCCCAGCGGTAGCTATCCGACTTTCGCTCCGTCATTGAACAGTTTGCCCGATGCTCTGCAACTGTCCTTCGCTTACAACAGGAAGAACGGGCGCCTGAGCATCGCGGACAACGCACATGAAGTTGCCGCCTAGTTGCGCGCTGCCCAACGAATCATTTTCCCATCCGACGTCTCCCTGGTGCTGGCGTCGCGCTGCTCTAAGTCGACCCGACCTATGGGACGATCGGATTACCGCGGCCACGGTTTCGCAATGCCGTCAGCCGACGGGGCCGGAACGGTTGCGTGCTGTCAGAGGGCCGGTAAAGAAAGCCGATGCGCCTCAGACACATCGAAATTTTCTATGCCGTTTATCGCACGGGTTCAGTCACCGGCGCCGCTCAGGAGCTGAATGTCTCCCAGCCATCCGTTAGCAAGGTGCTGCGCCATGCAGAGGATCAACTCGGCTATCAGCTCTTCCGGCGCAGCAAAGGTCGTCTCGAGCCCACCGACGCGGGGCACGAGCTGTTTGGCGAAGTGGACGAGGTCTATCGGATGATCCGTTCGCTGAGGCGGACGGCGCAGAACATTGGTTCGCGCCGAGGCGGACACATCAAACTGGGGCTGCTGCCTTCGCTGGGATTTGGCGTGATCCCGGAGGCGATCGCGCGTCTCCTGGCCGACCATCCCGACGTCAGCTTCGAACTCGACACGCTTCACACACGCGACATCGCCTCGTCGCTATACGAGCGTGAATGCGACGTCGCGATCGGATACGGAACGGCCGCCAAGTCGCGGCTAGCCGTTCGGCAAATCGGCGAGATCGAACTCTTGGTTGCGGCACGAAAGGACCAGTTCGTTCCCGCCGATGGAGTCGTCGATATCGAGGACCTGTCAGGACGGGACTTTATCGGGCTTCGGGACAGCGGGCCCTCCGGCGCGGTGCTTGTCGACGAGATAGACCGGCTCGGTATCGTACCGCGCGAGATCGTCACTGCGCGGACGTATTACGTCGCCCTCGCGCTGGCGGAGCGCGGTGTAGGATTGACGGTGGTCGACGAGTTCACCGCACGCGACCTGTGTAGCGAGGATATCGGCCTTTATCCGTTTCGGACGCCAATCTTTTCATCGGTTTCCGCATACTTTCTTCAGGAGAACGCCGAAGCGCCGCTGCTGTCGGACTTTCTCGACACGGTAGAAGACATCCTGGGCACGAGACCCGGGCAGAGCGTATAACCCCAGGCTATATCGATGCGAAGGGTTTGTCGCGCTGGCTTCCTTGCCTTCTCGATCGCCGCAGTGCCACAAAAGTGAAACAGGTCACACGGCCGCTAGACATCCATTCTTCCAGGGGAGGGAAGCTGATGACACGCTCGAAGCGCATTCTCATGCGCGCATTCTTCATGGCGACCACAGCCGGTTTCGCGGCACCAGCGTTTGCCCAGCCCGATCCCGTCGCGGTTCCGGAGCCGCAGGAAGCGGAGGGGAACGCCGAGATCGTGGTCGTCGGAACCCAGATCAAGGGATCGAAGATCACGGACACGCTTCCGGTCACGGTGCTCGACGCCGACGGTATCGATGCCATAGCCGCATCCTCCGGCGACGAGCTGTTTCGTGCCATCCCGCAGGCTGGCGACGTTGGTTTCAACGAACAGCGCACCACCGGTGGAATCAATGACGCACGCGGGGATGTCGCCTCGATCAACCTGCGTTCGCTGGGCACCGGTAACACTCTGGTGTTGCTGAATGGCCGCCGCATGGTGCTCCACCCCGGCTATCAGACGGAGAACCTCGTTCCCGTCACCTCGGTCAATGCCAATGCTATCCCGGTTGCCGGGGTTCGCCGGCTCGAAGTGCTGCGTGACGGCGCGGCTGCGATCTACGGCACCGATGCCGTGGGCGGCGTGGTCAATACCGTGCTGCGCGACAATTTCGACGGCGTGACCGCAGAAATCCAGTACGGCGGGTCCGAAGGCACGTCGCTCCGGGAATTCAGCGGCAATGCTGCCCTGGGACATACCTTCAACCAAGGCCGCACGAATGTCTCCCTATTCGTCGATTATCTCGATCGACAGGGCATGCCAGCGAGCGACCGGCGGTATGCCCGCAATTACGATACTCGATGGCTGGTCGAAGGAACGCCGTTTGAGGGCGACACCGACTTCGACAATCGCTCGACCAATTCGCCTTTCGGCGAGTTCCAGCTCTACGGCTATAGCGCAACCGTCCATCAGAACGGCACGGCCATCACCTCGCCCAGCGACTATTGGCATATCCAACCCGATACGATTGCGGGTTGTGTCGCAGATCTCGGTAATGGATTGTGCGCAGACAACAGCACGCAGAATTCGGTCGACGACGAGGATCGGATGTACCGCTACAATCTGGCGCATGACCGCTGGATCGTCGGCGATACGGAGCGGTTCAACTCGTTTCTGTTCGCCAATCACGAGTTCGACAGCGGGCTGGAAGTCTTTGCCGAAGCCGGCCTCTATCTGTCGGATTACACGACCCACCGCGAGGCCGATGCGCCGCTGACGGCCGTCGACATCATTGTGCCGGCCAACAACTACTGGAACCCGTTTGGCCCCACTCACTTCTCCGACGGCAGCGCGAACCCCAATCGCCTGCCCGGACTCGACATCCCCGATGAGGGCGTGGCGATGATCCTCAACGACTACCGGTTCGTCGATGCAGGGCCCGAGATAATCGAAGTCAAGAACACCAGCTATCGCCTGCTCGCCGGGCTTCGCGGTGAAGTCGAGGGGTGGAACTGGGAATCGGCCGTCCTCTGGTCCGAAGCAAAGACAGAGGACAAGTCGAACCGGATCAGCAACACGCTGTTGCAGCAGTCGCTCGCGCTCGAAACGCCGATGGCCTACAATGTCTTCAACGGCGGCAATCTGGAGGACTTCTCCAACGGCGACGCCACGCGCAATGAGCAGGCGATCATCGACGCGATTACGGTCGACGCTTATCGCACGAACAAGACACAGCTCGGTATGTGGGACCTGCGCATTTCGCGCCCGGATCTGTTCTCGCTGCCCGCAGGAGGTGTCGGCGTCGCCTTCGGCGGTGAGTTTCGCTACGAATCCTTCAAGGATGACCGCGACGATCGTCTCGACGGCACCATCACATTTACCAATCCGATCTCCGGCGATGTTTCCACGAGCGACCTGCTGGGTTCCAGCGCTACGCCCGACTCCTCGGGCGATCGCGATGTGGCTTCTGCATACTTGGAATTCGCCATTCCGGTCGTCAGCCCGTCGATGGATATCCCGCTTGTTCAGGCGTTCGAGGTGCAGGCCGCAGCGCGGTTCGAAAGCTATTCGGACGTCGGCGAGATTTTGAAACCCAAGGTCGCAGCCGCGTGGACGGTATTCCCGTGGCTCAAGTTTCGCGGATCGTATTCCGAAGGCTTTCGTGCGCCAAATCTGGTTCAGATCAACGAAAGCGGCTTAGAGCGCAGTAACGGGCGGCTCGACTATGTGCGCTGTGAGGCGGATCTCCGCGCCGATCGGATCAGCAGCCTGGACGACTGCGGCCGTTCGCAGGCGGTGGTGAGCGAACGGCAGGGCAGCGACACGCTGGGGCCTGAGACCAACAACTCGTACAGCCTCGGCGTTGTGCTCCAGCCAAGGATCGCGAACGACCGCTTCGGTCGGATCACTGCTACCGTCGACTACTGGCGCATCAATCAGGATGATGTCGTCGGCATCTTCGGCGATGACAACCAGATTGCCTACGACTATCTGCTGCGCACCCGCGGCTCGTACAATCCTGCGGTGATCCGCGAAGCGCCCACGCAGGAAGACATCGACAACTTCGCGGGCACCGGGCTGGAGCCGGTGGGCGAGATCGTCCGCGTGCTCGACAACTACCTCAATCTGCTGCCGCGCCGCATTGAGGGCGTCGATTTCACGATGCTCTACGAGATCGACGATACAGCGGCCGGTGACTTTTCCCTTAGCCTCAACGCTGCGCATCTCCTTCGCTTTGACCAGGAGCCATCGCCCGAAGCGCAGGAGATCATCGACGCGCAGGCCGCGGGTGAAATCTTCCAGGGTTTCGTGGTGGATGGAGCGGAAGGCCTGCTGCGTCAGAACGGTAACCCGCGCTGGCGGCTGTCCGGATCACTCACCTGGCGTCTGGGCAATTTCGGGGCCGGCGTGTTCAGCCGCTACGTCAGTTCGGTCAAGGACACCGGGGCGACGCTAGACGATGGCACACAGTGGGTGGTTGGTGACTGGGCCTATGCCAACGTCTACCTGCAGTACACCTTTGATAAGGGTGCGCTCGACAACACACGCTTCCGCCTGGGCGTGCGCAACATCACGAACGAGGAGCCGCCGATCGCCGACAGCAGCTTCGGCTACTTGGGATCACTACACTCCAGCCGTGGCCGCTACTGGTATGCGTCCGTTCGGAAGCGGTTCTGAGCGGCCAAGCATGAAGACTCGGCGCAAGATTGCGAGCCGCCTTGCGGTAGCGTTGCTCGCGGCCCCTCTAGGCGAAGCGGTAGCGGAACCGCCGCTGGCCGATCTACTCATTGTCGATGGCGAAGTTCATGACGGGACTGGTGCGGCGGGCAGGACAGCCGACATCGCGATACGTGGCGACCGCATCGTCTACGTCGGGCCTGACGGCGAGACCGCGGTGCGTGCGGCCCACACGATCGATGCGTCGGGGTTGCTGGTCATGCCCGGCTTCATCGATCCGCACACGCACGCCGGTGGAGACCTCCTGTCCGACGATCCGAAACGACGGGGGAACCTTGCCTATCTGTACCAGGGTGTAACGACCGTGGTGATTGGCAACGATGGCGGCGGCCCCCCCGACATCGCGGAGACGGCCACAAGGCTCGAGGTAGCAGGGGTCGGTACCAATGTGGGGCTGATGGTCGGCTTCGGGCCTGTGAGGGAGGAAGTGCTCGGCGAAGCCGACCGCGCACCGACGGTGGACGAGCTCGCAACGATGCAGCGACGGGTGGGCGGCGCCATTTGTGAGGGTGCGTTGGGGTTCTCCACGGGATTGCATTATGCGCCGCAGTCTTTTGCCCAGACCGAAGAAATCGTTGCCTTGGCTCACGAGGCGGGCAAGCGCGGCGCGATTTACGACAGTCATCTCCGCGACGAGAGCAGCTATTCGGCCGGTCTCAAGGCGTCCGTTACGGAAGCGATCGCAATCGGCCGCGAGGCCGGCACACCGGTCCACATTGCGCACATCAAGGCGCTCGGCCCGGACGTGTGGGGATTGAGCGATGAGATCATCGACATGGTGGAACGGGCGCGAGAACGCGGGCAACCGGTGACAGCGGACCAGTACCCTTGGCGCGCCTCGGGCACGCGGATCAGCAATGCACTCGTTCCGCGCTGGGCGCTCGATGGCGGAATGCTGGGGTTGCGTGCGCGATTCGATGATCCGGAGATGGCCGCTCGCCTGAACGTCGAGATGGCGGAGAACCTGCGCCGCCGCGGGGGCGCCGAGACGCTTCTGGTCACGCGCGGGCTCGGCGACGCTGCCCGATGGGATGGAATGACGCTGGCCGAGATCGCCGCAGCGACGGGATCCGGGCCGATCGAGGCCGCCATCATGATCTTGCGGCACTCCGATGCGCGGGTCGCCTCGTTCAATATGAAGGCTTCGGATATCGATGCGTTCGCAGTCCAGCCCTGGGTCATGACCGGCTCCGACGGCAGCACCGGCCATCCACGCAAGTATGCGACATATCCCAAGGCCTACCGCGATCTCGTCGCATCAGGAAAGCTCGATTTGCCCGCGTTCGTCCGGCGAAGCAGCGGCCTGGTGGCCGACACGCTCGGCTTGACCAACCGCGGCTATCTCGAAGCGGGTGCGTTCGCCGACGTCGTCGTCATTGATGCGGGGCAGTTCGTGCCGCGGGCAGGGTATGCCGATCCAGAGGAGCTCTCGGAAGGCGTTCTTCACCTCATCATCAACGGCAGCTTGGCCATCGAGAACGGCCGGCCTACGGACGTGCGCTCCGGGCGCGCCCTGCTGCGCCAACCTCCACCAGGAACCTGCCCATGATCCGTTCGCTCGCTCGCCGCTGGTTTGCCATCGTCCTGTGGAAGCGGATTCTGGCGGCTCTGGTGCTCGGCGCCCTCGCCGGGCTTGTGCTCGGGCAAGCAGCGGAGCAGATCAAGTGGATCGGCGATCTTTTCATCCGGATGATCCGGATGCTGATCGTTCCCCTTGTTTTCGTCACGCTCGTTGCCGGCGTCACGGCCATGAAGGACCCGAAGCGCCTCGGCTCGATCGGTGGAAAGGCGATCGCGCTCTATCTTGGTACAACCTTCTTCGCCATCGTGATCGGCATCATTCTCGCCCTCATTTTTCAGCCAGGCGAGGGAATCGACCTCAGCGGGGCTGAGGCGATGACAGTAGGCGAACCCGGCTCGCTCGCGGATCGCCTGCTCGGCATCGTTCCTGAAAATCCATTCGCCGCATTCGCCGAAGGCAACGTGCTGGCAGTGATCTTCTTCGCGATCATGGTCGGGGCGGGGCTGATTCTGGCGGCCGAGCGCGGCAAGCCGCTCGCCGATCTATTCGATGCAGGTTCGGAAACCATGCTCAAGGTCACCGGCATCGTGATGGAGGTCGCTCCCTTCGGAGTTTTCGCGCTCGTTGCCTGGGTAATGGGCACGGTGGGCCCAGGCACGTTTCTCAACGTCTTTCTGCTCGCTGTGGCAGTTTATCTCGGCTGCTTTCTGCAGATGCTGCTAGTCCACGGGGCGATCGTGAAGTTCTTCGCAAGGCTCCCCGTGCTGCCATTCTTCCGCGGCGTACGAGAGCCGCAGCTGGTCGCCTATTCGACCTCATCGAGCTCAGCGACGTTGCCGGCCAGCCTCTCGGCCGCCGAGCACAACCTCGGCATTCAGCCGCCGGTTGCTTCCTCGGTCTTGCCGCTTGGTGCAACGGTCAACATGGACGGAACGGCGCTCTACGTCGCTATGATCTCCCTCTTCGCTGCCCAGGCCTTCGGCGTCCCTCTCGATGTCTTCGATTACCTGTTGATCGGTCTGACGACCACACTCGTCTCCGTTGGTACGGCGTCGGTCCCTTCGGCGTCGCTGTTTCTGATGGCAGCCGTGCTCGACGTCATTGGCATGAGCGCGGCGCAGACGGCGATCGTAGTCGGCTTCATCCTGCCGTTCGACCGCATTCTGGACATGATGCGCACGGTGGCGAACGTTACCGGCGATCTCGCGGTCGCGACGGTGGTAGCCACTTGGGAAGGCGAGATCGACCGGGAAACCTACATGGCCCTACCCACGGAATAAGGAGGCACTGAGCATGCAGCCGTTCCATCTCGCATTTCCGACCACCGATCTCGCCGCCACACGCGCCTTCATGGTCGAGGCGATCGACGCCAGCGTCGGGCGCGAAGCCAGCCGCTGGGTCGATTTCGACCTGTTCGGCCACCAGGTTACCGCACACCTCGTCGATGCTGGCGAGGGCACACCGACCAACCCGGTCGACGGCCATGCCGTGCCGGCGTTCCATTTCGGTGTGGTGCTCGAATGGGACGAATGGGAGAACCTCGCCCGGCGCTTGCGTGATCGCGGGGTCGAGTTCCTGATCGAGCCCTACGTGCGCTTTGCCGGCAAGCCCGGCGAGCAAGGCACCTTCTTTGTCCGTGAGCCGGCCGGCACCGCGCTGGAGTTCAAGACCTTCCGGGACATGGCCCAACTCTTCGCAACCTGAGGGGAGACATCCGATGAAACGCCTTGCCACCGCCGTCGCGTCGATCGCTCTGTGCCTGTCCCCCATGGCGCACGCCCCGCTCGCGGGACAGCAACAACTCCTCGACTACGATACGATCCACCACCCGGTCGTCGACGACGAGGCGATGGTGGTAAGCCAAAACCAGCTGGCAAGCCGGATCGGTGCGCAGATCATTGCCGAGGGTGGAAATGCTGTTGACGCGGCGGTGGCGACCGGATTCGCGCTCGCGGTGACCCTGCCGCGCGCCGGCAATCTCGGCGGCGGCGGGTTCATGCTCGTCTACCTTGCGAACGAGAACCGCACCGTCGCGATCGACTATCGCTCGGCGGCGCCGGCGACGGCCGAGGCCAAGCTGTTCCTCGATCGCAAGGGCCGTCGCAAGGACAACGCCGACTATGGCCACATGGCGGCCGCCGTTCCGGGGACCGTCGCCGGCTTGAAGCTCGCACACGAGCGGTGGGGGTCGCTGCCGTGGGAAAGGGTCGTGCGCCCGGCGGTCGAGATCGCCCGCGACGGGATCGTGGTGACTCGCGACCTGTCCGAGGCGCTGCGCTGGGGCCGGAAGCGACTGGAGATCTCTGATGCGGCGATGGCGACGTTCTTCAAGCCCGACGGCTCACCTTACGTGTTCGGCGAGAAACTCCGGCAGCCGGAGCTTGCCTGGACGCTCGAACGCATTGCCACCGCGGGCGCCGACGATTTCTACCGCGGCGAGGTCGCGAAGCGGATCGTTGCGGACATGGAAGCACAAGGCGGCCTGATCGCGGCAAGTGACCTTGCCGCCTACGAAGCCAAGTTACGCGAGCCCATCGCGACCGACTATCGCGGCCTGCAGGTGGTGACGATGCCGCCGGCCAGTTCGGGCGGCGTCGCATTGCTCGAGATGCTCAACATGCTTGAGCGATTCAACTTGCGCGAGATGGGACACAACAGCGCCTCGACCGTGCACATCCTATCGGAGACAATGAAGCTCGCCTACGCCGATCGCCGAAAGTCGATGGGCGACCCCGATTTCGTGCAGAACCCCGTCTCAACACTCATTTCGAAAGCCTATGCTCAGGAGCGAGCTAGGCTGATCTCGCGCGAACGCAGTACTCCGCCCGAGATGATCTCGCCTTTCGACCCGTTCGCCGGGGAAAGCCCCGACACCACGCACTTCTCCGTCGTGGACAAGCAGGGCAACGTCGTCTCCAACACCTACACCCTCGGCTCGTCGTTCGGGTCCGGTGCGCTGGTGGAAGGCGCGGGCTTCTTGCTCGACAACCAGATCAAGAATTTCTCACTGCGGGTGAACGTACCCGGCGCGACCTTCTCGAACAGCGAGATGAACAAGATCGAGCCGGGCAAGCGGATGCTTTCGAGCATGACCCCCACGATCGTGTTCCGCGAGGGCAAACCATACATGGTGGTTGGATCACCTGGCGGCAGCACGATCATCAACACGGTGCTGCAGATCATCCTCAACGTCGTGGATCACGACATGAACATTGCCGAGGCGACCTTCGCTCCGCGCCTGCACCAGAACTGGAAGCCCTCGGAGCTCGAGCTGGAGCCTGGCTTCAACATCGATTCCCTGCGTGTCCTGGAATCCCTCGGGCATGAAATCGAGGTGCGCGATACGATCGGCAGCGCCCAAACCATCATGCTCGAAGACGGCAAGATTCTCGGCGCCGCTGATCCGCGCAGGCCCGGCGCCGCCGCGGTTGGCGTGAGCAACCTGCGCGCGTTTGCCGAGTAAATCGGGAGTTGGGTTGCCTTAGACCGCCTGAGGATCGAAGGCCACGGCCTCGATTTCGATGTCAGCCTCGGCGACAAGGCCGGACACGACAGTCGATCTGGTCGGATACGGGGGCGCGAAGAGCTCCGCGTAAACAGCATTCATTCCCGCCATATGTTCGGCCGAAGTCAGCCAAACGGTTGTTTTTACCACGTCACCAAGGTCGAGGCTTTCGGCATGTAGCAAGGACTGCATGTTCGCAATTGCCTGTCTCGTCTGCTCCTCGATCGTGCCGTTGCACATTCCGCCGTGAGGCGTGCGCGGAAGCTGCCCGGACAGAAACAGGAACGCGCCAGCCCGACGCGTCTTGCTCAGCGGAACCGCGGGTTTTGAAGCATCTGTGCTCATAGTTCTTCCTTCGTGGATCGGGACTGGTTCTCCGGAACAAGGAGGCGAGCCAAGCGCTCGGCCGAGCCCATCGCGAGAGTCCAGCCGAGGACGCCATGGCCAAGATTGTAGGCGAGGCGCGGGTGCGGCCTCGCAATTCGCGGCTGTGCATCGGGCGTCATTGGCCGGAGCCCGGCCCAGAATCCATCCGCCTGCTCGAATGCAGCGCCCTGCGGCATTGATTGCCGCGCGCTTGCGAGCAATGTCTCCAGCCTTTTGGGGTCCACCGTCCGGCTTGCGTTGCCGAGTTCCGCAAGACCGGCAACGCGAACTCGCTCACGCAGCCGCGTGAAGACAATGCGTGCGTCGACGTCGGTAATGCTGATCAAAGGGGAAGCGGTTGTTGTCGGAGCCGTGAAAGAGTAACCCTTCATGGGCATAATCGGAAGGGCGACCCCGAACTGGCGCAGCAATTTTCCCCCATCGGCGCCCGAACAGTCGATCGCGATGTCGGCCGCCATTTCCGCGCCGTCAGTGCCCACGGCAACCGCCCGATCTGCATCGATGTGCAGACGTTCGACCGTCTGTCGGAACGCGCACCTCACCCTATAGTGACTGACAAGGAGATCGCGCATCGCACGAGCGAACTGATGCGGATCGCCGACCGCCTCGTCCGGCGAATAGAGCACACCTTTTATGCCTGGTGCCGACCACTCAAGCGCCGGCTCTCTCACCACGGCTTCCGCTGGCGACAGCGCCGCCTGCGTCACGCCGGGCCCCGCCTTCATCGCGGCGACGGCCTGGGCAGCCTCCCAGCTTCTCTGGGACCGGTAGACATGCATTTTTCCGGCCGCGCGGTAGCCGAAGTCGAGCGGATGGAGCTCGATTAGTTCATCCATCGCCGTGCGCGATTCCAGCGCCAGTAGAAGAACGCCGAGCGTATTGCTGCGGAAACGTTTGGGTGTGCAATTCGCCAGAAAGTGGGCAATCCACCTGAGATAGCCGGGATCGAGACGCGCACGCATGCGGAAGGCCGGGACCAATCCGAGCGCCAGCCGGGGCAACTGCGTCAGCAAGCCAGGGCTGGCGAGCGCGTCTGTATAGAGATAGCTGAGCTGTGCCCCGTTTGCGCGCGAAGTCTCCATCGCAGGTTCGTCATGCCGCTCGACCAGCGTCACTTCGATCCCGCGCCGGGCGAGAGCATAGGCAGTCGATACTCCGACGACGCCTGCTCCGACAACGATTGCAGTGGCTGGAGCTCTCATTGCTCGGGCTCCGCCCTGGAAGCTCCAACCGTTCCGTCGCGACGCGGGTCCGCGCCTCCGATGAACCCG
This sequence comes from Pelagerythrobacter sp. Soil_C_18, assembly GCF_057657235.1. Taxonomy (NCBI): domain Bacteria; kingdom Pseudomonadati; phylum Pseudomonadota; class Alphaproteobacteria; order Sphingomonadales; family Erythrobacteraceae; genus Pelagerythrobacter; species Pelagerythrobacter sp. Soil_C_18. The sequence continues at coordinate 18,655 of NZ_JBDGIU010000003.1, forward strand.
CTTTCGCTCGCGAAGATGGCGTGGAGCCCTGATTCTTCACCGCTTCCAGGGCGGACTTCGATACCCCGCGCTGCGAGACTCCGACGAATACAAGGTGAAAGTTTGGCCGCTTCGCCGCGGACGGAATCGCCACGCGCAACGACGTTGGGCAGAGCGATTGCTTCTGGTGGCGAGAGCTTCCAGTCGATCATTCCGACGATCGTCTTGGCGACATAGGCGATGATGGAATTTCCGCCGGGTGAACCCAGTGCGGCTACCACCTCGCCTTCGCGATCAAGCACGATCGTCGGCGACATGGAGGACCGGGGACGCTTTCCGCCGGCCACTGCGTTCGCTGCAGGCCGCCCGTCGTCGTCCACGGGCGAGAAAGCAAAGTCCGTCAATTGGTTGTTGAGGAAGAACCCGGCAGCGGTGCGGCCCGAGCCGAAATAGGATTCGATGGTTGTCGTCATCGAGAGGACGTTTCCTTCGGTGTCGGCAATCACGAAATGGGAAGTGCCCCCCGGTTCACGCGTGGAATCCGTCCCGGGCGCGTCGAGCATGAGTTTGCCTGCCTGTGGCGGCGGCATGGCGATCTCGCCGATCATGGCGCGGCGGCTCGCGAGGTAGGTCGGGTCGAGCATCTCGTCGACCGGCACCTGGACGAAGTTCGGATCCCCAACGTATCGATCCCGATCCACGTAAGCGAGGCGGCTCGCTTCCGCGAACAGGAACCAGGCCTGCGGATCGTCTGGCCCCAGGGCCGCGATCTCCGTGCCTTCGAGAATGCCGAGGATCTGCAAGACCGCGACCCCGCTGGACGGCGGTGGAGGAACGCAGACTAGATAGACTCGGTACGGCCGACACAGCGGCTCGTTGCGCCGGGTGCGATAATCGAGCAGGTCCTCGCGGGTCATTCCCCCGGGTAGGGGCGCTGCGCGGGTGCGAGCGACTAGTGGAGCCGCTATCTCGTCGCTGTTGTAAAAGAACGAAGGGCCGTTCTCCGCAATCAACTGCAACGTCTCGGCATAGGCGGGATTCGCATAGCGATCGCCTTCGCCGAGCAATTCGCCGTCGCTGCCATGGAAAGCTCTGCGAACGTCCTCGGCGCTCGACTGCGGGTGGGGGCCATGGATGTATTTCGCAGTGCGCCCAGTGAGTGGGTAGCCCCGGCGCGCGAGCGTGATCGTGCCTTCGAACGCACTCGCCCAAGGCAATCTGCCATAGTCCGCATGCGCCTGCCCCAGCATCGCCAGCACGCCGGGCACACCGGTAGCGCGTCCACCGAGCATCGCCTCGCCGCGTGGCAGCGGAGTGCCGTCGCGGCCAAGTAGCATATCAGGCGTGGCGCTGGCGGGCGCCTTCTCCCGCCCGTTATAGGCCGACATCTTGCCACTTGCGGCATCATAGTAGAGCAGAAATGCTCCGCCCCCTATACCCGAACTTTGCGGCTCCACGAGGCCGAGCATGCTCTGAACGGCGATTGCGGCATCCATTGCATTGCCGCCCCGAGCAATGACTTCCAGCCCGGCGCGCGTGGCTTCCGGATGTGCGGCGGCGACAACGCCCTCCCTTGGGGCGCCTAGGTGCGGTTCGACACGAACAGATTGTGCGCAGGAGGCTGAGGCGGCCAGAGCGATAGCCAAAATCAGGGGCTGCGCGGGGCGCGCGGACCGGGAAGCAAAATCATGTTTGATCAACGGGGTGCTCGCTTGAGTTCACCCCATCAGTAGCGATCGAGCTTGCCGCAAACCTATGAGAGACCATTCTTCACCCTATAGACGCAGGTTATCGAGCACGGGCGCAGGGATTCGTGAAGCGATCGTGAGCGTCTGCCAGATCAGCCCAGATTGGCAGCACTGCGAGTCGATACGAATCCCATGAAGGATCTTCTCGGCTCGGGCCCGCCAGGAACGGACGCAGCAATCTTGCGGAGTTCCTCGGGCTTGATTCAGCCAGGGAGCGACCAGTTTGTCGGCGGCTCTGGACGGCTATTTCGGTTTCGGCCGAGTGTCAGCTTTCCATATTTATGCCTTAAAGCGGGCGGGCAAAAGACGATCCAAGAACCGACGGTCTGTCGCTGTGAACGAGATGCTTTATTCAAAGCCGGGTTAGGGTTGTCTGAGATAGGGTCATGCTGACAGGGGTTAGTCGGCGGTGGAGGTGCCTTAAGGAACTGGGGCGCACGCTAGGGATTGGGAACCCACTCATGCCAAAAGCTACGTCTTCCAAGAACTCGCCTCATCATTATCGGAGGCTGAAGGCGCTTATCCCCGCCTGTGTTCTTGCGATCGCAGGTTGCGGATCGGCGAACGAGCCGTCCTCCGCTTTGGTGCAGGAAGAGGCCGCCGAGCCGGCCCGCGGACTAAATGCCAAGCGGCTCGAAGCGGCGCTGCAACGCGCCGCCGAATTGCCCAATCTCCGCTCGCTGATTGTGATGCGTGGCGGTAAGGAGTTGGTGGCAGAGCGCTTCAATGGCGGCCCTGACCTCAATGCCACGGTCAATATAAAGTCGGCGTCTAAGTCAGTCATCTCTGCAATGGTTGGCATCGCGATCGAACGCGGTGTGCTCGAGGGTACCGACCAGCCCGTCCTGAGCGAGCTAGCCGGCTACGCACCGGAGAATTATGACCCGCGTCTCCAGCAAGTCACAGTCGGCAATCTCCTGTCGATGCAGGCCGGACTCGAGCGCACATCAGGCGATAATTACGGGCGTTGGGTCTCGAGCCCCAACTGGGTCCGATACGCATTGTCGCGGCCTTTTGTGGAAGAGCCCGGCGGCGCGATGCTGTATTCCACGGGCAGCACACACTTGCTGTCGGCCATGTTGACAGAAGCTTCGGGCCAAACGACTTGGGCGCTGGCACAGCAGTGGCTGGCCGAGCCGCTCGACATCCAGATCCCTCAATGGGAACGCGATCCGCAGGGCATTTATCTCGGCGGCAATCAGATGGCGATGAGCCCGCGAGGCATGGCGCGATTCGGCGAACTATACCGATTGGGCGGGACAATTGACGGCAATCGCGTGGTGTCTGAACGCTGGATCGAGGAAAGCTGGACGCCCGCAACGACCTCGCCCTGGAGCGGGCAAAGCTACGGCTATGGTTGGTTCATAGCCGAGGCTGGTGAACATCCTGTCTATTATTCCTGGGGTTATGGCGGGCAAATGATTTATATTGTGCCTTCACTCGCACTCACAGTGGTGATGACTTCAGGAACCGATATCTCACGGGGTAGTGGACACATAGATGCGCTTTGGAGTCTCCTTGAAGACGGCATTATTCCATCCGCCGAGATCGGAACCTGATTAGGCTCGAGGTCGCTTCAGGGTCGCTGGTTTCTTGATCGAAGGCTTGGTCGCAAATCTCGGACGTCGAACTGAAGGACAGCTTTCTGATAGCTGTGCAGAAAAGCAAACCGTCTGTTTGCGGCCCACTTGCCGACGCCGGCGAGTGCCTGAACGTAGGGCAGCTTTTGGCGAGCTAATCCGAAGCAGGGAATGACCTCTGTGGATGGCTCCCGCGTTGCAAGGGCAAAATGCGATGTGCTGACGCTTAGTCGGGTGCAGACTTCTGTCCGGCCTGTTGATGCAGTCGTGAAGAAGACTGCTGGCCCTGATGGTGTCCGCGAACTGGGTCCCGCACTGCTTTACAGGCTGTATCGCCTTGGTCATTCGCTGGGTTGTCCCGGTTCCCGGTCTGACCGGTTCGCCATCATCTCGCTTTGGTCTCACAACTCCTGAAGCTGGCTTTCGCCGCTATTACGTTCTTCCTCTACGCCGTGAGCGCCGGCACGTGGCGCTCACGATAGACTTCGCCGCGCGCCATGATGGCCCAGACGATCCTCGCTGTTTTGTCTGCCAAAGCCACAGTGACCACCCGCGCAGGCTTGCGTGCCAGCAAAGCGAGAACGTTGGGATCGACCGCCTCCGGTTTTCTTTTCGCGTTCCGCACCACTGCCGTCATGCCGACCACCAGGAGCTTACGAAGATACCTGTCGCCCATCTCTTCGAGATGCGCCCGAGCCGTTCCTTGCCGCCGCTGGACTTCTGAAAGCGGCGTTAGCCCCAGCCATGCCGCGAACTGTCGTCCAGAGCGGAACTGAGATGGATCGCTGACCGACGCTGCGAGCGCCGTCGCTCCGATCGGGCCAATGCCCGGGATCGTCATGAGGCGGGTGGCAACGTCGCTCTTGCGCTGCCACGCGATCAGATCACGTTCGATCTCGCGTACCTGGGCGTGAACATCGAGGGCTTGCTGCGACAGCCGCTCAACGATGCGAAGAGCATCGGACGGCACGTCTGGCGCTTCCCCGTCGACGATCGCACGTGCCTTCTCCAAAGCTCGCTTGATGCTCTGGGGGAGATCGATGCCGAACTCAGCCAAAAGCCCTCGCACCATGTTGATTAGCTGCGTGCGCTGCTTGACGAACAGATCCCGCGTGCGGTGCATCGACAGCGCCGCCTGCTGTTCCTCTGACTTCACCGGCACAAAGCGCATCGTGGGCGCGTCACTCCTCACAGATCGCTTCCGCGTCGGCCGCGTCGGTCTTGCCGCGCTTCACATATGGTGTGACGTAAGCCGGCGGCATCAGCCGAACTTCATGGCCCAGCTTGATCAGCTCCCAAGTCCAGTAATGCGACGTGCCGCAGGCCTCGATGCCGACCAGGCAAGGCGGAAGCTTCTCGAAGAAGGGAAGCATCTGCGAGCGCCGCAATGCCTTGCGAACAACGGCCGTGCCCTGTGCATCTACACCGTGAACCTGGAAAACGTTCTTGGCCAAATTGAGGCCGATCGTGCTAATCTCCATCTGGGTGGCTCCCATTTTGCTCGTGAATACCTGACGGTCTTCACACTTTGGCACCTAGATGCCGTGAGCGGGAGCCATCCACCTCATCTGATTTGTCGGCGAGACCCGCCTCGCATCAGATGTCGTTGCCGATGCGAATATCAGCAGAGTCCATAAGGCACTACTCCTCGCCGGGACAAGTCGATCTCGATCTTTCGATCACTTGGAGTATAGGCCCGCTGATTATAACTCGAGCGTTCCCTGTCCCTTTCTCCTCGGACCGTCCGTCCTCCGCACGAAGCGTCATCAATACGTCATCAAGCGCGGCTTTGGCGGCGGCGCCCGGATTTCTGCCGGATGCACGGTCACATCGAGGAGCGCGAGCGGCGGCGCCGAATGGACGACAAGCGGGACGATGTCGCGGCGTGGGTGGCGAGGGAGATTCTGCCTCACGAGCGCTCCATCCGCCTACGGCTGGCGCGGCGGTGGGGTGGGGCGATCGATGTGGAGGACGTCATTCAGGAGGCTTACTGCCGCGTCGCCGCGCTGCCTTCGGTCCAGCATATCGACAACGGTGCGGCCTATTTCCGCAAGGTCGCGCACCACGTGGCAAGCGACATCGTACGCCATGCCAGAGTGGCCAACCTTCAGACGGTGACGGAAATCGAATGGCAGAACGTCATGGATGATGAGCCTGCGGCGGACCGGACCGTCGCGGCCCGCCAGGAACTCTCCCGCGTGGATGCCATTCTCTCGAAACTTTCCTGGACGGGACGCCGCGTGATCGAGCTTCGGCGATGCGAGGGGCTTTCGCAGAAGGAAACCGCCCGGACGCTGGGCGTGACCGAGAACGTCGTGGAAAACCACATCGTGCGCGGGATCAGGACGGTGTTGAAGGTCATGGCCGAAGAGGATGAGCGTGCCGAGGGGATCGAGGGGGACCGGCTTGGCAAGTGACGAGGCCACAACAGGCCTGCACGAACAGGCGGCCCGCTGGGCGGCCCGCTCGGCCTATGGCGACCTGACCGAACAGGCCGAAGCCGAGCTCCGTGACTGGCTCGCCGCCGACCGCCGCAACCGTGGCGCCTATCTGCGCGCGCGGGCGGGACTGCATGTGCTGGAGGAAGCCGTTTCCAAGGGCCCGCCGACGCTGGCGTCGGACAACGACAACGGGCCGGAGCCGATCGCGCAGCCGCTCGCGCGCTGGGCGGGGCGTCTGGCTGCTGGCGGGCTCGCGGTCGCGGTCTCCGTTGCCGCTTTCGCCATGCTCGGCCTCTCGCTGATGCCGGGCAAAGACATTGCGGCGGCTGGTGAGATCGTGAACCTGAAGGACGGGTCCGTGGTGAGGCTTGGCGACGATGCACAGATCACCGTCGCCATGACCGGGGATGCCCGGACCATCGTTCTCCTGCACGGTGAGGCTACCTTCGATGTGGCTCCCGATCCCGCCCGTCCCTTCGTCGTGCGCTCGGGGGAGGTCTTCGCGCAGGCCACCGGAACCGTCTATACGGTCGGCCGCTCCGGCCTTGCGGGCGGAACTGTGTCAGTCACCGAAGGCAGCGTGCTCGTTTGGGGCCGCGAGGAGAGGGACCAGGCGGTCCTGCTCCATGCGGGCGGGAAGCTGACGCTCGACCCCGGCCCGCCGCCCCCGCTGATGTCGCCGCAAACGTCGCCGCGCGCGCCGCTGCCGGCGCCGGAGGTGGCCCAGATCTCGCTCGACAACGTCACCATCGCCGCCGCAGCGGCACGTTTCAACCGGATCAATCGCGCGCAGATCGTGATCGGCGATCCCGGTATCGGCGAGACCTCGATCATCGGTCTGTTCAATGCGAACGATCCGGCGAAGTTCGCTCGCGCCGCAGCAGAGGTAGCGGGTGCGGAGGCCATCGTTACGAATGAGAGAATTGTAATAAAGAAGAAATAAAATTGACTCGAAGAATTAATATTTAATCACGCGACGGAAATCAATTTTCACCTCGTCTTTTTGGTGTGAAGCATCAAAGTTCAGGGGTTCGTAAATGCTACTTTCAACGTTCCGACACATCACCTCCGTTGTTGCGGTATCGACTGCAATCTGCGTTCCGGCGGTCGTGCACGCCCAAGCCCGCGATTTCAACGTGCCGGCGCAGGCGGCGTCGAGCGGAATCCGGCTGTTCGCGCAGCAGGCGGGCGTGCAGGTGCTCGTCGCCGGCCGCCATGCTGAGGGGCGGACAACCAACGCGCTCCGGGGCGAGATGGACGTGCGCGCTGCGCTCGACCGCCTGCTCGCGGGGACCGGGCTCACCGTGTCATCCTATGACGGCGAAGTTGCAATCCTTGCCGCGTCGGAGGAGGGCCGGACTGCGGAGAGCGGCGAGACCGCGATCGTGGTCACCGGCTCGCGTATCGCGCGGCCCGAACTGGAATCGGCCATGCCCGTCGGCGTGGTCGACATGGATCTGTCGGAGCGGCAGGGTGAAACCACGACGTATGAGGCGGTGCTGCGCGACGTCGCGGTGGGGCCGGGCAACGGGCCTTACAACAGCGCGCCCGAGGGGCAGTACGACGGCGGTATGGCGACGGTCGAGCTGCGCAACATGGGCGTCAGTCGCTCGCTCACGCTGGTGGATGGCCGCCGGCGCGTCTCCGGTGCTGCCTCCTCGTCTGCGGTCGACATCAACATGATCCCGGCCGCGATGATTGACCGGGTGGAGATCATCACCGGCGGTGCCGCCGCGGTCTACGGCGCGGACGCGGTTACCGGCGCGGTCAACGTGATCACGAAGACCGGATTCGAGGGGCTCGAGCTGTCCGCCACGGCCGGCACTTCGCAGCACGGCGGCGGCAGCAAGTACCAGGCCTCGATCGTCGCCGGCACGACCTTCGCCGACGACCGCGGCTCGATCATGATCGGCGGCACGTACCTGAAGAACGAGCCGATCTACTTCCACCAGCGCTATTCGAAGGACACGAACCTCAACTACACGGCCAACCCGGAGAACACCGGGCCCAACGACGGCATCCCCGACCGGATCGTCTATTATCACCGGACGAACTTCTACCTTCAGCCCAATCCCAACATCTGGGTGGGCGGCGACACCTATCTGCTCAACCCCGACGGCTCCGCCAGCATCGGCGTCTACGACGTCTGCTTCTCAAGCTGCAACTCGTCGCGTTCCGGCGGCGACGGCGGCATGCCGCAGAGCCAGTACTGGAGCGACTTTCTGATCGCTCCGATCGAGAATGCGTCGTTCATCGGCCGGTTCGACTACGAGATCGCCGACTGGCTCGAATACGGTTTCCGCTTCGATTACGGCCGGTCTGAATACGACGCCTATCGCCGGCCGTATCGCGACGACGACCGCGACATCTGGCTCAACGGCGCGGGCGGGGCGGTCGCCCATCTCGACAACCCCTATCTGCCGGACAGCTTCCGGCAGGTCATGGTCGAAAACGACCTGACGTCCACGCCGCTGCGCCGCAGCTATGAGATCTTCGGTCAGATGACCGACCGCAGCGAGCGCCAGAGCTTCACGGTTGTGAACACGCTGCGCGGCGAACTGCCCGGCGGATGGCGCTGGGAAGCCTTCGGCCAGTACGGTCGCAGCACGAACGAGATCACCGCCACCAACGTCCCGGTCGCCTCGCGCTTCGTCGCGGCACGCGATGTCATTGCCGATCCGCTGACCGGAACCCCGGTCTGCCGTGACGAGGAAGCACGAGCGGCCGGATGCGTGCCGTTCAACATCTTCAGCTTCGATCCGCTCAGCGCCGAACAGCGTGCCTGGATGATCGGCACCCGCCACAAGAAGCGCAAGAACACCCAGACCGTCGCCGGCGCCAATATCGCGGGCAGTCCGTTCGCTCTGCCGGCCGGGGAGGTTCAGGCCGTGCTCGGCGTCGAATATCGTAAGGATACGGTCGACAATTTCGATGACAACATGGCGGCGCCGCCTGAAAACGAACTGTCGCACCTCGGCGCCTGGGCGCCCTACGAACCTGCGCTGAAAGCTTCGAACGACGTTTCCGAGGCCTATGCCGAACTCGTCGTGCCGGTGCTGCGCGATACGCCCTTCGCCAACCGACTGACGCTGGAAGGCGCCTATCGCTACTCCGACTACAGCGACTTCGACTCCACCCACACCTGGAAAGTCGGCGGGATCTGGAGTCCGTTCGACGGTTTGACCTTCCGCGCCGTGCGGTCGCGAAGCGTGCGCGTGCCGAACTTCGGCGAGCTCTACGCCTCGCGCGCGGTGCAGGCGATCGGCCTGTCCGAGCCGTGCATGGAGATCAACTATGACGCGAACCCGACGCGCAGGCAGAACTGCGAGGCCCTGCTCGGCAGCGCCAGCCCGCTGCCGACGCAGATCTATACCGGGTTCGTCATCAGTGGCGGCAACACCGATCTGAAGCCCGAGGCTTCGAACAGCACCACCATCGGCGCCGTCCTGCAGCCGGCCTTCCTGCCCGGCTTCGACATGACGATCGACTACTGGAACATTAATCTGGAGAACATCATCACCGCCCTCGGGCGCAACGACGTGATGAACCTGTGCGTCGATCTGCCCTCGATCGACAACCAGTTCTGCGACCGTGTTGAACGCGACGAGAATGGCTACGGGATGCGGGTCGACACCAGCTACATCAACGCCTCGCTGTCGGACGCCAAGGGTATCGATCTGGGCGCGAACTACCGCTTCGATCTCGGCCAGGGGCGGATGAACCTGGGTCTGCGCGCGAGCTATCTGCTGAAGTACGAGACGACGACGCTGCCGGGCATCGCGTCCAGCGTAATCGTCTACGACGGCGGTTATCAGAACCCGCGTTTCCGCGGCAACCTGTTCACCAGCTACACCATCGGCGACTGGGACATCGGCCTGGAAACCCGGTTCTGGAGCGCCGCGAAGATCATCGCCAACGCGAAGTCGGGCGAAGAATACGACAACAACCACGTCGGCGCGCGTGTCTACAACGATCTCACGATCGGATGGAACGTGAACGAGAACGCCACGCTGCGGGTGGGCATCAACAACCTGTTCGATATCGAGCCGCCCTACGCGCCGAGGACCTACTATCAGGGCGGAGGCGGCGTCTACGACGTCTACGGCCGCTACTTCTTCGCCAACGTCAACTTCAAGCTCTGAGGGGGTGGCCATGACAACCGCGCGTAAGCTACGGCCCATCCGCCGACTGACGATCACCCTGCTGGCCGCGGCCATGATCCTGCCGGACACCGCGAGCCTGGCAGCCGACGAGGGAGAGAGCGCCGCGACGGACGGACGAGGCGATCGGCCGATGGTTATCGCACACCGGGGCGGGGCGCTGCTCCGCCCGGAAAACACCCTGTCGGCGTTCCGCCATGCGCACGATCTCGGCGCCGAGATCCTCGAATTCGATACGCTCATGACGGCCGACGACCAAGTCGCCGTCTATCACGATCCTACGATCAACCCGGATTTCTGCAGGTCTGACGAAGGTGCGGTCGCTGCACCACGGCCGGTCCGCGCCATGACGCTGGCGGAAGTGCGGCAACTCGACTGCGGCTCGGGCGTGCGGCCGATCTACGAGGGGCCCAGATACATGACCGTGGCCGGCGCACGGGTGCCGACGCTCGACGAGGTATTCGGCGCTTTCCGCGATACCGGCGCCATGTTTTTCGCGGAGACCAAAGTGCCCAAAAGCATGGACGGCGTTGTGGATGTTGATCCCGTCCTCTTTGCCGCGCGGCTGAACGACGCCGTGGTGAAGTACGGCCTTGAGGACAAGGTCATCCTCCAGTCCTTCGACTATCGCACGATCGATGCGCTGCACGACATCAACCCGCGCATCCGCACCTGCCTGCTCGGCGCACATCGCCACACGGACGACTATCTCGCGCTTCTGCGCCAGCACAATGCCTCCTGCATCGTTCTGGGAACCGACCGGGTGAGGCCAGCCCAGCTTCGCGAACTGCAGCAGGCCGGCATTCTCGTGTATTCGGATGTGGTCGATAGCGCGGAGGAGTGGCAGCGCTACGCCGAGCTGGGGTTCGACGCAATCTTCACCAACGATCCGGCGGGGGCGATCGCCTATCTGGAATAGCGGAGTGGGGAAGGTATCCGTCCGCCTGGCCGTTCCGTCTAGAAATTCTAGCTGACCATCAGAAAGCGTGACGTCCGCAACCAGCCCGAACTGAGTTGGCCTGCACAGCGGCATTAAGGACGCTTCTTTGTGAACGTACGGCCGATTCCGACGGTCAAGCGAAGCACCGCGAATGTCGGCTTTGTCGGCGGCTCTGGCCACTCCACCTACGTCCGACCGGGATGATAGCATTCGGAAGGCCGGGACTGAAATTTGCCTGTCCGGACACGACGCGAGGCTGGTCGGCAGCTTCGCGCCCTGATTGTCGCCGTTCAGGGCACCGATTCTCGCTCCCCAAAGCGGCCATTCCCGCGTGAGGATCGGAGCCGCTCCCAACCAATGTCCTCGTGCTAAAAGCCCAAATACGCCGGACCTTCGGGGAAGGCTCTGCTTGGGCGCGGCCCTGCGTCGGCCCATCGCATTGTCACCACCTGGGGCAATTGCGAAGCGAGATCGGCATTGCCACGTTCAAGCCTAACCTCTTGTCCCGGTTGCATTTCTACCCCATCGATCGTTACCGGAAACCCGGCCTCGATACGGTATCGTCCGGGAACGGCAATCATGACCGCGCGCGCCCGCGGCTTTGCCTTAATGGTCTTGCCGGCTACCCAGACCTTGCCCAAGTGCGGAATGTAATTATCGCGCAGCAAGGCACGATCTTCGGGAAAGAGACGCGCATGAAGGCGCGCCGTCGGCGGCTCCCCCACAGCTTCCTCCAGCGTAGGGCTGTTAAGCACGAGCAGCGGCACGGGCTGTTTCGCCAGGATTTCACCGAATATCGGCGTTTCGGCGGCGCGATAGTTCCGCAGCCCCCAGGTTGACATGAAAATGCCCGCACGCGGGAAGCTCGCGATCATCCCATTGCGGTCGATCGCCGACACTGGCCGATTGAACGTGCCGTGCACAGCGTTGAGGATAGCCTGTTGCATCTCCTGATCGTGGCCACGCACACGGTTCCAGTTAAAGGCCGCCGACACAACGAGCGCGACGGCAAGCGCCAGCATCAGCTTTGCCGAAGCTCCGCGTTTTTGGATAGCATATCCGATGAGCAACATTGTCGGTGGCAGGATGAAGGCGAAAAAATATGGATAGGCGTTGCGGTAAACCATCAGACACGCCGCCGTTCCCGCCATGAGCAACAGGGTGGCTGCCCGCCATTTTTCGTCCCTGTTTTCATGGAATAACGCGCCCAGCGCCAGTCCGGCACCTGCGATCCACAGCGCCGTCTGCAGCGGATCCTGCAACATATGCCGCACAATTTCCTTCGCCCGCGGAAAAAGGGCGGTGTCGAGCAGCGTGACGCTGGCGGCGTTCGACAGCATTCCCGCCGATCGGGCGCTGGTGGCTATCGCCAAGGCGTCTTGATGAAGCAAATAGGCGACCACACATGTCGCCAGCGACGCGAAGGCAACCGCTGCCCAGCGAGTGACCACCGTGATCCGATCGGGCGCGCTCCTTAGCTGCGAGAAAAAGAACGACAGGAAGGCAGGTGCGTAGAACACGACCTTGACGGTGACGAGCAACGCCAGCGCCGGTGCGGCGATCGCGATGCAATTGGCAAGCGGTGACCGCCGGGCCTGTGCCATCGCCACCAGACCGGACATGATCAGGAATGCCGCTAGCGGATCGGCGCGAAAACTCGCGCCATGGATCACGACGTTGCCGGAGGCGGCGTAGGCAAGCACTACGAGCAGCGCCACCGGCACGCTGAAGAAGCTCCGTGAAAGGCCATAGAGTAACGCCGCGGTTCCGCATTGAAACGCCAGCATGACCACCCGCCCCACCTCGACTTGCAGGATTTCATCGCCGGACGATCGCAGCAGCGGCGCGAACAGGTGGACGTGGACGGTCTGGAGCGCGAGCCCGAGCTCGCCGCGTGCATATTCGTGGACAAGCGCGAGATAATTGAACTCGTCCCAGTTGATCTCCATCGTCCAGATGAGATGAAATTGAAAAGCCAGGCAAATGGCGATCGAAGCGAGCAGTATCCTGCAAAGCGCACGTTCACCCGGCGCGCGGAGCTCTGTTCGCGGAGCAGTTATCGGGGGCGCGATAGCGGTCATGGGGCGCGTTGCCGCGCATGTCGGTCAACCGCTGCGACGATGTAATTCGACAGGTTCGCACGCCCGTTGAGATAGTCAGCCAAATTTCGCCTGGCCGATGCTACGGTGTCGTCACTCAGCAACCTGTCGACTTCGGCAAGCAGTCCACTCTCGCCCGGCTGGCACAGGGCGGCAATGAGCCCGTGGCGTGCCAGTTGGCGCGTGGTTCCGGGATGATCGGCGCCATCGTAAATTGCCGGAACCCCCAGAAATGCGGCCTCATGGGCCATCGTCGCGCTTTCTCCCACATAGAGACGACAATGCGCCATCACATGGTGAACGGCATTCTTTGCGCCGGCGAAACGATAACCGTCGAATTCGCTCGGCAGTTCGCGCTCGCTAGATATGTGGACCTTTCCGCGCTCCGCTAATATGGCGACCAGCGCTTTGAGCGTGCCGTCGTCCCAACCGCTTTTTCCCATATCGTGATTGGCCCGCCAATTCACCGTACGGATGAAGAAATTGGGCCGACCCGGATCCCAGCCGTTCCTGCGGGCGATATCGGGATCGGGCCGAAAGTTATCGGGATGGAAATATGAGAGTTCCTTGACCGCGGCAAAGCGCGTCGTCCGCCCGTGCGGTACCGGCCCCGCATAGCTCTCAGGCACGTAAAGATGCGTGATGAAGGGCCAGGTGAGGCGCGTTTGCAGACTGGCAGTGTCGGCAGCATAAAAGCTGATTGCTGGAATGCCGCATAACTTGCCGATATGCGAAATCGCAACACCGCCGAAGCCGATCATCAGATCGGGCTTGTTGGCTCGCATATGGCGCAGTAGCGCCAGTTCCCGGCGTGCCAGTTCGAAGGCAAGCCCGGCGACCCCGGTCCCAGCCCGCGAAAGGATCGTGTGGGCCAACGCGAATTCATCGAGGAGCTCGCATGCCACGTCCTTTTCGCGTGAGACGATGTCCACCTCGTCCCCGCGCGCAATCATTTGGCGAATGGGAGCCCGAAAGAACAGCACATCGGCGGGATGGACGATTTCCACCAGGACGCGCATCAGGCGGCTTTCACGTTGGCGGCGGGCTGTCTTGCCCGGTGGATCAGGAGATGGATCCCCGAAACAAAAGCACTACCGGCAAGGCCCAATAGCCTGTTGATCCCGATTGCCAGAAATGCGGCGGCAGGTGGCGCACCGACAAGGCCGGCCATGGATGCGCCGATACCTTCCGCTATGCCCAGGCCGGACGGTACGATCGCGATGCCATTGCCTACCACACCGGCCAGCGTGAATATCGCACTGTCTCCCAAAGTGGCTAATTGTCCGATCGCGTGGAAGCAAAAGCACAGGCGTACAACAAGCAAGCCTAGTATCGCGCCGCGGACCAACAGAAACCCGATGGCAGTGGCAAGATTGGCGCGCCTTGCGATCCACCCGGCGATCGCGAGTGACGCCAGCGTGCCGACAATAAGCGTGATCGTGCCAATGCGCTCCGGCATGAGCGCCAGGCCGACGCATGCCGTGGCCATGGCTAGCCACAGCAGGCCAGCGGCAGCGAGTATCGTACCGCTTTCCATCCATGCCGCGCCCTGGCCGACCAGCGCCTTGGCCCGCAACGCCAACCCTGCGGGCACCGGCAGGATGTTGGCGATCGTCGCGGCGGCGGAAAATGCGAAGGCTTTCCCGATCGGCATCGCTCGCCCTGTGGCGCGCGCGCACAAAGCGAGTTCGGACGCATTGGCGAGCATCGCAAAAGGCACAATAGCCGCGGCTAGTGCCAGCCAGCCCAAGCGTATTTCGTGCGGTTGGAGATCGAGGTGTGTGGCCGAATAGACGAAAAAGCCTACGAAAGCGGCTAGCGCGGTGAGGATGATCGGAGTGCGATTGCTTTCGGCAAAGCGCCGGACCGAGGCGCGAAGTGCAAACAGCAGAGCCAGCAGCGCAGTGCTAGCCATCGGTCCCGTCGCGCCGGATCGGCATTTCGGTTTCGATTGAATCAAGGCTGGCATCAAGGCCCTGCTCTCGCAAGCGATCGTCGATTGCGTGCAAGCGCTCCAGGGTATGCTCGAGCAGTACGCGATTGCGGCCGACCAGGTCGGCAACGGCGCCGAGTATGATTGACAGGATGCCGAGCACGATGAGCGCGCCGCCGATGACGAGCGACTGAACATGCCCCTCGCCATCGCCAATCGCGTAGAAATAGAGGAAACGCAGGATCGGAAGGGCTCCCATGAAGGCGGCGATCCCGCCAATCAGCATGAAGCTCTTCAGGGGATTGTACATCGCATAGGCGCGCACCATCGTCGATCCCGTGCTGCTGATGAAATGCGGGATTGAGCGGAACAGCCGTGACGGCCGAACCGCGCCGTTGGTGCGCACCGGCACCGATACGATCGCCATTTGCTTGCGCCCTGCCTGGATCAGCATCTCGGTGGTGTAGGAAAAGGTCGCGGTGATGTTGATTCGCTGCGCCGCATCCCGGCTCATCGCGCGAAAGCCGCTCACCGCATCGGCGACGTCGGTTCTGGAAAGCCAGCGAACCGTGGCGCTTCCAATACTTTGCAAGCGGCGTTTCAGCAGCCCGAAATGCGCATTGTCTGCCACGCTGCGATCGCCGATCGCGATATCGGCACGGCCGGAAACTATCGCTGCGACCAGAGCCGGGATATCCCGTCCGTCGTATTGATGATCGGCGTCGGTATTCACGATGATGTCCGCGCCCACGCTCAAGGCGCGGTCGATGCCCGAACGGAAGGCAGCCGCGAGCCCGCGATTGGTGCGGTGGCGAACGATATGATCGACGCCGAAGCGCCGGGCCACCTCGCTGGTGTTGTCGCTGCTGCCATCGTCGATGACGAGAACTTCGATGCAATCGATCCCGTCGATACGCCTGGGAAGCGCAACCAGCGTGTCAGGCAGGTTCTCTGCTTCGTTGAAGCACGGGATCTGGATGATCAGTTTCAAGTGGCTCTCGCCTGTTCGCAGTGGACTTACGCCGCAGCACGCGGCGTCTCAGCGGGGAGCTTTTGGGGCCATCGTGGTTAACGTGCCGTATAAAGCTGCTCCTCGTAGCGTTGATAGGGTTGCGGTGAAGCTGAATTTGAACTCGGCACCAGCAAATGTGTCCGAAATCGAAATTGCTCCTGATTGGGATAACTTGTGCAGTGATCGGCAGCTATCGACCACCGCCTTGCAGAAACCAGCCAGTCCACAAGCGGCCCCCAAGGCGTCATAACTTGGCGCGTGAATGAACGGTAGGTTTCGACGTTCCAATTAAGCGCCGCGAACGTCGGCTTTGTTGGCGACAGCCGCAAGCCTTGTGGCGCTCAGCCGTCCGCCACGATCGAATGTTCAAGGCGCACGTCGTCGAGCAGCCGCTCAATCGCGGCTCGCTGCGCATCTGTGCCGCTTAGTCTGAAATCCCAATTGCATCGGTGGGGGTGAGGCCTACTATTCGCCGGTCGGCGATTATGTCGCGGTGCCGCCGCCGCAGGCGTTCCATGCACCGATCGATTGGCACCGCACGGCGCTGCACGAACTTGGGCGTTGGAGCGGGCACACGAGCAGACTGAACCGCGATCAGACCGGGCGGTTCGGCAGCAGCGCCTATGCACGCGAGGAGCTGGTCGCGGAGTTGGCCAGCGCCTTTGCCTGTGCTTCGCTGTCGATCGAGCCGACCGTACGCCATTCGGACTACATCGGCAGCTGGCTGGCCGTGCTGCGTGAGGACGAGAAGGCGATCTTTCGTGCAGCCAGCGCTGCGAGCAAGGCCGCCGACTACCTGCTCGCCTTTGCACCGGAGGCAGGATGATGCCCGAAGGGATGAGCCGAGAAGAAGGGATCGAGCGCGTGAACCGCGCGCTGCGGCGCATGACGAACCGGCAGCGCGAGGTATACCTCGCCGTGCGGATCGATGATGCCGACTACCGCGACATCGCTGCGCAGCTGGGTATCACCACCAGGCAGGTCGAACGCGAGTTTGCCGCTGCGATCCGCCAGGTCGGGCGGGCACTTCGTGAGCGTCATCCGGAGCCATGGTGGCGGCGCTGGTTGCGCTGCCTCGGCGAGAACCTCCGTTGGTGAACTTCCAGCCTCGCCGGCCACGGCCGGCGAGGCTGTGCTAAGCGGCATCCTGCCGCTAGGGTGAGGGAGCCATGAAGACCAGCCTCGACCATCTGCCCGAACAGCAGCAGCAGGAGCTCGGCCGCATCCGCGAGATCCTGCTCGAGGAGTTCGAGAAGGCGATCGCCAACGCCACGTCTCCGCACAAGCGGAATGGCAAGGTCTACAAGATTGTCCTGTTCGGCTCCTATGCGCGGCAGCGCGGCGAAGACCTCGGCGGGCATATATTCGAGAAGCCGCTTGGGCGTGTTCCAGACGCCGACGACGATCGCGGGCCGCGCTTGTCCGGCCTCGACGAGCCGCGAAAGCGCTTCGTCCACGCCCCATTCGCCTTTGTCCCCCGCGATGGCGGGGTCGAACAGGTTCTGCCCGTCGTGCATGTAGAGCACGGGATAGCGCGCGCTCGATCCATCGTAGCCCTCGGGAAGCCAGATCGTGACGCCGCGCGGATCGACATGGGCGGACGGCAAGGCGTCGTAGCGGATCAGGCGGCCCGGACCCGCGCCCTCAGCCGCCGCTACCGCCGGCGCGAAGGCCAGCAGCAGGGCGGTGACGATGGCGACGAGCTTCATTCCGCGACGAAGCGGATCGCCTGTCCGCCGCCGGAGGCGAGCCGCAGGGTCAGGGCGTCGCCCGCGCCGACCTCGCGCTCCTCGATGACGATATCGTGGCCGTTGGTCTTCCAGTCGGCATCGGGGCCGTCGCGGTAGATCTGCGCGGTATAGGTGTGACCCGGTTCGAGGAAGTCGAGCGTGACCGTCAGCTCGCGCGCCTCCTCGTTGGTGACGGCGCCGAGATACCAGTCCTCGCTGTTCCGGTCCTTGCGGGCGAAGGTCACGTAATCGCCGATCTCGCCATTGAGCACGCGGCTGTCGGCCCAGTCGACCGGCACGTCCTTGATGAACTGGAACGCCGGCATGTGCTTTTCGTAATTCTCGGGCAGGTCGGCCGCCATCTGGATCGGGCTATAAATGACCACGTAGAGCGCGAGCTGGCGGGCGATGGTCGACTGCAGCTTCTGGCCGCGTCCCTGGAGGCTGAGAACGCCGGGGGTGTAGTCCATCGGCCCCGACAGCATGCGGGTGAAGACCAGTTCGGGCACATGTGCGGGGTCGTTCGGCGGATCGCCCCAGGCGTTGTATTCCATGCCCCGGGCGCCCTCGCGCGAGACCCAGTTGGGATAAGTGCGGCGCAGGCCGGTATCCTTGATCGGCTCGTGCGGATTGATCGTGATGTGCCGCTCGGCCGCTTCCTTCACGACCTTCAGGTGATGGTTCGACATCAACTGGCCATCGTGCCACTCGAAGCGGATCTCGCCGTCCGGGCCGAGCGCCTGGATGCCGCCGGTATCGGCAACATAGCCGGTCTTGATCGCGTCGACGCCGAGCCGCGCATATAGGTCGAGCGCGTCCTGGAGCTGGCTTTCGTAGTTGGCGACGTGGCCGGAGGTTTCGTGGTGGCCGATCAGCCGCACACCCTTCTCGCGGGCATAGGCGGCCAGTTCCTCGATATCGAAATCGGGATAGGGCTCGGTGAAGCTGAACACCGCGCCGTTGTTGTACCAGTCGCCGTCCCAGCCTTGATTCCAGCCTTCGACGAGAACTCCGCGGAAGCCGTGCTCGGCCGCGAAATCGATGTAGCGCTTGACGTTCTCGGTGTTGGCGCCGTGCTTCGGGCCGGAACCCCAGGTCTCCGTCTCGAGATGCATGCCCCACCAGACGCCGACATACTTGAAGGGCTCGACCCATGAGACGTCGCCCAGCTTGTTCGGCTCGTTGAGGTTGAGGATCAGGTCGGATTCGGCGAGGCCGCCGGCCGTCTCCGAAATCTGGATCGTCCGCCAGGGCGTGTGGAACGGCGCGGTGCGGCTGACCTTCGGGCCGTGGGAGGAGGGGGCGAGCTCGGCGCGGAATCGGCGGCCCTCGACCCTGCGGAGCCACATTCCGGAATAATCCACCAGCGCCGCCTCGTGGAACGAGATGTGCAGCCCGTCCTCGGTGCGGATCTTGATCGGCGTATGCGCCTGCGTCACCTCGTTCAGCGGCGTTTCGTGGTAGAGATATTCGTAACGGTTCCACTCGCCCGCCGGGATCCACCACGCGGTGGCCGGATCGGCGATCACGAACTCCGTCAGCTCCTCGGCAATGTCGACCGTCTCGGGCGAGGCCTGCTCCGGGAATTCGTAGCGGAAGCCGACCCCGTCGTCATAGACGCGGAAAACCACGTCCAGACTCCGCTTGTCCTGCGCCCGTTCGGTCAGGCGGACGCGCAGCTCGTTGTAATGGTTGCCGACGAAACGGCGCTCGCCCCAGGGCTGTTCCCAGGTCTCGTCGAAGCTGCGCGTCCAGGTGCCGCCGAGCTCGAAATAGCGGTCGAGCTTCTTGGCGTCGGTGAAGAGGAACCCGAGGCGCGACGGCTCAATCACGGCTTCACCATTGCGCTCCACCGAGTAAGTGGCGTGGCCCGCGGGGTTGATGTCGATCTCCACGGTCAGCACCTCGCCGGGTGAACTGACCTCGGCCACGACCTCGGCATAGGCGGGCGCGGCGGAAAGGAAGGCGATGAGGGCAATCAGGCGTCCAAACATGGCTCGGCTCCCTGCAAAATCCGGGTTGCAAAATCCGCGCGACGCTGCGCAATTCGGCTTATGAAAATGTTTGTGGCAAAATTTGCATAATGGCCGGACGCAGCACGAGGCTGGAGGATATCGCCAAGCTGGCAGGAGTGTCGATCTCCACCGCCAGCCGGGCTCTCAACGACAGCCCTTCGGTCAATGCGCGCACCAAGCAGCTCATCTGGAAGCTGGCGCGCGAGCATGACTACCCGTTCCGCCGCTACATGCCGGCAGGTCCGATCGGCGCGAACGGCACCATCGCCATCATCATTCCGCGCCCGCAGGGGCGGGAAGGGCAGATCGACGACCCGTTCTTTCTCGAGTTGTTCGCTGGCGTCAGCGATGCCGCCCGCGCTCGCGGCTGCGACGTGCTGGTCAGCCATTTCACGCCGACCAGCTTCGACGATCTTTCGAAGGCGATGAACACCAGCCGGGCCGACGGCGCGGTCTTCCTCGGTCAGAGCACGCTGCACCACTCGCTGAACCGGCTGATGGAGCGCGACGACCGCTTCGTCGTCTGGGGGGCCAAGCTTCCGGACCAACAATACTGCTCCGTCGGGAGCGACAATCTGGTGGGCGGCCGTCGCGCCACGATGCACCTGATCCGCCTGGGTCGCCGGCGCATCATCTTTCTCGGCGACAGCGAGGCGCCGGAGGTCACGCAGCGGCTGCGCGGCTATCTCGAGGCCCTGGATCAGGCCGGGCTGCCGCAGGATCGGGCGCTGATGGTGCCCGCCCATTTCACGGTCGAGTCCTCCGAAGCGACCGTCGATGCGCTGATCAGCCGCGGGCTCGACTTCGACGGCATCGTGGCCGCGAGCGACCTGATCGCGCTCGGCGCGATACGCGCGCTTCAGCGGGCGGGGCGCGACGTTCCGGGCGACGTGTCGGTCGTCGGCTACGACGACGTGCCGTTCGCCCGCTACAGCCGCCCCGCGCTCACCACCGTATCGCAGGACACTGCGCGCGCGGGCCGCCTGCTCGTGTCCAAGCTGCTCGATTCGAGCAGCGTCGGCGACATGCGGTCGGAGCGCATGCCGACCGATCTGATCGTGCGGGAATCCTGCGGCGGCTGACGCGCCGGTCATACCACCCGCTGCGCCACCAAGCCGGAGAGCGGCGGCATCGCTCCATCGGCCTCACCGCCCGTGCGTTCGATGACATGCCAGCCCTCAGGCAAGGTCCATTGCACTGGCTCGTCCGCGAGGTTGAAGACGCACAGCAGGCGCTCGCTGTCGTCGCTGCGCTCGAAGGCGAGCAAGGGACGCGGAACGGCGACCGGACGGAAATCTCCGACCTTCAGGGCTGAGTGGCGTTTGCGGAACGTCACCAGGCGACGCGTAAGGTTGAGGATGGAGTCCGCCCGCGCTTCCTGTCGGTCTACCGCCAGGGGCACGTGCTCCGGATCGACCGGAAGCCACGGCTCGACGGCCGAAAAGCCGGCGTGCAGCGCGTCACCCGTCCAGGGCATGGGGGTGCGGGCGCCGTCGCGGCCCTGCCCGTTCGGCCAGTTGGCAATCGCCTCGGGATCCTGGAGGCGTTCGAAGGGAACCTCGGCCTGGGGCAGGCCCAGTTCCTCGCCCTGATAGAGGAACACGTTCCCGCGCAGCGTCAGCAATAGCAGCAGAAGTAAGCGGGCAAGGGCGTCGCGGTCCCGTGCGGCGAGCCAGCGGGATACGCCGCGGGGAGCGTCGTGGTTGGAGAAGGCCCAGCTCGGCCATCCCTCGCCCTCGTCTCCTGGCCAGAGGCCGATCGTCCGCTCGATCAGTTCCGGCGTCAGGGTCTTCTCGTAGAGGAAGTTGAAGCCGTAAGCGCTGTTCAGCCGACCCGGCCCTTGCGTGAACAGCTTCATCTCCCGGTCCGCCTGCTCGCCGCCGACTTCGGCCACGGTGAACAAGTCGGCGCCGTAGCCGTCGATGACCTTGCGCAGCCGGGTCAGGAACTCGGGGATGTCCGGGTGCGACTGGTTATGGAAATGATGCTGCCGGTCGAAGGGGCGCGCCCGTTCCGGCGCGTTCTCGACCGGCGGATTGTCGGTCAGCGCAGGGTCGTGCATCAGGAAGTTGAGCGCATCGAGCCGGAAGCCGTCGACCCCGCGGTCGAGCCAGAAGCGGGCGGTCTGGAGCAGGGCTTCCTGCACCCCCGGATTGTGGACGTTGAGGTCCGGCTGCGACGGCAAGAAATTGTGCAGGTAATACTGGCCGCGGCGTTCGTCCCACGTCCAGCTCGATCCGTGGAAGACCGACTGCCAGTTGTTGGGCGGAGATCCGTCCGCTTTCGCTTCGGCCCAGACGTACCAGTCCGCCTTGGGATTGTCGCGGCTGGACCGGCTCTCCGCGAACCAGGCGTGGTGGTCCGAGGTATGGCAGTAGACCTGATCGACCAGAACCTTGAGGCCGAGTTCGTGCGCGCAGGCGAGCATCCGATCGAAATCCGCGAGAGTCCCGAAGATCGGATCGACGTCGCAATAATCGGCGATGTCGTAGCCGAAGTCCTTCATCGGCGAGGTGAAGAACGGCGACAGCCAGATCGCGTCGACCCCGAGCGAGGCGATGTGATCCAGCCGTTCGGTGATGCCGGGCAGGTCGCCGATCCCGTCGCCGTTCGAATCCGCGAAGCTGCGCGGGTAGATCTGGTAGACCACGGCGCCTTTCCACCAGGGCCTGACCTCCGCCGATGTCGGCGCCACAGCGTCGAGAATCTGCTGCTGTCCGCTGATCATTGTGCGGCCTCCGACTTGCAAACGAGGTATTCGAGCGGCGCGAGCTCCACGCGATAGCTTCCGGGCGCAGTCACGGTCGCGGCGCACTGGCCATGCAGCGACGTCCAGGCGAGGGAACCCGCGTCAACCTGCACCTGCGCGGTGATCGGCTTGGCGCTCGTGTTGAACACGGCCAGCGTCTCGCCCCGCGTGCCGGCGATATCGCGGGAGAAGGCGAAGATCCCCGGCTCGTCGCCATAGGCGCGGATAATCTGGTCGCCGGAACGCAGCGCCGGATCGGAGCCGCGCACTTTCGCCATGCCGGCAATGGCTTCGTAGAGCGGGTGACGCATGTCGAAGTTCGCCTCGGCCGTCGTGGCATCGGTGCCGACGAGGTCGTTGTCGTTATAAGTCGCGACCCGGCTCGGGAACATGTCGGCACGCGCGTCCTGATCGCCGCCGTCGCCGACGAAGCCCTGTTCGTCGCCATAATAGATCACCGGCACGCCGCGCGAGAAGAACATCAGCGCGTGGCCGAGGATCACGCGCTTCAGCACTTCCTCGTCGGTAGCTTCGGGGTGCGCCTCGCGCACGAAGCGGGCGAAACGGCCCATGTCGTGATTGCCGAGGAAAGTCGGCAGGCGCTTCGCCGCATCGGCCCCGCCTTCATAGAGCGCATCCGCAGTAAAGAGCCGAGCGAGGCCGGCCGTCGGCGCGCCTTTCGCCACAACCTCGGTCACGGTCGACTGGAACGCGAAGTCGAGCACGCTTGGAAAGCCGTCGACGCGGGTGAAGCGGGCCAGCGCTCCGGGATCGCCGTCGTAGACTTCGCCGAAGATATGGAAGTTGGGAATGCCGCGCGCCTCGGCTCGCTCCAGCATGGCGGGCACGAAGGCTTGCCAGAATTCCGGATTTACGTGCCGCGCGGTGTCGATGCGGAAGCCGTCGATGCCGAAATCGTCGATCCAGGTGCCGAAGATGTCGATGAAGCCCTGCACGACGTGCGGGTTTTCGGTGAAGAGATCGTCCAGCCCCGCAAAATCGCCGAAGGTCGAGCTCTCGCCGCTGAAGGTCGTGTCGCCGCGGTTGTGGTAATAGATCGGGTCGTTGAGCCAGGCCGGGACCTTCACGTCCTCTTCGCCCTCCGGCACGTAAGGCGTGTAGGCGTGATCGGTGCTGGTCAGCCTGGCGAAATTCTCTTCCGTCTGCTCCTCGACGCCCGAGAAACCCTGGTTGATCCGCTGGCCTCCGGCATCACCGCGCGTCGAATAGGGATAGTCCGCGTGGCTGCGATAGGCGCAGTCGTTCTGCGGACATTCCCGGTACTTGATGACGTCGGCGGTGTGATTGGTGATGATGTCGAGGTAGACCTTCATGTCCCGGGCATGGGCCGCATCGACAAACCGCTTCATATCCTCGCGCGTCCCGAAATGCGGGTCGACCTGCGTGAAATCGGTAATCCAGTAGCCGTGGTAGCCGGAGGATTCGTTGCCGGGCGAACCCTGGACCGGCTTGTTCTTGTAGATCGGACCGAGCCAGATGGCCGTCGCGCCGAGCGACTGGATATAGTCCAGCCGCTCCGTCAGCCCGGCGAGATCGCCGCCATGATAGAAGCCCTTGTGAGCCGGGTCGAAGCCGTGGTCGAGCCGCTCGCCGCCGATGCCGCCGCGGTCGTTCGTCTCGTCGCCGTTTGCGAAGCGATCGGGCAGGACGAAGTAGACGACCTCCTCTTCCGGGGGGCGGTCGCGAAAGGACTCGGCTGCTAGCGGTGCCGCGGCGAGCGCGGCCAGTCCGGCGCTGAACATCAGCCTCTGAATCGACCCCATTTTCGCCCTCTCCCTCGTCCGTGCATGTTGCTTAAAGGGAACAGCGCCCCTCTTTTGCAAATGTTTGCAGAGGTGAGGCGGCGCGTCAAGCGTCTCGTTAGATGCTGTGGTTGGTTTTATAATAAATTGATTTTCAAAGATAATATTAACAGTCGCGTTTCCGAGTTTCTGAGGTTGGTAGGGCCAAGCGAATTTTGAGCTTGCACTGATGTCATAAATTTGCACTAATTTGTGAAATCGGAAGGCGTGTGAAAAGAGCGCGCGCCCCGGACGCAAAAAAGCTCGACCTGAGGTCGGCAGTGGAGAGACGAGGCAGCCCATTTCTCACCCTTGTGCGCCGGTCCGGCGCCGAATGGCTGCTTGGAGGCAAAGATCGTGCGGGTGGGGTGCCCGGCCGGTATTGGAGGGGTAGATAAAATGACGAATTTCATCGACATGCGGAAGCTGTTGCTGCGCGGCACGGCCATGTTCGCCTTGGCGGCGGCCGGCGCCGCTCCGGCCTTCGCGCAGGATGACGCCGCCGCCGACCAGCAGGACGAGCAAACCGACGAGCAGGCCGCGGGCGATGTCATCGTCGTCTCCGGCTATCGGGCTGCGCTCGCCGAATCGATCGCGACCAAGCGCGAGATGGACGTCATCGTCGAGTCGATCTCTGCCGAGGATATCGGAAAGCTCCCCGACAACAGCATCGCCGAGGCGATCGCCCGCCTTCCGGGCCTCACCGCGCAGCGCATCGACGGCCGCGCGCAGGCGATCAGTATTCGCGGCCTTGCGCCGGACTTCTCGACCACCCTGCTCAACGGGCGGGAACAGGTCACGACCGGCGACAACCGCGGCATCGAATTCGATCAGTACCCGTCCGAACTGATCGGGCGCGTCGATGTCTACAAGACCCCCCATTCCGGCCTGATCGGACAGGGCCTGTCGGGCACGGTCGACCTGCGCACCATCCGCCCGCTCGAATACGGGCGCCGGGCGCTCAGCGTCAGCGCGCGGGGCGAGAAGGTTTCGCTGGGCGAGTTGAATTCGGGCTCCACCGACACCGGCTATCGTGTCAGCGGGACGTATATCGACCAGTTCGCCAACGACACGATCGGCGTCATGTTGGGCGCCGCCCACATGGTCTCGCCGAGCCAGATCGAGCGTTACAACAGCTGGGGCTATCCGACTGTCAGCGACGGCGGTCCCCTCGTCATCGGGGGCTCCAAGCCCTACGTGCAATCGAACGAGCTCACCCGCACTGGCGCGATCGGCTCGATCGAATTCCAGCCCAGCAGCAACTTCAACACGCGCATCGATGCGTACTACTCGAAGTTCAAGGACGACCAGATCCTGCGCGGGATCGAGCTTCCGCTCCTCTGGGGCGGCCTCGCGCTGCAGCCGGGCTATACGGTCGAGGACGGCCTGGTCACCGAAGGCACCTTCGCCGGCGTCAAGGGCCTCGTCCGCAACGATGCGAACACGCGCGACTCCGATCTATATTCGTTCGGCTGGAATGCGGAATACGAAACCGGACGCTGGACGCTGGTGGGCGATGTCAGCTACTCGCGCGTCGACCGCACGGATACGATCCTCGAAACGTATTCCGGTACATCGCGCGGCGCAGGTAGCGGTCCCTACGACACCATCGGCTTCACGTTCGACCCCGAGGGCTTCTACCGCTTCGATACCGATCTCGACTACAGCGATCCCGGCCTGATCCAGCTCACCAGCCCGCAAGGCTGGGGCGCCGACATCGTCCCCGGCGGCCAGGACGGCTACCTCAACATGCCGAGCATCAAGGACGAGATCACCGCCTTCCGCGGCAGCGCCAATTACGCGCTCGGCGGCGGCATCGACAGCATCGAGGTCGGCGCCAACTTCACGATGCGCTCCAAGAGCTACACGCCGGACGAGTTCTTCCTGAGCCTCGCGGCCAACGTTGCCGATCCGGATCACAACACCAGCGTTCCCATTCCGCAGGACGCGCTGCTCGATCCGACCGAGCTCGCCTATCTCGGCATTCCGGGAATGGTCGCCTACGATCCGATCAAGCTGATCGACAGCGGCATCTACGACCTCATCCGCAACACCAACAACGACGTCGGCGTCAAAGGCTGGTCCGTCAACGAGGACGTGCTGACGGGCTGGGTGAAGGCGAACATCGACCAGCCGGTCGGCGATAACGGCTCGCTTACCGGCAACATCGGGCTGCAGGTCGTCTACACCGATCAGAGCTCGGAGGGCTTCGCGAACGGCAACATCGCGGTGAACGAGGGCTCGAAGTACACCGAACTCCTGCCGAGCATGAACCTCTCGTTCCGATTCGACGATTCGAACGTGCTCCGCTTCGGCCTGGCGCGCACACTCGCACGGCCGCGGATGGAGCAGATGAAGGCCTCGTTCAACTTCGGCACGACGGACGCGTTCTACAACTCGACCGACCCGACCAATTCATTCTTCAGCGGCGACGGCGGCAACCCGAACGCACGGCCGTGGATCGCGGATTCGGTCGATATCTCGTACGAACACTATTTCAGCCCGGAGGCCTATGTCGCCGTGGCGGGGTTCTACAAGTACCTCGAGACCTACATCTACAATCAGAACATCCTCTACGACTTCACCGGCTTCGATTACACGCCGCCGCCGGGTGAAGGGCCGGAGCCGGGGACCTTCCTCGGCCGTGTGAATGCGCCGGCCAATGGCTCGGGCGGCACGATCTACGGGCTCGAGCTTTCCGGGACCCTGCCGTTCACCCTGTTCACCGGGGCACTCGAAGGCTTCGGGGTGGTGGGCAGCTATTCCTATACGGAAAGCAGCATCCAGCCGGACCCGAACAACCCGTCGCAGCCGCTGCCGGGCCTGTCGAAGCACGTGGCGAACGGAACGGTCTATTTCGAGAAGAGCGGCTTCTCCGCACGCGCGAGCGTTCGGCACCGTTCCAAGTTCCTGGCCGAAGTGGTCGGTTTCGGCGTGTCGCGCGTGAACCGCACGGCCAAGGGCGAAACGATCATCGATGCCCAGATCGGCTACGAGTTCCAGGACGGGCCGTTGGAAGGTCTCGGCATTCTGCTGCAGGGCCAGAACCTGACGGACGAGCCGTTCATCACGTACGAGAACGGCGATCTGCGCCGGGTCATCGACTATCAACGCTACGGCCGTCGCTACCTGCTCGGCCTGAGCTACAAGTTCTGATCGTGGCACCGGCTGCGATCTGAAGCGACTAACCGGAAAGAGCGGTGCGAGAGCGCCGCTCTTTTCCTATGGATTGTCCGATCCGGAATGCCGGACGGTTTTGAGGAGGCATGGATGGACAAGCCGAAGCTCGGCTTCTGGCAGCTCTGGAATATTTCGTTCGGCTTCTTCGGAATCCAGATCGGCTTTGCGCTGCAGGGCGCCAATGTCAGCCGGATATTCCAGACCCTTGGCGCCTCGATCGACGACTTGCCGATCCTGTGGATCGCAGGGCCGGTCACCGGTCTCCTCGTTCAGCCCGTCGTCGGCTATCTGAGCGACCGGACATGGACCCGGCTCGGCCGCCGCCGGCCCTACTTCCTGGCGGGCGCGATCCTTAGCACGGCGGCGCTTTTCTGGTTTCCGCATGCAGGCGCCCTGTGGGTCGCGGCGGGGCTTCTGTGGCTGCTCGACGCCTCGATCAATATCTCGATGGAGCCGTTCCGGGCCTTCGTCGGCGACATGCTCGGGCGTGCGCAGCGCACCGCCGGCTATGCCTTCCAGACCGTGTTCATCGGGGCCGGCGCCGTCGTCGCCTCGGTCGCGCCGATCGTCATCACGCAATATCTCGGCGTCGCCAACACGGCGCCCGAAGGAGTGATCCCGCCCTCGGTTCGCTACGCTTTCTACGCCGGCGGCGCGGCCCTCTTCCTCGCCGTCCTCTGGACGGTGGTTTCGACCAAGGAATATTCCCCCGACGAGCTGGAGCGTCAGGGCGGCTACCAGCGCATCAGCGGCCCTGTGGGGCATGACGATCTCACCGTGCCGAAGGGCGGGGTATGGTGGCTACTGGCCGGCGTTCTGGTCTTCGCACTGGTGTCCTTGTTCGATCTCGACAATCCGCTCTACATTCTCGGCGGCGGCTTCGCCGCGTTCGGCCTGGCACAGATCGTCAGCGCGGCCCGGGTCAAACGGCGCGCGAGGGTAGGGGCGCTGTCGGAGATCCTGAGCGATCTTCACTCGATGTCGCCGGTGATGAAGCGGTTGGCGGTGGTTCAGTTCTTCTCCTGGTTCGCGCTCTTCATCATGTGGATCTACGCGACGCCCGTGGTGACGCAGCACCAGTTCGGCGCCTCCGACCCGACCAGCCAGGCTTACAACGATGGTGCCGACTGGGTGGGCGTGCTTTTCGCGGTCTACAACGGCGTTGCTGCCCTCTACGCATTCGTGCTGCCCTGGATCGCCGCGCGCGTCGGGCGGCCCGCGACGCACATGGTGAATCTCGCGGCCGGAGCGGCGGGCTATCTCTCGTTCCTGTTCATCAGCGACCCGGACCTGCTGATCGTCTCTATGATCGGCGTTGGCATCGCCTGGGCATCGATCCTCACCATGCCCTACGCGATCCTGTGCGATGCGCTGCCGCAGAACAAGCTCGGCATCTACATGGGACTGTTCAACATCTTCATCGTGCTGCCGCAGCTCCTCGTCTCGACCGTGATGGGCAGTATTTCGAGCACGTTCTTCCCCGGCGCGCCCGTCTGGTCGATGCCGATCGCCGCCGCGTTCATGCTGGCCGCGGCCGTCGTTGCCGCCGGTCTGCCGCGGCACACGGAACCCCATGGCGGCGGATCGGCCTAGGACCGTTCCGCCAGTTCGGCCGATGACAGTTTTCCGCCGCCATCGCGACAGGGTGCGTGACTGACGTCGGGCGTCGCGGCCGCTAGTCTTCGCCGATGTCGACGTCGCCACCGCCTTCGCCGCGCACGGCCCTCGCCGCGATTGCGGACGGGGCGGGCGCGTTCGTCATAGAACCGGTCGAAGTTCGCGCACCGGCGGAGGACGAGGTGCGCGTGCGGCTGAAGGCGGCCGGCGTCTGCCATACCGATCATGCGTCGCTGCATTGGCCCGGCCCGCTGGTCATGGGCCATGAAGGCGCGGGCGTGATCGAGGCGGTTGGCGACGCCGTCACGGGCTTCGTGGTTGGCCAGCCGGTCCTGCTCAACTGGGCGATACCCTGCGGGCGCTGTGCGCAATGCGCCCGCGGCAATGCTCCGCTCTGCGAACGGACGCTGGCGCGGGACGTATCGCTGGGGACGAGTGCGGCCGGCCTTGGCCACACCCTCTGGAACCGGCGCGCGATCGAGCGCTCGTTCAATCTCGGCACGTTCGCCGAGTACGCGCTCGTCCGCCCCGAGGCACTGACCCCGCTTCCTTCCGAGCTGCCTCTGGCGCAGGCCTGCATTCTCGGCTGCGGCGTGATGACGGGCGTGGGATCGGCAATCAACATTGCCGAAGTGCAGCCGGGGGAGAGCGTCGCCGTGCTGGGATGCGGCGGCGTCGGTCTCAGTGTGATTCAGGGTGCGCGCCTGGCCGGCGCCGGGCGGATCATCGCGGTCGATCTCCATCCGGCGAAGCTCGACCGTGCGCGGGAGCTCGGCGCCACCGACTGCCTCCTCGCCTCGCGCGACGACGCCGGCCACCGGGCGCTGATTGAGGCCGTGATTGCCATGACCGGAGAGCGCGGCGCCGATCACGCTTTCGAGGCGACCGGGCAGGCCGCGCTTTCCTTCCTGCCGCTGCGCCTCGCGCGCGATGGCGGCAACGCGCTGCAACTCAGCGGCTCGCACGGAGAGGTTACGGTTCCTATGCCGTGGTTCCAGTGGAACAAGCGCTATCTCACGCCGCTCTACGGCGGCTGCGTTCCGGACCGGGATTTCCCCCGCCTCATCGACTGGGCATTGTCCGGAGCGCTCGAGCTCGCATCGATGGTCGATGCCACCTATCGCCTGCACGAGCTGGGAGCGGCGCTGGAGGATATGCTCGCCGGCCGAACCACGAAGGGAGTCGTGCTGTTTGACTGACCGGCCGTCTTTCCGAACGATCGAGTGTTCTGATCCCGCGCTGACGGAGCCGGGCTTCACCTTCGTGACCGTCTCCAGCCCGGCGCTCGGGCACCGCGCGGATGTTACGCTCTATGCGCCGCCCGGCGCGGAGGGCGCCGCGGACCTGCCGATCGTCGTCCTGCTCCACGGCGTCTACGGCTCTCATTGGGCATGGGCGTTCAAGGGGGCGGCGCATCGAACCCTGGTCGAGCTGGTCGCCTCAGAAGCCGTACCTCCGATGGTGCTCGCCATGCCCTCCGACGGATTGTGGCGCGACGGATCGGGCTATGTCCCGCACCGCGACCGGGACTTCGAGCGCTGGATAGTGGACGAGGTCCCGCTGGCCGCCCGATTGGCGGTGCCCGCCTCCAGCGAACACTCGCCGCTGCTGATCGCGGGGCTCAGCATGGGCGGCTTCGCGGCGCTTCGCCTTCTCGGTAAGTATCCCGAACGCTTCCGAGCCGCGTCAGCGCACTCGGCCATCACAGAGGCGAGCCAGCTCGACACGCTCATAGCGCCCGGATCGCGCCGGGATTGGAGCACGAATGCTGCCGACACGAGTGTCCTAGCCGCCCTTCGCAGCGCATCGGCACCGCTGCCGCCGTTCCGCTTCGACTGCGGGCGGGACGACGATCTCCTCCCGGCAAACCGAGCCCTGCACACGGCCCTTGCCGCAGCGGGCGTCACCCACGACTACGCTGAGCATGAAGGCGGCCACGACTGGCCCTACTGGCGCCGCCATCTGACGGACACGCTGCTGTTCTTCGGCGAGGTCCTTCGGGGATCGAACGCCTGACGCAGCTCGCGCCGGAGCTTCGAACACGAAGGGCAGCTCGCCCGCACGGAAGGCGCACAGGTCGCATGCGCGCGCCGCAGGATAGCAGTGGTCGAAAACGAAGACGTAGGCGCTCTGCCCCGCGGCTGCCTCCCTTGCGGACGATGCGTCCCGTCGCCCAGCCACGGGCGATCGCCAGCATCGACTGGTCTATCCGGTCGGATGGATAGAGCCTGAGGAGCGCCACCGCCAGACCGCCGTGCGAGGCCTTCGTTGCTTTGCGGCACGGGAGGCGCGTCCGGCGCACGAGAACGCCTTTGCAATTGCCCGGCTGCTCCGCGATCGCGCGGCGATGGCTGACGAGATCGCCTCCCCCTGCCGTAACGTCTGCCGCGTCTCCGCAGCAGGTGACCTGTGCGAAGGGTGTGGGCGAACGCTTGAGGAGATCGGCCGCTGGGCGGCGGCAAGCGACGCGGAAAAGAGGCGAATCGTCGCGGCCGCGCGCGAGCGACTTACGGGGTTGGGTCGACCGGGGCCCCGGGGACGGCCGGGCGAGGGCGGAACGTGATATCGAGCGGGGTCAGGTGCCCGTCCTTGCGTACGCGGATACGGACGATGCCCTGCAGCTTGGGATCCGCGAGCTGACGCTGAAGCGTAGCCGCGCGTTCCTGCGAGACATAGAGGCGGCCGCTTGCCAGTCCGCCTTCGGGGTCGTTCCATCCGCCGCTCGCCCGGACGGGGTGCTCGCAGGGCTTGCCGCCGGGCAGATGCGCGCGCGCCAGATTGGGGGCTTGCCCCTCGAGACACAGCATCGGCTCGCTCGTGAGGTCGGCCGACCCGCCTTCGAGACCCGGCCAATCGTAGGTGTAGATCACGTAGTGGCCGCGCAGCAGGTCGCGCGGGTCGTAGCCACCGATCGGTACGAGCCATTCAGTGCCCTGCTGTGCCGTTCGGTGCGTCGTTGCCCAGCTCGCGGCGAGGCCGGCGAGCGGGAGCGCCAGGGTCAGGACCAGAGCGAGGCGGCGGTTCATGGCGCGCTTTCCTCAGGTGGAGCGAGCCGGCGCGAGACGCGTACCGCGATCCACGCCACGGCGAGGATCAGCAGCCCGGCAACGATCAGCCCAGCACCGCTGGTCAGCAGATCGCTTGCAAGCTCGAAGCTGAGGATCACCAGCCGCACCGCGATCACGGCGACGGCGAGCTGGAAGATCCGCCGCCATCCCGCGTGGAGTGCCGCAAGCGCGACGCCGACCCACAGCGCCATGAACAGGATTGCGCCGCCCAGCATGCTCCCGTCGACAAGATGGGCGGCGAGCAGCACGAGCGCTGCCCCGCCGATGACGCAAGCCGCGGCGCGTCCCGAGGTGCTGCGCCTGGCGGCGAAAACCAGAGCCGCTGCACCGAGGCCGATGGCGGCCTGCACGATCTGCGTCGCGAACGCGAGGAAGCGCTCGGTGTCGCGGTCGAAGTCGTCGAGACCGCTGGCGGCTGCGATCAGCGAGGCGCAGCCCAGCGCATAGGCGAAGCCGAGCTGTTCGAGGCGGCGCCAGAAATCGATCCGCGTGCTGCGCCCGCGCATCCAGGCGCCCAGCGGTGCGAGCAGCACGGGCAGTGCGGTCGCAAGGCCCATGACGAGCGCGGGGCGTTCCCCCCGGTCGAAACCGAACAGCGGCCGCGTCGGGTCCGCAAAATCCCAGCAGGCGTAGGCGAGCACGACGGCGAGCAGCGCTGCGGTAAGCCAGCTCGCTCCGCGCAGCAGGATCACCGGCGCGAACAGCGCCAGCCACAGGGCAAGCGGCTGCCACAGCGGCGAGCTCGTCTGATAGACCTGGCCCAGATGCCCGAAGAAGGTGAGCCCGAGCACGGCAAACACGAACAGCAGCGCCTCATGTGCCCACGGCCGCTGCGACAGCAGCCCCTCGCCCCGCCACCAGAGCGCGGCGGCAAGCACCGCCAGCAGTGCGAAATGGACCGCGAGCCGCACCGTTCCCGGTATCGCCTCCCAGTTGGCGGCCACGACCGAGACGAGACCGAGCCCGATCGCCAGCGCGCCGATCCCAACCACGGCCCACAGCGCGAGGGGCCGCGAATGCTCCGCTTCGTAGGCGCGGATCGACGCTGTCGTTCCGGCGTCGATCAGCCCGGCCTCTTGCCAGGCGGTGAGTTTGCGTTCGATCATTCGGAAGCGACGCTACTTCCCGCTCAGATGTCCGGCAAGCGTTGTTCGGCGAAACCCCAGCCGGCCAGTGCCTTCGATTCCGCCCGATTGTGGAGCGCCTTCGCATCGGAGATCGAGAACGGCTGCGCATTCGCGAAGTCATCCAGCTCCTTCCAGGAGATCGGCGCGGCGACCGGCGCGCCTTCGCGCGCGCGGGCGGAGTAGGGGACCACCGCCGTGCTGCCGCGCTGGTTGCGCAGATAGTCGATGAAGATCTTCCCCTTGCGCTTGGCCTTGCTCATCGTGGCGACGAAGCGGTCGGGCTCGGCCATGCTCAGCGCTTCGGCAAAGCGCTTGGAGAAGTCCTTGTGCTCCTCCCACGAATGGCCGGGGGTGAGGGGGACCACGACGTGCACGCCCTTGCCACCCGAAAGCATCGCGAAGCTGGTGAGGCCGAGATCGGCGAGCTTCTTGCGAATGTCCTTCGCGGCCTGTTTGACGTTGCCGAAATCGAGCCCTTCATCGGGGTCGAGATCGAACACCATCCGGTCAGGGTCCTCCACCTCGGTGCTGCGGGCGCCCCAGCCGTGGAATTCGATCGTGCCCATCTGCACGCAGGCGAGCAGGCCCGCGGCGTCCTCGACGTATAGATAGTCTTCGGTACCGCCCTTCTTCTCGGTGATCGGGACGTGATGGACGTGCTCCCCGAACGATCCGGAATCGTGCTTCTGGAAAAAGCACTTTCGCGCCCGTCCCTGGGGACAGCGTACGAGGCTGACCGGGCGAAGTGCGGCGAAGGGAAGCATCAGCGGCGCGATGCTGGCGTAGTAGTCGGCGAGATCGCCCTTGGTCTGGCCGCTGTCGGGAAAGATCACGCGGCTGCGGTTGGAGATCTTCACCGCGTCCGCCACTTCATCCCGAGGCGCCTCATCCGGCTCTTCCGGCGTCACATCCTCGGCGGGCTTGTCGCTTCTCAGGCCGATGAAGCTCGCGTGGCGCACGTTCCCTTCGGCGGTGAACTCGGCGAAGGCGATCTCGGCGACCAGTTTGGGCGCGAGCCAGGTGACCCCGCGCGCGGATACCCTGTCGACCTCGGCGGGCGCTTTCTTGCGCTCCAGCCGTGCCATTTTCTGCGCCAGATCGGCCAGCGTGTCCTGGTTGAAGCCGGTGCCGACATTGCCTTTGTAAGCGAGTTTGCCGTTCTCGTGCTGCGCCAGCAGGAGCGACGAGAACGGCCGGGCCTTCGCGCTCGACTTCTTCCACCCGATGATCACGAATTCCTGCCGCAGCGTGCACTTGACCTTGACCCAGCTGCGCGTGCGCGTCCCGCGATAGGGCGAGTCCACCGCCTTGGAGATGATCCCCTCCTGCTTCGCCTGGCACATGGCGCGGTAGAGCTTCTCGCCTGCCCCGATGACGTGGTCGGCGACATGGATCGGCGGCTCGGCGTTCCTGAGCAGCGCCTCTAGCCGTTCCTTGCGCTCGATGTTCGGGAGCTTGGCCAGGTCCTCTCCATCGACTTCGAGGAGGTCGAAGGCGTGGAAGGTGAGGGCGTCGTCTTTCCCTTGCGAGCCGTGCCCGCGTTTGAGGACCTTCTGAAGCGACGAGAAATCGGGATTGCCGTCTTTCCCGTAAGCGACGATCTCACCGTCGATCAGGCATGACGGCAGGTCGAGCGCCGCGAAGTTCGCGACCAGCGGGGCGAACTTCTCGCTCCAGTCCTTGCCGCTGCGGGTATAGACGCGCACGTCCTCCCCCGCCGCGGCGACGAGCGCGCGGTACCCGTCGAACTTGATCTCGTGCATCCAGCCGTTGCCCGTCGGCACGGCATCGACCAACGTGGCGAGCTGGGGCGGGCGGAACTTCGGCGGCTTGCCGGCCGCGGCCTTGCGCTTTGGCTTGGCCTTGCGGGCGTTGTGCTTGGCCGCCTTCGCCATCTCGCTGGCGAAAGCCTTGCCCTTCTTCCCCTTCAGCGAGTGCTCGCCTTTCACGTCGGCGGCGATCTCCGCCATCGAGCGGCCGGTGAGAACGCTGGTCAGCTCCCGTTCGACCAGCGGGTCGCCTTCTTCGGCATATTCGTCGGCCACTTTGCGCAGCAGCCAGTTTTCACGCTTCTCGCCGGGCTGTTTCTTCATGCGCACGAGCAGCCATTCGCCGTTCATGCGTTCGCCGTGCAGCGTGAAGTGGAGGTGGCCCTTGTCGATGTCCTTCCAGCTCTTGCCTTCGACCGGCGCCCAGGTGCCCCGGTCCCACAGCATCACCGGGCCGCCGCCGTATTCGCCCTCGGGGATCGTGCCTTCGAATTCGGCATAGGACATCGGGTGGTCCTCGGTCCGGACCGCGAGCCGCTTGATGTCGGGGTCCGGTGAGGGCCCCTTGGTCACGGCCCAGGACTTGAGCACGCCGTCCGCCTCCAGGCGGAAGTCCCAGTGGAGGCGCGTAGCGTCGTGCTTCTGGACGATGAAGCGGTTACCGCCCTCGCTGCTGGCGCGCTTGCCGGCGGGTTCCGCCGTCTTGGCGAAGTCGCGCTTGCGGTTGTATTCGGCGAGCGGATTTTTCGCCGCCATCAGCTTTCCCCCTCGATCTCGGTGTCGGGGAAATAGCGCTTCTCGACGAACCACAGCACCGTCAGCAGGATCAGCGAAACACCGATGCCGACCGCCACCAGCGGCCACTGGCCCGCACCGCAGGCGATCCCAACGACTGCGACCAGCCACAGGTGCGCCGCCGTCGTGAGGTTCTTCACCTGGCCTTTTGAGAAGACGATGAGGCCGGCACCGATGATGCCGATGAAGGCGCCGGTCGCCTCGAACACGCGCAGAGGGTCCATACGCACGCCGCCGAGCTGATTGTAGAGAGCGATGATCGAAACGGTCATCGCCGCGGCCGAAAAGCAGATCAACCCGTGGGTACGCAGGCCGGCTGCATGGCCACGCACTTCGCGGTCGAGGCCGAGAACGAGGCCGAGGATGGCAGCGACGCCGAGGCGCGTGAGCAGGTCCCAGTCGATCCAGTGGACCAGGACGGGATCGTTGAGGTCCATCAGGCGCGCTTCCTCGCCTTTGAACCGGTCGACTTCTTCGCCGGGGCTTTCTTCGCCGGGCTCTTCTTCGCAGGCTTGTCGTCCTTCACCGACTTCTTGAGCGCAGCCATCAGGTCGATCACGTTCGACTTGCCGGACGGCGCCGGTTCCTCGACGTCCTCCAGCACCTTCTTGCCCTTCGCCTTGGCCTTCTTGTCGATCAGCTTCCGGATCGCGTCGACGTAGCGGTCGCGGAACTCGCCGGCGTCGAAGGGGGCGCTCTTCTGGTCGATCAATGCGCCGGCGAGGTCGAGCATCTCCTTATCCGGCTTGGTGTCGGGAATGTCCTTGAAGTAGGTCTGCGCACGGCGAACCTCGTCCTCGTAGCGCAGGGTCTCGAGCACGATGCCCTTGCCGCACGGCTTGAGGCTGACGAGCGTCTCGCGCCCGCGCACCGACAGCTGTCCGATCGCCACTTTCCCCTTCTGCCGCAAGGCTTCGCGCAGGACCACGAAGGCTTCCTCCGCCAGTTCGTCCTGCGGGACGACGAAGTAGGGCTTTTCGAAGTAGAACACGTCGATCTCGTGCGCATCGACGAATTGGACGAGTTCCAGCGTCTTGCGACTCTCGATCCGAACCGCCTCGATCTCCTCCTCCTCCAGCAGGACATAGTTCCCCTTCGAGATCTCGTAGCCCTTGACGATGTCGTCGCGGTCGACCGGGCCGAGGCCCTGCACGACCTTCTCGTACTTGATCGGCTTGCCACTCGGTTCGTGGATCTGGCGGAAGGATATCGAAGCGCCGCTCTTGGTCGCGGCGTAGACTTCGACGGGTATCGAGACCAGCGCCAGCCTGATCTGACCCTGCCAATAGGCGCGTGCCGCCATCGTTCTTGTCCCCTTTCGCGCCGATTCAGCGCTTGGCGCGGGGATTCGTTTCCGGACACGCGAAAAGGGCGCCGCCTCTGGAGAGACGGCGCCCTTGTTCTGGAGCCGATGGAGCGACTGGTTATTCGAGCTCGTCGCCGGTCATCGCGGTGTGCTGCGTCGCCGCTTCGAGGTTCTCGGCCATGGCGTCCTCGGGCGAGGGGACCAGGCCGATCTTCGCGAGCGGGCCGCCCTTGCCCCAGCTCCGCGTCCACTCGGCGATGAACTCCTTCAGGCCGGGGATGGCGTCGAGATGCGCCTTCTTGACGTAGATGTAGAGCGGGCGCGCACCCGGATACCTGAAGCTCGAGATGTTCTCGTAGGTCGGCTCGACCCCGTTCATCGGCAGGCCCTGGACCTTGCCGGCGTTCTCTTCGAGATAGGAATAGCCGAACACGCCGACCGCCTTGGGATTGTTGCCGATCTTCTGGACGATCAGGTTGTCCTGCTCGCCCTGGTCCACATAGGCGCCGTCGGAACGAACCTCGGTGCAGATCTGCGCGTGGCGGTCCTCATCACCTTCTTTGATCTGCTCCATTGCCGGGTTGGCGTCGCAGCCGACCTCGAGGACGAGTTCCTTGAGCGCGTCGCGCGTGCCGGAGGTGGAGGGCGGGCCGTAGACCAGGATCGGTTCGGCCGGCAGCGAGGGATCGACATCGGCCCAGGTCTTCGCGGTCTGCTCTTCGCCGTAAGGCTGGGCGGCGATCGCCTTGTAGACGATCTCGGGCGTCAGGTTCATCATGATGCCGCCCTGTGCGGAGGCGAAGGCGATCCCGTCGAGGCCGACCTGCAGCTCGATCACGTCTTCCACGCCGTTCGCCTGGCAGGTTTCGAATTCGCTCTTCTTCATCCGGCGCGAGGCGTTGGCGATGTCGGGTGTCGTCGGGCCGACGCCTGCGCAGAACAGCGCGATGCCGCCGCCCGTGCCGGTCGATTCGATCAGCGGCGACTTGAAGTCGGCATGGGAGCGGGCGAAGTTTTCCGCGACCACCTTGGCGAAGGGATAGACGGTCGACGAGCCAACGGCGCGGATCGAATCGCGCGTGCCTCCTGCGCCCGGTGCGTCGCAGGCGGAAAGCGAAAGCGCCGCGGCCGCGGCGAGGCATAAAGAGATGGTGGTACGCATGGTCTTACCCCTCGGGTTTCAGGATCGCATCGCCGATATGGGCGATCTGTGACAAGTGCATGACAAGAAAGGTCACGCGGTTCAGAAATCGATCTGTGCGCGTACGCCAAAGGCGTCGACACCATAGGACGTGTCGCCGCCCGCGGCAGGAATGGCCGCATTGTCATACTGCATGCGGCCGTAGTTCACCATGAAACGCGTATAGTCCGTCGGCGTCCACACGAGCGAGACGGCATAGCCGTTCTGCGTTCCGCCGACGATTCCCGCATCGGTGAGGTCGAGATAGTCGTAGCGCAGGTTCACCTGC
Organism: Pelagerythrobacter sp. Soil_C_18; assembly: GCF_057657235.1. NCBI lineage: Bacteria > Pseudomonadati > Pseudomonadota > Alphaproteobacteria > Sphingomonadales > Erythrobacteraceae > Pelagerythrobacter > Pelagerythrobacter sp. Soil_C_18. The sequence continues at coordinate 57,174 of NZ_JBDGIU010000003.1, forward strand.
ACCGCGCCGAAGCCGCCTTCACCGACCGGATTGGCGGGCTTCACGCGGTCGAACTTGCCGCCCTTGTAGCCGCGGGTGTCGCCTTCAGTGAGGAACATCCCGACTTCGGCATAGCCGCCGAAGAACGTCGGGTCGGCCAATGCGCCGGGCCGGTCCGCCTTCTGCCAGAAGCCCTCGGCCGCCGCGTGGAACGGGCCCGCGATCGCCGCAGTCTCCAGCCCCAGCCCCAACTCGCTCGCCGCACCGAACGCGTCGGTGTCGATGAAGCGGTCGTCGGTGAAGTGCAGGAAGGGCCGCTGGCGGTAGCGCAGCGTCGTTCCCGCTTCGTAGTCTGCGTAGTGGACCGAGCCGCCGAGATGAAGCTGCGTGTCGCCGAATTTCGGCATGAAGACCGCGCGTCCGTCCGCGCTCCAGTTCTCGTTCGACAGGTCGTCCACGTTGTCGGTGAACAGCCCGCCCTGGACCAGCCAGTCGCGGCCGGCATATTGCGCCGAGAGGCCGACGCGCCGCTCGAAGCCGAAGGCATCGGTGAACGCCGCGCGCTCCATGGTCGAGGTGAAGCGGCTGCTGGTCAGCTCCTCCAGACCCTGGAAATTGTTGTGCTGCCCGGCGGAGATCGTCAACCCGCCGGTGCCGTAAGTCAGGATCGCGTCCGAGATTTCGACCTCGTTGCCTGCGAAATCGGCTTCGAACTTGTATCCGAAGCCGCCGGGCATGTCGCCCTCCACGCCCAGGCGGGCGCGGCGGATCTCGTTGCCGAAGCCGTCGTCGGCCCCGGTCGAACCCGGCGCACCGATCACGCCCGCATCGATCTGCAGGCGGCCGCGCGGCTTGAAGCTCCAGCCGCTTTCCGTCTCGATCACCGGCGCACCCTTCCAGGTGACCGTGGTTTCGTCGCCGTTCTCCGTTGCAGGAGCCGCTACCGTTGGCGGGGACGATTCGGCGGGTTCGGCCTCTGCCGCGGCGAGGTCCGCCTCGAGCGTCGCGATGCGCGCGGCCATGCGCGCCATCTCGGCCCGCATCGTGGCGAGTTCACTCTGTATGGCGGCGTCGCCGTCTTGCGCCATTGCGGGTGCGGCGGTGCCGATTGCTATCGCCAGTGCGGAGGCGCGGAGCGCGTGTTTCATTTGGGTTACCTGTAACTGACAGTTGTTCGACCGATGAGTGACGCCGCTATGCCATTTGTGTGACAGACCAATGACAGCACATCGCAATGCGCCGCGCGACGCACCTCCGTTGATCGGGGGCAGACAGCAGGCTGCGCGGTAGTTACAAACGCAACGGCGTCGGCAATGAGGAGTTTCATCCATGCGCATCGGCTGCCCCACGGAAATCAAGAATCACGAATACCGCGTCGGCCTGACACCGGAAAGCGCGCGCGAACTGGTGGCGCATGGCCACGAGGTGTGGATCGAGAGCGGGGCGGGTAACGGGATCGGCGCCGGCGATGCCGAGTATCGCCAGGCCGGCGCGCTCATCAAAGACGGGCCGGAGGCGATCTTCGCCGAGTGCGAGATGATCGTGAAGGTCAAGGAGCCGCAGGCGCAGGAGCGCGCATGGCTGCGTGAAGGCCAGGTGCTCTACACCTACCTGCACCTCGCGCCGGATGCGCCGCAGACCGCCGACCTGGTGAAAAGCGGCGTGACCGCGATCGCCTACGAGACGGTGACGGGCCCCAACGGCTCGCTCCCGCTGCTGAAACCGATGAGCCAGGTCGCCGGGCGCATGAGCATCCAGGCGGGCGCCACCGCGCTGGAGAAGGCGCACGGCGGGCGCGGCGTGCTGCTCGGCGGGGTGCCGGGCGTTCTGCCGGCGAAGGTTCTCGTCATCGGCGGCGGCGTGGTCGGTTTCAATGCGGCGCAGATGGCGGTCGGCCTGGGCGCCGACACGACGATTCTCGACCGCGACCCGGCCGTGCTCGAGCGGGTGGGAATCCACTTCGAAAGCCGCGCCAAGACGCGCTTCTCCAACAAGGCGAATCTCGAGGAGGCGGTCTGCCAGGCCGACCTGGTGATCGGTGCCGTGCTGATCCCGGGCGCTGCCGCGCCGAAGCTGGTTACGCGCGAGTTGCTCAAGTGCATGCAGCCCGGTGCGGTGCTGGTCGATGTCGCGATCGATCAGGGCGGCTGCTTCGAGACCAGCCGTCCGACCACCCATGCGGAGCCTACTTACGTGATCGATGACGTGGTGCATTACTGCGTCGCCAACATGCCGGGTGGTGTTGCGCGGACAAGCACTTACGCGCTCAACAACGTCACGCTGCCACATGCGTTGCAGATTGCCGAGCTCGGCTGGAAGGAAGCGATGCGCCGCGATCCGCATCTCGCCGAAGGGCTGAACGTCCATGCCGGTCAGGTCACGTACAAGGCAGTGGCCGACGAACTGGGATACGGGCATCGCCCGATCGCCGAAGTGCTCGGCTGATCGGGAGGCCTTTCGGCGCACCAGTCGCGCGCGGTTTAAGGCGAAGATAATAATTGTTGCATACCGCGCGCGGCATGCTTCGACGTGCGCTCCAGGGTCTGTTGGCAATCGCCGCCGCCGCGCTGGCGCTGCTTGCCGCGTCTGCGGCGCATGCGCAGCCGATCGCACCCGCGTGCCAGGCAACCGCCACGCTGTCCTCCGATCCCGCAGGCGCCGGGGCGACGGCGCCGCAGTGGCGCTGCGACGGGAGCATCGCCGACTACCGTGCGCCGCGTGCGCTGCTTCGCTTCGACCTCTCACAGACGGGCGAGCGGCCGGCCTATTTCACGACGCGGGCGAGCACCTTCGGCAAGATCGTGATCTCCGTGGTGGACCGCGGAGGCGCGGTGCGCAGCGTCCGGTATGGCATGGACGATGCGGAGCTGATCGGCAGCGGGCTGAACTTCGTCCTGCCGCTGCCTGCGGTCACCCCAAGTTCGGATCGCGTCGTCGTTGCGATCGACGAGGCGTGGGTCGCGCCGCTCGTCTCGGACGGCCGCCTCGTCACCTCGCCCGACGAAGTGCGCTGGCCGCTCGAGACGATGTTCGCGCTGGCGGCGATCTGCGGGCTCCTGTGCATGCCGCTGCTGTTCGATCTCGCGTTCTACCGCATTCTCAAGGCGCCGTTCCTGCTCTGGCATCTGATGTCGGTCTTCGGAATGCTGGCGCTGACGCTCGTCTCCTCGGGGCTGGTGCTGCACTTCGCGGACCTGACGCTATGGCAGGTTTCCATGCTTCTGCCGCTGACCTCGTCCGTGGGGGTTGGAGCCGCGGCAGTCTTCGCTGCGGACTTGTTCGAGAAGGGATGTCTGCCCGAACGCACGCGCCGGCTCCTGCGCTATTTCGCGGCGACCACGGCGGCGACCTCGCTCATCCAGCTGGCCAAGATCCCCATGCTCCGCGAGCATGGTTCGGATATCTTCTATCTCGCCTTCGTGCCGCTGATCGCGCTGTTCTGCGTCGCACTGGGGCAGGCGGCCCTGCGCGGCAGCCGCGCGGCACGCTACCAGTTCGTCGCCTGCATGCCGATCTGGACCGTCGCGCTCCAGCGGATATTCACCAATGTCGGATTCGGCGACGCGCCGCAGGATCAGATCTTCGCCTTCAGCGCGGCGGTCGCGTTCCAGCTGGTCGTCACCTCGCTCGGCGCGGCGGATCGTTTCATGATCCTCAAGGACGAGCGTGACCGCGCCCGCGCGCAGTCGCTCGCGATGGAAGCCATGGCCGAGCGCGATCCGCTCACCGGGCTGCTCAACCGCCGCGCGATCGAAATGCGTTTCGCCGAGCTCCAGCGGCAGGGTTTCGACACCATGGCGCTGATCGATCTCGATCACTTCAAGCGCGTGAACGACACGCACGGCCACCAGGTCGGGGACGACGTGCTGCGCGTCTGCGCCGGCGTCCTCCGCGCGGACGGCGACCGCGATGCGATTGCGTTGCGGCTCGGCGGCGAGGAGTTCATGCTGCTGCTGCGCGGATTGGGAACGCGCCAGCGCGCCGAGCATCTGCGCCGCGCGATCACCCAGCGGGTCGCAACCGACATCGAAGGGCTCGAAGCGCCTGTCACCGCGAGTATGGGCGTGATCGAGGTGCCGGCCGGGGGACTGGAAGGCACGAGCTTCGCGGACCTCTACGCCCGGGCCGACAAGCTGCTTTACGAAGCGAAGGAAGCGGGTCGCAACCGCACGATGCACGAACGCCTGACGCTGTTCGGCGGCCGCGAGCGCGCGGCGCGCGGCGCAGCCGTCGCCTAGATCTAGAGCGGGTTGCCGTCTCGGTCGCGGTAGATCTCGCGGCGGCCGACGTGGTTGGCGGGCCCGACCAGCCCGTCCTCCTCCATGCGTTCGATCCACTTGGCGGCCGTGTTGTAGCCGACGCCCATCTGGCGCTGGAGCCACGATCCGCTGGCCTTCTGGTTCTCGAATACGATCTGGCACGCCTGACGGTATTTGCGCTCGTCCGGATTGTCGCTCGCGGTCAATTCGTCGTCGAAGCTGAAGCCGCCGTCCTCCGGCTCCTCGGTAACGGCGTCGACGTATTCGGGTTTGCCCTGCGCGCGCCAGTGATCGGCCACGGCCTCGACTTCCTCGTCCGACACGAACGGCCCGTGCACGCGCACCATCGCGCCGCTGGATGGCTTGTAGAGCATGTCGCCCTTGCCCAGCAGTTGCTCGGCACCCTGCTCGCCCAGGATCGTACGGCTGTCGATCCGGCTGGTGACGTGGAAGCTGATCCGCGTCGGCAGGTTGGCCTTGATCACGCCGGTGATGACGTCGACCGAGGGGCGCTGCGTCGCCATGATCAGGTGGATGCCGGCCGCGCGGCTCTTCTGGCTGAGGCGCTGGATCAGGACCTCGATCTCCTTGCCCACGGTGACCATGAGATCGGCGAGCTCGTCGACGATCAGTACGATCTGCGGCAGTGGCGCGTAATCGAGCTGCTCTTCCTCGAACAGCTCCTCGCCCGTTTCGGGATCGAACCCGGTCTGTACCCGGCGGCCGAGCGGCTTGCCCTTGGCGATCGCGGCCTTCACGCGCTCGTTGAAAGAGTTGATGTTGCGCGAATTGATCGAGCTCATCATGCGATAGCGCCGTTCCATCTCCTCGACCGCCCACTTGAGCGCGCGGACCGACTTGTGCGGCTCCGTCACCACGGGGGAGAGCAGGTGGGGGATGTCGTCGTAGCTCTTGAGCTCGAGCACCTTGGGGTCGACCAGGATCATCCGGCACTCTTCGGGCGTGAAGCGGTAGAGCAGGCTCAGCAGAATGCAGTTGAGCCCGACCGACTTGCCCGAACCGGTGGTGCCCGCGACCAGCAAGTGCGGCATCGCCGCGAGGTCGGCGACGATCGGCTCGCCGGCGATATCCTTGCCGAGGATGATCGGGAGGTTGCCCTTGGCGTTGGCGAAAGCCTCGCACGCGGCGAGCTCCTTGAACGCGACGGTCTGGCGGTGCGCGTTGGGCAGTTCGATGCCCATCACGGTCTTGCCGGGGATCGGGCTGACGCGGGCGCTGATCGCGCTCATGTTGCGGGCGATATCCTCGGCCAGGCCGACCACGCGGCTCGCCTTGATGCCGGGGGCGGGTTCGAGCTCGTACATCGTCACGACCGGGCCGGTGCGGACCGCGGTGATCTCGCCCTTGACGTTGAAGTCGTCGAGCACCGTTTCGAGCAGGCGGGCGTTGCGCTCGAGCGCGAGCTTGTCGAGCTTGGGACCCTTGTCGGTGGGCGGTTCTTCGAGGATGTCGAGGCTGGGCAGCTCGTAAGCGGCGAACATGTCGCGCTGGGCGGGCTTCGCCAGCGCCGCCTTCTTCGGCGGTGCGGTGCGCTCCGCGATCTCGGGGCTGCGGCGGGGAGGTGAGACGGTTTCCGCCGTGTCCTCGTCCTCCTCGGCGGCGACCGTGGCTTTCGCCGGCCGCCGCTGCTTCGAAAGGAAGGGAATGTCTCCCTGCGGCAGCGCGGGCGCGCGCTTGAGGAACATCGGCAGGGTCAGCAGCGCGCGCCAGTCGATCGCGAAGACGCGGGTCAGCAGCGCGACGCCGAGCGCGAGGCTCGCCAGCGTGATACCGAGGATCGCCCAGCCCTGGGCGCCTTCCGGCAGGCGTCCGGCTATCCCCTCGACCGCCGCCGCGCCGAGCAGCCCGGTGATTCCGCCCATCGATGCTGGCAGCGGCCAGCCCGGGCCGGCGAACGCGAGCGCGAGCACGGTGGACACCAGCACCATCGCCAGCAGCAACATGCCGACGGGGCGCAGCCAGTGCGTGTCGGTGTCGCGGTCCTCCTCCTCGACATCGCGCCACAGCTTGCGCGCGCCGACATAGAGCAGCGGGAGCAGGAGCACCGCGCTGAGGCCGAACAGGAATAGCGCCCGCTCTGCCGCCCAAGCCCCGCTCGCACCCATCCAGTTGGCGATGTCGGTGCCGGAGGCGGCCGTGGAGGGGCTCGGGTCCGTGTGCGTGTAGCTGACCAGCGACAGCGTGAGGAACACGGCGGCCGCGAACAGCACGGCCGCGCCCGCCATTTGCGCGGCACGGCGCAGCGAACGCCGCAACGCGGCGCGCCAGTCTGCTGTTGGCGATTTCCCGATCGCGCGGGTGGCCATCTCGTTCCCCTGCTTCCCGTGAGCTGCCATCATGCGCTTGGGGGGACTCCCGCGTCAAGAATCCTGCGGCAGAGCGCTTCTTTAACCGATATGGTTCATTTTGTCAAGAGGCGGACAGTGAGTGGTCGTCGTGGCCCCCTCCTCCGCCCACCGCGCTCTCCGCGCCCCAGTTTACCTGTCATCCTGGCTTTCGCTGAATGGCGGGTACTCAAGAAAGTCCGTCGATGGCCGCCCAGCGCGGCCAATCGAGTTCCTGCGCGCGCGCCGCCGTCATGCCGCCCAGCGCGATCACTGGCATTCGGGCAAGCACCGCCAGCGCGCGAAATCGCTTCGGGCCGAGCGCCGGCGTATCCGGGTGCGAGCGGGTGGCGAAGACCGGCGAGAGCATCGCGGCGTCGGCGCCGATCGCGTTGGCCGCCTCGATCTCGGCGCGGTCGTGCGCGGTGGCGATCCGAAGCTTTGGCCCGCCGGTCCCGATGCGGCCAGGCGGGCCGTAGAGGCCGTCCGCGCCCCAACGTTTCGCGTCGCCCGCGCTGCCGGAAAGGATCGCCGCGTGCCCGCACGTGCGCGCCACCTGCGCCAGTTCGTCGAACCGGCGGCGGCGCGCGTCGGGCGCAAGGTGGTAGTGCCGGAAGACGAAGCCCGAGCCCTGGGGCAGCGCGCGAAGCGTCTGTTCCAGCCGCGCATCGTTGCGCGCATCGGAGAGCAGCCACAGATTGGGCAGGGGCTCACAGGTCTGGCGTCGGGGCACGTGCACGCTATAGCGCGGCACGATGGAAAACCCAGAGACCCCGCTCGACCAAGTCCGTGCGAACATTGCGAAGGCGTGCGCGGTTGCCCGGCGCAAGCCCGACGAAGTCACGCTCATCGCGGTGAGCAAGACACACCCGGCCGAAGCCATCGAGCCGCTGCTGCGACAGGGTCAGCGCGCGTTCGGGGAGAACCGCGTGCAGGAGGCGCAGGGCAAGTGGCCCGCACTCCGGGAAGCGAACCCGGCGGTACAGCTCCACCTCATCGGGCAGCTTCAGTCGAACAAGGCGGACGAGGCCGTCGCGCTTTTCGACGTTATCCATTCGCTCGACCGGCCAAGCCTCGTGAAGGCGCTCGCACAGGCGATGGACAAGGCGGACAAGCGCGTGCCGTGCTTCGTCCAGGTCAACATCGGTGGTGAGGAGCAGAAGGGCGGCTGTGCGATCGGCGAACTGCCGCAACTGTTGAAGCTGGCTCGCGAGGCCGGGATCCCCGTCGCCGGCCTCATGTGCATTCCGCCCCTCGAGATCGAGCCCGCCCCGTTCTTCGCCTTGCTCGACAAGCTGGCGCGCGACCACGGGCTGGCAGGGCGCAGCATGGGCATGAGCGGCGATTACGAAACCGCCATCATGCTCGGCGCGACACACGTACGGGTAGGCACAGCACTGTTCGGCACGCGGACCCTGAAATGAAAAGGGGCGCCCGAGAGCGCCCCTTTCCATCGTTGGTGTTTTTGCTGTGCGTCAGAACTCGCCCCGCACTGTGATGCCGTAAGTCCGCGGCTCGGCGAGGAATGCCGAGTAGGTCTGCTGCGGAGCAACGAACGGCGTATTGAACGCGATCTGGGTGTAGTCCTTGTCGAACAGGTTCTGCACCCAGCCTTCGATCGAGAACCGCCCGGCGATGTTGGTCACGCCGACGCGGCCGTTGACGATGAAGTAGCTGTCCTGCTCCTTGCCGTAGAGCAAGTCGGAGCCGGTGTTGTAGTCGTCGGTCAGGCGTGCGTTGAAGAACACGAGCCCCCGCAGACCGCCCGGCGTCAATTCCGGCGTCCACGACACGGACGAGGTCGCGACCCACTCGGGCGCGTTCGACAGGTTGTCACCTGGCAGCAGACGCAGCGCGGGATCGAGCGGCGCGCCGCTGTCGTCCCCGATCAGGTTGTCCTCGTAGCTCGTGTCCGAATACGTCAGGCCCATCGTGAACGCGAGATCGGGAACGGGGTTGAGCGACGCCTCGAACTCGATGCCCTGTGCGATCACGCCCGGCTGCACGTCCTCGGGAGCGCAGGCGCCGGTCGTGGCGCTTGCATCCTGGTCCGCGCCGCCGAGATCGGCGGAACAGGCGTTGATGTTCTGGACCAGGTAGAACGACCCGTTGAAGGTGTTGAGCTGGAAGTTCGAGAACTCCTGGCGGAACGCCGCCACGCTCAAGCCGAACTGGCGTGTAGAGTACTTGGCGCCGATCTCGAACGCGTCGACCGTCTCCTCCGCGAACTGCAGCGATCCGACGTCGATCGTATCGGGATCGAACGCCACCGGGCTCGAAAGCGCCGAGCGGTCGAGGTTGAAACCACCTGCTTTGTAGCCGCGCGAGTACGAACCGTAGAGCAGCAGGTCGGGAGTCGGTTTCCAGCTCAGCACCGCCGTGCCGGTGAACTCGTCCTCGTCACGCGTATCGCTGAGGGTGAGCCCGTCGAGCTCGGAGCTCGAGTTGCCCTGGCACGAAAGCGAAATGATGCCGCCCGCAAGCGGGGCGAGCGCCGGCACGCCGAGGAGCCCGCCGAGCAGGGCGCGGTTGGTAGGGCAGATCGTGTTGTCGTTGTTGAACGCCGCGTCGAAGTCCTTGGTTTCGTTGGTGTAACGAAGGCCAAGGGTGAGATCGACCGTGTCGGTGATGTGGAAGATGTTGTGCGTGAACAGCGCGAAATTCTTGCTCGTCTGATTGTAGATGTCGCCCGTGCTGCCCAGGTCGCTGATGCTGCCGAGATTGTTGATCGCGGCAAGGATCGCCGGGGTGGCGGGGCCGAATGCAGGCGTGCCGGTGAGGGTGCCGTCGAGCGCCGCCACATTCGGGCCGAGGCAGTTCTCGGCAGCCGGGTTGGCCAGAGCGGGATTGATCGCGAGTGCGATGCGGCAGGCTGCGAACGTGCCGTATTGGTCGCCGAAGCGCAGATTGTCGCGCACTTCCAGCTTCTCGTTGGCGTAGTAGCCGCCCACGAGCCAGTCGAGCCGGTCGTCGAACGCGGAGCCCTGCAGGCGCAGTTCCTGACTGAAGGTCTTGAACTCGCGGGCACCGGCGAAATCGCCCGGGGCGCGGTAGATGATGTCGACTTGCGTGTAGTCGGTGTCGGACGCCTGGGTGTTCGAATACTCGCGGTAGGCGGTGATCGAGGTCAGGCTGACGCCGCCGAGATCCCAGTTGAGCTCGCCCGACACGCCGTAGTCTTCGGTAGCGCCTTCGTAGGTCCGTCCGGGCGTGACGTAGATGTCGCGGTTGAACGTGCCCTGGTTGAGCGCGCGCGGATCCTGGCCGAGCGCGATCATTATCGGGATGATCGGGTTTTCGGTGCTGGTCAGGGGCGGACCGCCTTCGGGCCGGGCGAACGAGTCGAGCCCCGGGCTCATCCGCGCAAGCGGTGCGAAATCGGTCTGCACGAACGTCGCGGCGCAGCACGCCTCGTCCTTCTTCGAGTAGTCGCCGACCAGGCGGAAGCTGAGCGTATCGCTCGGCTCGAACAGCATTTGCCCGCGCACTAGGTAGCGGTCGCGGTTGTTGACGCTCGTGTCGTTGTTGACGTCGTTGTAGAAGCCGTCGCGCTTGAAATAGACGCCGTCGACGCGCGCCGCGACCGTCTGGCCCAGCGGCACGTTGATCCCGCCTTCGACGCGGATCGCATCGTAATTGCCGTAGGTGAAAGCGCCGTAGCCGCTCGTCTCGAACTCGGGCGGGGCGGTGTAGATGCTGATCAGGCCGGCGGAGGCGTTGCGGCCGCCCAGCGTGCCCTGCGGGCCGCGCAGGATCTCGATCCGGTCGATCGGCCCGAGCTCGCTCAGCGCATTGCCCGAACGCGAACGGTAGACGCCGTCGACGAACACCGCGACCGAGCTTTCGAGGCCCGGGTTGTCGCCGACCGTGCCGATCCCGCGGATGCGTGCCGAGCCGTTGGCTTCGTTACCGGTGGAGGAGACGAGCAGCGAAGGCGCCACCTGGTTCAGTTCGCGAATGTCGTTGGTGCCTGACCTCTCCAGCATTTCGCCGGAGACCGCCGAGACGGCGACGGGAACGTCGGCCAGCGACTGTTCGCGGCCCTGTGCGGTCACGACGATGACCGGCCCGGTCGCCTCGGGCGCAGCCTCGGTTTGCGCGGCCGGTTCCTGAGTTCCGGTGTCCTGGGCAAGTACCGCCTGGGGAAGCAATGCAATGCTCACACCGGCGAGGGCCAGCGCGCGAATGGATACCTTATTTCTCATGTTGTTCTCCTCCACCAAAACTTGACGCTTTCGTTAACGTGAACGCGGTCTGGAGGAAACATCGTTTCCACGAACGGCCAAATTCCGCCGCTCTGTGTTGCATTCACGTCGCTTCGAGTTCGGCCTGCCGCCGGTCGCTCGCGGCGTCGAGCAGGGCAGTCTCGATCGCGGTGATGCGTTCGGCCGCCTCGACCTTCTCGCCCAGCAGGTCGGTCACGTAGAACGTGTCCGCCGCGCGCTCGCCGTAGGCGGTGACGTGAGCGGAGTGGACCATGAGCTGGCTGTCGAACAGGGCGCGTGCGAGCCGGTTGAGCAATGCGGGCCGGTCGCGCGCGTTGACCTCGACCACGGTGAAGCGGTTCGAGGCCTTGTTGTCGACGATCACCCGCGGGCGAACGTCGAACGCCTTCGCGCGACTGTGCGGCAGCGGGCGCCTGGCCAGGCGGGGGACCAACTCGATACGGTTCGCGAGCGCGTCGCCGATGGCGGTTTCGATGCGATCGAGCTGCGCCGTTTCGTGAAACGGCTGGCCGTGCGGATCCTGGACGAGGAAGTTGTCGACTGCCCAGCCGGCGCGGGTCGTGTGGATGCGCGCATCGATGATGTTGGCGCCCGCCAGATGGATGCCCCCGGCGATACGGTAGAAGAGGCCAGGATGGTCCGCCGCGATCACGCTCACCAGCGTCGCTCCGCGCGAGGGGTAGACTTCACAGTGCACGGACAGCTCGCGTTGATCGCGCCGCGCGCTGTCGAACTGGCGCAGGTTGAGCGCGATGATGTCCTCCGGCTCCGCGATCCAGTAGGGGTCGCCGAAATCGGCGGCATGGAGGCCGACGAGCTCCGCGTCTGCGCCCAGCAGCTCGCCGACGGCCTGCTTCTTCGCCGCCACCCGCTCCTTGCGGCCGTGACGCATATGGCCGAGCCGCAGCCGCTCGTGCGCCGCGTCATAGAGCTCGCCGAGCAACTGCCGCTTCCAGCTGTTCCAGGTGCCGGGGCCGACCGCGCGGATGTCGACCGCGGTCAGGATCAGCAGGTGCTGAAGCCGCTCGACGCTCTGCACCTGGGCGACGAAATCCTCGATCGTTTTGGGGTCGGTCAGGTCGCGCTTGAACGCGGTCGCGCTCATCAGCAGGTGCTGCCGCACGAGCCAGGCGACGAGATCGGTCTCATTCTCGCTCAGTCCGAACCGCGGGCAGAGCTCGCGCGCGACGCCCTCGCCGAGCACCGAATGGTCACCCCCGCGCCCTTTCGCAATGTCGTGCAGCAGCACCGCGACATAGGCGGCGCGGCGCGAAGCCAGCTTGTGGATCAGCCGCGTGGAGCGCGGATGATCCTCGGCCAGTTCGCCCTTCTCGATCCGGCTCAGCAGCCCGATCGCGCGGATCGTGTGCTCGTCCACCGTGTAGTGGTGGTACATGTCGAACTGCATCTGTGCGTTGACCTTGCCGAAGTCGGGCACGAAGCGGCCGAACACCCCAGCCTCGTTCATCCAGCGCAGGGCGGTTTCGGGATCGTTGCGGCCCGCGAGGAGCTCGAGGAACAGCGCATTGGCGCGCGGGTCGTCGCGCACCTCGGAAGTAATGAGCCGCGAATCTCGATCGGCCTGGCGCATGGTCGCCGGCTCGATCTCGAACCCCTCGGCTTCCGCGATCCGGAAGATTTCGATCAGCCGCACGGGATCCTTGCGAAACCAGTCGTCGTGCGGCGTCCCGATGCGGCCCCCGAACACGCGGTAGCCCTTCAGGCTGCGCGGGCGCGCCTTGAACCCGGCGAGCAGCCCCTTGCGCGCGTGCCTCTGGGCGAACTGCTCGTCGATATGGGCGAGGAACACGCCCGTCAGGCTGCCGACGCGCTTGGCCTGCAGGAAGTAGAATTGCATGAACCGCTCGACCTGGCTCTTGCCCGGGCGATCGACGAAGTTCATCCGCATCGCGACCTGGCGCTGGAGGTCGAAGGTCAGCCGGTCCTCGGCGCGTCCGGTGATCATGTGCAAATGGCAGCGCACCGCCAGCATGAAGCCTTCGGCGCGCCGGAAGCTGCGATATTCCTGCGCGGTTAGCAGGCCGACATCGACCAGTTCCGCGGCGCTTCGCACCTTGTGGATGTATTTTCCCAGCCAGTAGAGCGTCTGCAGGTCGCGCAGGCCGCCCTTGCCGTCCTTGACGTTGGGCTCGACGACATAGCGGCTGTCGCCCATCCGCTTGTGCCGCGCGTTGCGCTCCGCCAGCTTCTCGGCTACGAACTGGCGCTCGGTGCCGTTCACCACGTCGGCCCAGAAGCGCCGCCGAGCCTCGTCGTGGAGCGGCTGGTCTCCCCAGACGTAGCGCCCCTCGAGCAGCGCCGTGCGGATGGTGACGTCCTCTTTCGCCATGCGCACCATGTCATCGGGCGTGCGGCTGGAGTGGCCGACCTTCAGCCCCAGGTCCCACAGAAGGTAGAGCATGGCCTCGATCACCTGCTCGCACCACGGTGCGCTGCGGGTGGGAGTGAGGAAGGCGATGTCGACGTCCGACTGGGGCGCCATCTCGGCCCGGCCGTAGCCGCCCACCGCAAGGATCGCGAGCCGCTCCCCTTCCGAACGGTTACCGACCGGATAGACGTGCTCGACGACGTAGTCGTGGATCAGCCGCACTATCTGATCGATTAGGAAGGCGTGGCCGGCGACGCATTCGTGGCCCGCGTGAGGTTTGGCCTCGAGCCGCCGGCGGAGTTCCTCGCGGCCTCTGCCCAGGGCATCGCGAAGCGTGTCCACCACCGCATTGCGCGCATCCGCACCGCGGCCCTCCACCAGCCCGGCGATCGCTTCGGCCAGGGCGCGCCGGTCGAGGATCGCGCGCTGCTTGGGGACGCGGACCTGGTTCAAGCGTCGAGCAGCTCCTTCCCGAACGCTGCGCGCACCGCACGCTTGTCGATCTTCTGCGTGCCCAGCCGCGGCAGCGGCTCCTCCGCCCGCCAGATGCGCTCGGGAATCTTGAATGGCGCGAGCCGACCGGCGAGGAATTCGCGCAGCTCGTCGGGAGTCAAGGTGCAATCGTCCTTGCAGTAATAGACCGCCGCCGGGACTTCGCCGAAGCGCGCGTCGGGCAGTCCGAAGACCGAGCATTCCGCGACCGCGTCGTGCCCGTAGATCGCCTGCTCGACATCGAGGCAGGAGATGTTCTCACCGCCGCGGATGATGATGTCCTTCTTGCGGTCGACAATGAAGACATAGCCATCTTCATCGAGATAGCCGAGGTCCCCGCTGCGGAAGTAGCCGTCGTCGAAAAACGCCGCAGCAGTCGCCGCGTCGTCCTTCCAGTAACCGAGGAAGTTGGCAATCGAGCGAATGCAGATCTCGCCGACCGCGCCCTGTGGGAGCGGCTTGCCGTCCTCGTCGAGAATCGCGAGGTCGACCAGCGGCCGGCTGGCGCGGCCCGTCGAGCCGGGCTTGGCCATGTAGTTCTCGTTGAAGTTGCCGCAGCCCACGCCGTTGGTTTCGGTCAGGCCGTAACCGAGCAGCGGGAAGCCCTCGGGAAAGGCGTCCTTGATCTTGGTCACGTGGTCGACCGGGCGGGGAGCGCCCCCGGCGGCGAAGCTCTTGCAGGCGGTGAGGTCGAACTGGTCGCGCTCGGGATGGGTCGCGATCTCGTAGCTCATCAGCGGCACGCCGACGAAATAGCTGACCTGTTCCGCCTCCATCAGCCGCATCGCCTCGCGCGCGTCCCATTTGGGCATCAGCACCAGCTTGCGGGCGATAGCGTAGCTCTGGAGATAGAGCGGCACCTCACCTGTCACATGGAACAGTGGCACGGCGATCAGCGCGCAGGCCTGCCCTGAGGGCGGATCACCGCGCTGGGTGAGAAGCTGCGCGGCCATCGCGCTCTGCGAGACATAGCTCATCGTACCGTGGACGACGCCGCGATGATCGGACCAGGCGCCTTTCGACTGACCCGTCGAGCCCGAGGTGTAGAGGATCGTCGCGAGATCGTCCGGCCCCAACTCGCCGAGCATGCGCATCGCGACGTCGCCTTCGCCCCAGATCGAGGCGAGCCCTTCGGACGGAGGGAGATCGTGAGAGATCGTGACGACCTTGGCCGGGTGGTCGGTCCCCTCAAGCCGGCGCGTCCGCTCCTCATCCGCAAGCACGAGCGAACACTCGGCGATGCGGACGCCGTAGGCGAGCTCCTCGCCGGTCCAGAACCCGTTCAGCAGCGTGGCGCAGCCGCCGCCCATGATGACGCCCATGTAGGCGACGATCCAGTTGGCCGAATTGCGCGCGGCGATGCCGATGCGGTCGCCCTTCTTCATGCCGTGCTTCTCGACCAGCCCGGCCGCGACATGGCTCGCCGCCGCCCAGCATTCGCCGAAGGTCAGCCGGCCGCCCGCGTCGACGAGGAAGGGGAGGTCCTTATGCTCGTTGCAGTAATGCGCGAAATAGTGCGCGAGAGTCGGCGGCGCGTTCTTGAACGCCGGGATCGTCCGGCCGAACCGTTCGAACGGCTCGGTCTCGAACGGCATACCCGGCCCGGTCAGCACGTCCATGATGCGTTCCAGATCGTTGTCCAGCTCGCTCGGCATTCGTTTTCTCTCCTCTCGCCTCCGGCCCCGCGCCTCGGCTGCGATAAATCGCGCCGGCCGCCTGAACGCAGGGTTTAACCCCGTCTCGCTCTATGCCAAAAGCCGCGCGAATTCCCGCGCGGCGGGAGCTTTTGATAAGGGGTTCGCCTGTTGCTGTCACTACTTGCCGCCACGGCAGGAGCTGCCGATCCGATCCAGTGGGCGGAACTGGGCCTGACGCCGGGAATTGACCTCGGCTTCTTCACGCTGCGCTGGTATTCGCTCGCCTATCTCGCCGGCATCGTGCTGGGCTACTGGCACTTGTCGAAGATGATCAAGGCCCCGGGCGCGCCGATGGCGCAGCGCCATGCCGACGACCTGTTCTTCTACTGCACGCTCGGCATCATCATCGGAGGACGGATCGGCTATGCGACGTTCTACGATCCCTCGCTGTGGACCAGCCTGCGGTTCTTCCAGCTCTGGACCGGGGGGATGAGCTTCCACGGCGGACTGGCCGGCGTGCTGGTGGCGATCGCGTTCGTATCGTGGCGTGGAGAGCTCTCGTTCCTGCGCGTCGCCGATTACATCGCAGTCAACGTGCCCTTCGGCATGATGTTCGGCCGCCTCGCCAACTTCGTTAACGGCGAACTCTGGGGCCGCCCGTCGGACGTGCCGTGGGCGATGGTCTTTCCCGGTGCAGGGCCGCTTCCGCGTCACCCCTCGCAGCTCTACGAAGCGGCGCTCGAAGGCGCGCTGCTGGTGATCGTGCTGCTGTTCCTGTTCTGGCGGACCCGTGCGCGCTACCGCCCCGGTCTGCTGGTCGGCGTCTTCACGGCGGGCATTTCGCTTGGTCGCTTCACGGTCGAGTTCTTCCGCGAGCCTGACGCCCAGCTCGCCGAGTTCGCCGCGGACACCGGCCTCTCGATGGGGCAGTGGCTGACGATTCCGCTGATCGTGCTCGGCCTTGCTGTGACCGTGCGTGCGCTGATGCGGCCGCCGCTCGCCAGCGGCCAGGCTGCACCCGGAGCCGCATGAGCGCCGAACGTGACGACGACCTTGCGGCGATCTTCCGCCGGCTGATCCGCAATACGGGTCCGATCTCGCTCTTGCAGTTTATGGGCGAGAGCAACGCGCGTTACTACGCCAACCGCGATCCTCTCGGCAGCGAGGGCGACTTCGTCACCGCGCCCGAGATCAGCCAGATGTTCGGCGAACTGATCGGCTTGTGGCTCGCCGACATGTGGATCCGCGCGGGACGGGATGAGCCGGTGCTCTATGTCGAGCTCGGTCCCGGCCGCGGCACCCTGGCCAAGGACGCACTGCGAGCGGGCAAGCGATACGGCTTCGCGCCCGACGTCCACCTCGTCGAAGCTTCGACCGCGCTGCGTGAACTCCAGGACGAAGCAGTCCCCGGCGCGATCTGGCATGCCGATCTCTCGACCGTGCCCCAGGACGCGCCGATGCTGCTGGTCGGCAACGAGTTCCTCGATGCGCTGCCCGTGCGTCAGCTCGTCCGCACGGCCGAAGGCTGGCGCGAACGAATGGTCGGGCTGGACGGCGACAACTTCGTCTTCGTTGCGGGCGCCCAGCCGATGGATGCCGCCGTGCCGGACGAATGGTGCGAGGCGCCGCAGGGAACACTGCTGGAAACCAATCCGGGTGCGGCTGCGGTCGTCTACGAGATTGCCGGGCGGCTCGCCGAACAGGGCGGGGCTGCGCTGCTCATCGACTACGGCAGCGATGAGGCGCGCACCGGATCGACGCTGCAGGCCGTCCGCGCCCATGCCAAGATCGACCCCTTCGCGGCGCCGGGCGAGGCGGACCTCACCGCGCACGTCGACTTCGCGACCCTCGCGCGGATCGCGCAGTCGCGCGGGGTGCGGCACCTCGGCACCGCGACGCAGGGAGACTGGCTGCGCACCCTCGGCATCGACATGCGCGCCCAGACCCTCGCCTCCCGCGCGCCGCACTATGCCGAGGACATCGAGATCGCGAAGCAGCGGCTCGTCGCGGGCGACCAGATGGGCGAGCTGTTCAAGGTCATGGGCCTCGCCGGGCCCAGTTGGCCCGACGGCGCGGGGTTTGGGGCAGACTAAAAAAGGGCGCTGAGCGAGAACGCCTTGGGCCACACATCGGTAGTTAGGCGGCATTCCCTTCTTCGCAGCGGCACGTGACGCGCGAACACCACGAGTTCCGCACGGCGAGCGAGACCAGTCCGCCGTGCAGCGGCCTCCACCATCGAGCGCTGTACGCAGGCCCGGGCCCTTCTCGGAGGGCGCTCGTCGCGTTAGTTGGTAAGTCTAATCCAAGTATAACTACTTATACGTAGTAATGCCTAGACGGCGTGTAAGCACTTCTCTCCCTCCTAATTCAAATTGACATTGACGTAAATGTAAGCTACAAAGTGTTAGCTAGGTAAATCGGCCTAGCACAACTGCGATAAGAGAATGGGAGATGTGAAATGAAGAAGGCAGTAGCTTTGCTGATCGGTTCGGTTGCGCTGGTCGGGTCCCAGGCCGCGATGGCTAATCATCCCTACATTACGCCACAGGCGCCGTGGACGTTCACGGGAACGGTCGATGTCGAAAAGGGCATTGCGCTCACGTGCACTGCTACCGTGACGATCACCGGTCCCAACGACGCAGCGGATACCAGTCCGCCGTTCAATCATACGGATGTTCAGAATCTCAGCGCGAGCATCACGCTGACCGGTGGCACGCTGGGCCTCTGCAGTGCAGTCAACGTCGCACCGACCGCGGATATCACTTACGTCTCGACGGGAAACAGCAGCGGGGTCTTCACGCTCCACGACGTCTTCGTGACGACCATCACTCCCGGCAACTGCGAAGGCGATATCACTGCGGTGTGGACCGAAGGGGCGCCTGACACCTTGGCCGTCTCGGGCGTCCTTCCGGCGGTGAGCGGCTCGGACTGCCAGATGAACGGCACCGTCAACCTGACTTCGCCTTCCTCGGGCAACACGAGCGCTCCGGGCGATTCGGATCACAATCCGAACCACGGCAACAACGAGTAACGCCATCAGCCCATTCGCTTTTGGATGAATGATGACGTGTTCGGGCGGGCGCACGGATCGTGCGCCCGCTCATTCCGCAGTGGTGAGGGATGCCGGTTCAACAATCCACGTTGTGTCGTACGCCGCCAGTCACGGTTGTTCCGAATGGCGTCCCGGAAGCCGGGCGGAACAGGATGCCGACAGATGCAGATCGCTGACGCGTTGCAATGAGATTGTCAGGCCTCGCCTTACTGACCTCTCTCGCCCTTTGCTGGCCTCGTGGCGATGCGGCCGCACAACCGGTCGACAACGTGGGAGCTGTCGACGGGCCCGGCGAGATCGTGGTTACCGCACCTCGCCGCGGCGAAGCGGAGGTCCCGGTCGAGACCGAGTTCGGCGAGGAGGAGATCGCCAGTCACGGCGCGGACAGCATCGACGAACTGCTCGAGAGTCTGGCGCCGTTGATCGACGGATCGGGCGAGGAGCCTGTGATCCTGGTGAATGGCAAGGAGATCGGTTTTGACCGGTCGATCCTCGGCTTCCCGCCTGAGGCGCTAAACCGCATCGCGCTGCTGAAGGCGGAGGCTGCGGCGCACTATGGCCACCGATCCGGCCGACGCGTCGTCAACCTGGTTCTCAAGGAGAATTATGCCAGCCGCAACATCGAAGCGGCAGTGAACTGGGCCACCGACGGCGGCCAGTACGATGGGGCTCTGACGGCCGGTCAGGTGGCCATCTCAGGCGCCACGCGTTGGAATGCTCAGGCACGCCTGTCGATCGAAAGCGCTCTGCGGAACAGCGCAAGGGGAGCTCGTCCGAGTCAGGCAGGTCCCATCGACCTCGTCGGCTACGTCGCCCCGGTGTCGGGGGACGAGATCGATCCCGGCCTGAGCGGATTGGCGGGAGTGACCGTGGGCGTCGCCGCCATACCGGGCCGCGCCCTCGCCGGGGCGCCGGTGCTGGCGGACTTCGTCGCTGGCGCCGGCCGGACGAATCCGGCCGATCCTGCGCGGTTCGAGACGCTCCTGCCTTCGCGGCGCAAGCTCTCGTTGAACCTTGGCGCCAGTCGCCCCTTGGGGCCGTTCACCGCATCCCTGTCTCTGAATGCGAGTTCCAACCACAGCGAACGGCTGCGCGGGCTGCCAATGGCCTCGATCGTCATTCCACAGGGAAGCCCGTGGTCGCCGTTCTCCGGCGATGTGCTCCTTGTTCGTCCTCTAGCAGGTGCTCGCGCCTTGCGCAGCGAGAACAGCTCGAAATCGCTTGGGCTCTCTTTGACCCTGTCGGGTTCGCTCGGATCCTGGCGGACTACCCTCTCGACCAGCTACGCCCGTAGCTGGTCCACCAACCATCTGGAACACGGCGTAGACACCCGCGAGGCGCAAGCTTTGATCGATGCACACGTGCCGGGATTCAATCCTTATATGCCCTGGTCTGATCGCCTGCTACGGACCAGCGGCAGCAAGTCGGACAGCGAAAGCTTCGGCGGCAACCTCAGCGCCGCGAGGCCGGTCGTGGATCTTCCGGCCGGGCCCGTGACGGCGACTCTCTCGATGACCGCGAATCACAATAGCAGCGGCTACCGATCTCTCGGCGGTGAGAGCCAAGAGGCGTGGGACGCGACCGCCTACGACCACCTGGGCGGTGAGCTCTCCGTCAGCATCCCAGTCTCCGCACGCGGAGAGGGCGAGCTCAACCCGCTGGGCGATCTCTCGATCGATCTGTCAGCCGGGGGCCAGACGGCGACCGGCAGCGCGTTTCGAAAGCAGCACGGCGCGGGGTTCACTTGGACACCTGTCCCGCCCGTGCAGGTCCTCGGCTCGTTCGAGCACCGCGAAGTCGTCCCTTCCTCCGAGGACTTGGGCGCACCTCGTGTCGAGACCGTAACGCGGGTCTACGACTTTCTGCGCCAGGAAGTGGCCGAGCCGCTGTGGATCACCGGCGGCAATCCACTGCTCAGCCGAGGGAGCGCGCAGAGCCTCTCGCTCGAGGTCCGCCTCAGGCCCTTGGGCAGCCCGCTGCTTTCCGTGAACGTCGGATATCGCAGCCGCCGCGGCGAGGGCGGGGTTGCGCCCTTTCCGGAACTGACGCCTGCGATGGAGGCCGCTTTCCCGGAGCGAGTGGTGCGCGATGCTGAGGGACGATTGCAGATGGTCGATGCTCGGCCGATCAATATCGCCCGGAGCCGAAGCGCGGAGCTCGTCTCGAGCGTGGCGCTGCGCCTGCCCACCCCGGGCGCGCGGGCAGCGAACACACGCACGGCGGATCCGCTACGCCTGACCTTTACCCTCAACCACACCTGGCGCCTGGAGAGCGAACTGCTGACCCGGGCCGGCGTGCCCACGATCGACCAACTCGCCGAAACCGGGCAGTCACGGCACTACCTCTCGCTGCAGGCGACCGCGGGCAAGAAGGGGATCGGCGGCGATTTGCGCGCGACCTGGAGCAGTCCGGCACAAGTCCGCAGCAGGCATTCGGCGGGGCGGGACTACCGCTATCGGCCTCCGCTGATGATCAACGCCGGCGTGTTCATCCTTCCCGGGAAGTTGTGGACCGGGGCGGAGGGGATCGGATGGCTGGAGAACCTCAAGGTCTCGCTCGAGGTCGAGAACCTGCTCGATACCTACCGCCGCGTTACGCTGAGCGACGGGAGCGTTCCGCCGGGCTTCAGCCGGCACGAGGTCGATCCGCTCGGGCGCACGGTGGAGCTGTCGGTGCGGAAGAGGTTCTAAGGGCGCGGCTCTGTCAGCCGATGGCCGGGGGAATGCCCGAGGGGATCAGGAACAGCGGCAGGATTCGCGCGATCAGGTCGCGCATTGCGTCGTCGTCCTGACCGAGCATTTCGCGCACGTGCGGACCGATCAGCGCATCGCCGAAGGCGCTGACCGCCATCATCAGCACCGCGGCACGGACCCGTTCCGGCGCCGCATCGTCGGTGGACTGCCCGACGATCGCTTCCACCAGCGCACGCACTGCCTCTCGCACGGGTTCGAGCTGCTTCACGTCGCCGGACAGGATGATCCATGCGGCGAGCTGTCCGGCGCCGCCCTTGTCGAACGCGTCGAACACCTTGTCCGCCACCGTGCGAGGCGCGGCCGCATCGGTCTTGAGCAGTTCCACCACGTTGTCGAGCGCTGTGGTCAGATCGCGGATCATCGAGCCCATTAGTGCGGACTGCAGGCTCGCCGCCGATCCGAAGTGATGCAGCACGTTGGCATGCGACATGCCGATCTCGCGGCCCACATTTGCCAGCGTGACGGCAGCCGGGCCGCTGTCGAGGAGCAGCTTGCGTGCTGCGATCAGGGCCTCATCGCGGACCTCGTCGCCCATCCGCTTGCGCCGCCGGACCCGCTCCTCCTTCGGCTGTGCCATTCCGTCCTCCATATGCGGCACTGCCGCCTTCGCCAGGATACCACATACAGATGTGCGAACGCGCGTCACCCCAGATCGTCGGCTGCGGCACGTCCATTCCCGAATTACTATTTACATTAACATCAATGTAAATTAAAGGGGTGTGACAATCAGGAGGATTCGACAATGTCTTCAACCCGAACCCCCGACGATATCACGATTCACAAGCGCAACTGGAAATTCGGCCGGGAAGAGCCGGTCCGCCGCTGGTGGCACGGCGGCGACCCCGGGCGCACCGCGTTCTTCAACGCGCTGTCCTCGACCTTCCCGGTGGGCGAGAAGTTCTTCATGACCACGGTGCGCCATTACCGTGACGACGCGCCCGAGACGCTGCGCGCGCAGATCGACGATTTCGTTTATCAGGAATCGATGCACACGCGCGAGCACGTGTTTTTCAACAAGCAGGCGCGCGATGCGGGATACGACATTCGCCCGGCGGAAGACCGCGCTGCGCGCACGATTGCCTGGGCCAAGCGCCGCAAGCCGGTGATGCAGCTTGCAGCGACCTGCGCGCTCGAACACTTCACCGCGACCCTGGCAAACGCCGTTCTCTCGAACCCCGAGCATCTTGCCGGCGCCGAGCCGGAAGCGCAGCGCATGTGGCGCTGGCACGCGATCGAGGAGATCGAGCACAAGGCCGTCGCTTTCGACACCTGGCTCCATGCGACGCGCAAGTTCCCGCGCTGGCGGCGGTGGCTCGGACGCTCCTTCGCGATGGCGGCGGCGACCGTGCGGTTCCACTACGTGATCTTCCGCAACACTGCCGGCTTGCTCGAGCAGGACGGCAGGAACGACTTTGCCACCTGGCGCAAGCTGCTGCACTACCTCTATGTCCGCCCCGGCGCCATGCGCCTGCTGGTGGGCAGCGCGATCGGGTACATGCGCCCGGGCTTCCACCCGTGGCAGCATGACGACCGCGTGCTCGTCGCCAGGGCCCTCGACACGCTCACGCCTCCCGCCGATGCGGAGCCGGCGTCGTGAGGGCGGTGGCAGTCATGCTCGGGCTGCTGCTGGCCGCATCCGCGCCGGCAGCAGCGGCGGACGGTAGCCGGCTTCTCGGCGTCTGGGCGACCGGCAGCGAAGGCGGCCGGGTCGAGATCTACCGCTGCGGCGCGGCCGTGTGCGGCAAGATCATCGACGCGACGCGGCTGCGCGCCAATCCCGACCTGCGGGACGTGCGCAATCCCGACAAGTCGCTCAGGGACCGCAAGCTGAAGGGGCTGGTGGTGCTGCGCGGGTTCACCGGCGGCCCGGCCGAATGGCAGGGTGGCCCGGTCTACGATCCGGAATCGGGCGACGGAGCCGCCAAGGGCTACCTGACCCTGCGCCGCGACGGCAAGCTCGAGGTCAAGGGCTGCAAGGCCGCGATCTTCTGCCGCACCAAGGTTTGGACCCGCGTGCGCTGATCATGTGAAGGGCTCCTCACAAGGGACGAAGTCGCATCCGTCCCTTGCGCGCCCGCGACGCCCATGGGTGCCGCGGGCGTCTTTTTGTGCGCTTATGGTCCCGCTTGGAGCCCGGGAGTGCCAGATGAAGCGCGTCGGGATAGACGATCGACGGTTCACGTCCGGCCGATTTCGAAGCCATCAAGCCGCAGCCACGGCGCTACTTCTCGATTGTGATGGTGTCCTTGAGAACGAGGCGATGCACGATCTCGCCGGCCTCATCTTCGGCGTCGATCCGCTGCCCTAGCTTCAGCACTCCCGCGCCCGCATCCGCGCCAAGGATCGCGCGTTTCACACAATGCTGCGGCAATTACCGATTGCAGGTTCGGCAATTGGCGGCCGTCCGCGTCGAGAAGAAGATTGTCCCATCTCGGAGATGAAAAATACCTTCTCATCGCGACTACCTCATTTGGGTTGGAAGGAAATCTACCATTGAACTCTATTCAAGTCGCCACGTAACTTGCGTTCTCTCATTCTGTTTAACATAGGACTGGATTAGGTAAGGCAAACCATGTTATGGTTGCCCTATCGGCGATCCAATATCTGGGCATCGGCGACTGAGAGATTCCACGTGCTCCCGCCCGCATTTCCTTGCTCGGGAGTACGTCGTGACCGGCCATCCAATCCTTCAGCGCATGGTGCGCAAGTTCGAGCGGCGTGAGTTGCTCGACGATGCGGACCGAAGTGCCCTGCACTCACTGCCGTACCAGATAAAGACAGCCGAGGCGGGCGCGTACATCGTCCGCGAGGGAGCGCCCACGGAGAAGAGTGCGCTGATCCTCTCGGGCCTCGCCTTCCGGCACAAGCTGACGGCGGACGGCGGCCGCCAGATCGTCAGCATTCACATCCCCGGCGACTTCGTAGATCTCGAAGGATCGCTCCTCGCCATTGCCGATCACAACGTACAAACCCTCACGCGCTGTGAAATCGCGACGATCTCGCGCGCTGCGATCCAAAAGCTCGTCAAGACACACCCACGCGTCGGCCTGGCGATGTGGATCGACACGCTGGTCGACGGCTCGATCTTCCGAGAATGGGTCACCAATGTCGGTCGCCGCGACGCGAAGCAGCGGATCGGACACCTCTTCTGCGAGTTCGCGCTCCGTCTGGACGTTGCGGGCCTTGGTGACGTCAAAGGCTACGAGCTTCCGATGACTCAAGAGCAGCTCGCCGACGCGACCGGGCTGACGTCTGTGCACGTCAATCGGACGTTGAAGGCGCTCGAGGCGGATGGACTGATCAGACGGGAGCGCCGCTTCGTTCATATCCCCGATTGGGAGCGCCTCAGGGAGGTGTCGGGTTTCAACGCGCTGTACTTGCACCTGGATCAGGTCGCTTGATGGCAAGGCGCGCTGGGGCCCTCCCCAACCGAGTCCATCAGCGAATTTTTGTTTTCCGGAAGCCAACTTAGGTCAGCGCGCGCGCCTCGCGAACGGGCTATTTGGATGAAACAGGTTCGCCGCGAGTCGCCCCAGTTGCTGCTCGGATCAGTGGGATCAGTCGGCAGAGCTTTTCCCGAAGGGGGCCGACGGTATGCCATGGATCGTCCCGACGTTTGCGATTCTCCTGACAGCGTTCGCCACCGCCTTTGTGCTTTGCGAATGTCTCTTGAGACGGCGTGTCACCTCATTCGAACTCCAACGGCCAGCCAAATGTAAGGAGCGGACCTTTCTCGCGCTTCGGAAGATGGCTGATGAGGATGATCAGGTCGCGCGCATGGCTGATCACCGCGTGCGAGGCCGTGAACCTATCTGATTTTGCCGGGTTAACTCCGTGCTGATGCAAGGAGAGCGATGATGGCTAATGAGAGCAACGGTGGCAGAGCGGATCGGCCTGCCCGCAGCACGAATTCCGACCAGAACAGCACGCGGCCGCAGAAGGGCGGGGAGGCGGCAACGACGCGCTTCGGGATGGAAGACGGCGATAGTACCGACACACCCGCGACCGGCGTGGATCCCGGCAAGCAATCTCCCGCGGAACGCGGTCCTGGTAGAAGTGCCGGTAGTCTGGGCACCAGCGGCGGATAGACCGGTAGCGTGGCAACCGGCAACGCGAGCGGCGATGCGAGCGACTGATCGGCTGGAAGCGGCGTCAGGCCGGTCAGATCAGCCAGGACGGCCGGGCTGAATCTCGTGGTTTGTCTCCTAGGCGCGCTGTTCACATGCCAACTAGAGAGCCGGGCGAATGGAACGCCGCTCGTCTGATCGTGCGCCTGCCTCGCGTCTGGTGCGGGCAGTGGCCAAAGGTTAGATAAACATAGGTTTATCAGGCACTTGCTGGCATTTCGCGAGGAACAGACATGAAGATGAGGCGTTAAAGCAACTCCACCGGCATGGCCGGGTTCTTCGTGAGGATTTATGACCGCTATCGAGAATGCGGCGTCGAAGTCGGTTGCTCGACCCACCGCACCGCTGAACGTGCTTGAGCGCTCCATCTACAGGGGACCGAACCTTTACAGCTCTCGCGCGATGATCCGCATCCAGATCGACCTCGGTCATCTGGAACATTGGCCAACGAACCTGCTGCCGTGCTTCAGCGACCGTCTCATCGCGCTGCTCCCCGGCCTGAAGGCGCACGGGTGCAGCTATCAGCACGAAATGGGCTTTGTCCGGCGCCTTCAGGACGGAACCTGGCTCGGCCACGTCATCGAACATGTAGCGCTCGAACTGCAGTGTCTCGCCGGCAGTCCGGTTGCACGGGGCAAGACCCGCTCGGTCAAAGGCAGGACCGGGATCTACAACATCTTCTACGCCTACCGCGATGAAGGCACGGCCCTCGCTGCCGGCGTCCAAGCGATCAGACTGGTGGCTGCGCTGCTGCCGGAGAACCTGAGCGCCGTTACCGGCCTGGAACGCCTGGGCACCGTTCCGGCGATCGGCCCGACCGACGTGCCGGCGGTCGTTGCCGATCTGCGCGACCGGCTGCGCCGGAATGCGCTCGGCCCCACCACGGGCGCGCTCGTCGAGGCTGCCGAGAAGCGCGGCATTCCCGTCATGCGCCTTGACGACCGCAGCCTGATCCAGTTCGGCTACGGCAGCCGGCAGAAGCGCATCCGCGCCAGCATAACGGGGGACACGTCGCAAGTTGCGGTCGATATCGCCGGCGACAAGCACCTGACCAAGATGCTGCTGTCGCAAGCCGGCCTTCCGGTCCCGCGCGGCGCTGTCGTTCGCAGCGAGGACGAGGCTCTCGAAGAAGCTCGCAGCTTGCAAACACCGCTCGTCGTGAAGCCGCTCGACGGCAATCATGGGCGCGGCGTCACGACCGGTCTGACCGACCCTGCGGATATCGCTGCGGCCTATGCAGCCGCGCGCGAACACAGCCGCCGCGTCGTCATCGAGGAGCAGATCCCCGGAAGCGATCACCGTATCCTCGTGGTCCGCGGCAAGGTCGTGGCAGTCGCTGAACGTCTGCCGGCGCAGGTCGTCGGCAATGGGCACAGCACGATTGCCGAACTCGTCGATAAGGCGAATCGCGATCCGCGCCGGGGCGATGGGCATGAGAACCTGCTCACCAGGATCGTGCCGGACGCGTGTATGGCGGCGCTTCTGGCCAAAAGCGGGCGCACCTTGGCG
Organism: Pelagerythrobacter sp. Soil_C_18; assembly: GCF_057657235.1. NCBI lineage: Bacteria > Pseudomonadati > Pseudomonadota > Alphaproteobacteria > Sphingomonadales > Erythrobacteraceae > Pelagerythrobacter > Pelagerythrobacter sp. Soil_C_18. Next base: position 83,942 of record NZ_JBDGIU010000003.1, read on the forward strand.
ACGGTCCCTGCCGCCGGCGAGACGGTGCGTCTGCGCGACGCCGCAAACCTCTCTTCCGGAGGCACGGCGCGCGACTGCACGGACGAGATCCATCCGTTCAACGCGGCCCTGGCGGTGCAGGCGGCCGCGGTCGTAGGGCTGGACGTCTGCGGGATCGATTTCCTCTCCCCGGATATCCGCCGCCCGGCGAGCGAGATCGGGGGCGGCATCGTCGAAGTGAACGCAGCGCCCGGCTTTCGCATGCATCTGGAGCCTTCGAGCGGCCAGCCGCGCGACGTGGCGGGACCGGTGATCGACGCATTGTTTCCCCGCGGGCGGCGGCCCCGGATTCCGATCTTTGCGATCACCGGCACCAACGGCAAGTCGACCACGGCCCGGATGGTCACGCGTATCCTCCGCCAGGCCGAATTCAACGTCGGGATGACGACGACGACCGGCATCTACTTCAACGAACACCTGATGGTGGGCGCCGACGCCAGCGGGCCGAAGAGTGCGCGCATGGTCCTGCGCAACCCGATGGTGGACGCAGCCGTGCTCGAAACCGCGCGCGGCGGCATCCTGCGCGAAGGGCTCGGGTTCGACAGCGCCGACATCGGCGCCGTGCTCAACGTGACGGCCGACCATCTGGGCCTGAAGGGGATCGACACCGTCGAAGACCTCGCCGACGTGAAAGGCGTTGTGGTCGAGAACGTCGCCCGGCGAGGCCATTCGATCCTCAATGCCGACGATCCGATGTGCGTGCGGATCGCGCGGCATGCCGGAGGCAAGGTGGTCTGGTTCACGCTCCAGGGCGGCGCTCAGCTTCCCGAGGCAGTGGCCGAGCACATCCGCGACGGCGGTATGGCGGCCGTGCGCGAACCGGGGCCTCAGGGCGGACGTCTGGTTCTGTACCGCGACGGCGGACGGCTGGATGTCCTGCCCGCGAGGGAAATCCCGGCAACGCTCGGCGGCATCGCCGACTTCAATATCGCGAATGCGCTAGCCGCGCTCGCCATGTGCGCCGCGCATGGAATTTCACCCGAGGTGATCCGCGACGGACTGCGGCAGTTCACCTGCTCGTTCGACGACTGTCCGGGCCGACTCAACATCCATGACATGGAAGGAATGCGGGTGCTCCTGGATTATGCCCACAACCCCGCAGGGCTGGAGGCACTAGGCAAGGTGCTCTCCCGGATGCGCGAGAGCTACCATCGAGTGATCGGAATGGTGAACATCCCGGGTGATCGCCGCGACGACGACATTGTCGAAATGGGCAGAATCGCGGCTGGCCTGTTCGACGAGATCGTCTTCCGCGAAGGCCCGGACGGGCGCGGCCGCCCATACGGAGAGGTCAATGCGCTGATGGCCAAGGGAGCGCTCATGGCGGGCATGACGCCCGAGAAGATCCGGCAGATCGTCGATGAGGCCGAAGCGACCGAGGCCACACTCCGTCTCGGCCGACCGGGCGACCTGCTGGTGTTATTGCCGACCACCGTCGACAAAGTGTGGCGTCAAGTTCAGTCATTTAAGCCGGACACGATCTGGTCGGCTGCTCATCGGATCGATGAGGTCCCGGCCGCCGCACGGTCGGCTGCGCATGCCTGAACACGGTCGCTGGACCGTGGTCGTCCATGGCGGCGCCAAGACGATCGCGCCTGAGCTGAGCGCGCGAAACCGTGCCGGATGCACGGCTGCGGCCGCTGCCGCCGCTGCGGTGCTCAGCCGCGGCGGGAGCGCGGCCGCCGCAACCGAAGCCGCGCTACGCCGTCTTGAGGACGATCCCGTGTTCAACGCCGGCTTCGGTTCGGTCCTCAACGGGGACGGCGAAGTCGAGATGGACGCGGCCATCATGGACGGCACCACCTTGGCGGTCGGGGCCGTGGCAGGCGTCCGCCGGGCGCCAAATCCCGCTCGTATCGCTCGTGCGCTGCTCCATGAACATACGGTGCTCCTGGCCGGGGAAGGGGCCGAACGCTTTGCGACCGAGTGCGGCATCCCTTTATGCGACGCGCGCGAGATGATCTCGAACGAAGCTCTGGCGTCGGAAAACGCGCAGGCGCACGATACGGTCGGCTGCGTGGCCCTCGACATGCACGGTGCCCTTGCCGCCGGGACGTCGACTGGCGGCCTGCCCGGAAAGCTACCAGGCCGAGTCGGTGACTCGCCGCTTCCCGGCTGCGGTCTGCTGGCCGACGACCGGGTCGGCGCGGTGGCGTTCTCCGGCGATGGAGAGAGCATCATTCGCACCACGCTGGCTGCACATGTCATGCATGCGCTCGAGCTTGGCCGCGGCGCCGCCGCTGCAGCCGAAACGGCGATCGAGCGGCTCGGCCGGGTGGGCGGGGAAGCCGGCGCCATCGTGATCGATCCCGAGGGCGGCGTCGGCATAGCCCATAACAGCACGCATTTTGCACTGGCCGTTCACACGGACTCGCTCAAGAAACCGGTGGCGGCGATCGGACGGCACGAATTGCAGGAGTTGCTCGATGGCTGACCAGTCAGGTCCGCTCATCATCATCGGCGGACACGAGGACAAGGAGGGTGACAAGGTCATCCTGAAGGAAGTGGTCAAGCGGATAGACGGCGGAAAGCTGATCCTCGCGACCGTCGCGAGCCACGAACGCGAAGGCTACTTCGAGACCTACGCGGAGGTGTTCGGCGAGCTTGGCCTCGACAACCTGGTGGAGCTCTACGTCAACGAACGCCAGGAGGCTCTTGCCGCAAAGGCTGCCGACATTCTCGACGATGCGGCAGGCATCTTCTTCACCGGCGGCGACCAGCTCCGCATCTCGAGTCAGATCGGCGACACCCCGATCGAGAAGTTCGTGCGCGAAATTCACGAGCGCGGCGGGCTCGTCGCGGGGACCTCGGCCGGGGCCTCAGTGATGAGCGAGACGATGCTGGTTCGCGGCTCCAGCCAGGAATCGCACCGGATCGGTGATCTCCACATGGCTCCAGGGCTGGGCCTGATGCGGCACGTCATCATCGACCAGCACTTTGCCGAACGTGGACGCATCGGGCGCCTTCTCGGGGCGGTCGCGCAGAATCCACGCGTGCTCGGCATCGGCATCGATGAGGACACCGCCATTGTCGTCGAGGGGGACGCCTTCCGGGTGATCGGCGCGGGCGCGGTCTACGTGGTCGATGGAGCTGGCGTCACCCATTCGAATATCGCAGAGGCGAGCCCGGAACTCACTCTGTCGATGTACAATGTTCGCCTGCACGTGCTGAGCTCGGGTGACCGCTTCAGTCTAGCAGAGCGGTCTCCGGAAGAACCTCGCTGACGCGGCCCGGCCGCCCATGGTGCGGGAAGCTCCGCGCCCGATCATTCGGTGTGCCCTACGGCGCGGAGCACTCCTCCGGCTCAGTGCTTGGCCGTCTGCCCGGCCTCTTCTCTCGAAAGGTACTCGCTGGTGAGATGCGGCAGATGTTCGTCCAGCCAATCGGCGAAGGATGTCTCGTCCTGCAGATGACCCTCGCAAAGCGAGGCTGTCTCCGGATCGCCAGCGGCCTGAGCGGTGGCGACCAGGATGCGATAGGATGCAGCCTGCATTTGCGCGAAAGTGATCGTGGCGAGCGCGGCCTTGATCACTTCGTCACCAACCACGTACCCACTGAGGGTCTGCCCGATGGCGGTGATCTTGCCGGTCATCTCCTTGATGGCCGACGGACTCTCACTCCGCTTATCGAGGCATTCCTGCAGCACGTCGGCATGGCGCGCTGCAATCTCCGCCTGCTGCGCCAGGCGCTCCTTGAAGGCCGGGTAATTCTCGATTCTGCCGGAGGTTCCTTCCAGCATTGTTTTCGCCTGCTCCTCGGTCGCGTGGGCGTCGCGGAGCCATTCGGTCAGTCGTTCTTCGGTCGTCGCCATGTGCATGGTCCTCTTTGCATTGTCCTTGCAAACGAACCGAAGCCTTGCGCCCCAGTTCCCGCGATCGAGGCAGTGCGGTGTTTCGATGGCGCAAGGCGCATTTTGAACCATTCAGGAAAACGTGCGTTCCTAGCGTGATGGAGTCGAGCGATTCTCAGTCAGGCTGTATCCTCATCGTTGGCGCCTCGGGGCTGATCGGGTCGGCCGTTGCCGCAAGGTTGCGTGCTGACGGCCACCGCGTGCGGGCGGTGCTCCGGTCGGAAGAAGGGCGCCGGCGCGTGCCCGCCGACGAACACCTCACGATCGATCTACGGGACGCTCTTTGCCCGGCCGACTGGCTCCCGCACCTCGCCGGTGTGACGGCGGTGGTGAACTGTGCTGGCGTACTCCAGGACAGCCCGCGCGATTCGACGTCGGCTGCAAACTTCCGCGGACCCGCCGCCTTGTTCGACGCCTGCGCCGAAGCGGGCGTCGGCCGCGTGATCCACTTCTCCGCCTTGGGCGTCGGGGAAGGCGGGATCACGCCGTTCTCGCGGAGCAAGGAGGCGCTCGAGCACCATCTCCAGTCGACCGCACTGAACTGGGTGATCCTTCGCCCCTCCGTCGTGGTCGGGCGCGCAGCCTACGGAGGAAGCGCGCTCTTCCGCGGCCTCGCGAGCTTACCGGTCCTGCCGCGCATACAGGGCGCGGGGCGGATCTCGATCGTCCAGCTCGAAGACCTGGCGGAGACGATCCGCCGACTGGTACGCTCCGAGACGCCTTCGCGTGTGACGATCGATCTCGCCGGCCCCGAGGCGCTCGAATTCGAGGAAGTCGTCGCACACTACCGCCGCTGGCTTGGCTGGCCTCCGGCACGGGTGATCCGCCCGATGCCGCTGCTCGTGGCGGCGGCATACCGCATCGGCGACATGGCGGGCGCGCTCGGGTGGCGTCCTCCCATACGGACCACGGCGCAAGTCGAGATTCGGCGCGGTGCGGCAGCGGGCTCGGACGAATGGACAGCCCTGACCGGGATCAAACCGGCTAGGCTGGACGACGCGCTCGCCCGCGAGCCGGCGTCGGTGCAGGAAAGGTGGTTTTCCCGGCTCTATTTCCTGAAGCCGCTGGCGATCGCCGTCTTTGCGTTCTTCTGGATTTTAACGGGCGTGGTCTCGCTCGGGCCCGGCTACGACATCGGTGTGGCGCTGATGCGGGAAGGCGGTGCAGGCGCGCTGAGCGGTCTCAGTGTGATCGCGGGCGGACTGGCCGACATAGCGATCGGGCTGGCGCTTCTCTGGCGCCGCACGGCACGCCTCGCGCTGTTTGCTGCTCTCGCCATCACGATCTTCTACGTCCTTGCCGGCACCGCGATACTGCCGCGCCTGTGGGAGGAGCCGCTTGGCCCAATGATGAAGGTCTGGCCGATCCTTGCGTTTAATCTGATTCTCTTCGCGATCCTGGATGAGCGATGATAACCGCCTACCTCGCGCTCAAGTTTCTCCATGTGATCGGCGCCACCGTCCTGCTCGGCACCGGCGCAGGCATCGCCTTCTTCATGTTGCTGGCTCATCGCACAGGCGATGCTCGAACCGTGGCCGGCGTTGCACGGATCGTGGTGATAGCGGACTTCCTGTTCACCGCGACCGCCGTCGTGGCGCAGCCGGTGACGGGCTGGCTGCTCGCGCGCGAAGTCGGCTATCCTCTTGCGGAGAGCTGGATCGTGCTCTCGCTGATCCTCTACGTCATCACCGGACTGTTCTGGCTGCCGGTCGTGTGGATGCAGATGCGGATGCGTGATCTGGCGCAGGCGGCCGCCGCGCAGAACGACCCCCTGCCGCCGGCGTACCACAAGCTGTTTCGGACCTGGTTTGCTTTCGGCTTTCCGGCGTTTGCCGCGGTGCTCGCAATCTTCTGGCTCATGATCGCCCGCCCGCAGGTGTGGTGATGGCGTCGCTGCGGAGCCTGCTGCTCGTAGGAGCCATCGGCGGCATCGTCGGAACGGCGGCGATGACGGCTGCCATGCGCCGGCTCGACCGCCTGCTGCCTGCGGGCGAACGATACCCGCTGCCGCCGCAGGAGATAACCGAGCAGGTCCTTCCCGACCCCTCTTCGGCCGCTACCGCGGATCGTACGATCGCCAGTCATTTCGGGTTCGGCGCGGTCGCGGGTGCACTGCTCGCCGGCACGAGCGGCGTCAGCCGCACGCGCGCAAGCGTTCTCGGGCCGGCCGTATGGGCGGCAAGCTATCTCGGATGGATTCCGGCTGCCGGAATTCTGCGCCCCGCTACCTCGCATCCCTGGCGGCGGAATGCTCTGATGCTCGGGGTGCACGTGGTCTGGGGGCTGGTGACGGCTGGCACCGCGAAGGAGCTGCTCGCCGCCCGCGGATCCATCTTCGGGCCCGGCGAAACGCGGGACGCGCCGTAACCGCGCACGAGGGCGCGACGTCACCCCGTGATCTTGGATCCGAGTGGTCGCGTCGCAGGACCGTGGAGGACCTCGCCGCTGAGCTCGAACCGGCTTCCGTGGCAGGGGCAGTCCCAGGTGCGGTCCGTCTCATTCCAGCCCACGAGGCAGCCCATGTGGCTGCAAACCGCGGAGACGGCGTGCACCGTGCCCTGTTCGTCCTTGAAAGCGGCGACGTTCTCGCCATCGATCTTCATGACCGCGGCCTCGCCGGGGGCGAGTTCGCCGAAGCTCTCCGGCTTGTGCGAAAGATAGCCGCCGATAAGATGCTTGGCGACGGCGGTATTCTCCTTGGCGAACTCGGTACCCCCGGCAAGCGGCTTCACCCGCTTGGCGTCGAAGATCTCGAGCCACGGATGGTCCCTGTCCTGCGCCAGATCGGCGAGGATCATGCCCGCCGCCGTACCGTTGCTGATCCCCCAGGCATCGAACCCGGTCGCGACGAGATAATCCTGCCCCTTGGCCCAGCCCACGAAAGGCGCCCCGTCCATGGGCGTGTAGTCCTCGTTCACCCAGCGATATCCGGCCGGGCCTGCTCCGAAATGTTCGGCCAGCCAGCTTTCCAGTCCCTCGAAGGATTTCCTTTCCTCGTCCACATGGCCGGGCTTGAAGGAGGGACCGGTCGCAATGCCATAGACCTCGCCGGTTTCCCGTCGATGGGTCCGGATGGAGCGTTTCGGCTGCTCGGCGCTGATGTAGTTTGCGGCGGGGATCCGCTCGATCCTCGCAGCGACGACGGGATGAGCATGGGGGTAGGCCTGCGCGTAGTAGCCGCCGATCTGACCGAGCGGCAGATGCGTGGCCATGACCACCACTCGGGCCGACACGGTACCATGGTCGGTCGCCACCCGCGCCGGATCCCAATCGACGACGCGGCTGTTCTCGAAGAGGTGAGAACCGTCACCCGGAATGCTCGCGGCCAATCCGGCGAGATATTTGACCGGATGGAACTGCCCCTGGTTTTCGAACCGGAGGGCGGCCAGCACCTCGAAGGGCAGGTCGGTATCGTGGACGAGGCTTGCTGGAAGACCGAGCTTGTGCGCGATCTCCGCCTCCTCTTCGATTTTGGAGACGTAGCTCTGATCGCGCGTATAGGTGATGTGCGGGCGAGCCTCGAGATCGCATTCGATCGACCACTGCGCAGCCAAATCGCGGATCTTCGCCACTCCTGCCTCTTGCGCTTGCGCATAGAGCCGGGCGCGGTCCTCGCCGAACTTCTGGACGAGCGTCTGGTAGACGATGCCGTGCTGCGATGTGACTTTCGCCGTCGACTTTCCTGTAGCCTGCCGGCCCACCCGCCGCGCCTCGACGACCGCGACGTTTAGCCCCGCATCCTTCAGCAGGCGCGCCGTCGTGACACCAACGATGCCGCCGCCCACGATGACGACATCCACTGTAATGTCTCCCGAGAGTTCGGGGAAAGTGTCTGCGTGTACGGTCTCGTTCCAGTACACTCGCCTTCCAGGCCTCGACGTTTCGTCATGCATGCTCGGCATCCTTCTGATTGGCCGTCCGCCAATGGGAAGCATTTGCACCGGTGCAGGGTTCCCCGGAACGCTGGCAGACCACCTCGACGCCGAGCATTATTGCGAAGCGCTGCCATTGCGGGCTGTGCCCGAAACCGGGCGCTCGGCCGCTTCCGTCTCACGGCTCTCTTCATCGCTGATGATCCTCACGCCGCTTTGGTATGTCAGCCATTGCCAGAACCACTGGAACGAGACGAGCAGCCGCTTCTCGAAGCCTACCAGCAGATAGACGTGGACGAGGGCCCAGAGCACCCAGGCGAACCAGCCTTTCAGGCGATGCCGTCCGAAGTCGAACAGGGCCGCGCTGCGGCCGACCACAGCGGCGTTGCCTCTGTTCCTGAAACGGAAGGGCGGCAATGCTGTCCCCCGTTCCAGCTCCGCCGCGAGCGCTCGCCCGAGATGCGTGCCTTGTTGCTTGGCGACCTGCGCCAGCCCGGGAAGCGGCCGCCCCTCTTCGTCCGCGGCCGCAGCGGTATCCCCGATCGCGAACACGCCAGGACAACCCTTTACGGCAAGCCCGGCGTCGACGGGCACTCGGCCGAGCCGATCCGGCTCGATGCCAAGCCATGCCGCCGCGGGCGACGCGCGAATGCCCGCCGCCCAGACGATGGTGCATGCCGGAATGACCTCGCCGTCGACAGTCACCGTGCCGGGACTGATATCCTCGACCGGCGACTGCGTCCGCACCGACACACCCATCTTTTCGAGGCGCCGATGAGCATATCGCGCCAGTTCCTCGGGAAACGGGGTGAGGATGCGTTCGCCGGCCTCGATCAGGATCGTCCTCGCGGTCGTCGGGTCGATGTTGCGGAAGTCGCGGTGCAGGCTGCAGCGTGTCAGTTCAGCAATCGCGCCGGCCATCTCGACCCCGGTTGCCCCTCCGCCGACGATGACCGATGTCATGTGCGCCCGCTGTTCGCCCGGATTTTTCGTGAGCTCCGCGCGCTCGAGCCCGCGCAGCACGCTTGCGCGGATGCGGCGCGCGTCTGCGACGGTTTTCAGCCCCGGGGCGACCGACGCCCACCGCTCATTGCCGAAATAGTTGTAGACGGCCCCGGTCGCCAGAACGAGCCGGTCGTAAGGGATGTATCCGTCGGGGCCCACCAGCACCCTGCGGCCCGCGATATCGATCCCCGACACCTCGCCCATCACGACGTCCACGTTTTCGTGGCGGCGGAGCACCTTGCGAATGGGTTCCGCGATGTCGGCCGGAGAGAGCGCGGCCGTCGCGACCTGATAAAGGAGGGGAACGAAGAGGTGATAGTTGTGCCGATCGACGATCGTCACCCTCGCGGCCCTGCCCCCGAGCGCCTGCGCGCACGCAAGGCCGCCGAAGCCGGCGCCGAGGATGACGACGTGGGGACGGTCGAGAACAGGGGCCGGGGTGAGATCTATTCGGCCGCGCGACGACGTTTGTCCGTGCACCACGATCGTTGGGCCTCAGCGGCGCGGAGAGACGATTGTCGGTAAAGGGACTCGGACAAAGGCGAATGCCCATAGGTGCATGTTGGTGCTCCGCAGGAAGGCCTCCTCGCCTGATTGAATGCTTCCCACACCAAGGCGTTCCGCACCTTAGAAATTGCCTATCCCGAAGATGCGCGGATGGGAGCTCAATTCGCATTCCAGCTGGTCAAAAGCGTTCGCGCCGCCGAGCCGCAAAAATCCTCGTCTGCCGGTAGCGTCGGGTGTGGAGATGCATCCAGTCGGAGCCGATTGCGCCTCTATTCTCAGGATTCGATTGTTGGGGGCACCGCGGCCCGAGTTCCCACTGTCTTTTGGTGCGGTCGAGAAGACTCGAACTTCCACGGGCTTTCGCCCACAACGACCTCAACGTTGCGCGTCTACCAGTTCCGCCACGACCGCACTCAGCCAGAAGGGCGACGGGCGCCCTCGGGGGGTAGGCGGGCGCCACTAGCAACAGGTGCGCCCCTCCGCAAGCGGTTTGAGCGAGCCTGTTGCGCCGGGTTGGGGATCAATCCGGTTTCCAGCCGATTTCGGCGAACTTGGCGGATTTGGGAACGTCGGTCACCGCCTCGTTGATCGTGACGCTCTCGCCGGGGGCGAGCTGCGCCTTCGGGGGGGCGACTTCCCAGCTATAGACGATCCGGTCGCGGGCATCGCGCATGACGATCAGGATCGAGGGCACGGCGCGCGTCTCACGCCCGACGTTGGTGATCGTGCCGCTCGCGCCGAAGAATTCGGTGCCGTTGGGCAGGGTGCGCCGATCCTGCTGCTCGGGTGGGAACTCGAGCACGAGATCGGGCTGCTTGACCGCGAACGTCGGGCGGCTGACGGGCACCCAGTCGGGCAGGCCCCAATAGCTGACCGCGCCGATCGTGCCGAGCGCCAGCACCGCGAACACCGCCGCGGCCGCAGTCCATATCTTCAGCGGATTGCGCCGCGGCCGGAACGGCGGCTCGGCCGCGAAGGGGGAATAGCCGTCGTCGGGTTCCACGGACGGAGGCGGCGTTGGAAACGCCTCTGCCACGGGAGGCGGCTGGTCGAAGGCGGGCGCCGGTGGCGCCGCATCCTCCGCCACGTCCGGCTCGTCCTGCGGTGCAGGCCGTTCCGCGACCGGAGGCGGAGGCGGAGGTGGAGGGGGTGGCGGTGCAGGAGAAGCGACCGGCGGCGGCGCGGGAGCCGCGGGCAGCGGAGCGTCTTCGCCGATCTCCGCGCCGGTGCCTTCCTGAAACCAGCTGTGCCTGCATTTCGCACATCGAACGGTGCGCCCGTCGACTCCGATAGCGCTGTCTGGCACGACGTAGCGGGTCGAGCAGGCGGGGCAGGCGATGATCATCGTAACGGGCATCCTTACGACGGGCCACAGATCGCACAAGGCTTGCCCGCAATGCGGAAGCGAGCGAGCGGCTTTTTTCCACATCGAAGCGCCGCTATAGCCGCGCGCACATGCCAAGCTGCGATTTCCCGACACCCCGGACGGACCTTCGTCCATGAGCGATTTCGACAGCGAGATCGTGGCCTTCGACAACGTCGGCCTGCGCTATGGCACCGACGGGGAAGTGCTGCGCGACATATCGTTCACGCTCTATCCGGGCAGTTTCTACTTTCTCACCGGCGCGAGCGGGGCTGGCAAGACCTCGCTGCTCAAGCTGCTGTACCTGGCACAGCGTCCCTCGCGCGGGGCGATCCGGATGTTCGGTTCCGACGTCATCACCCTGCCGCGCGCGCGCCTGCCGGCATTCCGCCGGCGGCTCGGCGTCGTGTTCCAGGATTTCCGCCTGGTGCCGCACCTCTCCGCCTTCGACAACGTGGCGCTTCCGCTGCGTGTCTCTGGGATGCCGGAATCCGAAGTAGCGAAGCCGGTTGCGGATATGCTGGATTGGGTCGGCCTCTCGCACCGATACGAGGCGCGGCCGGCGACGCTCTCGGGCGGGGAGCAGCAGCGCGTGGCGATCGCCCGTGCGGTGATCGGCCGTCCCGACATGCTGGTGGCCGACGAGCCCACGGGCAATGTCGATCCCGAGATGGCATTGAAGCTCCTGCGCCTGTTCGAGGCGCTCAATCGCCTCGGCACGACCGTCGTCGTCGCGACGCACGACGTGCATCTGCTCAAGAAGGTGCCCGACTCGCTGATCATGCGGCTGGACAAGGGGCGTCTCTCCGATCCCACGGGCGCGCTGCGCTACCCGCCGCGTGCCGCCAGCCGCGAGAGCGCGGCGCCATGACGCGGCCGGAGGCGCTCCATCGCGCGGTCGTTCGCGGGTTCTCGCCGTTCGGCGGCGACCGCGCGGCGCGGCTGGTGCCGCAAGCGCGGCTCGTTGGACCGATGCCGTGGGTGATCGCGATCATGGTCGCGCTGACGGTGATCGCGGCCGCGGGCGGGCTCGCGCTGCAGAACATGGCCGACACCGCGCGTGCTGAGCTTTCGGGCGGGGTGACGGTACAGGTGATCGAGGCGTTTCCCGCCGCGCGCGAGCGCCAGGCCGACGCGGTCATGGAAGCGCTCGCAAGCGATCCGGGGATCGCCACCTACCGCCGCGTGCCCGAAGCCGAGCTCGACGCGCTGCTCGAACCCTGGCTCGGCGTCGGCGCAACCGACGCGACCGTGCCTGTGCCGGCCCTGATTGACGTGCGCCTGCGCGGCGTTGCCGACCGTGCCGCGATCGACGATCTTCAGACGCGGCTGCTCGCGATCGCGCCCGATGCGCGCGTCGATGCGCAGTCGGGCTGGCTGCAGCCGGTGTTCGCGGCGATCGCATCGCTCCAGTGGTTGGCGATCGCACTGGTGGTGTTGCTGGCGCTGACGAGCGCCGCGGCGGTATGGCTCGCGGCGCGCTCGGCGCTCGGCAGCAACCGCAACACGATCGAGATCGTCCACCTGCTCGGCGGCACGGATGGGCAGATCGCGCGCATCTTCCAGCGCTCGATCGGCTACGACGCGCTGCTCGGCGGCGCGGTCGGGCTGGCGATCGGCGTCGCCGGGGTCATGGTGCTCGGCAGGCAGTTTGCGGCGCTCGGTTCGGGCATGATGGCGGGCGGCGGGTTGACCCTGTTCGACTGGCTGATGCTTGCGGGAATTCCGGTCGCGGGCGTCGTGATCGCGATCGTCACCGCGCGGCTGACGGTGCTCGCTTCCGTGAGGCGCATGCTGTGATCGGCCGCATCGTCTCCACCGTGGTCATGCTCTGGGCGCTCGGCTTCCTGTGGTTCGCGGTCGCGCTGCCGGGGCCTGCGGAGGACATTCATTCCGACGCGGTGATCGTGCCGACCGGCGGCGCCGGCAGGATCGAGCGCGGCCTCGAAATTCTTCGCGACGGGCAGGCCGAAGCGTTGCTCGTGACCGGGGTCGATCCAGAGGTCAGGCCGCGCGAATTCGCCACGCAGTTCGACGTGCCGGCGGATCTGATGGATTGCTGCGTTGCGCTCGGCTTCGCGGCGGTGGACACGCGCAGCAACGCGTCGGAAACCGCGCGCTGGGTCGATGCGCGCGAGGTCAGGTCGCTCCGCCTCGTTACGACCGACTGGCACATGCGGCGCGCGGCGGGTGAGCTGGCGCGCACGCTTCCCGGCGGCGTGACCGTGGTGTGGGATGCGGTCCCCTCGCATCCGTCGTTCGGCGACCTGTTCCTCGAGTATCACAAGCTACTTGCCAGCACGGCCAGTCGGCTGTGGCAATGAGGCAGGCGATGCTCCTTCTGCGTAATCTCGCGTTCTATCTCGTCTTCTACCTTGGGAGCGTGATCTACGTGCTCTCGGCGGTCGCCTCTATTCCCCTGGGAGCCCGCGTGCTCGGCCGGGTGGTGGACCGCTGGTGCTGCTTCCACCGCACCTGCGCGCAGGTGTTCCTCGGCATCTCGGTTCGACTGGAAGGTGCACCCACCGCCGGCGCAGCGCTCTACGCGGTCCGGCACGAGAGCTTCTTCGAGGCGATCGATGCGCCGTGCCTGTTCGACCGGCCGGCGCCGTTCGCCAAGCGCGAGCTGTTTCGTATCCCGGGCTGGGGCCGTGCGGCCGAGGCCTATGGCTGCGTCCCGGTCGCCCGCGAACAAGGCGCGCGGGCGCTGCGCGCGATGGTCGCCTCCGCCCGAACCTATTCCGCGCAGGGCCGGCCGCTGGTGATCTTTCCCGAAGGCACCCGCGTGCCGCATGGGGAGCAGCGCCAGCTCCAGGCGGGATTTGCGGGCCTTTACAAGCTCCTCGGGCTCCCGGTGGTGCCGGTAGCGGTCGACAGCGGCCCGCTCTATCACCGCCGGCTCAAGCGGCCCGGCACGATCACCTATCGGTTTGCGGAACCGATCGCGCCGGGTCTGCCGCGGGCCGAAGTCGAACGGCAGGTGATCGAGGCGATCAACGCGCTGAACGCGGGGCCGCGCGCGCCCTAGTGATCCTTGCGCCCGAAGTCGGGCCGCGCATCGTCCTGCCCCTGTTCGACGATCGAGCGCCGGATGTCGCGCGTGCGGGCGAAGAGTTCGAACAGCGCCTCCCCGTCCCCGCGCCGGATCGCTCGCTGGAGCGCGGTCAGGTCTTCGTTGAACCGGCCGAGCATCTCCAGCACCGCATCACGGTTGGAGAGGAACACGTCGCGCCACATCGTCGGGTCGCTGGCTGCGATGCGCGTGAAGTCGCGGAAGCCGCCGGCCGAATACTTGATGACCTCGCTGCGGGTGACCTCCTCGAGGTCGGAGGCCGTGCCCACGATGGTGTAGGCGATCAGGTGCGGAATATGGCTGGTCACGGCGAGCACCAGATCGTGATGCGCGGCGTCCATGATCTCCACCTTCGCGCCCAGCGCTTCCCAGAAACCGGTCAGCGCGGCGACGGCTTCATGCTCGACATCGGCGGGCGGTGTGAGAATGCACCAGCGGTGCCGGAACAGGCTCGCGAATCCCGCATCGGGACCGCTCTGCTCTGTGCCCGCCACCGGGTGTGCGGGAATGACGATGTGGCCCGGCAATGCCTCGCGAAGCGCGTCCATCACCGATTGCTTCGACGATCCTACGTCACTGACGATCGCGTCGCCGGACAACTGGTCGGCAATCGTGGCAGCCGCCTGCGCCATCGCACCTACGGGCACGCAGAAGAGAACGAGGTCGGCGCCGGCCACGGCCTCGCCGGCCGTTTCGCAGACGGTCCCGGCGAGTCCTCGCTCGGCAGCGCGGCGGCGCACGGCCGGGTCGGCGTCGTACCCGGTAGTTTTCACGTCCGGCAAATGCTCGGCAATGGCGAGGCCGAGCGAGCCGCCGAGCAGGCCCAGTCCGATGATCGCGACGCGCTCGATCGTCACCGCGCCGCCTCCGCCATGGCGCGCAGCGTCTGGGCGACGGCATCCATCTGCTCGTGCGTTCCAACGGTTATGCGCAGCGCCTGCGGGAGCCCCTGGCCCGGCAGGTGACGCACCGCGAAGCCCGCATCGGCCAGGCCATCGAGCGCAGTGGCGGCATCGAGCGCACCCTCGAACAACACGAGCACGAAGTTCCCCTTGCTCGGCAAGGCGCGCAGCCCGTGGTTGCCGAGCGCGCCGATCGCGTCCGAGAACCGCGCCAGTTCGGCGGTGTTGTGATCGCGCGAACGCTCGACGAACCCCTGGTCGCCGAGCGCAGCGAGCGCCGCCGCCTGGCCGTGGTTGGTGACGTTGAAGGGGCCGCGAATACGGTTGAGGGTATCGACGATCCCCGGCGCCCCGGTCGCCCAGCCGATCCGCTCGCCGGCGAGGCCGTAGATCTTGGAGAACGTGCGCGTGACGAGTACGTTGTCGTGCCGCGCAGCGAGCGCGAGGCCGCCGTCGTCGTCCTCGGGCGCGAGGTATTCGGCATAGGCCTGATCGAGCACGAACAGCACCTCGCGCGGCAGTCCCGCATGGAGCCGCGCGACCTCGCCGGCGGGAAGGAAGCTGCCCGTGGGATTGTTCGGATTGGCCAGGAAGACCACGCGCGTCCGCCCGGTCACCGCCGCGAGCAGCGCGTCGACGTCGGCCCCGTAGTCGGCATCGGGCGCCTCGACCGGCACCGCGCCGCAGCGGCGCGCGGCGATGTCGTAGACGGCGAAGCTGTAGCGGGTGAACAGCACCTCGTCGCCGGGCCCGGCATAGCCTTGCGTGGCGAGGTTCAGCAGTTCGTCCGAACCGGTGCCGCAGACCACGCGCGCGGGGTCGATCCCGTGGAGCGCGCCGATGCCTTCGCGCAGTGCCCCCGCGTCCGGGTCGGGGTAGCGCGCCGGGGGTGCGGCATCGGCCAGCGCAGCCAGCGCCGCCGGGCTCGTACCGAGCGGGTTCTCGTTAGCCGAGAGCTTGACCAGCTCGCGCCCGTCGGCAGCTCGGGCCTTGCCCGGTACATAGGCGTGAATGCCCTCGATCCAGGGCTTGGGGGCGGGGCCGTCGCTCATGTCGAGGAGCCTCCTAGGGGAACGGACAGGGCGGGCAAAAAAGAAAATGCACTCCCCCCGGGCAGGCGGGCTTTCAACCGCCGCTCGGGACATGCTTAGACAAGGGCGGGGCGAATGGGTAAGGGGCGCCTTCCCAATCTTCGTTCGTGCTGAGCTTGCCGAGGCACTGCACTTCTGGTTTCGAGAGCTGCATGGCCGCCCCGTCCCTCACCTACACGCTTCCCCAGCCGCTGCCGCTCGACGGCGGACAGGCGCTCGAGGGTGCGGCGATCGCTTACGAGACGTACGGCGAGCTGGCGGCGGACAAGTCCAACGCGATCCTCGTCTGCCACGCTCTCACCGGCGACCAGTACCTCGCGAACCCGCACCCGGTGACCGGCAAGCCCGGTTGGTGGGAGCGGATGGTCGGCCCCGGCAAGCCGATCGACACGAACCGCTATCACGTGATCTGCGCCAATGTGATCGGCAGTTGCATGGGCTCGACCGGCCCGGCCAGCGCCGCGCCCGACGGGCGGCCCTGGGCGATGCGGTTCCCGGTGATCACCATCCGCGACATGGTGCGCGGGCTCGTCGCCCTGCTCGACGGGCTCGGCATCGAGCGGCTGCACGCGGTCGTCGGCGGGTCGATGGGCGGGATGCAGACGCTGAGCCTCGCCGCCAACTTCCCCAACCGCGCCGCGCGCGTGCTCGCCATCGCGACGACGGCGCGGCATTCGGCGCAGAACATCGCGTTCCACGAGGTGGGGCGACAGGCGATCATGGCCGACCCCAACTGGCGCGACGGGGACTACTACGACCACGACAGCGCACCCGACGCGGGCCTCGCGGTCGCGCGCATGGCGGCGCACATCACCTATCTCTCCGAAGCCGGCCTTACCGAGAAGTTCGGCCGCCGCCTGCAGGACCGGGACGCGAAGAGCTTCGGCTTCGACGCCGACTTCCAGGTCGAGAGCTACTTGCGCTATCAGGGGAGCGGCTTCACGCGGCGGTTCGATGCCAATTCCTACCTCTATATCACCCGCGCGATGGACTACCTCGACATCGCGGAGGAACACGGCGGCAAGCTGGCCGACGCCTTCGCCGGGCACGCCATGGGCAAGGGCGCGCGCTTCTGCCTCGTCAGCTTCGACACCGACTGGCTCTATCCCACCGCCGAGAGCCGCCACGTGGTGCATGCGCTCAACGCGGCGGGCGCGCCGGTCAGCTTCGTCGAGCTCTCGGCGCCGTTCGGGCACGACAGCTTCCTGCTCGACGTGCCGGCGCTCGACCGAGTGGTGAAGGGCTTCCTCGATGGTTGACGCGTCAACCTTGCGTTCGGATCTCGCAGTGATTGCGCGCCACGTGCCCGCCGGCGTGCGCGTGCTCGACATCGGCTGCGGCGACGGCGCGCTGATGGCGGCCCTGCGCGACGGCAAGCAAGTCGACGCACGCGGGATCGAGATCGACGGCGCCCTGGTCGAACGCTGCGTCGCGCGCGGCCTCAGCGTGGTGCAGGGCGATGCCGACCGCGACCTCGCCTTCTATCCCGACGGCGCCTTCGACGTGGCGATCCTCAGCCAGACGCTGCAGACCGCCGCGCGGCCCGACCGGATGCTGGCCGAACTGCTGCGGGTGGGCCGCCGCGCGTTCGTCAGCTTCCCCAACTTCGCCTACTGGCGGATGCGCTGGGCGCTGCTGAGCCGCGGCCGCATGCCAGTCACGCGCCACCTGCCGGTGACCTGGTACGAGACCGAGAACATCCACCACATGACCGTGCGCGACTTCGAGGAACTGGCGCGCGATCTCGGCATCGCCATCGAAAACCGCTGGTTCTTTACCCGCGAACGCGAGATCGGCCCCTCCGGCGCCAACTGGCGCGCCGAGTACGCGCTGTTCGAGGTGCGGCGCTAAAGCCTGAGCCGCTCCGCATGCCACGCCACGTGCTCGGCCATGAAGGTCGAGATGAAGTAGTAGGAATGGTCGTAGGCGGCCTGCAGGCGGATGGTCGCGTCGAGGCCGGCGGCTTCGCAGGCTTCGGCCAAGCGGTGGGTGCGGAGCTGTTCGACCAGGAAGTCGTCGGCGGTGCCCTGGTCGACGAGGATGTGGTCGTGGCGTGCGCCGCCTTCGATCAGGGCGACCGCATCGTATTCGCGCCATGATGCGCGGTCGGTTCCGAGATAGCGGCCGAGCGCCTTTTCGCCCCACGGCACCTCGCTTGGAGCGACGATCGGGGAGAAGGCGCTGATCGAGCGGAAGCGCTCCGGGTTGCGCAGGCCGATGGTCAGCGCGCCGTGGCCGCCCATCGAATGGCCGGTGATCGACTGGCGCGCCATGTCCGCCGGGAAATTCGCGGCGATCACCTCGGGCAGTTCGCGCTCGATGTAGCTGCGCATGCGGTAGTGCGCCGCCCAGGGTTGCTCGGTCGCATCGACATAGAAGCCTGCGCCCTTGCCGAAGTCGTACTCGCCCTCGGCATCGGGCACGTCCTCGCCGCGCGGGGAGGTGTCGGGGGCGACGAAGATCACGCCGTGCTCGGCGCAGGCCGCGCGGTATTCGCCCTTATCGGTGACGTTGGCATGGGTGCAGGTCAGGCCCGAGAGATACCACAGCACGGGCAGCTTCGCGCCGTCCGCATGCTCGGGCACAAAGACCGAGAAAGTCATTTCGGTCCCGGTCTCCGCCGACTGGTGCGAATAGACGCCCTGCGTGCCGCCGTGGCTGCGATTGGTGCTGATGGTTTCGATGGTCATGGTGCCTCCATACACGAAACCGATCCCCCGCGAAGGCGGGGGTCTCGGGCCACTTGGTCGTCGGGGGGTGTGCGGTCGGTTTCTGCCTGAGGTCCCCGCCTTCGCGGGGACTCGCGCTACGACAGGGGCACCTCCGCCACCAGCGGCGCATGGCCCCAATGCTCGAGCAGCCGCAGGACGTCGGCGCCCGTCAGCCCCACGGTTGCGGTGTTGCGCAGGGGATGGACGTTGATCCGTTCCGCTTCGGCCAACCTCGTGTCGAGCACCGCGGTCACGCTGCCTGGCGCGGCGTTGATCATGGCGAGCGGGGTGACCGAGCCCGGCGATATGCCAAGCAGGCGCTGCATGTCCTCCGCCTTGGCGAAGCTCACCCGCTTGCAGCCGATCGCCTGCGGCAGGGCCTTGAGGTCGACACGCGCTTCGGCCGGCACGGTCGCCAGCCAGAACGCGCCGGCGGTGTCCTTCAGGAACAGGTTCTTGGTGTGCTCGCCCGGAATGTCGCGGTCGAGCGTGCGGCTTTCGGCGACGGTGAATACCGCCGGGTGCTCGTGCAGCGAATGCGGGATCGCGAGCGACGCCAGGTCGGCCAGCAATCCGGCTTCGCCGCGCATTGTGGTCAGGATTTTGCCCGATGAAGCGCGCAGAGCTTGTTGCCGGAAGGATCGCGCACGTAGCTCAGGTGCATGGTCCCGAGTGCGCCGCCGTCGCGCGGGCCCGGCGGATCTTCGATCGAGGTGCCGCCGTTGGCGACGCCGGCGTCGTGGAAGGCCTTCACCTGCTCGGGCGAATCGCACTTGAAGCCGATCGTTCCGCCGTTGGCGAACGTCGCGGGTTCGTCGTCGATGGGCTCCGACACGCAGAACGTGCCGCCGTTATGGACGTAGAACAGCCGCGTGTGGCCGCTGCCCGCGACGTTGCGTGCCGCTTCGCCCGTAAAGCCCAGCGTGCCGAGCACGGCGTCGTAGAACGTCTTCGCCTTCTCGATGTCGTTCGCGCCGACCATGATATGATTGAACATCGCCAAGCCTCCCGTTCAGTTTCTATTCGCCACCTATATCGGGTGCGAACCGCCGGTCAATAGACGACGACGCTCCTGATGCTCTCGCCGGCGTGCATCAGGTCGAAGCCCTTGTTGATCTCCTCCAGGCTGAGGACGTGGGTGATCATCGGATCGATCTGGATCTTGCCGTCCATGTACCAGTCGACGATCTTCGGCACGTCGGTTCGGCCGCGCGCGCCGCCGAATGCCGTGCCGCGCCAGTTGCGGCCGGTCACCAGCTGGAACGGGCGGGTGGAGATTTCCTTGCCCGCCTCGGCCACGCCGATGACGATGCTGGTGCCCCAGCCGCGGTGGCAGCATTCGAGCGCGGTGCGCATGACTTCGGTGTTGCCGGTGCAGTCGAAGCTGTAGTCCGCGCCGCCATCGGTCAGTTCGACCACCTTGGCGACGACCTCGTCGCGGCTCATGCCCTTGGTGTTGAGGAAGTGGGTCATGCCGAACTTGCGGCCCCATTCCTCGCGGTCGGAGTTGATGTCGATGCCGACGATCATGTTCGCCCCGGCGAGCTTCGCGCCCTGGATCACGTTGAGGCCGATCCCGCCGAGGCCAAACACCACGACGTTGTCGCCGACCTGGACCTTGGCGGTGTTGACCACCGCGCCGACGCCGGTCGTGACGCCGCAGCCGATGTAGCAGCTCGTCTGGAAGGGCGCGTCCTCGCGGATCTTCGCCACCGCGATCTCCGGCAGCACGGTGAAGTTCGAGAACGTCGAACAACCCATGTAATGATGGATCGTCTGGCCCTTGTAGGAGAAGCGGCTGGTGCCGTCCGGCATCAGGCCCTTGCCCTGCGTGGCGCGGATCGCGGTGCACAGGTTGGTCTTGCCGCTGAGGCACGATTTACACTGCCGGCACTCGGGGGTGTAGAGCGGAATCACGTGATCGCCCGGCGTCACGCTGGTGACGCCCGCACCGACCTCGCGCACGATCCCCGCGCCCTCGTGGCCGAGCACGCTGGGGAAAATGCCCTCGGAATCCAGCCCGTCGAGCGTGTAGGCGTCGGTGTGGCAGATGCCGCTCGCCATGATCTCGACCAGGACTTCGCCCTCCTTCGGGCCTTCGAGGTCGAGCTCGACGATCTCGAGCGGCTTCTTCGCCTCAAAGGCGACGGCGGCGCGGGTTTTCATCGGGGCACTCCTGCAAACATCATGGGTCGAATCGCACTGGCGTTGATCTTCTGCTTTCTAACCAAACAGCGGAGAAAAGTCAAGAAGAAAAACCAAATAGGTTATTCAGGTCAGCTTGCCTCGTGGATGGTCTTGGGCACCATGCAGGCCATGACGCCCTCGCGACCGTCCTCGCTGCCGTAGCCCGACCATTTGACGCCGCCGAACGGCGCGTCGACTCCCGAGACGTTGGCGCCGTTGATCGCCAGCATGCCGGTCTCGATCTCCGCGGCGAGGCGGCTGCGGCGCGCCGGGTCCTGGGTCCAGGCGTAGGCGGCAAGGCCGTAGGGCAGGCGGTTCGCCTCCTCGATCATGCTGTCTTCGCCCTTCATCGGGTTGAGCAGCGCGACCGGGCCGAACGGCTCGTTGTTCATGATATCGGCGTCGACCGGCACTTCGGAAAGCACGGTCGGCTCGTGGAAGAAGCCGCGGTTGCCGATCCGCTCGCCGCCGGTGAGCAGCGCGGCCCCCTTTTCCTGCGCGTTGCCGATCAGCTTCGCGACTGAATCGAGTCCGCGCGCATTGGCCATCGGCCCCATCTGCGTGTCCTCCTCGAAGCCGCTGCCGACCTTCACTGTCTTTGCCCGCTCGACGAAGCCGTCGCGGAAGCGCTCGAACACGTCCTCCTCGATCAGGAAGCGGGTCGGGCTGACGCAGACCTGGCCCGCGTTGCGGTACTTGGCCGCGACCATCGTATCGAGCACCTTGTCGACGTCGCTGTCGCCAAACACCAGCACCGGGCCGTGGCCGCCGAGCTCCATCGTCGCGACCTTGAGGTCATCCGCCGCGAGGCGGGCGAGGTGCTTGCCGACCGCGGTCGAGCCGGTGAAGGTCAGTTTGCGGATAATCGGCGAGCCGAGCAGGTGGCGGCTGACAGTGTCGGGCACGCCGAACACGCACTGCACCGCGTCGCCCGGCACGCCCGCGTCCAGCAGCGCCTGGACCAGCGAAATGCCCCCCGCCGGCGTCTCTTCCGAAGGCTTGACGATCACCGAGCAGCCGGCGGCGAGCGCGCCGCCGATCTTGCGCACGACGTTGATCATCGGGAAGTTCCACGCGGCGAAGCCCGCGACCGGGCCGATCGGGTGGTACTGCACTTCGACCCGCTGGCCCGCGGGGCGCACCAGCGTGCGGCCGTAGATGCGCTTGATCTCGCCGGCGTAGAACTCGAGCAGCATGGCCGAATAGATGACCTCGCCCATCGCTTCCTTGACCGGCTTGCCCTGTTCGCGCGTGATTGCGGGGGCGATCTGGCTCACGCGCTCCTTGAGCAGTGCGGCGGCCTTGACCAGGATCGCGGCGCGCTTGTCGGCCGGGGTGTTGCGCCATTCACGAAAGCCCCGCTTCGCGCCATCGAGCGCGCGGTCGAGATCCTCGGCGCTCGCGCGGGGCAGGGTGCCGATCGTCTCGCCGGTGGCCGGATCGATCACCTCTTCGGTCTCGCGCCCGCCGCCGGACACCTGTTCGCCGCCGATCAGGAGATGGAGAGAGGGATAGTCGGCCATTGGTGCAGCTCCTCTTGTCGCGTTTGCGCGGGAGATGGCCGCACGCATGAGTCGCGTCAACCTGCGCGGTCTAGGCAAGCGTTCAGCTTGGCTCGTATAGGGCGCCGGCCATGATCCGCATTCTCACGTCCGCCGCACTGGTGCTGGCCTCGCTCGCTTCCACCGCGCAGGCGCAGGAGCCGCCGAAGCCGAATCTCACCATCGAGCAGCGCACCGCACTGCGCTGCGCGGTCGCCTTCGCACTGGTTGCCGAGGGGCAGGCACGCGGCGATGCCGCGATGGCCGCCTACCCCGCCATCGGCGAGCGAGGGCGCGAGTTCTTCGTCCGCACCTCCGCACGGATCATGGACGAGACCGGCCTGAGCCGCGACGCGGTCGCCGGCCTCCTCGGCGCGGAGGTCGAATCGCTACGCGAGGAAGGGGCGCTCGACCGGGTCATGTCGCCGTGCATGCTGCTGCTCGACGCTTCAGGCCTTTGAGAGCCGTTCAGTACCCGGTCAGGCACTCTCGGGCACTTTGTGCCCCGCGAACGAATCGGAGAACGACCATGCGTATTCTCGCTCTTTGCGCAGCCGCTGCGCTCGCGTTTCCGGCGGCCGCCAGCGCCTCCGAACCCGCGCCGCTGCCCGATTACGAGCTTTACGACGCGCCGCTCTACGCGCCGGAGGTCGAGTACGAGGAGCCCCTGTCGCAGCGGCTCGCCGATCCCGTGGTGCAGAACGAGCTTGCCAGCACCGTCGCGGTGCTCGGTGAAATCCTGCTCGACATGCCGCTGGCGCCGATCGTCGAGCCGATGGCCGAGATTGCCGGGCGCAATCCCGGCAGCGTCGATCCAGACCTGACTCTGCGCAAGATGCGACCCGAGGCGAGCGACGTGCCTGCCCGCGTGGCCCGCGATCTGCCGCGCGCCATGGGCGCGATGGCATCGATGGCGGACAGCCTGGAAGCGATGCGCCCGGCGCTCCGCGAAATGGCCGAGCGACTGGAATTCGGCATCGACCAGGCGACCCGCGGCCAGCGCTGATACGCACCTGAATTCCTTCCCCTCCCTCAAGGAGGAGGGGGCTTTCGTTTGCGCATAACCTGCTCTCTCGAGCCCGCCCCTGTAGACGGCCCCGCCCACTTGCGGCATGAGCAAGGGCGCATATGTGGCGCCTCTATCAGTTCCCCCTCTGTCCGTTCAGTCGCAAGGTCCGCCTGCTCCTCAGCGAGAAAGGCGTCGGCTACGAGCTGTGGCGGGAGAACCCGTGGGACGCGAGCGACGAGTTCTGGGCGCTGAACCCCGCCGGGCGCACCCCGGTGCTCTACGATCCGGAACGGCGCCTGGCGCTGTCCGACAGCCGTGCGATCTGCGAGTATTTCGAAGAGACGGTCGACAAGGCCCCGATGATCAACGGCACCGCCTCCAACCGCGCGGAGATCCGCCGGCTGGTGGCGCTGTTCGACGAGAACTTCTTCGGCGACGTGACCATGCCGCTGCTGCACGAGCGGATGAAGAAGCGGCTCGTGCTGCGACAGCCGCCGGACTCGCGGATTCTGCGCGAGGCGATGAAGCTGGCTCACGGGCATCTCGACTATATCGACTGGCTGATCGACAACCGCACCTGGCTCGCCGGTGCGACGATGAGCCTCGCCGATCTGGCCGCCGCGGCGCAGATCTCGGTCGCCGACTACCTCGGCGGGATCGACTGGGCCGGGCACGAGCAGACGCGCGGGTGGTATTCGGTGTTCAAGAGCCGCCCCTCCTTCCGGCCGCTTCTGTCGGAGCGCATGGAAGTGATCCAGCCGCCGCGTCACTACGCCGAACTGGACGTTTGAAGGCGCGCCGCAAGTTTCCCATATCTCCTGTCGAGGAGAATGCACGATGCCTGACAAGATCCAGCTTTCCGATGCCGATTGGCGCGAACGCCTGACGCCCGAGCAGTACCACGTGCTGCGCGAGGGCGGGACCGAGCGCGCCTTCACCGGCAAGTACGAAAAGAACAAGCTGCCCGGCGAATACCGCTGTGCCGCCTGCGGCCAGTTGCTGTTCGAGAGCGCCGACAAGTACGACAGCGGCTCGGGCTGGCCGAGCTTCACCGCGCCTGCCGAAGGCGATGCTGTCGAGGAGCATCGCGACACCTCGCACGGCATGGTGCGGACGGAGGTCGTCTGCGCGAAGTGCGAAGGGCACCTGGGGCACGTCTTCCCCGACGGACCGGGAGCCGACGGCCTGCGCTACTGCGTCAACAGTGCGGCGCTGGATTTCAAGCCCGAGGAATAATCCCGCCGCCCCGTTCACGCCGGGTTACAACTGCCCTATGCATCGCGCGCACGACGGGTAATCGGGCTGCGGTCCGCAAGAAGGTAAGCGAATACTGATGGCGAAGCGGGGGAGCCGGCGGAAGGCACCGAAGTCGACCGGCAAGCGCACGGCGAGCGGCTGGCGCCTGTGGGCCCGGCGCCTGCTCATCTGGGCCGGCGCACTCGCGCTGCTCGGCGCCCTCTTTCTCGGCCTCGCGGTCGCCTTCGCGGCGCGCTCGCTGCCCAGCTACGGCGAGCTCAAGGCGACCGACAACGCCCAGACGATCATCGTACGCGCACGCGACGGGACCGAAATCGTCGAACTCGGGCCGAGCTACGGCGAGTGGCTCGACAGCTCCGAGATCCCGCAGGTGATGAAGGATGCGATGATCTCGGTCGAGGACCGGCGTTACTACACGCATTTCGGGATCGATCCCTACGGCCTCGCCCGCGCGCTCTGGGTGGCGATGACGGGCGACGGACGCATTTCCGCGACCTCGACCATCACCCAGCAGCTCGCACGCAACGTCTTCCTCAATTCCAACCGCTCGCTCGACCGCAAGCTGCGCGAGGCGGTCCTCGCGATCGCGCTGGAAAGCAAGTTCTCCAAGGAAGAGATCCTCGAGCTCTATCTCAACAAGGTCTACTTCGGCGGCGGCGCCTACGGCATCGACAGCGCAAGCCGGAAGTTCTTCAGCCATCCGGCGACCGAGCTCTCGACCGCCGAGGCGGCGATCATCGCTGGGCTGGTGAAGGCACCGAGCCGCTATTCGCCGACCGCCGATGTCGAGGCCGCGGTGGGCCGCGCGAACGTCGTGCTGCGGCTCATGCGCGAACAGGGACGCATCACCGCGAGCGAGGCGAGCGTCGATCCCTCGACCGTGAATCTCAAGGAAGAGCGCGCGCAGAATTCGGTGCGCTACTTCACCGACTGGGCGCTGCCGCAGCTCGACCTGCTGCTGCCCGAGACGTTTGAGCCGATCGAGGTCTGGACCACGATCGACGTCGGCATGCAGCGCGCAGCGACTGCGGCGGTCAAGTCGAACACGCCCGCCGGCGCGCAGGGGGCGCTCGTCAGCCTCGACCGCGACGGCGCGATCCTGGCGATGGTCGGCGGGACCGACTACGTCGCAACCAACTACAACCGCGCGACGAACGCGCTGCGCCAGCCCGGTTCGGCATGGAAGCTGTTCGTCTATCTCGCTGCGCTCGAGGCCGGCTACACGCCCGACGACCGCGTGGTCGATGCGCCGGTGACGATCGACGGCTGGAGCCCACGCAATTCGGGCGGCACTTACGCCGGCGAGATCGATATGCGCGCCGCTTTCGCCTACTCGAAGAACACGGTCGCGGCGCAGCTCGGCAACGAGGTCGGCTTCGGCACCGTAGCCTCGATGGCCAAGCGCTTCGGCATCACCACGCCGATCTCCACTTATCCCGCCATGGTGCTCGGCAGTTCGGAAGTGCGCGTGATCGATATGACGCGCGCCTTCGCCGCGATCTCGGCGAAAGGCACCTCGGTCGAACCCTACGGCATCGTCAAGGTCACGACAGCCGACGGCGAAGTGCTTTACCAGCATGAAGCACCGCGTTCGACCCAACTGGTGCCGGATTACGTGGCGGCGGGTATCACCGACCTGCTCCAGACGACCGTCAACACCGGGACCGGGCGTGCGGCTCAGATCGGCCGGCCGGTCGCAGGCAAGACCGGCACGACCAATTCGAACAAGGACGGTTGGTTCCTGGGCTTCTCCAGCGGTGTGACCACTGGCGTGTGGATGGGCCGCGACAATGCCGATCCGGTGCCGGGCCTGCAGGGCGGCCGCGCGCCGGCGCAGGCCTTCGCGGCCTACATGCGCTATGCAGTGAAAGACCGCCCGGTCGAGCAGTTCGATACCGAAGTGCAATTGCCCGAGTGGCAGCTCGAGCCGGATGATGAGTATTATTACGGCGAGCCGGACGACTACTACTACATCGACGAGCAGGGGAACCTGATCGAACCGGGTGTTCCTGAAGAGCCAGGCGAGTTCCCCTTCCCGATCGAAGGCGAACTGCCGCCCGGCGATCGCCCGCGCCAGCCGCCACCTCCAGCGAGCAGTGGCGATCCCGGCCAGGCCGCAAGCGACGACTTCCTCGATCGCGCGACGGGCCGCGCCGAGCCGCAGGGCAGGCCGTCCCCGCCGCCGATCCGGCTTCAGCCCCGCGCCCCGGCGCCCACACCCCAGCCGGGAACCGGCGGGACCGAATAGGGGCTGCCGCTCTCGCGCCCGCAGGATTCATCGAAGGCGATGAGACTCAACCCGTAATTCGTGATCAGCACGCCGCCGTGCTGCAACGAAAAAGGCCCTCCCGGCGGGGAGGGCCTTGGTTCGTTCAAACTGCGTCCGGTGCTTAGCGGAGCCTGATGGGTACGTAGATCGCCGGCTGGCCGCGCCGCTGGATCCGCAGGAGGACGGCTTCGCGGCCGCTTTCCTTGGCCTGGCGCACCACCTGTTCGAGCTCCGACACCGACCCAGTCTCGGTGTAGTTGGCGCTCAGCACGATATCGCCGCGCTGCAGGCCCTTGCGCGCCGCGTCCGAGTTCGGGTCGACCGCGGCGACGATCACGCCCGCGGTATCGGCCGACACGCCGAGCTGGCGCCGGATTTGCGGGGTAAGCTCGATCGCCTGAAGGCCAAGGCTCTCTCCGATCGCGCCGCCTTCGGTCCCTTGCGGAACTTCCGGTTCGGCATTGGGATCGAACATCTGCTGCTGGGCGAGCTCGGCCTCGCTCGGCCGCTTGCCGACGGTCACGTTCACGTTCCGCCGCCTGCCGTCGCGATAGAGCTCGACCGGAATGCGCGTGCCGGGCTTGATGTTGGCGACCAGGAAGGAAAGCGTCTGATCGGGCGTTACGGCCTCGCCGTTCACTTCCACGACCACGTCGCCTGCCTGGATGCCGGCCTCGTCGGCAGCGGCGCCGGGTTCGACCGACTGCACGAACTCTCCGACGTTGCGCTGGAGCCCGAGCGAATCGGCCATGTCCTCGGTCACCGGCTGGATGCGGACGCCCAGATAACCCCGCTCGATTTCCTCGCCGCGGCGGAGTTGCTCGACGATCGGGGCCGCGATCTCGGCCGGAATCGCGAAGCCGATCCCGACACTGCCGCCGGTGGGCGACAGGATGGCGTTGTTGATGCCGATGACGTTGCCGCGCATGTCGAACAGCGGCCCGCCCGAGTTGCCCCGGTTGATGCTGGCGTCGGTCTGAATGTAGCGGTCGTAGGCGCCGGCGCCCGCGGTTCGCAGGACCGAGGAAATGATGCCGGACGTAACGGTGCCGCCGAGTCCGAATGGGTTGCCGATCGCGACCACCCAGTCGCCCGCGCGCGCTTGCCGCGAATCGCCGAACTCGACGAACGGGAACGGCTCGTCGCGGGCGATCTTGAGCACCGCGAGGTCGGAGGCCGCGTCCGAACCGATCATCTCCGCCGGATACTCGGTGCCGTCGGGCATGGTGACGGTGATCTCCTCCACCGTGCCGTTGCCGCCCGGCGGGCTGACGACGTGATTGTTGGTGACGACGTAGCCGTCGGCCGAAATGATGAAGCCTGAGCCGAGCGACTGACCCTCACGGTACTGCGGTTCGGATCCGCCACGGCGGCCGAAGAAATTCTCGAACGGCGTGCCGGCGAAGGGATTGACGCTCTGCACCTCCACCCGCTGCCGGGTGGAGATGTTGACCACCGCAGGCTGGAGCTGCGCTGTCAGGTCCGCAAAGCTTTCGGGGGCTCCGGCGCGGGGGACGGCGCTCGCGATGCGGCTGTCGTCGTTCTGGGCGACTTGCGCGCCGGCGGGGTATCCGGTCGCGAGCGAGATCGTGGCGCCGCCGACAAGGAGTGCCGAAGTCAGGCCATAGGCGTATTTCACGGGCTTCACTTCCTTATGCTTCCTCTCGTAATCGTCAGTCACAAAGCCCTTCGAAAGGGCCGCTCAGTCCCGTGCCGGATAGATGGCGCGAGGCCATGAACCCGGCTTGAATATCGCGTGGTCAGCGCTCTCCCTGGAACTGGCGCAGGTATTCGTTGTCCGGCGACAGGATCATCGTGCTCTCGCCTTCGCCTTGCTCGAAGGTGCGGCGATAGCTCT
Source organism: Pelagerythrobacter sp. Soil_C_18 (assembly GCF_057657235.1). Lineage (NCBI taxonomy): Bacteria > Pseudomonadati > Pseudomonadota > Alphaproteobacteria > Sphingomonadales > Erythrobacteraceae > Pelagerythrobacter > Pelagerythrobacter sp. Soil_C_18. The sequence goes on from NZ_JBDGIU010000003.1 coordinate 112,476, forward strand.
CCATCGCGCGATAGAAGTCGTAGAACTCCGGGTCCTTGCCGTAGGCGGCGGCATAAGTCGAAGCCGCGTTGGCCTCGGCCTCGGCACGGATGATCTGGGCGTTCTTCTGGCCTTGGGCGCGAATCGTCGCCGCTTCTTCCTCGCGGTCGGTCCGCATGCGGGTGAAGGCGGCTGCGAGCGGAGCCCCGTCGGGCAGGTCGGCGCGCTTGATCCGCACGTCGATGATCTGCGCGCCGTAGCTGCGCGCCTCGCGGTCGAGCGCGTCGCGAATGTTCGCCATGGCCGTGCCGCGTTCCGCCGTCAGCAGCGAAGCGAACGACCGGCGGCCGAGCTCCTGCCGCAACACCGAGGTGAGGATCGGCGAGAGCTGCGTGCGGAGGATTTCCTCCGAACCCGCGTTCTCGACCGTCAGCACCGGGTCGATGATGCGGAAGCGCGCATAGGCATCGACCTGGAGCCGCTGCTGGTCGCTGGAGAGCACCTGCTGCCGCTCCATGTCGAGATCGAGGATTCGCTTGTCGATCATCTGCACCCGCTCGTAGCCGGGGATGCGGAGCACGATACCGGCGCCCGTCTCGCCGTAAGGCGCATCCGGCTGGAACTGGTTGGCGACGCGGTCGGGCCGGCCGCCCTGAATGATCACCGCCTGATGCGTCTCGGGCACGATGACGATGCTCGAAAGCAGCGCCAGGAGCGCTACGCCGAGCGCGATTACGCTGCCCTTGTGGTCTTGCCAGATGCGCGTCATGTCACTGGCCCTCCGGAGTGGCAACGACGGGCGGCGAGCCCTGCGAGCGGCGCTGCACTTCGGGCAGCGGGAGATACGGCACGACGCCGTCCGCCTCGATAATCGTCTTGTCGGTCTTGCTCAGCACGATTTCCATCGTTTCGTAGTAGAGCCGCTGGCGGGTGACTTGGGGCGCCAGACGGTATTCCTCGTAGATCTTGTCGAACGCGGCCGCGTCGCCCTGCGCCCGTGCGAGCACGCGCTGGGCGTAAGCACGGGCGCTGTTGACGGCGGTTTCGGCGTCCTGCTGCGCGGCGGAAACGTCCTTGAACGCCTCGACGACTTCGGCTGGCGGATCGGTCTTCTCGATCTCGATGCCCTGCACCGCGACGCCGGCGCGGTAGGCGTCGAGGATCGCCTGCATGCGGGTGCGCACACGCTCCTCGATGATGGCGCGGCCGGCGCCGGAGAGCACGCTGTCGAGATCCTGTTCGGCAACCGACGCGCGCATCGCGGCTTCGGCAACCTCGCGGATCGTTTCCTCCGGATCGGCGAGCTGGAATTTGAACTGCTGCAGATCCTTGATGTTCCAGCGGATGAGATAGGACAGGTCGACCAGGTTCTGGTCTCCGGTGAGGATCAGCTTCTCCTCGTCGGTCCCGGGGATGCTCTCGGAGCGGATCTGGCTGACGTTCTCGATCTCCACCACCTGGATCGGCCAAGGCAGCGTGAAATTGAGGCCCGAGGAAAGCGTGTGCGAATACTTGCCGCCCAGCCAGGTGACGATCCCCTGTTCGCGCGGAGCGACCTGGTGGATGCTGGTGACGAACAGCCAGAGCGCGGCGATCGCCGCGACGGCGAGCGGGAACCAGCTACGTCCTCCGGGTCCGTCGGGAAGCCGGAACCGCGGGCCGTCGCCACCACCACCACCTCGCCGGCGCGGACCTTCGGCGCCGCGGTGCTTGAAGATGTCCTCGATATTGGCGGAACGGCGCGGCTCCTCGCCGCCACCGCCCGGGAGCCACGGATTGCGGGGGCCGCGCGGCGGGTCCTCCCCCGCCGGCGTTTCTTCCGGCGGCTCGCCGTCGTCCTTGCCGCCGCTGCCCCCTGGCTTCCCGCCCCACGGGCTCTTGCCGGCCATCGCCAGCGCTATGCGTTTCTGAAAACCGCCCAAGATGTTCATGGCAGCCTTTATAGGTGGCGATGGCGGGAAAAACAGGGGTTGCGCAGCCGATTTTGGTGCTAGTGACCCGCGCCATGACTGACGAGGAGCTGAAAGCCCGCCTGCCCGACGCGATCGCCGCGCGGGTTCGATCGCTACGCATTGCGGATGGCAAGGTGACCGCTATCCTCGATGCCTCCGGTCTCGATGCGTCGGCGCGGCAGGATATCGAAGGGGCGGTGCAGGACCTGCTGGCTCAGGCCGAGGGCGTCGAGGAGGTTCGGGTTGCGATGATGGCGGACCGCCCGCAGCGCCGGATCGTCGCCATCGGATCGGGCAAGGGCGGGGTCGGCAAGTCGACGCTGACCGCGAATCTGGCGATCGCGCTCGCTCGCGCGGGCCGCAAGGTCGGCATCGTCGATGCGGACATCTACGGACCTTCGCAGCCAACGCTGCTCGCGAACCAGGGCGAGCGGCCGGTGGCCGAGAACGACAAGCTGGTGCCGGTCGAGAGCAAATGGGGCGTGCCGGTGCTCTCCATGGGGCACCTGGTCGAGCCCGGCCGGGCGATCGCCTGGCGCGGGCCGATGGTCGGCAGCGCGCTCGGCCAGCTCATCGATGCGAACTGGGGCGACACCGAGCTGCTGCTAATCGACCTGCCGCCGGGCACGGGCGACGTGCAGCTGACGATGCTCCAGCGCTTCAAGCCCGCCGGCGCGGTGATCGTTTCGACGCCGCAGGACCTTGCTCTGATCGATGCGACACGCGCGATGCAGCTGTTCGAAACGGGCTCCATTCCCGTGATCGGCCTGGTCGAGAACATGGCCGGCTACGCCTGCCCCCATTGCGGCGAGGTGAGCGATCCGTTCGGCACGGGCGGCGTGGAGACTGCCGCTGCGGCGAAGGGTGTGCCCTTCCTCGGGCGCATTCCACTGTCGCTCGAGATCCGCGAGGCGAGCGACGCCGGAACGCCGCCCGCCGCGGGCGACGGCTCGCAGGGCGAGGCGTTCCGCGCGATCGCGGACAAGCTCTCACACTGGCTCGACGGCGCGGACGCCTGAGGATGCGGATCAGCCGCCGCGGGATCCTGATCGGTGCCGCGGTGGGCGGGGGGCTGCTCGTTGCCTGGACGTTGCGCCCGCGAAACTTCCCCGACCCGCTGGTGCCCGGGCGTGGTGAATACGGCTTCGGCGCCTGGCTCAAGATCGCGCAGGACGGCGTCGTCACCGTGGCCGTGCCCCAGCTCGAAATGGGGCAAGGCGTGACGACGATCCTGCCGCAGATCGTCGCGGTCGAGCTCGGTGCGGACTGGCGGCAGATCGCTGTCGAATCCGCACCCGTGAGCGGGGCCTACGCCAATGTTCCGCTGGCCGCCCAATGGGCGCCGCTATGGATGCCTTTCGCGCCCGGTCTCGCAGACGAACCCGGCGATCTCCTGGCAAAGCGCTATGCGCAGGAAACGCGCTTCGTCGCGACGGCCGAGGGCACCACGCTCGCCGCGCACGAGCGTCCCTGCCGCCTCGCTGCGGCCTCGGCCCGTGCGGTCCTGTGCATGGCTGCGGCCGAGCGGTGGGGCGTCGCGTGGGAGGAATGCGACGCAGCCGCCGGGTTCGTCCGCCACGGCGAGCGCCGGCTGCGCTTTGCCGAACTCGCGGCGGAGGCGGCGCAGCTCGAGCCGCCCGATCCGCCGCCGCTGCGGCCGCATCCCGCTTCCGAACGCCCGATTGCGGGCGCGGCCGATGCGGCGACGTCGTACCCCCGGCTCGACCTGCCTGCGAAAGTCGACGGAAGCTTCCTGTTCGCGGGCGACGTGCGGCTGCCGGGTATGGTCTATGCGGCGATCAAGCATGGGCCGGCGGCTCAGGCGGAGCTGTCGCACTTCGAACCGCGCCGGGCGGCGCGCATTCGCGAACTGGTGCAGGTTGTGGAGGGTAAGCGGTGGCTCGCCGCGGTCGCGAGCAACTGGTGGGCCGCCGATCGTGCGCTCCAGGCCATGCGTCCGCGTTTCCGTGTCGCCGGACCGCTCGATTCCGGCGAGATCGAGGCGAAGCTCGACGAAGCGATCCGGCGCGGCTCGGGAGAGGCGGTCGCGGTGCAAGGCGAAGGGGCCGAGTGGACCGAGGCACCCGATCTCGCTTTGCGCTACGACGTCGCGCCGGGGGCGCACGCGACGCTCGAAACCGCCAGCGCGACAGCACGCTTCGCCGCCGGGCGGCTCGAGCTGTGGATCGCAAGCCAGGCGCCGGAGCGGGCCCGCCGGGCCGCGGCCGAGGCGACCGGTCTCTCGCTCTCGGACGTGATCCTCTATCCGATGGCCGCAGGCGGCAGCTTCGACCGGCGGCTCGAGCATGGCCACGCGATCGAGGTGGCGCTGATCGCGCGCGAGGTGGGGGAGAAACACGGCCGGCCGGTTCAACTCGTCTGGTCGCGGTGGGAGGAACAGCTTGCCGGGCGCCCGCGGGCCCCGGTGTCGGCCATCGTCTCGGCCAATGTCCGCCCCAACGCCGACGGCGAGATAGCGGCGCTCAAGGTCAGGATCGCGACGCAGCCGGCGGCCCGCGAGTTCGGCCGCCGGCTGTTCGACAACGAGACGAGCCGCGCCGCGCTGGAAAACACCGCCGGCGAAACGGATCCGATGGTGACCGAAGGCGCGCTGCCGCCCTACGCGATCCCCAACGTCACGGTCGAACACCTCCCGGTTGCGACCGGGATGCCCAGCGGCCGGATGCGCGCCAATGCGCATGGCTACACCGCGTTCTTCATCGAATGCTTTATCGACGAACTGGCGACGCGGCATGGGCGCGAACCGCTGTCGTACCGGATCGGGATGCTGGGGGAGGATGCGCGGCTGGCCGAATGTCTCCAGCGCGCCGCGCGCCTTGCGGAATGGGACGGGGGCCTTGATCAGAGCGGCAAGGGGCTCGCCTGTCACCGGATGGGCAGCGCGGCAGGCGGTGGACGGATAGCCTGCATCGCCACGGCGCGGCAGGACGAGGGCGGCGTGCGTGTGACCCGGCTGACGGCGGCGGTCGACATCGGACGGATCGTCAATATCGACATTGCGCGGCAGCAAATAGAAGGCGGGCTGGTCTTCGGCATGGCGCAGGCGCTCGGCGCCGCGATCGAATACCGGCAAGGGCTGCCGGTCCAGGGCCGGCTCGCCGACCTGAACCTGCCGCTGCTGGCCGGCGTGCCGGAAATCGAGGTCGATTTCGTTGCGAGCGAGGCGGAGCCGTTCGACCCGGGTGAACTCGGCGTGGCGGTGGCGGCACCGGCGATCGCCAATGCGCTCCGTTCGGCAACGGGGCTTCGCCTGCGCCGCCTGCCGCTGCTATCGGGCGGCCTATGACCTGGCAGGAACAGAATTTGCCGCGCGATCACGCGCCGGTGAGGAGCGGGCGTATCGGCGTCCTGCTCGTCAATCTCGGCACGCCCGATGGGCCGGATGCGGTGTCCGTGAAGCGTTATCTCGCCGAGTTCCTTTCCGATCCGCGCGTGGTCGAGATCCCGCGGCTGGCGTGGCAGCCGATCCTGCGCGGGCTCGTGCTCACCACGCGGCCGAAGAAGAGCGCACACGCCTATCGCCAGGTCTGGACCGACGCCGGTTCGCCGCTGGCGGCGATCACGGCCGAGCAGGCGGCGAAGTTGCAGGCGCGGCTGGGCGAGGGGGTGCGGGTCCGCTGGGCCATGCGCTACGGCCAACCGGCGATCGGCGGCGAGCTTCAGGCGCTGATGGAGGAAGGCTGCGAGCGTATTCTGCTCGCGCCGCTCTATCCCCAGTACTGCGCCGCGACGACGGCGACGGTTGTGGACAAGGCTGCGGACAAGCTGCGGGAAATGCGTTGGCAACCGGCATTGCGGACGCTGCCGCCGTACCATGATGACCCGCTCTACATTGACGCGCTCGCCCGCGACATTGGCGCGCAGCTCGATGCGCTCGACTTCGCGCCGGAGGTTCTGCTGCTGAGTTTCCACGGCATGCCCGAGCGGACGCTCCACCTGGGCGATCCCTACCATTGCCACTGCCGCAAGACCGCGCGGCTTCTGGAAGAAGCGCTGGGGCGACCGAACTTACGGATAGATACCACCTTCCAGAGCCGTTTTGGCCGGGCGAAATGGCTCGAACCGGCGACCGACAGGACGCTGGTCACAGAGGCACACAAGGGCACCAAGCGGCTCGTAGTGGCCGCACCAGGCTTCTCCGCGGACTGTCTCGAAACGCTGGAGGAACTGGCGATCCGGGGCCGCGATCAGTTCCTCGGCGCGGGCGGCGAGCGGTTCGCGGCGCTGGCCTGCCTCAACGCGCGCGAGCCGGGAATGGACATGCTGGAGGCGCTGGTACGTCGCGAACTTGCGGGCTGGATTTAACCGCGCGGATTACTTACACTGCGGTAAGTAAGGAGGTCCGTTGCCATGGCCACGCTTGCCGAACCCGCGCTTTCCGCCCACGCTCCGGCCGAACCCGCGCCGCGCCACTGGCGCGAGAACGTGCTGACCGACGCCGACATCGCGCACATTCCCGGCGAAGGCGGATTGCCGGTGGTTGGCAACACTTTCCGGATGCTGGCCGATCCGCATGCCTTTACCCGGCGCATGGTCGAGACTTATGGGCGGGTCTACAAGAGCAGGGCGTTCGGCGGCTGGAACATCGCCATGGTCGGGGCCGACGCCAACGAGCTCGTGCTGTTCGACCGCGAGAAGCTGTTCTCTTCCGAACAGGGCTGGGGTCCGATCCTCGACCGGCTGTTCCCGCGCGGGCTGATGCTGATGGACTTCGACCATCACCGCACCGATCGCCGCGCGCTCTCGATCGCGTTCAAGCCGGGGCCGATGCGGCACTATGCCGGCAGCCTCAATCGCGGGATCGCACAGGCGGTGAAGGGCTGGGGCGGCGCGCCGATGCAGTTCTACCCGGCGATCAAGCAGCTCACGCTCGACCTCGCGGCGGACAGCTTCATCGGCCTTCCCTGGGGGCCGGAGGCGGACCGGATCAACGAGGCTTTCGTTTACATGGTCCAGGCCTCGGTCGCGCCGATCCGCACGCCGCTGCCCTTCACGCTGATGCGCAAGGGCGTGAAGGGGCGCGAGTTCCTGGTCGACTATTTCACGAAGGAAACCCATCGGCGCCGCGCCGAAGGCGGCGGGCAGGACATGTTCAGCCAGTTCGCCACCGCGACGCGGGAGGACGGCTCGATGCTGCCGGTCGACGAAGTCGTCGACCACATGAACTTCCTGATGATGGCGGCGCACGACACGATCACCTCCTCGGCGACGACGCTCGTCTGGCTGCTGGCGAAGCATCCCGAGTGGCAGGAACGGCTGCGGGCCGAGATCACCGCCATCACCGGCGGCAGCGGCGATATCGGCTACGACGATCTCGGCAGGCTGGAGCTGACCGAAATGGCGTTCAAGGAAGCGCTGCGGATGATCCCGCCGGTGCCCTCGACGCCGCGCCGCGCGCTGCGCGAGTTCGAGTTCGGCGGCTATCGCATCCCCGCCGGCGCGCCGGTCGGCATCAATGCGCAGTTCGTCCACCGCATGGAAGAATACTGGCCCGATCCCGCCCGCTTCGATCCGATGCGTTTCACGCCCGAGGCGGTGAAGGAACGGCACAAGTACGCCTGGATCCCGTTTGGCGGCGGAGCGCACATGTGCCTCGGGCTCCACTTCGCCTACATGCAGGTGAAAGTGCTGATGGCGCAGCTCCTCACCCGCTACGAGATCGCGATCGAGGACGGCTACGAGCCGCAGTGGCAGCCTTGGCCGATCCCCCGGCCCAAGGACGGGCTGAAGGTGACGTTCAAGCCGCTGTGAGCCTGTGTCCCCGCGAAGGCGGGGACCTCATGCCACTGGCGCTGCGTATGCAGGGCGGTGCTCGGTCGAATGCTCGGGCGTTAAAGTCGTCCCAGGCGGCCTGAGGCCCCCGCCTTCGCGGGGACTCGCTAGAAATCGATGGCGATGCCGTTCTTCACCCAGTCGCCGTAGCGGGTCGGGCTGAGCTCCTCGTCCTGCTTGCCCGCCTCGGGCTTGGGCGGCGGCGCATCGCTCCAGTGAGCGGGCTTCTCGAACGTCTCGGGCCGCTTGGTTGCGCGTTTAGGCATCACTGCAAGATGCGCGCACTGGCGGGCCGGCGCAAGGGCGTCTAGGGCACAGCGATGGCTGAAATCCCCGGACTGCCCGCGCGCCGCGCCGCGCTGCATATGATCGACGCGGTTCTGCGTCGGGGCGAGACGCTCGAGCAGGCGGAAGGCGCCGCCCTGCGCGGGGTGCGCGCCGCGCCCGATCGCGCGCTCGCGGTCGCCATCGCAAGCGAGGCGCTGCGCTGGCTGGTCGATTTCGACGCGCTGATCGACGGTGCGACCCAGAGGCGCCTGCCGGACGACGCCAAGCCGCGCGCCGTGCTGCGGCTGATGCTGGCGCAGTGGCTCCGCCTCGGCACGCCGCCGCACGCGGTGATCGCGACTGCTCTGCCGCTTCTCGGCGGTGGCCCGCGGCGACTGGCGCACGGCGTGTTCTCCACGCTGGCCAAGCAGAACGCGGCCCTGCCGGAGGTGCCGACGCTGCCCGAAGCCGCTCGCATGCGGTGGGGAGAGGCAGCGGCGCGGATCGCCGCAGGCCTCGCCGATCCGCCGCCGCTCGATCTCGCGCTGCACGATCCGGGTGAAGCGACCAATCTCGCCGTCCAGCTCGGCGGCGAGTCGCTCGCGCCCGGCCACGTCCGGCTGCCGCGCGGCACACCCGTCGAACAACTGCCCGGCTTCGCGGGCGGCGGCTGGTGGGTGCAGGACCTCGCGGCCTCGCTGCCGGCGCGCCTGCTGGGCGAGGGGGAGGGGCGGCACGTGCTCGACCTCTGCGCCGCGCCGGGCGGCAAGACGCTGCAACTCGCCGCCGCAGGGTGGCAGGTAACCGCGCTCGACGTGTCGAAGCGGCGGCTCGATCTGCTGAAGGACAACCTGAAGCGCACCGGGCTGAAGGCAGGTGTCGTCCGCGCCGATGCTCTGACTTGGGAACCGAAGCACCGTTTCGATGCGATCCTGCTCGACGCGCCCTGTACCGCCACCGGCACCGCGCGGCGCCACCCCGACGTGCTCCACCGCATCGGCCCGCGCCAGATAGCCGAAATGGCGGAACTCCAGACCGCGCTGCTTGCCCGGGCCGCAGAATGGCTCAAGCCCGGCGGTGTGCTGGTCTACGCCACCTGTTCGCTCGAACGCGAGGAGGGTGAGGAGCAGCTCGGCAAAGTGGGTCTCGAGCCGCTGCCCATCCGGGCCGAGGAGCTGCCTGCCGACATCTCGCCGGCGCCGGAGGGCTGGGTCCGTACCGACCCCGGCATGCTGGCCGAAGCGGGCGGCCTCGACGGATTCTTCATCGCACGTTTCCGCGCCTGATCCGAAGCTGAAGCCGCCCGCCCCGTTCGATCACCCGCCCCGGGTCTCGTTCCAATAGCGGTAGAGCCCCTCGACATCGCCGCTGGTGAGCAGCGGCATGGCGCCGTGCAGCCGGTCCTCCGGCCAATCCCACCACTGCATCTCGAGCAGCATCGCGATCTGCCTCTCCTCGAACCGCTTGCGGATGGGTCTGGCGGGATTGCCGCCGACGATCGTGTAGGGCTCGACATCGCGGGCGACGAGCGCGCGCGTGCCGATGACGGCGCCATGGCCGATCGTCACGCCCGGCATGACGATCGCTTCGGAGCCGATCCAGACGTCGTCGCCGATCACGGTATCGCCGGCGGGCAGAAAGCCGTTCTGCGCGCCTTCGAACGCCGGCACTTCGGGCATCCAGAAGAACGGGAAGGTGCTGATCCAGTCGTTCCGGTGGCCCTGGTTGCCCGCCATGATGAAGGCGGCGCCCGTGCCGATCGAGCAGAAGCTGCCGACGATCAGCTTGTCCGCATCGTCATCGGGCAGGATGAAGCGCGCGCAATCGTCGAAGCTGTGGCCGTGGTAATAGCCGGAATAGTAGCTGTACCGCCCGACGCGGATGTTCGGCTGCGTCACCTGCTTGTCGAGCGTGATGCCCCGGAAGGGGCTTTCGAAGAAATTGGTCATGAAAGTACCTGCTGCATCGCCGGCGCGAACGCCGGACTTCTCGAGATAATACGAGGGTGTGCCGGGAGCCGCAGGGCTCCCCGCTGTCGTTCCTGGCGTCAGCGACGCGGGAACGCGATGCAGATAGTACAGTCTGCCGCCTTCATGCCGGGCGCTATGCCGCGCCGCGGCGCGGCGGGCAAGTCCGGCGGTTCAGGGTCAGGGCATTAGGCTTTCACCTTGTCCTGAAAGCTCTTCCGCAGCTTCATCAGCTTGGGCGGGATGGTCGCGAGGCAGTAGGGGTTCCGCTGACCTTCGCCTTCCCAGTACTCCTGGTGGTAGTCCTCGGCCGGATACCATTCGGAAGGGTCCTCGATCGTCGTGACCGCTTCGCCGTCGTGCTCCGCGTTCCAGCGTGCGATCGCGGCCTCCGCCTCTTCGCGTTGGGCATCGTCGAGCGGGAAGATCGCGCTGCGGTACTGGGTGCCGACGTCGTTGCCCTGGCGGTTCAATTGCGTCGGATCGTGCGTGCCGAGGAACACGTCGTAGATTTCGGGCAGGGTGATGACGTCCGGGTCGTAAGTCACCCGGATTGCTTCGGCGTGACCGGTGTCGCCGCTGCAGACCTGCTTGTAGGTGGGGTTCGCTACCGTGCCGCCGATATAGCCGCTCTCGACCTCGCTGACGCCGATCACGTCGCGGAACACCGCCTCGGTGCACCAGAAGCACCCGCCGGCAACGATCGCCTGCTCGCTGTTCGCCATTGACCTTCTCCTTCGCGGGTGGAGATAGGCAGCGCATGCGCACTTGTCATCGCTCCGTCCGGACCTAAGACTGCGCCCCGTCCATTCGGGGAGAGAATCCGATGCGTTTCCTGCTTGCCGCTGCCGCGCCGATTGCGGCATTTGCCATGTCCGCACCCGCGTTCGCGCAGGATGCCGCCGAGAATGCCGCCGGGGAGCCCGCGCTCGCGGCCGCCATCGCCAATCCGAATCGCGACGCGGACCGCGCGCGCGACGAGTTCCGCCATCCGGCCGAGACGATCGCCTTCTTCCGCATCGCACCCGACATGAAGGTCGGCGAATATGCGCCCGGCGGCGGGTGGTACTCGCGTGTGCTCGGCAACTATCTGGGGGACGAAGGCAAGCTCGTCGGGCTCTACTTCACGCCCGACTCGGGTCCGTTCGACGAGCAGAGGCAGGCCGGCATTCGCGAGGGCGCTGCGGCATTTTCCGGTAAGGCTGCGGAGTGGACCGGCAAGCCCGCCGCGAACTTCGCGGGGCTCACGCTCGAGGACGTGACCGATGCGCAGAAGGGCACGTTCGACCGGGTGCTCGTGATCCGCATGCTGCACAACATGATGCGCTGGGGCATCGCGGACAGCGAACTGACCGTCATGCGCGATCTGCTCAAGCCGGGCGGCATGCTGGGCATCGTCCAGCACCGCGCCAAAGCCGATGCGCCGGACGACTATGCCGACGGCAGCAAGGGCTATCTGCGGCAGGAGGACGTGGTCCGCTTCGTCGAGGCGCTCGGTTTCGAGCTGGTCGCCGCGAGCGAGATCAACGCCAATCCGAACGACACCGCCGATCACCCAGAAGGCGTGTGGGAAATGCCGCCCACGCTCGCCACCAAGCGGGAGGACCTCAAGGCTCTGGGCGAAAGCGACCGGATGACGCTGCTCTTCCGCAAGCGCTGATTCGGCGCAGCCTGAATGGACTCTGCGGGCCCGCGCCGGTAATCGCGCGGGCATGAGCGAAATCACCGTTGCCGCCCTGCAGCTCGATCTCTCGTCGAACGACGAGCAGGAGAACATTGCCGCCGTGTCTGCGCTGGTCGAGGACGCCGCGCGGCAGGGCGCCCAGATCGTGCTGCCGCCCGAGCTCTTCTCCGGCCCCTACTTCTGCAAGGTCGAGGACGAGGGCCTGTTCGCCCTCGCGCGGCCGGTCGCCGAGCATCCCTCCGTCGCCGCGATGCAGGCGCTGGCGAAGAAGCTCGGCGTTGCGATCCCGACCAGCTTCTTCGAGCGCGACGGGCACCACTACTACAACACGCTCGCGATGATCGGCGCCGATGGCGAGATCATGGGCACCTACCGCAAGAGCCACATCCCCGACGGGCCGGGTTACGAGGAGAAGTACTACTTCCGCCCCGGGAACGACGGCTTCAAGGTGTGGGACCTCTTCGGCACGCGTATCGGCGTCGGCATCTGCTGGGACCAGTGGTATCCCGAAAGCGCGCGCGTCATGGCGCTGATGGGGGCCGAACTGCTGTTCTATCCCACCGCGATCGGGTCCGAGCCCTACGACGCCGATCTCGACACGAGCCGCATGTGGCGCCGCGCGATGCTCGGCCATGCAGTGTCGAACTGCATGCCCGTGATCGCCGCCAACCGCATCGGCACCGAAGACGGGCAGCGGTTCTACGGCAACAGCTTCGTGACCGACGAATGGGGCGACTTCCTCTGCGAGTATGGCGCCGAGCAGACCGGGGCTCTGGTGGCGAGGATCGATCTCGCGCGCGCCGCGAAGCACCGCGCGGGCATGGGCTTCTTCCGCGACCGCCGCCCGCATCTCTACCGCCGCATCTGTGAGGACATCTGACCGCGCATCGCTATCTGGTGGCGCTCGGCTCGAACGTCCGCCATCCGCGATACGGGCCGCCGCGCCGGGTGATCGCCGCTGCGCTCGCCGAGCTGGAAGCGGCAGGCGCCGGGATCGTCGAGCGCTCCGCCATTTTCGACACGGCGCCGCTCGGCCCCTCGAACCGGCGCTACGCCAATGCCGCGGCGGTGATCGAGACCGCGCTGCCGCCCGAGGAGATGCTCTTGGCCCTCCAGCGCATCGAGCATGGCTTCGGCCGCCGCCGCCGCGGCCGGCGCTGGCGCGCGCGGGTGCTCGACCTCGACCTGGTGCTGTGGAGCGGGGGCGCGCACCGGAGTGCGCGGCTGACGATCCCCCACCCTGAATTCCGCGGCCGTACTTTCGTCCTCACGCCGGCGGCAGCCATCGCGCCGCGCTGGCGCGATCCCGCGACGGGGCTGACGCCGCGCCATCTCCATGCCCGCTTGACCCGCCCGCGCCCCCTCCCTAGGTGAACCCCCCTCGGCGCCGAAGCGCACGTGGGCCCTTAGCTCAGTCGGTAGAGCAACTGACTTTTAATCAGTAGGTCGCTGGTTCGAACCCAGCAGGGCTCACCATTCCCGGCCCCGCGGTTGGCGGTCAGCCGTGCAGGTTCATCAGCGAGTCCATCAGGCCTTCGTCCGCGCTCGAGCAGACGCCGAGGACGAGCGCTTCCTCGCAGCCTTTCGCCACGACGTAGGCGTGGCCCATCGACGAATCGAGATAGATGCTTTCCCCGGTCTTGAGCAAGACGGGGTCGTAGAACTCCGAGTGCACCTCGATCTGGCCTTCGAGGACGTAGATGAATTCCTCGCCCTGGTGGCGGACGAGGTCGCCGAACTCGCTGGCGCTGTGCGCGCGGATGCGGGTGAGGATCGGGATCATGCGCTTCTGGCGCAGATCGGTGCAGAGGTAGTGATAGTCGTAGTTGTCGGTGGTGACGCGCACCGCCTGGTCCAGTGTGCCGATGCTGCGGCGGCCGGTCACGCGCGGCGCGCTCTCCTCCGCGCCTTCCGCGAACAAGTCGGACATGCGGATGTTGAGCCGCTGGCTGAGCTGCTGGAGCTTGTCGTAGCTCAGCGTCAGGCGGTCATGCTCGACTTTCGAGAGCGTCGACACCGGGATGCCGGACCGGGCGCTCATCTCCTTGAGCGTCCAGCCGTTTCGCGAGCGGATGCCGCGCAACACCGTTCCCAGCGTCGGCGGATTGGCAATGTCTGCCATCAAATCTTCCAACTCGGGTTTGACAATTTTCCAATCAGGATCATTATGTCCCCATCGGGCCAACGACTGTTGTTCCTTGGTAAGGGCTCGCCGAAGATGCTGCAAGGTGTCACGAACGGAGTTGTAGGGGAGGGGAAAGAGCGATGCGTTTTGTTCGCAAGCTGATGATCGGTCTGGCGGCGCTGCTGGCGCTGCCGCTGGTGGCGCAGGGGCCTGTGCCGCAGCAGCCAGCGGAGCAGCCGGAGAGTTCCGCGCCGCCGGCGTCCGCCGCGCAGGCAGAGCGGGCCGAGCTCGATGCGGCCGACGTCGAGGCCTGGCTCGACGGTTTCATGCCGTTCGCGCTCGATCGCGGGCAGATTGCCGGAGCAGTGGTCGTGGTCGTGCGCGGCGACGGTCCGGTGCTGCAGAAGGGCTACGGCTTCGCCGACGTCGCGACGCGCAAGCCGGTCGATCCCGAGACCACGCTTTTCCGGCCCGGTTCGGTGTCGAAGCTGTTCACCTGGACGGCGGTGATGCAGCAGGTCGAGGCAGGCAAGCTCGATCTCGACGAGGACGTGAACGCCTACCTCGATTTCGAGATTCCGGATTACGAAGGTGAGCCGATCACGCTGCGGCACATTCTGACGCACACGGCCGGTTTCGAGGAATCGATCCGCCATCTGATCAGCAGCGATCCGGACGCGGTCATGCCGCTCCAGGCCTATGCACGCGAGGCGCTGCCCGAGCGGGTCTTCGCGCCCGGCACCACGCCTGCCTATTCCAATTACGCAACCGCGCTCGCCGGATATATCGTCGAGCGGGTGAGCGGAGAGCCGTTCGACGACTACGTGGAGCGGCACATCTTCGCGCCGCTGGAAATGCGTTACGCGTCCTTCCGCCAGCCGCTTCCGGAAGCGCTGCAGCCGTTCATGTCGAGCGGCTATCCGACCGTGGCCCAGGAGGCGAAGCCGTTCGAGATCGTCATTCCCGCGCCGGCTGGGAGCCTTTCCGCGTCGGGGGCGGCGATGGGCAAGTTCATGATGGCGCACCTCAACGAAGGAGGGGCCTTGCTGCAGCCCGAGACAGCCCGGACGATGCACGACTATCGTGCGCCGGGCGTGGGGCCGCTCAACACGATGGCGCTCGGCTTCTACGAGCAGTGGGTCAACGGCCGCCGGGCGATCGGCCATGGCGGCGACACGGAGTGGTTCCATTCGTACCTGTGGCTGTTCCCCGAGGCCGACATCGGGCTCTTCGTCTCGGTCAACAGCGCGGGCAAGGACGGTGCGGCCCAGGCGCTGCGCAGCGCACTGTTTCACGAATTCGCCGACCGCTACCTGCCCGGCCCCGACCCGGCGGCACGGGTCGACCCGGAGACGGCGCGCGAGCATGCCGCAATGCTGGCGGGCTACTACGTGTCGAGCCGCGGTTCGTTCACCAACTTCATGGGGCTGCTCGGCCTGCTCAGCCAGATGCAGATCGTTGTGGGCGAGGATGGCAAGATCGCCATGCCGGCGCTCGATGGCCTCAGCGCAGCCGCGCGCGATTGGGTGGAGGTCGAGCCGTTCGTCTGGGTCGATACCGCCACCGGTGAGCGGCTGGCGGCCGAGGTAAAGGACGGCCGCGTCGTCCGCGTGAGCACGGATGCGGTCTCGCCCTTCATGGTTCTCGAGCCGGCGTCCGCGGGCACGAACGGCGCGTGGCTGGTGCCCGCACTGCTTCTGGCACTGGCGCTGGTGCTTCTCGCCGCGCTCGCCTGGCCGGTGCGCGCGCTCGTCCGCCGGCATTTTCAGGCGGCGTTCGTACTGGAGAATGATTCCCGCAAGGCCTGGCGCCTGTCGCGCATCTTCGCCTGGCTGGTGCTGCTCGCGGTCTTCGGCTGGGTCATGCTGGTGGTGACCTTCATGGGCGACATCGGCAGCCTCGGCGGCCCCCTCGACTGGCTCATCGTCCTGCTGCGCGTGCTGACGCCTGTGGCGACGATCGGCCTGCTTGCGGCGTCGGCCTGGCACCTGTGGCTCTGCTTCCGCGACAGGCGCCGGTGGACGATGAAGGTCGGCGGCGCCCTGCTGGTGCTGGCGGCGCTGGTGCTGGTCTGGGTGACCTTCGCCTTCAACCTCTACGGCTTCTCGATGGTCTATTGATGGCCACGCGAGACAGGCGGAAACTGGCGCTCGACCTTCGGGTCGAGCGCTTTCCCTATCACCAGCCGTTCCGCATCTCCGGTCACGTGTTCAGCGAGACCGCGCTGCTCGTTGCCGAAATCGCGGACGGGGAGCATCGCGGGCGGGGCGAGGGGGCGGGCGTCTATTACCTCGGCGACGACGCGGACCACATGCTCGCCGAGGCGGAACGGGTGCGGAGCGCGATCGAGGCGGGGGCGACGCGCGAGGACCTGCAAGAGCTGCTGCCGCCGGGCGGCGCGCGCAACGCGCTCGACTGCGCGTACTGGGAGTTGGAGGCGAAGCGTACCGGCAGGCCCGTTTGGGAACTGGCAGACCTCTCGGAGCCGCGCCCGTTGCGCTCGACGTTGACGCTCGGTGCCGACACGCCCGAGGCGATGGCGGCGGCGTCGCTCGCGATCGACCCGCACGCGCCGGTCAAGGTCAAGCTGACCGGCGACCTCGAGGACGACGCCGCCCGTGTCGCAGCGATCCGTGCCGCGCGCCCGCAGGCATGGATCGGCGTCGACGCCAACCAGGGCTATCGGCGGGAGACGCTTCCGCCTCTGCTCGAGGTGCTCGTCCAGCATCGGGTGACGATCCTCGAACAGCCCCTGCCGCGCGGACAGGAGGGGGATCTGGACGGACTGAAGCGTCCGCTGCCCTTCGCCGCCGACGAGAGTGCGCTGTCGCTCGCCGATACGCCGTCGTTGATCGGGCGCTTCGATATCGTGAACATCAAGCTCGACAAGTGCGGCGGGCTGACCGAGGGGCTCGCGATCGCACGCCAGGCGCGGCAGCTCGGGCTCGAGGTCATGGTCGGCAACATGATGGGCACGAGCCTGTCGATGGCGCCCTCCTACCTCGTGGGCCAGCTCTGCGACATCGTCGACCTCGATGGCCCGACTTTCCTCGCCCGCGATCGCACGCCGGGCGTGCGCTACCGTGACGGCATGATCCACTGCCCGCCGGACGTCTGGGGATATTAGTTAGGCAACGTGTCCTGGATGGGTTGACAATTTTCCGATCAGGACAAATACTCGACAAAATAGATAATCTTGAGGGAGGAAGGAATGGCGCGTTCATTCCCCGCGACGCGGCGCGCGGTCATGGCGGGCGCAGTCGGCGCAGCCGTGGCGGCGCCGATGATCGCCACAGGGGCGTTCGCCTTCTCCGGTGCGCCGGAGCGTACCTACTCGCGCCGAGCGGTCGATCTCGTTGCCGAAACGCTCGTCATCGACATGCTTGCGCCGCTCAAGATTACGATGAACCCCGCCTATGTCGCTCACCGGCTGACCGATGCCGAAGCGGCGGAATTCCGTGCCAGCGGCATCACCGGGTTTCATGCCGCCTACGGTATCGGCGGGCCCGATGCACAGGCGCAAGCGCTCGAATATCTTGCCGGGTGGCAGGGTTTTGTGGGCCGCAACAGCCACGTCTTCACCCTCGCCGGCCGGGTCGAGGATCTCGACCGCGCCAAGGTCGAGGGCAAGTGTGCGGTCATCATGGGTATCCAGAATGCCGAACAGTTCGAGACGGTGGAGGACGTCGCGCGATTCCGCAGCCTCGGCCTTCGGTGTGCGCAGCTCACCTACAACAGCCAGAACCTGATCGGCTCGGGCAGCACCGAGCGGGTCGACGGCGGCGTCAGCGATTTCGGGGCGGCGATCATCGCTGCCATGGAAGAGGCGAACATGCTGGTCGACGTGTCGCACTGCGGCGACCGGACCACGCTCGACGCGATCGCCATCGCCAAGGGGCCGATTGCGATCACGCACAGCAACGCGCGCGCGCTGGTCGACCACCCGCGGGTCAAGACCGACGAGGCGATCAGGGCGCTCGCGGCCAAGGGCGGGGCGATAGGTATTACCGGCGTGCGAATGTTCATTCGCGCGACCGACCCGACGAGCGTGAGCCACATGGTCGATCACATCGATCACGTCGCGAACCTGGTCGGTATCGAGCATGTGGGCATCGGCTCCGACGCCGACCTCCACGGCTACGACGACATGGTGCCGGAAGAGTACGCGGCGCTGAAGGCGAGCTACAAGGGAAGCTACGGCTTCCGCGACAAGATCGACATCGACGGCTTCGATCACCCTCGCAAGATCTTCGATCTGACCGAGGAACTGATCCGCCGCGGGTATTCCAACGACAACATCCGGGCAGTGCTCGGCGGCAATTTCCGCCGGCTGCTCGCGCAAGTGTGGGGGTGAGACGATGAAGCAAAATCTCTGGATCGCAGGAAGTGTGCTGGCCGTCGCGGCGGCGATGCCGGCGCAGGCGCAGGAGGATACGGCGACAACCGTGACGGACGGCGAAATCGTCGTCACCGCGCAGAAGCGGACCCAGAACATCCAGGACGTCCCGATCTCGATCAGCGTCGTGGGTGGGGAGCAGATGCAGGAGAGCGGCGGTTCGCAGCTCGCGGATTACGCGGCCTATGTGCCGGGTCTGCAGGTCGACAATGCCGGATCGCCCGGGCGGTCGACCCTGTCGCTGCGCGGCGTGGCTCCGATGGGCCCGAGTGCGACTGTCGGGATCTATCTCGACGATGCGCCGATCGGATCCAGCGGCATCTACAACCGGGGCCAGACTTTCACGCTCGATCTGCTGCCGTACGACATAGAACGGCTGGAGGTGCTCCGGGGACCGCAGGGCACCCTTTACGGGGCCAGCTCGATCGGCGGGCTGTTCAAATATGTGACCGTCCAGCCGGATCTCGCCGAGCTGACGGCACGCGCCGGAGGAGAGGTCTTCTCGATCGCGCATGGAGACGGGACCGGCTGGGCGGCCAGCGCCATGCTGAACGTCCCCCTCGTGCGCGACGAACTCGCAATCAGCGGCAGCTATTCGCGGCGGGAAACGCCCGGGTTCATCGACAACATCCTCACCGGTGAGAAAGATGTGAACGATGCGGTGCAGGAGGGCGGCCGCGCGGCCTTGCTGTGGCAGCCGGATTCGGCGCTGACCGTTCGACTGAGCGGTCTCTGGCAGTCCGTCGAGTCGGACAACGTGGGCGTTCTTTACGAAGGCATGGGCAACGTTCCGTTGGCTCCCGGTGCGTCGTTCCTCAGCACCAATGCGCAGCTGCCCGAGCCGTTCACCAGTGATTTCCAGTTCTATTCGGGCACGATCGCGTACGACCTCGGCTTCGCGGAGCTGAGTTCGACCACCTCCTACAGCGAGCTCGAGATACTCGAGACCAGCGACGCGTCGCGCATCTACGGGGTGATCTGGGGCGGCCTGGCCAACTATCCGGCGACGCTGCATCAGAAGAAGTGGACCGAGGAAATCCGCCTCACTTCGGCGCCCAGCGATCGGTTCGAATGGATGCTCGGCTTCTTCTACACTGACGAAGACAACAGCCACGATCAGATCGTCCGCGCGCTGGATACCGACGGGGAGCTGGTCCCCGCGTTCGATCCCTTTGCCGTGGTGGCGCTGCCCAACACCTATCAGGAGTACGCGGTTTTCGGCAACGTGACCTGGAAGCTCAGCGATCTGTTCCATGTCACCGGCGGTCTGCGCTGGGCCCGGAACGAGCAGACATTCTCCCAGGTGACCCGCATTCCGTTGCTCGGCCTCGATGCGAGCGGCACCGGCACCTCGGAAGAGGACAACGTAACTTACAGCATCAGTCCCCAGATCAATCTCGGTCCTGACACGATGATCTATGCACGCGTCGCGAGCGGCTACCGCCCCGGGGGGCCAAACGTCGCCCTCCCGGGCTTCCCGGCGACGGTCGATTCCGAAACCGTGACGAGCTACGAGGCGGGCATAAAGGCACAGTTCCTCGATCGCGCGGTTTCGCTCGATGCGGCGGCCTTCCTGCTCGACTGGAACGACCTGCAGATCTCCGCCGCTTTTGCGGAGGGCATCAACGGCCTGGTCAATGCCGGTACGGCGCGCAGCAAGGGCGTCGAAGCGGCGTTGCTGATTCATCCGACGGCAGGGCTGAACGTGGGCGCCAACTTCGCCTACACCGATGCGACCTGCACCGAGACGACCACCAACTGCGTGGATGGCGATCAGTTGCCCAACGTGCCGAAAATCTCAGCCGCGATGACGGCCGATTACAGCTTCCCGCTGGGCAGCTCGGCCGAAGCCCGGTTCGGCGGCGCCATCCGCATGGTCGGCGACCGTGTCTCGGCCGTCGAAAGCTCGCCGCTTTCGGTACCGGTGGAGGGCTATGCCACGCTCGACCTCAATGGATCGGTCACTTTCAACGACCGGTGGACGCTGCGGGTCTACGCGCGCAACCTGACGGATGCGGAGGGCCGGATCACGAGCAACGTCGCGACCACCAATCCGGGGTTCCTGTCCACGATTCCACTGCAACCCCGCACGATCGGCCTCGCGGTCGACATGGCCTTTTGAGCGGGGAGGGGTGGACGAGATGAACGCTCCAATCGGCAGGCCGGCCGACGCCATGGTGCTGCCGCAGCCCTATCTGCTGTTCCTTGGCGATACGACCGAGCCGAGCTTTGCCAAGACGGCGTTCGGGCTGGCCGACTGGGCGGCCGACCGCTGCGTCGGCGAGTTCGGGGTGGACGGCTGCGCAGTCTCGACGGGGCTGCCGCGCATGACGCCGGATGAGGCGCGCGGGGCCGGTGCACGCTCGCTGGTGATCGGCGTCGCCAACCAGGGCGGCGTGATCAGCGGACGGTGGGTCGCGGCGCTGGTGGAGGCGATGGAGGCCGGGCTCGATATCGTCAGCGGCCTCCACGTCCGGCTCGACAGCATTCCCGCACTGGCCGACGCGGCGCGGCGCACGGGTAGGCGGCTGATCGACGTGCGCAGTCCGCCGCCGGGTATTCCGGTCGGCAACGGGCGCAACCGCAGCGGCAAGCGGCTGCTGACCGTGGGCACCGACTGTGCGCTGGGCAAGAAGTACACCGCGCTCGCGCTCCATCGCGCCTTCGTGGAGCGCGGCATCGACGCGGATTTCCGCGCCACTGGCCAGACGGGCATCATGATCGCGGGCGGCGGCATTCCGATGGATGCCGTCGTGTCCGATTTCGAGGCCGGCGCGGCCGAGATCCTGAGCCCGGACGCGCCCGCCGATCACTGGGATGTGATCGAAGGGCAGGGCTCGATCTTCAATCCGGCCTACGCCGCGGTGTCGCTGGGCCTGCTGCACGGCAGCCAGCCCGACGTCTTCGTCGTCTGCCACGATCCCGCGCGCAAGGTGATCCTGGGGCTCGAAGACTTCGCTCTGCCCTCTGTCGAGGAGGTGGTCGACCTCACGATCCGCCTCGGCAGCCGCACCAATCCGGCGATCCGCTGCGGCGGCATCAGCCTCAATACCTCGAGCCTCGGCGCGCAGGAGGCGGAGGCGCTGATGGCGGCGGAGCGCGAGCGGCTCAACATCCCGGTCGCCGACCCGATTCGCGGAGGTAACGCCTTCGCCGAACTCGTCGACAGCTGCCTCGCATGAGCGCGGGCGAAGCGGCCGGCGGGGGGAACTGGTTCCAGCGCTTCCTGCTGCCCGGCTTCGCGCTCAAGGCGGTGATCATCGGCGGAGGCTACGCCACGGGGCGCGAGCTGGCCGAGTATTTCGTGCCGGCCGGGCCATGGGGCGGGCTGGCGGGAATGTTGCTGGCGACGCTGATCTGGAGCGTCGTCGCCGCCCTGACCTTCGCCTTCGCGCGGTCGATGAACGCCTACGATTATCGCAGCTTCTTCAAGGAACTGCTCGGTCCGGCCTGGGTGCTGTTCGAGATCGCCTATCTGATCTTCGTCGTCCTGATCCTGGCCGTGTTCGGCGCTGCGGCGGGGGCGATCGGCGCGGCGACCTTCGGCTGGCCCGAACTGGCCGGATCGATCCTGCTCGCCGCGGCGATCCTGATGACGACGGCCTTCGGCACGGCCGCGGTCGAGCGCTTGTTCAAATACGCCTCGATGCTGATCTACGCCGTCTATGCGCTGTTCATCGTCTTCGCGCTGACCAGCTTCGGCGACCTGATCGAGCGCAGCTTCGCCGCCGCGCCGGCTCCGTCGGGCGGCTGGATGGCGGGCGGCGTGACGTATGCGAGCTACAACATCGTCGGCGCGGTGGTGATCCTGCCGGTGCTGCGACACCTGACGAGCCGGCGCGATGCGCTGATCGCCGGCGCCGTGGCCGGGCCGCTGACGATGCTGCCGGCAATACTCTTCTTCGTCGCGATGATGGCGTTCTATCCCGCAATCGGCGACGAGACGCTGCCGTCGGACTTCCTCCTCAGGCAAATGGACGTCCCGGGTTTCCAGGTCCTGTTCCAGGTGATGATCTTCACCGCCTTGCTCGAAAGCGGAGTGGGCGCGCTTCATGCGGTCAACGAGCGCATTGCGGGCGCGTTCGAAGCACGCGGCCACCTTGCGCCCGGCCCGGCCGCGCGCGCGCTGATCGGCGCGGCAATTCTCGGCGGGTGCATGTTCGTCGCCGCCCGCATCGGGCTCATCGACCTGATCGCGAGCGGTTACCGCTTCCTCGCCTGGCTGTTCCTCGCCGTCTTCATCGCGCCGCTTCTCGGCATCGGCACCTATCGTCTCCTGCGCGGAGACCGCGAACCCCGACCGGAGGTATCGTCATGAACTTTGTACGCCTGCTGGCCGTTTCGTTTCTGCTCGCCGTTTCCGCGCCGGCATCGGCCGAGCCGCCGGCCGACATCGGCGAAAGCGTGGAGGCGCTGCGGCAGGAGATCGGCGCGGTCGGCGTGGCGATCGCGATCGTCGAGGACGGGGAGACGACGCTCGCGCGCGGTTGGGGCGTGCGCAAGCTGGACGAGCCGGCGCCGATCGATGCGGAAACGCTGTTCCAGACCGGCTCGACCGGCAAGGCGATGACCTCCGCCGCGCTCGCGATCCTCGTCGACGAGGGCAAGATCGAATGGGACGACCCGGTGATCGAGCATATGCCCTGGTTTCGCATGTACGATCCCTGGGTCACGCGCGAGATCACGATCCGCGACCTGCTCGTCCATCGCAGCGGTCTCGGCCTGGGGCAGGGCGACCTGCTGTTCGTACCCCGCAGCAGCCTCACTCGCCGCGAGACGGTCGAGCGGGTCGCTTTCCTCGAGCCCAAGACGAGCTTCCGCTCGGCCTACGCCTACGACAATATCCTCTACGCGGTCGCCGGGCAGTTGATCGAGGAGGTGACGGGCAAGACGTGGGAAGTGTTCATGCGCGACCGCGTGCTGCGCGCGGGCGGGATGGAGAACGCGACCAGCGACAGCGCCGAGCGTTTCCGCACGCCCAACCGCTCGTGGCCGCACGCGCGCCTCTCAGGCGCCTTGCGCGGTCTCGGGCCGCAGCAGGTGCTCGACGAGCGGGACGAACTCGGCCGCAGCGCCGCGCCCGCCGGTGGGCTTGCGCTGAGCGCGGAGGACATGGCGGCCTGGCTCAAGATCCAGCTCGCGCACGGTGCGCTGCCCGGCGGCGGGCGGCTGTTCAGCGCGGAGCAGGCGAAGGAGATGTGGGCGCCGGTGACGCCGATGCCGATCACCGAGCTGCCCGACAACCTCAAGCCCGCACAGCCTACGCAGCAGGCCTATGCGCTCGGCTGGCAGGTGCAGGACTATCGCGGCCACCGCATCATCCAGCACGGCGGCGGCGTATTCGGTTCGATCACCCGCGTGGTGATGATCCCCGACCGCAACGTCGGCTTTGCGATCATGATGAACGGCGAAGACAGCGGCATGATCCTCGGCCTGACCTACGATCTGCTCGACCACTACCTCGACCAGCCGGACTTTGACTGGACGACCAAGTGGCAGGACTGGTTCGAGGCGCGGCTACAGGGCGGCAAGGAATATCTCGAGCAGGCGAAAGCCTCGCCGGTCGACGTCGGCCCATCGCTTGATCTCCCACGTTATGCCGGGCGGTATCGCGACGCCTGGTACGGGGACGTGGTGATCGGTACGGCGTCCGAGGGGCTGACGATCGACTTCACCACTACGCCCAACATGGCCGGGCGCCTGAAGCATTGGCAATACGACAGCTTCGTCACCGAATTCGACGATCCGGCGATCGAGCCGGCCTACGTTACGTTCGCGCTCGATGCGGACGGCAAGGTGACCGGCGTGACCATGAAGCCGGTGAGCGTTATCGCCGACTTCAGTTGGGACTACCAGGATCTCGATCTGAAGCCCGTGGAGGAAGAAAAATGAAGAAGCCCGCCCTGCTGCTCGCCGCCACGGCGCTCGCGTCCTGCTCGGCCGCAGGCGAAGAGAAGACCGCGTTGCCTGCACCGGTGCACGCGGACATGCTGGTGCTCGACACCCACCTCGACACGCCGCTCCATTTCGAGCGCGAAGGGTGGAGCTTCGCAGACCGGCACGCGCTGGCGAGCGACCTCGTGCAGCTCGACATTCCGCGGATGAAGGACGGTGCGCTCGATGGCGGGTTCTTCGTCATCTATACCGAGCAGGGTCCGCTGACGCCCGAAGGCTATGCCGACGCGCTGGCCTTTGCGCGCGAGCGGTCGGACCTGATCGACGGCATTATCGCGAAGCACGGCGATGCTATCGCCCCCGCGCTCACGGCCGGGGACGCGCGGCGGCTGAATGCCGAGGGTAAGCTGATCGCGTTCAAGGCAATCGAGAACAGCTATCCGCTGGGCGAGGATCTCTCGCTGCTGCAGGAATTCTACGACGAGGGCGTCCGCATGGCCGGCCCGGTGCATTCGGCGACCAACCAGTTCGCCGATTCCGCAACCGGCGAAGCGCGCTGGAACGGCCTGAGTCCCCTCGGCAGGAAATGGGTGGCGGAGATGAACCGGCTCGGCATCGTCATCGACGCCAGCCACTCCTCGGACGCCGCGTTCGACCAGCTTCTCGAGCTGTCGAAGTACCCGATCATCCTTTCGCATTCGAGCCTGCGCTCGGCCTACGATCACCCGCGCAATCTCGACGAGGAGCGTCTGCGCAAGCTCGCGGCGAAAGGCGGCGCGATGTGCATCTCGACCATCTTCATGTCGGAGATGAACATGACGCCCGCGCGCGCCGAGCTGTTCGGGCAGTACGAGCAGATCGGGGGGATGACGCCGGACGAGCAGGCCGAACTCACCCGCAAGTGGCGCGAACTCGACAAGACCGAGCCCATGTGGGCCGCCGATTTCGAAGACTACATGGCGATGGTCCTGCGCGCGATCGAAGTCGGCGGGGTGGATCATATCTGCTTCGGCGCCGACTGGGACGGCGGCGGCGGCCTTGCGGGGATCGAGGATATTTCGGCGCTTCCCAAGGTGACCGAGCGGCTCGAGGCCGCGGGCTACTCCGACGCCGATATCGAGAAGATGTGGAGCGGCAACGTGCTGCGCATCCTTGCCGCGCAGGGCGAGGAACCTCGGCCCTAGGCGAAGACTTCCTCCACCGCCTGGAGCCTCACCGCGATAGCCACCACGGTTGCGCCCAGCTTCGCCGCGACGACCGCCGCCTGCCGGGGATCCAGCCCCGAAACCGTCACTTCGATCCGCACGGTATCGCCGTCGAAGCGCGCCGAGACGGTGTCGGGAATGATCCCGCGCTGCGCGAATGCGTCGGCCACGCGCGGCAGCGACTGCGGGTCGGCAATCGCGTCGATACGGAACTGGTGCATTGCAAAATGCGCCTCAGGCTGCCGCTCGCTGCGCCCGGGCGATGACTTCTTCCGCCATCTCGTCGGCAACAGCAGCGGACGAGCGGCCTTCGCGTGCGGCGCGATCGAGGATCTCGGCAACGCGCGGGGCAATGGCAGCGACACGCTGCGCCACATCGGCTTCGGTCTCGCCAAGGTACTCGGCAGACACGCTGATGATCCCGCCTGCGTTTGCGACGTAGTCCGGGACGTAGGCGATTCCCCGGTCGAGCAGCATGGCGCCGACCTCGGGGCTGGCGAGCTGGTTGTTCGCGGCGCCGCAGACCAACCGCGCCCTCAGCGTGCTGACGCTCTCGCGGGTCAGCACGCCCCCGAGCGCACACGGCGCGAATACGTCCGCCTCGACTTCGGCGATCTCGTCCACTCCGACGACCTTTGCGCCGAGCGTGGCGCGCAGCTCCTCGCGCTGCGCGGGGTTCGGATCCGCAATGACCAGGCGCGCACCGGCCTCGGCCAGATGGCGGCAGAGGTCCGCGCCGACATTGCCCGTTCCCTGCACGGCCACGGTCTGGCCTGCCAGACCGCTGCCGAGCGCAAAGGCGGCCGCGGCCTGCATCGATTCGAACACGCCGTGCGCCGTCCAGGGCGAGGGATCGCCGCCCGCGCGCCCTTCGGCAGGCGGCAAGCCCGCGACGTGGCGCGTGGCCCTTGCGACTTCCTGCATGTCGGCGACCGAAGTGCCGACATCCTCGGCCGTGACGTAACGCCCGCCGAGTTCCTCGACCGCACGGCCGAAGGCGCGGAACAGGCGCGCGCGGTCGAATTCTCCCTCCGGCCTGCGCAGGACCGCCTTGGCGCCGCCGAGCGGCAGGCCGGCGAGCGCGTTCTTGTAACTCATCCCTTCGGCCAGCCGCATCGCATCGGCCCGTGCGCGGTCCATGTCGGGGTAGCTCCAGAAGCGGCATCCGCCGGCGCCTGGTCCCAGCGCGGTCGAGTGGATGACGATCACGCCTTCGAGATCGCTCTCGGGGTCGCGCAGCGGCACACACTGCAGCGGCGGGGTCAGGCGGGCGGGGCGGGCAACCATGCAAGTCTCTCCTTCACGAGCTTGCGACGATCATCGCACCGGTCCGCCGGAGAAACTTTGTCGTTTTGGCAGCAGCGCAGTTTGTTTGAGGGATAGTTATACCCACGATAAGGCATTATACGAAACAAATGGCCGAGCTTGATCGATACGAGAAAAAGATTCTCCGCGAATTGCAGCGCGATGCGAATCAGACGACGGCGCAGATCGCCGAACGGGTGGGCCTCTCCGCCTCCCCCTGCTGGCGCCGCATCGATCGGCTCGAGCGCGAGGGCTACATCCGCAAGCGCGTAGCGATCGTCGACCGGCGCAAGGTCGGCCTCAATGCCCACGTCTTCGCCCAGGTGAAGCTCAACGCCCACGGCCGCGCCAATCTCGACGAGTTCAGCGAAACGATCCGCGGCTTTCCCGAAGTGCTCGACGCCTATGTCCTGATGGGGACGATGGATTTCATGCTGCGGGTCGTGGCGAAGGACATCGACGCCTACGAACGCTTCTTCTTCGATCAGCTCAGCAAGTTGCCCGGCGTTCAGGAGATCAATTCCACCGTCGCCCTGTCCGAGATCAAGGCCACGACCGAGCTGCCGCTGGATTGAGGTGCCGGCGGTGCATGGCCGCTGGCCGCGATCTGCGCTAGACATCCCCGATGGACCTCGACGACCTTCTCCGCCGCTATTTTGCTACCGACGACATCGATTCCGTGCCCGCGTCCGCGCTAGCTGCGGGAGTCGAGCGATGTCAGGTGGATCTCGGGCTCGAGACCGATTCCGGCAAGCGCTTTGCGCTGTGGAGCCTGCTCTACATGCTTGGCGCCGCGCCCGATCTGGACGAGGTCTTCGGAAGCCACGAAGAGCGCGAAGCGGCCCGCAACTTCATGGACCTGCTCGACGCCGCCGGAAAACCTTAGACTCGATCGAGCCGCCGCGCGATCTTCACCGCGATCGCGATCAGGAAGGGCACGAGGACAAGCGACAGCACGATCTTCGCCAATGCCTGGCCCGCGATAAGCGATCCGATCTCGCGCTCCCCGCCGAAAGCGAGAGTGATGAAGATGACCGAATCGATCGCCTGGCTGAGCGCCGAAGCGACCGCGCCGCGCACCATCAGGCCGGCGCTGCCGTTCGTATCGCCCTCTCCGCGCAGCCTGGAGAAGATCCACACGTTGAGCAGCAGCGAAACGAGATAGGCGACCGGGCCGGCCGCCATGATCCGCGGCGTCGTCGCATGGATGAGCTGGAACGCCTCCAGTCCTTCGGGCCACATGGCCGGATCGGCCGGCAGGCGCAGGACCACCAGGATCAGCACGATCGACATGGCGAGCGGCAGGAAGCCCCAGACCACCAGCCGGTTGGCTGCCGGCGCTCCGTGAACCTGCGCGGTCGCGCTCGACAGTACGACCAGGATCAGAAAGGCGAAGATGCCCGATTCCACCCCCAGCGAGGTCGGCCACAGCATGACCTGCTTGACCGCGAGGAACCCCGCCAGAACCGTCATCCCGCCATAGACCAGCGCGAAGACGAACAGCGAGCGGGGGATGGAGTTGGCAGCGGGCGCGTCGTTCATGGAAGGTCGCCTATTGTCTCGCCGGCAAAAAGGGAAGCGTGGCTAAGCGGCGCTGCCGGTTTGACTGTGGATGCCGGGCAGGCAAGAGAGCGGCTTAGGTATCTCGCCGAACAGGGCTATCCATGCATCCAATCGTCACCAGCCTGCTCGGGATCGTTGCTATCCTGGCGCTCGCCTTTCTGCTGTCGACGGGCAAGCGCCGCATCCGCCTGCGGGTGGTAGCCGCGGCCTTTGCCCTGCAGGCCCTGCTTGCATTCCTGGTTCTGCGCACGCCGTGGGGGCGGGCGGCGATCAAGGGTATGAGCGACGGGGTCGCGGCGCTCCTGTCCTACGCCGATGCGGGCACGGCGTTCCTCTTCGGGGCGGACAACCCCCTGGAGAATACCTTCGCGCTCGGCGCCCTGCCGGTGATCGTGTTCTTCGCCTCGATCGTCTCGATCCTCTACTACCTCGGCGTGATGCAGCGCGTGGTGCGCTGGGTTGGCGGTGCGATCGGCTGGGTCACCGGCATCAGCCGCGTGGAATCGCTCGGTGCCGCGGCGAATATTTTCGTTGGCCAGTCGGAAAGCCCGCTGGTGGTCCGCCCTTACCTCGCCGCCCTCTCCCCCAGCCGGCTGTTCACGCTGATGAGCGTCGGCATGGCCGGTGTCGCGGGGACGATCCTCGCGGCCTACGCCGGATTGCTCGGCAACGAATACCTGCCGTTCCTGCTTGCCGCGGCCTTCATGTCGGCGCCCGGCGGCATCCTGATGGCCAAGATCATCATGCCCGACGACGACGAACCCTCGCCCGAGGCGGAAGGCGAGATCGTGCTGCCCCGGGGGCGGATCAGCGCCGAGGGTCCCGCCGCGATCACCGAAGGCGACAAGGCCCACGAAGTCGAGGTCGCGGAGACGTTCGAGGAAGGGCACAGGCCCGCCAATATCATCGAGGCGGCCGCACAAGGCGCTCAGACGGGCGTCAAGCTGGCCGTGGCGGTCGGTGCCATGGTGCTGGCCTTCGTCGCGCTGGTGGCCCTTGCCAACGGCATCCTGGGAGCGGCCGGCGGGCTGTTCGGGCAACCGGAGCTGTCGTTCCAGATGGTGCTCGGCTGGCTGTTCGCGCCGGTCATGTTCCTGATCGGGGTACCTTGGGAAGAGGCGGGCGTCGCGGGCGGCCTGTTCGGCACCAAGATCGTGCTCAACGAATTCGTGGCCTTCATCGAGCTCGGCCAGCTCGAGGCGCTGACCGACCGTAGCCGCGCGATCATCACCTTCGCCCTCTGCGGCTTCGCCAATTTTTCCTCGATTGCGATCCAGATGGCGGTTACGGGCGGACTCGCGCCGAATCAACGCCCGGTCATCGCGAAGCTGGGCCTGCGCGCGCTGGCCGCGGGCAGTCTCGCCAACCTGATGAGCGCTGCGCTGGCGGGCCTGTTCCTACCTTATTGAGTCGCAGCCATGTCCGAGATCGCTTCCGTTTCCATCGCCCGCCCGCTGTCCGAAGTTTCGGAGGAGATCGGCCGCAGCTTCGAGGAATACGGCTTCGCGGTGATCCGCGATCACGGCATCCCGGCCGACCTGATCGCGAAGGCGGAAGACCTCTCCAGGGCGTTCTTCGCCCTGCCGGACGAGGTCAAGCGCGCCTACCACATCCCCGGCGGCGGCGGCGCGCGCGGATACACTCCGTTCGGCACCGAGAAGGCCAAGGATGCTTCGGTCCACGATCTCAAGGAATTCTGGCACGTCGGCCGCTCGCTGCCGGAAGATCATCCGCTCGCCGAATACATGGCGCCGAACGTCTGGCCGACCGAGATCGCCGACTTCCGGGAGGCCTTCGAAGCGCTCTACGCCGCATTCGAAAAGGCCGGCGCGCGCGTGCTGGAGGCGATCGCGCTCCACCTGGATCTGCCGCAGGACTGGTTTGCGAAGACGGTGGAAGATGGCAACTCGGTCATGCGCCTCCTGCACTATCCGCCGCTGACCGGTTCGGATGCCGAGGGCGCGATCCGCGCCGCCGCGCACGGCGACATCAACACGATCACCCTGCTGCTCGGCGCCGAGGAGGCCGGGCTCGAGCTGTTGACCGCGAGCGGCGAATGGAAGGCGATCGAGGTTCCGGAAGGCGCGCTGGTGGTGAATATCGGCGACATGCTCGACCGGCTGACCAACGGCAGGCTCCGCTCGACCACGCACCGTGTGGTCAATCCGCGCGGCGAGGCGGCTTATCGGTCGCGCTACTCGATGCCGTTCTTCCTCCACTTCCGACCTGATTTTACGATCGAGACGCTGGAAAGCTGCATCGACCCCGAGTCGAGGGAGGCGCCCCCTGCCCCTATATCGAGCCACGATTTCCTGATGCAGCGGCTGCGCGAGATCAATCTCGTCTGAGATCGACGCCGGTTTTCCACCGGATTGCAAGAATCTCCCGTGATGTTGCATTGCAGCAACAGCGCGAAACCCCAGCGAATCCGCGCTTTCTAGCGAATTGCCGAGGGGTTGGAGGCGTGAGGCGCGGGACTGTCACTATTTGGTAACAAAAGCGACTTCCTAGCGTCGCGGTTCGTGCCTATCGGCCCGGCATCCGTTTCCACCCCCGTAACCGAGCCTCACCGAAGGGATCGTTTTCATGAAGCTCAAGTACCTCCTGGCTGCCAGCGTCGTCAGCCTTTCCGCCGCGGCCGTGATGCCTTCCACGGCACATGCCCAGTCCACCGGCTCCGTCGACTTCGAGAACGACGAGGTCATCATCGTGACCGGCACGCGCGACTCCGACGTCGGCGGTGTCGATGTGCCCGACACTCCGAAGGCGAAGCAGGTGCTGACCGAGGAAGTGATCCGGCGTCAGCGTCCCGGCCAGACCGTGAACGACATCATCAACCTCGTTCCCGGCGTCAGCTTCCAGAACAACGACCCCTGGGGTTCGGGCGGCGGTGGCTTCACCATCCGCGGCTTCGGCGCCGATCGCGTGTCGCAGACGCTCGACGGTCTGCCGCTCAATGACTCGGGCAACTACGCGCTCTACACCAACCAGCAGATCGACCCCGAGATCCTCGAGCAGGTCAACGTCAACCTCGGCGTGACCGACGTCGACAGCCCCACGGCCTCGGCGACTGGCGGCACGGTGAACCTGCGCACGCGGGTTCCTGACGAAACGTTCGGTGTCGTTGCGACGGCAAGCTACGGCAACATTTTCGCCGAGGGCGCCGGCGACCGCCCCTACGTTCGCGCGTTCGGCATGGTCGATACCGGCGACATCACCGGCTTCGGCACGCGGGCGTTCGTGTCGGCTTCGTGGACCCGCTACGATAATCCGTTCAACAACTACGGCGAAGTCCGCAAGCAGCAGTACAACGGCCGTCTCTATCAGGAGATCGGGTCGAACGGCGACTTCATCTCCGTGGCCGGTCACTACAACGAAAACCGCAACAACTTCTTCGGCTCGTTCAACGTGCTCGATCTCAAGGAGATGGTGCAGAATGGCGAAGGCCGTGAGCGGTTCTACGACATCAATTATCCCTGCACGATTCCCGCGAGCCAGCTTGGCGGCGGCTTCGGGCAGGGAACGCCGGGCGTTGCGGACACCTGGTCCGACGGCGCGACCAGCGGTAACTGCGGCGTCGAATTCGACCGTCGCTACAACCCGTCGAACACCGGCAATATCCGCGGTTCGTCGCGCTTCACTCTGTCCGACGGCCTGACCCTGACCGTCGATCCGAGCTTCCAGTACGTCAAGGCGAATGGCGGCGGCGTGGAAGATCTTCGCGAAGGTTTCCAGACGATCGGCGGCGTACAGTACACCGGCTTCATCGGCGGCGGTTACTACTACGGCATGGACCTCAACGGTGACGGCGATCTGCTCGATCGTGTGGCCGGTATCGACCCCAGCCAGACGCGGACCGACCGTTATGGCGTCATCGCGAACCTGATCTACGACATCAACGACGATCACCGCGTCCGCCTGGCCTATACGCTCGACCATGCGCGTCACCGGCAGACAGGTCAGACGGGCTTCCTGCGGGCGAATGGTGAGCCGTTCGACGTCTTCCCGATGAACGATCCGGTTCTCACCTCGGACGGATACGCCCTGAACAAGCGTGATCGTCTGTCCTACGCCATCCTCAACCAGGTGTCGGGCGAATATAGCGGCACGTTCGGTCCGCTCGGCGTTGTAGCCGGGCTGCGGCTTCCGTTCTTCAAGCGCGAGCTGAATCAGAACTGCTTCACGACCTCGGCATCGGGCTTCGTCGACTGTCTCGGCAATCAGGACACGGCCGCTTACGAAGCGGCTAATCCGGAAAACGCCCCGCCGCAGACGCGCACCTACAAGTACGACAAGCTGCTCCCGAACATCGGCCTGACCTATGACTTCGGCAACGTCTCCTTGTTCGCCAACTATGCCAAGGGGCTGTCGGTGCCGGGCACCGATCCGCTCTACGACTCGCTCTACTTGGCAGACGTTCGCCAATCGCAGCCGGTTCCGGAAACGACCGACAGCTTCGACGTCGGTCTGCGCTACGGTCTGGGCAGCAACCTGACGGCGCAGATCGCTGGCTGGTACACGCGCTACAACAACCGGCTTGCGTCGGCCTACGATCCGGTCCTGGACGAGACACTTTACCGGAACCTCGGCCGGGTGGACAAATACGGCATCGACGGCTCGGTGGCCTGGAGCCCGACTCCGAACACGCTGCTCTATGTGTTCGGCTCGTTCAACAACTCCGAGATCAAGGACGACGTTCTGGGCGGCCAGTGTGGTCTCGATGACGATGGCCTGCCCGATCCGGCGCAGTTCGGTTGCACCGTCGCCACGGTCGGTCAAGACTACTACCTTCCCACCGCGGGGAGCCGCGAGAGCGGCTCGCCCAAGTACACCGTCGGTGCGCGTGGTCAGATCAACTTCGGTCCCGTCGAATTCGGTGCACAGGTCAAGTACACCGGCAAGCGCTTCGTCAACGACCTGAACGAGACCACGGTGCCGTCCTACACGCTGGTCGATCTCGACGTGCGCTACAATCTCGGCGAGTTCGCGCCGGGCAAGGAAGCGGCGCTCCAGCTCAACGTCACCAACCTGTTCGACGAGCTCTACGTCGGTTACTACGGCGGCTCGCTCGACAGCGTGCCCTTCGCCCAGATCGGCGCGCCGCGCGCGGCGAGCATCTCGCTCGTCGTCGGCTACTGACGAACCGATCCAGCACTATTGAAAAGGCGGCGGCGTTCCGAGAGGAGCGCCGCCGCTTTTTATGCCCGGGAGCGGCGCATAGTCGGGTATGCTTTCGCCAGGGGAACGCAGTGCGAGAGGGAGGTGTTCTATCCGCGGGATGATCGGGACCGGCTCCTTCACTTCGCGTCGCAAGCCCCGCCTCGGCACGCTGGCGCTGATCGCGCTGCTGCACGTCCTGGCGATCTACGGGCTCGCCAAGGCGTTTGCGCCGGACTTTACCGGCGCGGTCGAGCGGCAGGTGGTCGAGGCGGTCACGGTTACGATCACGGCGCCGCCCGAGGACCTGCCCGAACCCCCAGCCGAGCCTGACGCCGGCGCTTCGGGCGAGGAGGGGCGCGAGGCGGTGCCCCGCGAGCTTGCCGTGCCCGACCCGCCGATCCCCGTACCCCGCCCGGTGCCAGCCCCGCGAGCCTCGTCCACCGGCAGCGCTGATACCTCGGGCGCCAGCGAGAGCGGGGCTGGGACCGGTGCGGGCGGCGAGGGCGCTGGGACCGGAAGCGGCCAGGGGGGCAGTGGTCAGGGCGGCGGCGCGGTGACCAAGCCCGAGCATATCGCGGGCTCGATCGACGACGCGAGCGACTACCCGGTGCCCGAGGGCGGGCGTGCGGCGCGTCGCGGAACCGAAGTGATCGTGCGCGTGACCGTCGGCACCGACGGGCGGGCGTCGAACTGCACGGTCTATCGTCCGAGTACCGACCCTGAAGCGGACCGGATCACCTGCCGCCTGGTGGTCGAGCGGCTGCGTTTCCGCCCGGCGACAGATGCGCAAGGCAGCCCCGTCCCGGCGCCGTTCTACTGGCGACAACGGTGGTTCTGATCGGGACACAAGGGCACCGAGAGGGTGCTGAGCCTTGCCCTGCCGCGCCAGCTGGTGAATGACGCACAGGCATGACCGACGGCATCCATCCGGTGATCTTGTGCGGCGGGAGCGGAACGCGGCTCTGGCCGCGAAGCCGCGCCGATCGCCCCAAGCCCTTCCTGCGCCTGCTGGGCGAGCAATCGCTGTTCGAGGCAACTCTGGCCCGGTGCCACGACAGGGCGCGGTTTGCGCCGCCAATGGTGGTGACCGGGGCGCGGCATCTCGAACTTGTCGAGGCGCAGGGGCAGCCCGGCATGCGGATCGTGGTGGAGCCGGAGGGGCGCAACACCGCGCCTGCCATCGCGCTCGCGGCGGCGCTGCTGCCGGAAGAGGCGATCATGCTGGTCTGTCCGAGCGACCACTACATCGCCGATACCGGCGCCTTCCTGGCGGCGGTGGACGGCGCCGTGGCGCTCGCCGGGCGCGGCCGTCTCGTCGCCTTCGGCATCGCGCCGGATCGGCCCGAGACCGGTTACGGCTATATCCAGCGCGGCGCCCCGATCGATGGCGGGTACGACGTGGCGCGCTTCGTCGAGAAGCCGAACGAGGCGCTGGCGCGCGATTTCCTCGCCTCGGGCGAGTTCAGCTGGAACGGCGGGATCTTCGCGTTTCGGGCGGGCACCTTTCTCGAGGAGCTGGCGCAATACCGCCCTGCGATGGCGCAGGCCGCGCGCGAAGCGGTGGCGCGCGGATCGGACAGCGGGGCGCGGTTCCATCCCTCGGCCTCGGTCTTTGCCGGGATCGAGGGCGAATCGATCGATTACGCGGTGATGGAAAACACCGGCCGCGCCGCGCTCGTGCCGGTCGACATGGGCTGGTCGGACATCGGCAACTGGGTCGCGCTGCGCGAGGCACGGGAGGCCGGCGAGGGCGGCAATGTCGTGCGCGGCGAGGCCGAGCTGGTCGAATGCCGCAACGTCATGATCGACAGCGACGGACCGCGTGTCTCGTGCATCGGGCTCGATGACGTGATCGTGGTGGTCGACGGCGACGAGGTGCTGGTAATGAGCGCCCAGGGTGCACAGAAGGTCGGCAAGCTCGGCGGCGCGAGCGGCTAGTCCTTCGTCAGCAGCTTGTGCCCCTGCTGGCGCACGGCATTGGCGATCATCGGCTCGACGAAACCGAGCGCAGGCGGCAGGTCGATCTCGAACACGAGCTGGCCCTCTTCGATATCGACGCGGCCGTCGAGGTTCTGTCCCAGGGCGCTGACGCGCATGGTCATGCTGTCCTCGCTCGGCCAGGCGGTGGTCACTTCGGCCATGCCGCCTGGAATGTGGTCCGCCATCTCATGGCTGCGGCTACGCAGCCGCTCGCGCACCGTCTCGCGCGGAAGATCGTGCGGGATGGCGACGCGCATCAGCCTTCGTCCTTGGTGGCGCCTTCGCCGTAGCGATAGTCGAGGTAGCGGTGGCGCACGGCGAGATCGTCGAGCGCGCCGTCGGCGAGCTGGCGGGTGACGCTGTCGATTTCGCGGCTGATGCGGCCGAGCCCTTCTGTGAGCTGCTCGTCCGGCGTCGCGCCCGCGCGCTTCTCGCCGCGCAGGTGCGCCGGCACCTTGCGGTAGGAATCGATCATTTCCGGCAGATGCTCGCCGACGAGCTGGCGCACGTCACGCACCGCGGGGTGCGACTGGTCGACGGTCTCCAGCTGGAGGCCCAGAGCGTCGAGCTGCACGCCGAGGTCGTCGACGATCTTCGCCGCCGGCGGGGGCAGGGCGGGGCGCTGATGCTCGAGCCACAGCTCGGTGCGACCCACCATCTCGCGCGTGTCACCCTTGTTGAGCTCGGCGCGCCTGGGTACTTTCATCTTCGGGAAAGCCGAGAACACGAAGACCGCCGCGACGATCGCCAGCAGCGTCACCATGATACCGGCAAAGCCGATCCCGTCGATCACCAGGCCCGCGACCATCGCCGCGACGACGATCCCGCCCACGGCGATCAACATGCGCTTGACCTTGCCGATCAGGTGCCGCGTCTTGAGATCGGCCGACCCGCGCCCGATCGAGGCGCTTCGGTGATATCCGCCCGCGCGGTTCTCGGCGAGCGAGCGCCGCGCGCCGGCGAGGATCACGTCGCTGTCGTGCGTGCTGTCGGGCATCAGCTATCGAGCGTCAGCAACGACGGTTCGCTGGAGCCGATCTTGGACTGCGCCTGCGCCTGTCCTTCGGCGCGGGCGATATAGCCCTTCGACCTCTCGACCTCCTTGCTGAGCGTCGTGACCGTCTGCTTCATGGAATCGAGCGCGCGCAGCTTGAACGTGTCGACCTCGTCCATCGTGTCGTAGATGTTCTGGAACGCGCGCTGGAGCGTCTCCAGCGGGATTGTGCTCGATGCGGCCTGCTCGTGGATCTTGCCGGTCTGCTCGCGCAGCATGGTGCTGGTGGAATCGATGATCCCGGCGGTCGTGTCGTTGAGCGCGGTGATCTGCTGCAGCACGAGCCGCTGGTTGGTCATCGCCTCGCTGACCGTCACCGCCGTGCGCAGGGCGCTGACGGTGGTGGTGCTGGCGCGGTCGACACCCTTGACCAGCTCGACGTTGTTCTTCTTGACCAGATCGAGCGCGAGGTAACCCTGAACGCTGACCGCCATCTGCGTCAGCAGGTCCTGCGTGCGCTGGCGGACGTAGAACAGCGCGGTTTCGCGGATCGCCTTGGCCTTGGCCCGGTCGGTCGCATCGAGCTCGGCAGCTTTCTCCTCCAGCCGCTCGTCGAGCGCCTGGGAGATATGGATCATCTGCTCCAGATTGCCCATCGCCTCCCACAGCTTGGACCGTTCGACGTCGATCGCCGCGTTGTCCATCAGCAGCTCGTCCTTGCCGTTGGCGAGCTTGGAGAGGATTTCCTGAATGTGCGTCTGCGCGCTCTGGTAGCTGCGGAAGTAATCGTTCAGCTTGTTGCCGAAGGGGATGATGCCGAGCAGCTTCTTCGGGCCGGTCAGCTTGCCGCGGCGCGAGGGATCGAGCTCTTCCACCGTGCGGCGCAGCTCGGCCAGATTGGCGCCGACGCCTTCGTCCTTGTCCATCGCGCGGACCGGGCGGTCGAGGAAACGGTTCGAATGCTGCGAGGCCGCCATGATCTCCTTGCGGCCCATATTGGTGATCTGGTCGACTTTCTGGCCGAACTCGGGCGAGTTCGCGTCCTCCGCCACCAGATCGGCGATGAACGCCTCGACCTTCTGGTCCAGCTTCGACTTCTTTTCCTCGCTCACGGGCACGAGCCCCGCGGCTTTCTCCGCTGTGACCTGCGGTACCGGATCGGGCGGGGTCAGCTCCAGATCCAGATCGGTTTCGGTCGCCGTGGCGGTTTGATTGGTGGCCATACCTGCTTCTTCGCTCCTCACCGGGCGCGGCCCGGCTCCTGCATACTGTGTTAAGCGCATAACACACAAAATTCAACGGGGGCGCTCACCGTCCTCGACGGAATGTCGGCTTTTTTCGGCGCAAGGCAAGCGCTAAAGCCCGGCGATGGACAGTGGTTCGATGAGTGGGAAAGCCGTCGCAAACGGCGATACGAGCGCCGCGGGACGGCCTCAGTGGTCGTTCCTGCGCGTGGTGGTGAGCTTCCGCCGATGGTGGCGCGAGGCGGTGGTCGACACCGTCGAGCAGGGAGAGGTGATCGCCAAGCGGCGGGAGGAGTGCGCGCTTTCCTCGCGCTATCTGTTCATGACGGCAATGTCGGCCGGCATCGCGGTTCTCGGCTTGCTTCTCTCCTCCCCTGCAGTGGTGATAGGCGCGATGCTGCTGTCGCCGCTGATGGATCCGATCATGGGACTCGGGTTTGCCCTGGCGATCGGCGATTACCGCTGGATGCGTCAGTCGGCGAATTCGCTCGCCTGGGGCACGTTGATGGCGATCGGGCTCTGCGCCTTCATCGTATTCCTTTCGCCGTTGCAGGACATCACGAGCGAGATCGCCTCGCGCACTCGGCCCAATCTGTTCGATCTTCTGGTGGCCTTGTTCTCCGCCATGGCGGGCGCCTACGCCATGATCCGCGGCCGTGAGGGGACGATCGTCGGCGTGGCGATCGCCACCGCCCTCATGCCGCCGCTGGCCGTAATCGGGTTCGGACTCGCGACGTTGAACTGGACGGTCTTTACCGGTGCCCTGCTGCTTTACGTGACCAACTTCGTCATGATCGCGCTCACGGTCTGGGCAATGGCGCGTCTCTACGGGTTCAGCACGACCTTATCGGAGAGGCAGACCCGCTGGCAGAATTTCGTGCTCGCCGCGGTGTTCATTGCCCTTGCGGTGCCGCTCGGCTTCTCCCTGCGCCAGATCGCCTGGGAAGCGAGCGCTGCCCGGCAGGTACGAAGCGAGCTTGCGGCGAACTTCGGCACTTCCTCGCGCCTCTCGCAGCCGGAGATCGAGTTCGACGGCGAACCGGTGGGGGTGTCCGCCTTCGTGTGGACAACGCGACTGGAACCCGATGCGGAAGTCCGCTCGGAGGAAAATCTCGCGCGTCTTCTCGGCACGAGGGTCGACGTGCAACTCAAGCAGTTCCTCGTTCGCGATGAAGAAAGCGCGGAGGAGGCCCAGCTTGCCTCTGCCAAGCTGGCCGAGGAGGAAGCGGCCCGCAACCGGCTCGAGGAACTTACGGCGCGGCTGGCGCTGGCGGCAGGAGTCGAGGAGAACGACATTCTCGTCGATCGCCAGCGTCGCCGGGCGCTGGTGCGCGCGGAGGTCCTGCCCGGCGCCACACTCGAAACCTATGCCGCGCTCGAGCGCCGGATCACCGCGACCGAGCCCGAATGGCGGGTCGAGCTGATTCCGCCCGTTGCAACGCTCCCGTCGGTGGCGTTCGACGGTGAGGCCCCCGACGACGCGGCGCGCGAAGCGATCGTACTCGCCGCCTGGGCGGCACAGCGGCTGGGCCGGAGCCTGACGGTCTCCGGGCCCGAGGTACAGGCCGAAACCGTTCGCTCGCTCCTGGTCGGAAACGGCGCGCAGGCCATCCTGAGCGACGTCCGCACCGGAGAGGTGCGGGTCGCGTGGGCTCAGGACGAGGGCGGCTAGGCTTGTCGGGGAAGCGGGGTCAGGCGGCTTCCATCAGGGGCAGCGGCTGGATCTCGCCGGCGAGGTAGAGCCGCTTGGCCTTGGCGCGGCTGAGCTTGCCCGAACTGGTGCGGGGCAGGGTGCGCGGGGGGACCAGCTCGACGACGCAGTTCATGCCGGTGATCGAACGGACCTTGTCGCGGATCTGCTCGTGCAGGCGCACGCGCTCCTCAGGGTCGGACACGCGGCAATGGACCAGCACTGCCGGCGCTTCCTCGCCGTTCTCGGTCTCGACCGAGAACGCGGCGATATCGCCGTGGTTGAAGCCCGGCAACTGCTCCACCGCCCACTCGATGTCCTGTGGCCAGTGGTTCTTGCCGTTGATGATGATCATGTCCTTCGCGCGGCCGACGATGAACAGGTAGCCGCCCGCCATGTAGCCCATGTCGCCCGTATCGAGCCAGACGTCCCCGTTTTCTTTGGCGACGAGGCAGTCGTTGGTCGCCTCCTCGTTGCGGAAGTAGGAATGCATGACGCTCTTGCCGCGGCACCAGACTTTGCCGAT
This sequence comes from Pelagerythrobacter sp. Soil_C_18, assembly GCF_057657235.1. Classification (NCBI taxonomy): domain Bacteria; kingdom Pseudomonadati; phylum Pseudomonadota; class Alphaproteobacteria; order Sphingomonadales; family Erythrobacteraceae; genus Pelagerythrobacter; species Pelagerythrobacter sp. Soil_C_18. The sequence goes on from NZ_JBDGIU010000003.1 coordinate 152,201, forward strand.
CTTGTGATCGCCCTTGGCCTCGCCGTTCTCCCCACGGATCTCGACCTCCATGCCCGGGAGCGGCTTGCCGCAGTTCACGATGGCGCGGTAGCGGGCAGGGCGGGAGAAATCGGCCCGCGTGCCCGACAGGCGCTCCTCCTCCACCAGTTCGACGCGGATGCCTTCGCCCGGCGGCATGACGGTGACCGCGAGCGTCGCTTCGGCAAGGCCGTAGCTTGGGGTGAAGGCGCTGGCGCGGAAGCCCGCGTCGGCGAAGGCGTTGACGAAGCTCTGCATCACGTCGGGCCGGATCATGTCCGCTCCGTTGCCCGCGGTGCGCCAGCGCGAGAGGTCGAAGCGCTCGGACACGCTGCTCTGGCTCGAGATGCGCCGGGCGCAGATGTCGTAGCCGAAGGTCGGCGAGTAGGAGAGCGTGTTGCCCTTGTTGCGGCTGATCAGGTCGAGCCAGGCGAGCGGGCGGCGCGCGAAATGCTCGGTCTTGAGGTAATCGACCGAGGCCTGGTTCGCGATCGGCGAGAGGAAGCAGCCGACCAGCCCCATGTCGTGATACCACGGCAGCCAGCTCACCACGCGGTCGTTCTCGCCCAGATCGACCATCGTGGCATGGCCGTAGAGGTTGTGCAGCAGCGCCTCGTGCGTGACCGCCACGCCGGTCGGGAAACGGGTCGAGCCGGAGGAGTACTGCAGATAGCAGATGTCGTCCGGCTGCGCTTCGGGCAGTTCGCATTCGGGCGCCTCACGCTCCGCGAAGCTTGCCCAATCGGTCCCTTCGCAGCCCTGCCGGTCGGCGGCGGCCTGCGCCATTTCGGCGATTTCGGGCGGATAGATGAGGATCTTCGGGTCAGAGCTTTCGAGCTGCACTGCGAGCTGCTCGATATAGCTCTCCTTGCCGCCGAAGCTGGTCGGCAGGGGCAGGGGCACCGGCCATGCGCCGGCATAGACGCAGGCGCAGAACAGGGCGGCGAAGTCCGGCCCGGTCTCGGCGACGAGGGCCACGCGGTCTTCCTTGCCGATCCCGGCCGCGACCAGCCGCCGCGCCATCGCCAGCGCGTCTTCGCGCATTTCGCCGTAGGAATAGGCACGCTCCAGCGTGCCGCGCATATCGTGGAAATTGAGGCCCTTCTCGCTACGGGCGGCGTAGTCGACCGCCTCGTTGAAGGTGGCGAAATCCGACCTGCGACGCGGTAAGGCGCAGTCGTTCGGGGTCGGAATCAGGTTGAAATCGGTCATGTCTGGAGGCGGTACCCGTCATTAGCGCGCAATATAGCGCTTTCATTGTCCCCTACCGGCGCCCTTATCCCTTCCTCGCCGTCGTTTCAAACTTTCCCATTTCCCAACGAGTGTGGCACGAATAAGGCCGCATGGTTCGTGAAGGAACGCAGGAGAGGCGCAGGAAGCGCCCGCCGAAGCCGCTCGATGCCGCGCGGCTGGAGGAACTCGCGCTCGCCTATGTCGCGCGTTTCGCCACCACGGCGGCGAAGTTGGAGGGCTATCTGGTGCGCAAGCTGCGCGAGCGCGGGTGGGATGGCGAGCGCCCTGCCGATCCCGCTGCGATCGCCGCGCGATTCGTCGAACTGGGCTACATTGACGATGAAGCCTACGCCCGGGCGCGGGCCGGGGGGCTGCTGCGCAGCGGATATGGCGCGCGCCGGATCGACCAGGCATTGCGCGGGGCCGGAATAGACGAGGAGCTGCGCGTCGGTGCCCGGCCGGGCGAGCGGGCGCGGCGCGAAGCCGCTCTGACGCTCGCGCGCAGGCGGCGCTTCGGACCGTTCGCGGGGGAGGTGCCCGAGCGCGACCGACGCGAGAAGCAGATCGCCGCAATGATCCGCGCCGGGCATGGATTTGACGACGCCCGCGCGGTAGTGGACGCGAAGGACGTCGAGGACGCCGAGCAATGGGTGGCGGAGGCTGCTGCCGAAGAAGAGGATCGATAGATGCGCCGACTGCTTTCCCTTCTCGCTGCCGCATTCGCGGTGGCCTGCTCGCCCCAGGCCGGCGCGGGGGCTGCCGCCCCTGCCGAGACCACCGCGAGCCGCCATCCGGTCTCGGGGCTCGAAACGATCCCGCTCACGGTGGTCAGCGACGGCAAGCGCCACGCCTTCACGGTCGAAGTCGCGCGCACCGCGCAGGAGCAGGCACGCGGGCTCATGTTCCGGACTGAGCTCGGGCCGAACGAGGGCATGCTCTTCCCGCGCAATCCGCCGGACGTGGCGAGCTTCTGGATGAAGAACACCCCGCTGCCGCTCGACATCATCTTCGTGGGCGAGGACGGGCGGATCCTGAACATCGCCGCCGAGACCGTTCCCTATTCGCTCGATTCGGTTTCCGCCGTCGGGCTGACGGGCGCGGTGCTCGAAATCCCCGGGGGCCGTGCGGCCGAGCTCGGGATCGAGCCGGGCGACACGGTCGAATGGTAATCGCGGCCGTTCTCGATTGCGCGCTTGGCCGCGCGGGGCGAATCGGCTAACCGCCCGCTCCATGAACTTCCTGGCCAAGATCTTCACCTGGTGGAACGGCGCGACGATCGGCACGCTGCTCCATAGCTGGCGCCACGGGGTCGAAGTCGGCACCGATGCGCAGGGAAACCGCTACTTCCGTTCGCGCAAGAAGTCGCCCGACGGGCGGGAGCGCCGCTGGGTGATCTACGACGGCGCGAACGACGCCAGCCGCGTGCCGCCCGAATGGCATGGCTGGCTGCACGGCCAGTTCGACGACGTGCCCGAGAGCCGCTTGCCGCCGGCCCGGATCTGGGAGGCCGACTACACGCCGAACGCGACGGGGACGGAGGCGGCCTACCTGCCGCAGGGGGCGCTGCAGCGCGGCGGGCGCCGCGCGGCGGCAACGGGCGACTACGAAGCGTGGTCGCCGGACAGCTGAGCGTGGGCCGGCTCGCCCTCGCGCTGCCACTGGCGGCGGCGCTCGCCGCCTGCACGCAGGAAGCACCTGCGCCGGAGCCGGTCGAGACCGAGATTCCCGAAAGCATGCGCACCAGCGCGCCGCCCGTGCCCGTCGGCGAGGTCGGCGCGGGGACGCCGATGGAAGACCGGGTCGCCACGCTGGGCCTGCTCAACAAGCGCAACAACCTGTCGCAGGATCTCGAGATGCAACCGGGCGAGTCGCGCCGCGTGGGCGACGTGATCGTCCGCCTCGCCGCCTGCGAGCGTACCCCGCCCTGGGAACTGCCGCACGAGACGGGCGCGTTCGTCCAGGTCTTCGTCCGTCAGGCGGGCGACGAGGGCGTGTGGGACAAGACCTTTTCCGGCTGGCTGTTCAAGAACTCGCCCAGCCTGAACGTGGTCGAGCACCCGATCTACGACGTCTGGGTGAAGGATTGCGCGATGACGTTCCCGGGCGAAGAGGGCGGCTCGGCCTCCGCCAGCAGCGAGTCGTAGGCTTCGGCCAGTGTCATGCGCGGTTCGCCCCGCGCATCTTCCAGCAAGGCGCAGTAGCGCTGCTGTGAGATCTCCACCGCGCCCATCGAAGCGAGGTGGGGCGTCATGAACTGGCAGTCGAGCAGCACGAAGCCGGCGCGCCGCATCAGCGCCACCAGCCACGCGAGCGCCACCTTGGACGCGTTGTCGGCACGGCTGAACATGCTCTCGCCGCAGAACGCGCGGTCGAGCGCGAGGCCGTAGAGCCCACCGACCAGCTCGCCGCCCCGCCAGCATTCGAGCGAATGGGCGTGCCCCTCAAGGTGAAGGGTGCAGAAGCTCTCCTCGATCCGGCGGTTGATCCAGGTCCCCTCGTGGTCCGGCCGCGGCGCCGCGCAGGCGCGCAGGACTTCCTCGAAGGCGCGGTCGCAGGTGACGGTGAGTTCGCCGTGCCGCAGGACCTTGCGCAGCGAGCGCGAGCAATGGAACCGGTCGAGCGGAATGATCGCGCGCTTGCGCGGCTCCACCCAGAACACTTCCGGGTCGTCGCGGCCGTCCGCCATCGGGAAGATCCCGTTGCGATAGGCGAGCAGCAGGAGATCGCCGGGGATCGGGCCTTGCGCGGGCGCGTGCATGACCGCCGCCTCTATCGCGCATGGGGCGAAGTTCCTAGCGCCATGCGCGCGCCGCCTTGCCATCCACCCTGCTTGGCTTTAGAGGGCGCTTCCGCCTGCAGGGGTGTAGCTCAGTTGGTAGAGCATCGGTCTCCAAAACCGAGGGCCACGGGTTCGAATCCTGTCACCCCTGCCAGGCGATATCGGCCGCGATGGCATTCGCGCCACAGCTCCTGAAAAATTTGCCCCACGCGGGAACCCCCTCGCTGAAACGGCTGCGACGCTTCGCCTCACCCCGCGCGGCGACGCCGCTATGTCGACACCGGGAACCGCTGCGCCGAACCGGTCATTGTATGCGTCGGACGGAAGGTACGAGTGTTCATGGAGACAATGCCATGTCTAGTTATTCCTTCCGCAGCAGTCGTCCCGACCGGTGGGTCCAACCCCGCCCGCATCGCGACGCTTCGCTGCGATACCTGATGCACGGACCGATCCGGCCGATGGAAGAACCCGGATTTCTCGCCCGCCTGTTCGGCGCCCGCTAGAATCCGGTCGCCCGGTCGGACGATCAAAAAAAGGGAAGGGGCCGGACACGCAGGTGTCCGGCCCCTTCTTCTTGCCGGTCGGCCGTCAGTATTCCTCGGGCTCTTCCGGCGTTTCGCTGCGGTAGTCGCGCCCGGCCTTTCGCTCGCCGCGCGCCAGCTTGAACACCACACCCGACAGGAGCGCCAGCGCGAGCAGGTTGGGCAGCGCCATCGTCGCATTCGAGATATCGCCCAGCCGCCAGACGAGCTCGGAAGGCTGCATCGCGCCGATGAAGATGGCGATGCACCAGATCACCCGCCAGATCATGTGGAGCACGCGCTCGCCGCCACGGGTGGAGCCGGGCACGCGGTCGTAGATGAACGTGATCGCGCGCTCGCCGTAATAAGACCACGTCAACAGGGTGGTGAAGACGAACAGGATCAGCGCGATGCTGGCGATCAGCGTGCCCAGCGGGATCGATCCGATTTCGAACGGGAAAGCCGCGGCGAACGCGCCTGATGTCGTCACGAAGCCCGACATTGCGGTGGTTCCGAGGTCGGACTGCCACACGTGATCCACCGGCTGTCCGTTGTAGGTGAAGTCGCCCTGCACCGTCAGGATGACGAGCGCGGTCATGGTGCAGATCACGATCGTATCGATGAAGGTGCCGAGCATCGCCATGCGGCCCTGCTGTTCGGGATCGTCGGTCTGCGCCACGGCGTGCGCGATCGGGGTCGAGCCCTGACCCGCCTCGTTCGAGAACAGCCCGCGAGCGACGCCGGCACGGATCGCGAGGATGATCGCCGCACCAGCGAAGCCTCCTGTGGCGCTCTGCACGTTGAACGCTCCATTGAAGATGCGGCCGAAAGTTTCGGGCAGATCGCCGAAATTGAGGATCAACGCGACCACTGCCATCACGATATAGGCGGCGGCCATGAAGGGGACGACCTTTTCCGCCACGCTGCCGATCGACTTGATGCCGCCAATAATCACCACGAATACCGCGATCGCCACGATCAGCCCGCCCAGCCACCGCTCGAATCCGAACAGCTCGTTGAGGCCGCTCGCCACTTCGTTGGCCTGGATCGAGTTGCCGGTGACCAGTGCGGAAAACAGCGTGCCGATACAGAACACGATGGCGAGCCAGGTCCATTTCGGGCCCAGGCCCAGCATGATGTAGGTCATTGGTCCGCCGCGAGCGACGCCGTCGGAAGTGGTCTCACGATAACGGATGGCGAGGCTGCCTTCGGCGAAGGCCAGCGCCATGCCGAACAGCGCAGTGATCCACATCCAGAACACGGCCCCCGGCCCGCCAAGTGCGATCGCCGTGGCGACGCCTGCCAGATTGCCTGTGCCGACTTGCCCGGAGAGCGCAGTGGAGAGCGCGGCGAAGGGGCTGATCTCGCCCCGGCCGGATCCTTTCCGGCCTGCAAAGAGTCCGCGCACCGCAGCGCCGAACTTGACGATCGGATAAAAGCGAAGGCCGATCATGATCCAGAGCCCGACGCCGAGCAGGATCACGGCGAGCGGCGGGATGGGGATCAACTGCTCGCCGTTCCATGTCCCGCCCCAGATGAAATCGGATACGTTGGTGACCGGTGCAATCAATCGTTCGCCCAGCGTCGCTGGTGCTTGGCCTGCTGCCATTCGCTTTATCCCCTCATAAGTCCCTTGGAATGGCGTTCAGGCTAACGGCGCGATGCCATGAGGACCAGCCCCAAGTTTCCACTGCAACCGGTTTGTCCCTCCATGCGGCACCGCCTTGCTTTTGCGCGCCATGCCGCCTAGATGCAGCCCGCCTTCCGACATCGGAGCCTTAAAAGCCCCTCCCGGACTTGAACCGGGGCGGCGATGGTCCCATTCCGGAAGGCACGACAGGAATTTTCAGGCAAGAGCGAGAGAGCACATGGCCAAGACCAGCCCCGGGGAGTTCATCCGCCAGGTCCGTGCCGAAGGCAGCAAGGTGGTATGGCCGTCACGCGAAGAGACGGTCCGTACGTCGATCTTCGTCGGGATCATGATGCTGATTCTCTCGCTGTTCTTTCTCGGCATCGATTCGGCCTTCGGCGCAGTGGTGCGCTGGCTGCTGACGATCGCCTGATCGAAAACACACAAAAGATACGACAGGGATCACAATGGCTCGTTGGTACATCATCCACGCCTATTCGGGTTTCGAGAACAAGGTCCGCGATGCAATCATTTCGGAGGCCGAACGGCTGGGCCTGTCGGAGGCCGTGGAGGAAGTGCAGGTTCCGACCGAGACCGTGACCGAGGTCAAGCGGGGCAAGAAGGTCCAGGTCGAACGCAAGTTCATGCCCGGCTACGTGCTCGCCAAGCTGCGGCTGACCGACGACGTCTACCACCTGGTCAAGAATACGCCCAAGGTCACCGGCTTTCTCGGCTCGGGCAACAAGCCGCAGCCGATCTCCGAGAAGGAGGCCGCGCGCTATTTCGGCGGCGTGGCGGAAGCGAAGTCCGCACCGAAGAAGGACATCAGCGTCGATTACGAGATCGGCGATCAGGTCAAGGTGCTCGACGGCCCGTTCGCGAGCTTCAACGGCGTGGTGGAAGAACTCGATTTCGACAAGGCGAAGGTCAAGGTCAGCGTCTCGATCTTCGGCCGTGCCACGCCGGTTGAGCTCGACTTCGAACAGGTCGAACTGGTCAAGTAACGGCCGAGGCGGCGTTCGCCGTCCGGCCCACACACGTCCACACTCGCACCCACCCACCGTCATCCAGCGAAAGCTGGAATGGCTGGCCGCCGGGCCGTCGTCCTTGCTGCACCCGATCCCAGCTTTCGCCGGGATGGTGGACGGGAACGGGGTCAGGCGGGGCTGCCGGGCGATTTCATGTGATCCTTTCCTACATGCACGATTTCTGTCTATGTTCCTCGTATGTTCTATTCGATGAACGATTCGCGCGTTGGCATGCCGGCAATCTCCTCCTCGTCAGGGGGCGACGGACAAGGTGACACCGATGCGGTCTTCACGATCGGAAAGTCACATCCGGTGCGCGCGGGCGATCTGCAAGTATCTGGCGTGAAAGGGAAAACACACCAAGTTTACACATGCCAAAACCCCGCATGAGTGTCAGGCGCCGGCGTCACCTTGCGCCGCCCCCGCAGGCACTATCGCTTGCATTTTGCCCCGTGCGCGCTATCTGCGCGCCTTCCCACGCGACAGCACCGGGAACCATTGCGGGAGGTCTGCCCCGGTAGACCGCTTGACCGCTTACCATGAGGCTCTGCGTTCGCGCGGGGCCGACAGTGAGAAAGGAGTGGCCTCATGGCCAAGAAGATCACCGGCTATATCAAGCTGCAGGTGCCGGCTGGCGTTGCCAACCCCAGCCCGCCGATCGGCCCCGCGCTGGGCCAGCGCGGCGTCAACATCATGGAATTCTGCAAGGCGTTCAACGCCGCGACGCAGGATCTCGAAAAGTCGATGCCGATCCCGACCATCATCACGGTCTATGCGGATCGCTCGTTCACTTTCGTCACCAAGACTCCGCCCGCGAGCTTCCTGATCAAGCGTGCGGCCAAGCTCAAGTCGGGCTCGAAGGAGCCGGGCAAGGTTTCGGCCGGAACGATCAAGCGCTCGCAGCTTGCCGAGATCGCAGAGACCAAGATGAAGGATCTCAACGCGAACGATATCGAGCAGGCGACCAAGATCATCGAAGGCTCCGCGCGTTCGATGGGCCTCGAAGTGGTGGAGGGCTGATCCGATGGCAAAGCTGACGAAGAAGCAGAAGACGCTCGCCGAGCTCGACGCCGAGAAGCTCTACAACGTCGAAGAGGCGCTGAGCACCCTGCGCCAGTACGCGAGCAAGAAGTTCGACGAGACGGTCGAGGTCGCGATGAACCTCGGCGTCGATCCGCGCCACGCCGACCAGATGGTCCGTGGCATGGTCTCGTTGCCTTCGGGCACGGGCAAGGACGTCAAGGTCGCGGTCTTCGCGCGCGGCGACAACGCCGACAAGGCGCTGGCCGCCGGGGCCGACAAGGTCGGTGCCGAGGACCTGATGGAAGACATGCAGAACGGGAACCTCGACTACGACCGCGTGATCGCGACGCCCGACATGATGGGCGTGGTCGGCCGCCTTGGTAAGATTCTGGGTCCCAAGGGCCTGATGCCGAACCCGAAGCTCGGCACCGTGACGCCGAACGTGGAACAGGCCGTGAAGGACGCCAAGGCGGGCCAGGTCGAATTCCGCGTCGAGAAGCAGGGCATCATCCATTCCGGCATCGGCAAGCTCTCGTTCAAGGACGAGGACCTGCTGAAGAACTTCAAGGCGCTGACCGATGCCGTGGTGAAGGCCAAGCCGAGCGGCGCCAAGGGCAAGTATGTCCGCAAGGTCACGCTGACGAGCTCGATGGGCCCGGGCCTCAAGCTCGACCTCGCCGAGGTCGAAGGCGCCTGATCCATCCTGATTGACGCGATTGAGGACCGGGAGGAGCGATCTTCCCGGCCCTTTCTCTTTGTGCGCCGGAAAGATCGGCCCTGCGGCGCGTTCCCTCGGTAAGCTGATTCAAGGAGCAGACCGATGAGTTCCATCTGGGGCGTCGCCGTCATTCTCGGCCCGATCATTCTCCTCGTCGTGGCGATCTACGTCTGGATGAGGAACAAGCAGGACGGCAACCGCACGGTCGAGCAATCGGAGCGCGGCGCCCGCAAGCTGCGCGAGGACCTCGACGAGCGGCAGGACCGGACGATCGATCTCTAGGCGCTAGCGCTTGAGCAGCCGGCGTGCGCCCGCGAGCACGCCGCTTCGGCCGGCCATGCGCTTCGCTCTGGCCACCGAGCCGTCGAAGGCAGCCAGAGCGCCGAGCAGAAGCCGGTTGGCCCCGCGGCCGCGCAGAAGGAAGAAGCTCGCCGCCTCGGCAGAGGCAGTGCCGAACAGCGCCTTGTGCGCGCCGTTCCCTTCCGTGAAGTCGAAGAACCGGAACCGCCGCTCCGCGAAGAGGCGCTCCAGCGCCGCGAGCTGGAGGACGGTGCCGGGCGAGAGATGGGCGGTGTCCGGATGATAGCCGAGCCAGGCGTAGACGAGCGTATCGCCCTCGACTGGAAGGCAGAGGTAGCTCGCCGGCTCCCCGTTCAGGAACAGGATGAAGGCCCGCAGGCGATCCGCAGCCGCGGCATCGCGCAGCCGGGTCTGCTCCGCAGCCGCCTCGGGGAGCCCGGCATCGAGATATCGGCCCTGATAGGTTGCGCGCGACAGCGGCAGCGCGGCTTCCATGAAAGCGTCGACGCCCGCCGCGCCGCGATACTCGCGCAGATCCAGCGCGCCGCCGTCCGCCTCGGCGAACCGGCGCAGCTTGCGCCGCAGCGTCGAGCGGGTCTTGCCCGAGAAGCCGGCCATGTAACTCTCGAAGCCGCCGTCCATCGCGATGTAGTGCCGGCGGTAGCGCTGGATGCCGCCGGGAATCATGTGGCGATGATGCGCGATCAGCCGCTCGGCCGCTTCGGCGGGGGCCGACAGCACGCGGTAGCCGTCGGCATCGTCCGTCAGGCCGGGAAGCTCGCGGCAGGTTCCGGTGACGAGCTGCTCGAGAGAATGGGCCACCGTGATCAGCCGCCGCGGCACTGCGAGCACCTGCCGCGAACCGACGACGAAGCGGATCGGCGTTTCCGCCCCCATCAGCTCGCGCCGTAGAGGCTGTTCGAGATGAACTGTTCGGCCAGGCGCATGCCGGTGCGCATGCGGCTCGCCGGCAGCACCGGGCGCACGCTCGCGAAGGGCGAGGGGGCCGGCGGATTGTCGGCATACGTCGCGCTGGTCACGCCCGGCATGTCGGCGATGCCCCTGCACAGGATCTCGAACCGGCGGCGCACGATCGCGTTGACCCGCATTCGCGCGCGGCACAGCAGTTCGAAGCTGTGCGAGACGAGCGTGAAGCTCGACAGGTTGTGATCGCGCGCGTGGCGGATCGCCGCCAGCATCTCGCGCGAGGAGATCGCCGTGACCTGCGCGTGGCGCAGGCCGCCGCCGAAGGTGCGGATGCAGCCGGTCGGCACTTCGATCACTCCGCAGTGGCGGATCGGCCGGCGATGCCGGCGGCTGAGCGAGATGCAGCACGCGCCATCGGCGATGCCCGGAGTATGGCTCGTATCGTAAGTGAGCCCGATCTCGGCGAGCGCGCGCAGGGTGTCGTCGTTCGCGCCGTAGTTGCCCGCGCGAAAGGCGACCGGCCGCGGCGCGCCCGCGGCCATCAGCATGTCGCGCGCCCATTCGAGGATTGCGCACTGTTCGTCGAACCGGAAGTCGGCGATGTTTCTGCCCGTTCGCCCGCCGAGGGGATTGGCGCCGCCCGCCAGTTCGAGCCATTCGGTATGACAGTGGAGCTGGACGTCGTGGCCCGCCTCCACGATCGGGCGGACGATATCGACGATCGCCTCGCGCCCCCACAGCAGCGCAGGCATGGGATCGACGAAGAACACGCCCTTGAGGCCGTGCCGCTCCATCAGGCGCATCTTGTAGAACACGCCGGCGGGACCCTCGGGCGTCTCTCCCGCGATCGAGCGCGCGAAGTTCTCCGCCCGGCCGAGGCCTGCGAGGCTCGACGCGTATTCGGTGTCGATCGTGATGTAGACCCCCGTCATAGGCGGAGGCTTAGCGATGCAAGGTTAAAACCGGGTTTTCACCGGCTCGGGCGCTTCAGATACCGCCCGGTGTGAAGTCGAAGCCCAGTTCACCGAGGCCTTCGCATAGCGTGTGGACGCAGCTCTGCAGCGCATCGGGATCGGTCGAGCGGACGACGAAGTTCGCGCCCACCTTGCCTTCGCGGAAGAAGGGATAGCTGCCGATCTGGCAGTTCTCGTGCGCCTGCTCGACCTCGCGCAGCAGCACGGCGACTTCGCTTTCGGGAATGTAGCCGCCCACGGTTTCGCTCAGCAGCGGAGCGCCGCCTTCCAGCGTGCCGGTCAGCGCGTCGAGCATCTGCGCGGCGATGTGCGGCACCCCCGCCATCATGTGGACGTTGCCGATCTTGATCCCCGGCGCGCCCGACATGCGGTTGGGAATCAGCTCGGCACCTTCGGGCACGCGCGCCATGCGCAGGCGCCCTTCGTTGAGCCCGCCCCGGCCGGCATAGTAGCGCTCGAGAACCGCGCGCGCCTCCGGGTGGATCACCACCGGAACGCCGAGTGCGGCCGCCACCGCGTCCACGGTGATGTCGTCGTGCGTCGGGCCGATCCCGCCGGTGGTGAAGAGATAGTCGTTTTCCGCCCGCAGCGCGTTGACCGCGGCCACGATCCGGTCGAGCACGTCCGGCACCACGCGCACTTCGGACAGGCGGATGCCCTGCACCTGCAGCCAGCTCGCCACTTGCGCGATGTTCCGGTCGTGCGTGCGGCCCGAGAGGATCTCGTCGCCGATCACGACGAGGCCGGCGGTGTAGATGCGGTCGCTCATGGAGAACGGTTAGGCGAAGGCAGCTCAAGCCGCTAGCCCTCTCCCCTTCAGGGGAGAGGGTTGGGAGAGGGGGAGGCGCGCAACGCCGCCTTTCACGATCGCCAACCCCCTCTCAACTCCGGCTAGCTCGCTGCGCTCGCAAGCCTGCGTATCTCTCCCCTGAAGGGGAGAGAGTTATTCCGCCGCCTCGAGCTGCTCTTCGGGAACGCTCGCGTTCGCGCCCGCGCGGCGGAAGGCGATAACGCCGTCGTCCACCGGATCTTCCGCCATGCGCTTGCGGTCGAGCACGTATTCCTGGTTCAGCCGCCACGGGAAGTCGACCGCGTTCTTGGGCATGATATGCTTGGACCGCTGGATGTAGCCGGACGAGAAATCGAAGATGTCGTCCTCCTCCAGCGCGGCCTCCTCGGCTTCGCTCAGCACCGGCACGGCAATGTCGGTGCCCTTGGCCTTCATCTCGTTGAGCAGGCGGCAGACGTAATCCGAATTGAGATCGGCGCGCAGCGTCCAGCTGGCGTTGAGATAGCCGAACACCACCGCCAGGTTCGGCAGGTTCGAGAACATGCAGCCCTTGTAATAATAGCGCTGCGCGAAATCGACCGGCGCTCCGTCCTGGCTGACCGCGATCTTGCCCGCGATGGCGAGCTTCAATCCGGTGGCGGTGACGACGACGTCGGCAGGCAGGACCTCGCCGCTATCGAGTTCGATCCCGCCTTTCACGAAGCGTGCGATGCGGCCGGTCTTGATGTCCGCCTTGCCGCGCTTGATCGCTTCGAACAGGTCGTCGTCGGGCACCAGGCAGAGCCGCTGTTCCCACGGATTGTAGGGCGGAGTGAAGGCAGCCACGTCGTAGTCGCGGCCGCCGAAGATCTTGCGGATGCGCTTGTGCAGGAACTCCTTGACCTTCTCGGGCCGTTCGCGGGCGCGCTTGTAGCCGATGTCCTGCAGCTTGATGTTCTTCCAGCGAGTGATCCGGTAGGCGACCTCCTCGGGCAGGATCTTGCGCAGGAAGTTGGCGATCCGGTCCTTCGCCGGGCGGGAGAACATCCAGGTCGGCGTGCGCTGGAGCATGGTAACGTGGCCCGCCTGCCTGGCCATCGCAGGCACGATGGTGACGGCCGTCGCGCCCGATCCGATCACCACGACCTTCTTGCCGGCGTAGTCGAGATCCTCGGGCCAGAACTGCGGATGCACGACCTGCCCTTCGAATTCGCCGAAGTCGAACCCCGGGTCGTAGGGATCGTCGTAGTCGTAGTAGCCCGAGCCGAGGTAGAGGAAGTTGGCGGTGAGGGTGGTCGTGGTCCCGTCCGGCAGCTCGGCCGTGACGTGCCAGCGCGCCTCGCTGCTGCGCCAGTCGGCCGCCAGCACCTTGTGCCCGTAGCGGATATTGCCGCGAATGCCGCGCTCGTCGACGATGCGGTTCAGGTAATCGAGGATGGCAGGCGCGTCGGCGATCGATTTCTCGTGCTTCCACGGCTCGAACACGAAGCCGAGCGTGTGCATGTCGCTGTCCGAACGGATGCCGGGATAGCGGAACAGATCCCAGGTTCCGCCGAGGTTCTCGCGCCGCTCGACGACCGTGTAGCTGCGGCCGGGGCACATCATTTCCAAGTGCGCCGCCATGCCGATGCCGGAAATTCCGGCGCCGACGATCAGCACGTCGAAATCGGATTGTTCTACTGCCATTCGCCTCTCTCCCTCCTTACGCGAACGTAAATCATCGCGTGCGGGTTGGCGAGTCCCCATGGCAAATTGAAACCGATCGGCGCGGTCTTGGCGGGTTTATCGACCCGCTGCGAGCGCGCGCTGCTCTGCCATGCCCATGGAGACGAGCAACGGCTCGCTGTCCTGCCGCGCCTTGAAGTCGGCCTTGCTGCCCATTCCGCGCCAGTCGGCGAGGATCAGCGACTGCGCCACCGCGCCGCCGAGGGTGGTGCCGGGGCCGGTGACGATGAACAGGTCGGGCGCGAACTCGCGCGCGGCGACGGTGATGGCGCGGGTGAAGTCGTAGGTCTCGGTGACCTGCGCGCCGAGCGTGTAGTCGCGCAGCGCGTGCACGTCGGCCGAGCGCGGCCACCAGACCGCACCGTGCCCGTCGATCATCGGCAGCGTCGGCTGGCCGAACAGGTCGAGCGCGAGCGCCCCCTGGCCCCGCCGGGCAACTGGCGCCTGCAGGTGCGTGTGGAACGCGGCGTGGTTGCCGAGGCGCATCGGGAAACGCCCGTCGATCGGCTCGACTGCGCTCTCGAACGCCTTCAGCCCGGCTTCGTCGCCCGCCAGCACGAGCATTCCGCCGAGGTCGATCGACAGCGCCAGCGTGTGATCGGCCCGGGCGTCGATCTCGGCGACCACGGCCAGCAGCGCGGCCTTGCGCGCCGGGTCGGGCCGCCAGTCGTCGCCGAGGAACGGATAGACGAGCTGCCCGCCGATCAGCGCTTCCTGCATCAGCGTGCCCATCGTGTTGGCGACGGTAAACCCGTCCTCCGCCGACACGGCGCCGGCGCAGGCGAGCGCGGAGTACCAGCCCATCGAATTGCCGGTCACGGCGACCACCTCGATCCGCTCCCGGTCGATGGCGAGGAAGTCGCCCAGTGTCGCTGCGTAGATCAGGCCCGAGGCATTGTCGCCGCGGGTGTGCTGCGCGAGGCTGAAGCGCTCGGCGCCGTCGAGCGCGGTAAGCGTGTCCTGCCCCATGGCCACACGCTGCGCATCGAACGCCGCGAGCAGCGCCGCGTCGGGGAAGTGCCGCCCCAGATATCCAAGCTCCGCCTTGTTGTAGGTCCCGCGTCCGGGGCAGACGACCACGGCGGTTTTCCGGTCGCTCATGCTTCGCCTCCTGCGAGCGCGCGCGCAGCCTCTACGATGCCGTCAATGCTCGGGATCGTAGAGGCGTAGGCGGGGCCCGTCGGGATGAAGCTGTCCTCCGCCACATAGCGGGCGTGCGGCTTGCTGGTGCGTTCGGTCAGCAACGTCATCAGCGCTTCCGCGAGCCCCCCGGTGCGGCGCGTTTCGTCGACGATGAGCACGCGCTGCGCGTCGCCGAGCGCCTCCAGCAGCGCCTCCTCCGGCAGGGGGTTCAGCCAGTGAAGGTCGATTACGCGCGCGGCGATCCCCTTCTCGGCGAGCCGCTTCTGCGCCTGAAGCGAAAGGTGCAGGCCGTTCGCGTAGCTGACGATCGCGAGATCGCGTTCGTCGCCGTGCCCAAGGTCATAAGTCGTCACCTCGCCGAAGCCGATCCGCTCGGAAGGCTCAGGGTAGTGCCGCAGCCACAGCCCGTCGCCGGGCTCGTGCAGGTCGCGCATGGGATAGAGCGCGATCGGCTCGAGGAACACGACCAGCCGCTGCTCCTCCCGCGCTAAGCGCACGCATTCGCGCAGTAGCCTGGCTGCGTCTGCGCCGTTCGAGGGGCAGCAGAGGATCAGCCCGGGCACGTCGCGCAGCACGGCGAAGCTGTTGTCGTTGTGGAAGTGTCCGCCGAACCCGCGCTGGTAGCCGAGCCCCGCGATGCGCACGACCATCGGGTTCGTGTACTGCCCGCCCGAGAAGAACGGCAGCGTCGCGCCTTCGCCGCGAAGTTGATCCTCCGCATTGTGGTAGTAGGCGAGGAACTGGATCTCAGGGATCGGCAGAAACCCGTTCTGCGCCATGCCGAGCCCCAGGCCGAGGATCGACTGCTCGTCGAGCAGCGTATCGATCACCCGCGCGCGGCCGAAGCGTGCCCCGAGCTTCTGCGTCACGCCGTAGACGCCGCCCTTGGTGCAGACGTCCTCCCCCATCAGCGCGATCTCGCGGTGCTCGAGCATTAGGTCGGTGAGCGCCCAGTTGATCAGGCGGCTCATGATCTGCGGGCTTTCCACCGCCTTGAGCTCGGCGCCGAACGCGGCCTCGCGCGCTTCGGCGGAAGGGCCGTTGCTCGGGGCGTTCTCGCGTTTCGGCGGGATCAGGCTGGCCATGACCTCGGACGCCGTCTTCAGCCGCGGTCGCGTGACGGCTTCCGCCCGCACGCGTTCGACGCGGGCGAGCGTGTCCTGATAGATCGCCAGCGCCTCCTCGCGCTCGAGCGCACCGGCTTCGCCGAGCAGCCGCACCGAGTGGAGCAGCGGGTCGTTCGCCTCCTCCGCCTCGACCTCGTGCCTGGCCATGTAGGTCGTCGGCATGTCGGCCCCGGCATGGCCGTATAGCCGTACCGTGCGCAGATGGAGGAAGGCGGGCTTGCGCCGCGTGCGGACGAACTCGGCGGCGGCGCGCGCAGTGGCGTAAGTGTCGTAGATGTCGAGCCCGTCGCACGCGAAATAGCCGAGGCCGGGGCGGTGCGCGAAATTGGCCGCGATCCAGCCGCTCGGGGTCTTGGTCGAGATGCCGATCCCGTTGTCCTCGCACACCCACAGCACCGGCATCGGGATGTTCTGGAACGCGGTCCAGCAACTCGTGTTGATCGCCCCCTGCGCGGTCGAGTGGTTGGCGCTGGCGTCGCCGAAGCTGCACATGACGATGGCGTCGTCGGGCAGGGCCTGATGCTCGGGCTTCACGCGCTTCGTCAGGCCGACCGAATAGGCGGCACCGACGGCCTTGGGCAGATGGCTGGCGATGGTCGAGGTCTGCGGCGGGATGTTGAGCGCTTTCGAGCCGAGCACCTTGTGCCGCCCGCCTGAGATCGGGTCCTCGCTCGAACAGGCGAAGCTCAGCAGCATGTCCCACAGGATCGACTGGCCGGGCACCTGGTTCGCGCGCTCGATCTGGAAGGCCGCGTCGCGGTAGTGGAGGAAGGCCATATCGGTCGGCCGCAGCGCCGCGGCGACCGCTGCCATGCCCTCGTGGCCGGACGAGCCGATCGTGTAGAAGCCCTCTCCGGCCGCCTGCATCCGCCGGCTGACGAGATCGAGCGCGCGGGTCAGGCAGCCTGACCTGAAGAGCTGCACCGCCGTCTCCGCCGAGAGCGGCCCGTGCGGCTCCGCACCATGCGGCAGGTCACCTTGCGCCACACGGCGGAGGAAGTTCTCGTGAACGATTGTCGCCCGATCCATTGCGCGGTTGCTAGACTGTCCCGCGCAAAAGGAAAGGGTGCGAAATCAGTCGACGGGCGGCATGGACCTGGCGCGCCGGCTTGCATAGAACGCCTCCTTTCCCAGGGGAGACAGATCACCATGAAAGCCAGCGTCGCATCCGTCATTGCCAGCCTGCTGTTTGCCACTTCGCTCAGCGCGCAGGACCAGGAGCCGCAGCCCTCGCCGAACCCGGTGGAGGAGCAGGAGGTCGACGCATCGCAAGGCGACGAAGGGCCGCTTCCTACCGAAGGCAGCGGCGAGCAGGTGACCTCCAGCCCGGTCGACCCGGCGGAGAGCGAGGCGGACGAGGCCAAGTGGGACGTCACGGCACCGCGCGGGGCGTCGGTCCGGCAGATTCCGATCCGCACCGACGAAGGCACGTGGATGGACGTTGACGTCTCGCCCGACGGCCGCACGGTGGCCTTCGCGCTGCTCGGCGACATCTACACCATGCCGATTTCCGGCGGCACGCCCCGGCGCATCGCCGAAGGGCTGGCCTGGGAAGTGCAGCCGCGCTTCTCGCCCGACGGGAGCCGGATCGCCTTCACCTCCGACCGCGGCGGCGGCGACAACATCTGGCTGATGAACACCGACGGGTCGGACAAGCGGCAGGTCACCAAGGAGAAGTTCCGCCTGCTCAACCAGCCGACCTGGAGCCCCGACGGGCGCTTCATTGCGGCGAGGAAGCATTTCACGACCGGGCGTTCGCTGGGCACCGGCGAGGTCTGGATCTATCATGTCTCCGGCGGCAGCGGGGTGGCGCTGGTCGAGCGCGCCAGTGAGCAGCTTCAGAAGGAACTGGGCGAACCGATCTACGCGCCCGACGGAAGCGCGATCTACTACACCCGCAACGTCACCCCGGGTCCGATCTTCGAATATGCGCAGGATTCGACCCAGAGCATGTTCGAGATCGAACGCTACGACCTCAAGACCGGCAAGGTCACCACGGCGGTCTCCGGCTACGGCGGCTCGGTCCGTCCCAACCCCTCGCCCGACGGCAAGCTGCTTTCCTTCGTGCGGCGCGACAAGGACCAGTCGCAGCTCTGGGTCAAGAACCTGGAGACGGGCGAGGAACGGATGATCTACGGCGATCTCGATCTCGACATGCAGGAGACCTGGGCGGTCTACGGCGTCTATCCCAACATGGACTGGACGCCGGACAGCCGCAGCCTGGTGTTCTGGGCGGGCGGCAAGCTGCGCCGGGTGAACGCCGATGGTGGCGGGCTCAGCGAGATTCCCTTCACGATCGACGACACGCGCGGCGTCGCCGATGCGCCCCATCCGGTGATCCCGGTGGCGCCCGACACCTTCGTCGCGAGAATGCCGAAGTTCGCGGCTATCTCGCCCGATGGCGGGCGGGTCGTCTTCGCCAGCCTCGGCAAGCTCTACGTCAAGGACACCGCCGGGGGCGAACCGCGGCGGCTGACCCAGCAGGAGGAAGCGTTGGAGCTGTGGCCCGCCTGGTCGCGCGACGGGCGCCAGCTTACCTGGGTGCGCTGGACCGACACTGGGCTCGGCGAAATCGTGGTTGCCGACGCCACCGGCCGCAACGTGCGCACGGTGACCAGCCAGCCGGGGCACTATGCGGTGCCGCAGTTCTCGCCCGACGGCCGAACGCTCGTGTTCGAGAAGCGCGCGGGCGGCGACCTGACGGCGCCCGAGTATTCGGAGGACCCGGGCGTCTACCGTGTTCCGGTATCGGGCGGCACGCCGGAGCTGATCGCGCGGGATCTCGGCGATCCGCAATTCGGCGCCGATGGCGAGCGGGTGTTCATGCTCGGCCGCGAGGAAGGCAAGCTGCAGCTCATCTCCGCCGATCTCAGCGGCGAGGCCCGCCGCGTGCACGCGCAGGGCGAACTGGCGAGCGACTTCCGCGTTTCGCCGAACGGCGAGTTCTTCGCCTTCCGTCAGAACTACGAAGTCTTCGCCATGCCGCTGATGCCCGGCGGGCAGGCCGTCGAAGTCGACGAGGAGGCGAAGGTCCTGCCCGTCGTCCGCGCCAGCAAGGGCGGCGCGGAATACATCGGCTGGTCGGGCGGCGGCGATACGCTCTACTGGTCGATGGGACCGACGGTTTACCGCGCTACGGCCGCGGCCATGTTCCCGCGCGCGCCGCAGGCGGAAGACGCGCCCGGCTTCACCCCGCCCGAGAGCGGCATCTCGATCGCGCGCACCCTGCGCGCGGCCAAGCCGAGCGGCACCCTCGCTCTGACCGGCGCGCGCATTCTGACGATGGCCGGCGAGGATGGCGGCGCGATCGACAACGGCACGATCGTGATCGAGGGCGACCGGATCGTTGCGGTTGGACCGGCCGGCAGCGTCAGCATCCCAGGCGGTGCGACGGTGATCGACGCCAGCGGCAAGACGATCATGCCCGGCCTGGTCGATGCCCACGCCCACGGGCCTCAGGGCGCGGGCGACCTCGTGCCGCAGCAGAACTGGGCGCTGGTCCAGGAACTGGCGATGGGCGTGACCACGATTCACGATCCCTCGTCCAGCGCGAGCATGATCTTCGCCGCCTCAGAACGCCAGCGCGCCGGCGAACTGCTCGGCCCGCGCATCTTCTCGACCGGCGAGGTGGTCTACGGGGCCAAGGCCGCGGGCGTCTACGCGCGGATCGACAGTTACGAGGATGCGCTCGCCCACGTTCGCCGGATCAAGGCGCAGGGCGGCATCTCGATCAAGAACTACAACCAGCCGCGGCGCGAGCAGCGCCAGCAGGTCGTCGCCGCCAGCCGGGCGGAGAACATGCTGGTGGTGGCCGAGGGCGGATCGCTGTTCGGCATGGACATGGCCCTGGTCGCCGACGGCAATTCGACGATCGAGCACAACGTGCCGGTCGACGTGATGTACGAGGACGTGCTGCAGTTCTTCGGCCAGAGCCAGAGCAACTACACCCCGACGCTGGTGGTGACGTACGGCGGGCTCGCTGGCGATCCGTACTGGCGCCAGGCGACCGACGTGTTCGAGAACCCGCTGCTTGTCCACACGCCGCCGCGCCAGCTGCTCGCGGCGACCGCGCGCCGGGTGAAGGCGCCCGAGTGGGCCTTCGTCGACGACGACAGCGCGCGCGAGGCGGCCAAGCTCGCCGAGCGCGGGGTGAAAGTCGCGATCGGTGCGCACGGGCAGCAGCCAGGCATTGCTGCGCATTGGGAGCTGTGGAGCTTCGCGCGCGGCGGCATGAGTCCGGTCGAGGCGCTGCGGGCGGGCACGATCGTCGCCGCGCAGTCGCTCGGCATGGATCGCGACATCGGTAGCCTCGAGCCGGGCAAGCTGGCCGATCTCGTGGTCCTCTCGGCCGATCCGTCGCAGGACATCATGGCGAGCGACGACATCGAGCGCGTCATGCTCGGCGGCCGCCTCTACGATGCGCGGACGATGAACGAAGTCGAGACCGGCGACTTCCAGCGCCTGCCCTACTGGTGGGAGGACTGAGGCTCGCTTCGCTGCATCGCCCCTCGCAGCCGGGTCCACAGGTGATCGGCTGCGAGGACGGCGAGCAGCGAGAGGCCGAACAGCGGCAGCAGGATCGCCAGTGCGCCGATCGCGAGCCATAGCCGCGGGCCAAGGGGGCGCTCATCACCTGCGGGCACGCCGAGCTCTCCGCGCGGGCGGCGCTTCCACCACATCGCGGCGCCGATCACGCTCACGGCGATTAGCGCCAGCGCGGTCGCGAGGCCGAGGAGCTGGTTGGCGAGGCCGAAGAGCTGCCCCTCGTGCCAGGCGATACCGTAGTTGACCGTGCGGTCGATCGGGTGCTGGTCGGCGAAGCCCCTGCGGCCGGTCTCGGCGCCGGTCAGAGGATCGTAAGTGACCGAGCGCACGAGCGGGCGGTTCTGCGCCTGCGACTTAGCGGTCCACTTGTTGCCCGTCGGCGGACCGAAGAGCTGCGGCGCGTGCGGCGGCAGAACGAGCGCGGGAAAGGCGAGGTTCTCCCGCTCGGCTCTGGCGACGAAAGCCGAGAGGTGGAGGCCCTGCGAAGACCGCTCGGGCGCGTACGCCACCGCGCCGTGCGCATGGCCCGAGTGCTCGGCGCCGGCGCCGATCTTCCAGTCCTGCGGCCCCTCGATCAGCCCCAGCTCGGTGCGCGCCCACTTGAAGCCGCTGCCCCATACGCCGGCCCACGGAAGACCGCTGGCGAGCATGACCAGCACCAGCCCCGAGATCCAGAAGCCGGTGACCCGGTGAATGTCTCTCAGCAGCGGCCGCCCGCGAAGCGACAGGCGCGGCCAGAACGTGCCGGTCGCCCTGAACGGACGCGGCCACCAGAGATAGAGGCCGCTCAGGATCATCACGATGGTCCAACTCGCCACCAGCTCCACCAGCCGGTCGCCCCAGTCGCCGAGCAGCAGCGTGCCGTGGATCCGGGAAACCGTGGCCGAGATCCGCGCCTCGGGGTCGAGGGCGCCGAGCACTTCGCCCTGCGGCGAGACGTAGACTTCGGCCAGTTCGCCGCCCGGCAAGGCGAGCTGGAGCATAGCCGCGTCGCCGGGCGACTCCGGCAGTCGGTAATGGTTGAACCGGCTGCCCGGATAGGCGTCCAGTGCGGCCTCGAGCTGCGCGTCGGCCGACACGGCGCCCTCCGTCGAGAGTCCGCGGAACGCGCTTTCCTCCCACCGGTCGATCTGCGGCTTGAACAGATAGACCGCGCCGGTGGCGGCGAGGATCAGCACGAAGGGCAGCACGAACAGCCCGGCATAGAAATGCCAGCGCCAGACCCTTCGATAGTGCGCCGTGTCGGCCATGATGCGCGTCCCCCTAGAACCGGGCGCGGGCGCCGCCGAACATGGCGCGCCGTTCCACCGGATAGAAGATCGCCGACGCCGGCGTGGCGCTGATCGCCGCGCTGATGTCGCCGACCGCCTCTTCGCCCAGCAGGTTGCGGGCGTCGAGGAAAAGGTCGATCCCCTCGGCGACCGTCGCCCCCGCGGTCAGGCCGACCAGCGCATAGCCGTCGACTCGCAGCGTGTTCGGGTAATCGGCCCAGGCGCCGCGGGGGACCCATTCGACGTTGGGCGCGACGTGGAGCGCGTCGGTCCCGAGCCGCAGTTCGGCGCGATAGACGTGCTCGGGCACGACCGGCAGGCGGTGGTCGCCGTATTGCGGATCGCCCACGAAGCGGAAGTCGCTATACTGGTAGACCTGCCGAAGCTGGAGCCACTCCGCGAAATCGAGCGTCAGCGCCGCCTCGACGCCCTGGTGCCGCGTCTCGCCCGCGTTGAAGGTCGAAGCGGGGATGTCCGGCCCGACATCGAACTGGAGCAGCTCTCCGCACAGGTCGGCACGATAGGCGGCGACGTCCCATTCGGCGATGCCCCTGCGGCCGCGCGTGCCGACTTCGAAGCTCCAGGCACGCTGCGGATCGAGGTCCACGAAGCGCGCGATCTGCGCCAGCTCGATGAAGCCGGGGAATTCGACCGAGCGGCTGTAGTTGGCGAAGATTTGGACGCCCGGCGCCGGCTCGTAGAGCAGGCCGAACTTGGGCGAGAAGGCATTGAACTCCGCCCGGCCCGTCACGTCCGTAGGGCCGCCCTGAAACTCATCGTAGCTCAGGTGCTGTTCGCGGTAACCGTCGGCGTAAATTCCGCCTGCGACCAGCTGCAGCGAGCCGACCGGACGGAAGCGCACCTCGCCATAGATGTTGGCGGTCTGGGCATCCTGCCGGGCATCGAACGTCCGCTCGCCGCGCCTGCCGTCGAGATTGACGAAGCGCTTGGAGGCGATCTCCCCGAACCGCGCCTCCCCGCCTAGCGTCAGCTCGAACGGGCCGGAGGCGTAGTCGAGCCGGGCATAGACGCTGCGGTCCACCGACTCCTGGTCCACGACCTGAAAGATCGGGTGATAGAGCGACTTCGCGTTGAGGAAGACCCCGGCGTCGACCTGTCCGCCGTCGAAGCCAAGCCGGGTGCGGTTCTGCAGCCGGAGGGAATCGATGTTGCGCGCCTGATCGCCCGCGAAGTTGCCGGTCTCCGGCGCGTCGCGAACCGTTTCGAGGTCGAGCGCGCCGGGCAGTTCCTGATCGATGTCGTTCACGCTGGCGTAGAAGCGCGTCTCCACCGCTTCGGCGATGTCGAGCCCGACGTTGCCGTGGAAGCGGAGTGAGCGCCGCCGGGCGTGGTCGCGGTCGCCGTCCGAACGGTCGAGGCTGAGGGCGGCCCAGGCGTCGCCCGCTCCGATCGCGGTGCCGGCCGAAATGAGCCCGCGCCAGGTACCGAAGCTGCCCGCGTCGCCGCGCAGGTAGAGCCCCGGCGCGGTCTCGCCTGTGGGCGTCACCCCGTTGATCGCGCCGCCCAGCGTGCCCGAGCCGAAGCGCAGCGCATTGGCGCCGCGATAGACTTCGAGATGGTCGAAGAAGATCGGCTCGAGCTCCTGGAAATCGCCGTTGTCGTCGGCGAGGTTGATCGGCACCCCGTCCTGCAGCAGCGTGATGCCGCGCATGTGGTAGCCGCGCGAGAGGCCCGATCCGCGGATCGAGATCCGCACCTCCTGCCCGTAGCGCGGCTGGAGATAGACGCCGGGCGAGAAGGCGAGCGCGTCGCGCAGCGAGACGAGCGACTTGTCGGCATATTCGTCGTGCGTGACGACATCGGTGCCGCCGGGCGTCGCCGCGGCGCGCGCTTCGGCTTCGTCGGCCGCCCGGGTGCCGGTCACGATGATCGTGCGGCCCTCCCCTTCGGCGGCGGTTTCTGCGTGGGCGGGCAGGGCGCAGGCGAACAGCGACGCCGCCAGCGCAAGGCGTGAAATGGTCATGGTGTCCTCCCGTGGACGTTCAGGCGCTTACGAGCCGCTCGAGCTTGGCGAGCGAGGTGCCGGCGCTTTCGTGGTGGTCGATGATCGACTGCAGCTTGCCCTCGCGGTCCATCAGGAACACCGAGGCGATGTGGTCGACGGTGTAGCCGCCGCCTTCCGTCGGCACTTTCTCGTAGAAAGCGTGGTAGGCGCCGACGATGGCGTCAATCTGCTCCTTCGTACCGGTGAGGCCCAGGATCGGGGTGTCGAACAGCGCGACGTAGCGGCCGATGTCCTCCGGCGTGTCGGATTCCGGGTCGACCGAGACGAAGACGATTTCGAACTCGTCGCCGTCGTCGCCCATCCGCTCCCGCAGTTGCGCCAGTCGGGCGAGGGTGGTCGGGCAGACGTCGGGGCAGCGGGTGAAGCCGAAAAAGATGGCGAACGGCTTGCCGGCGAGCGTCCCGTTGGTGACCGTGGAGCCGTCGGGTGCGATGAGGGCGAAAGAGCCGCCCACCGCGTCGGCGTAGGCCGCCGCTTCGGGCGGCTCCTCGTTTCGATTCAGGAGGGCGTAGAGCCCCGCGCCGGCTGCGAGCAGGACGAGGAACCAGAGGATCGTGCGCGCGGCCTTGAGGCGCTTTGCCGGGCCATCGGCGGGTGCGGGGTCAGCCATGGTGTGCCTCCCCTGGTCCGACGGCGCCGATGGGCTGGACTGCGAGCTCCACTTCGATGCGGCCCGCCTTCTCGAACTCGAGCGTCAGCGGCACTGCGTCGCCGCGGGCGAGGGGGCGCTGCAGGTCCATCAGCATGATGTGATAGCCGCCCGGCTCCAGCGTCACGGTTCCGCCTGCGGGAATTTCAAGACCCTCCGCGAGCTGACGCATGCGCATGATGCCGCCCGTCATGTCGATCGTGTGGACCTGTACATCCCCGGCGATGGAGGCCGCGCCGCCGATCAGGCGATCGGGTGCGCCGCCCGGGTTGATGATCGTGAGGAAGGCGCCGCCGGCGTCTTGGCCGGGCGCGGTCTCGCGCGACCACGCGCGCTCCACGGTGATGCGGCTGGCAGTCGCCTCGGCGGGGGCATCCGCGTCGGACGCTGGACCACAGGCAGATAGGGGCAGGGCGAGAGCGAGCGCAGCGGCGAAGGCTTTCACCACGCGGCGAGCCTTCGGCTGCCTCTGAGGACAGCGCTGGATAACAGTCATGTTCGATTACTCCGACAGCCCGGCGCGCGAGCGCGCAGCCGGGAGGTTGGCCAAAGGATCAGGTCAGATCGTCAGGCCGCTGCCGGAGGGCCGCGCAGAGGCGGCAGGAGGTAGCGAAAACGTGCGAGCGGCGCCGCTCGAACGGGCGCGAGGCCGAGCACGAGGATGAACGCGACTGCCGCGGCGAGCAGGATCGCATCGACTCCATCGAGCGCGGCCTTGGAGAGCCCGGTGAAGGCGCATTGATCCGCCTTGGCTGCGTCGCTGGAATGGTCGGCGCCCTTTTCGGCGTTCACCGGCACGGCAAGCTCGATCGTCTCGACCTCGCCCGCGCTCCCGGTGCAGACGGTCACCGTCAGCACCTTGTCGGGCGTGCTGGAGACCATCATGCCGGCGGGGATCGCCGCCTTGATAAAGAACGCCAGCACCAGCAACACGATCGCCAAATGGCGATGCCTGCGAATCGAGGCGCGCAACTGCGTCATCGGGCGCACGCCATAAGCACCGCAGCGGCGCCTGTCACCGGCTCATCGGCTTGCGCCTGCCCACCATTCCAGAATGGCGGCGGTCAGGGGATTGGCGGGGTCGGCGAGCAGCTTTGCCGTCAGTGCGAGGCACATGACGATCAGCAGCGGCCGCACCGCCTTGCCTCCGAAGCGCAAGGCGCTGTGCGCGCCGACGTAACCGCCCGCAATGCTTGCGACCGCCATCGCCAGGCCGGGCACGATCAGAACCTCGCCGGCAGCGAGCAGCACGGTGAGGCTGGCAAGGTTGCTTGCGAAGTTGAGCAGCTTGGTATGGGCGATTGCATTGACGGTGCCGAGGCCGAACACCGCGATCAGCACGGTGGTCAGAAACGAGCCGGTGCCGGGGCCGAAGAAGCCGTCGTAGAACCCGATCACCAGCGCCACCAGGAGCAGCAGGATCGGCCGGGCGCGCACGTGCCGGTCCTCGTCGCTCAGGTTGGGCTTGAGCGAATAGTAGATGACCATGGCGATCAGAAGCACCGGGATCAGTCCGGAGAGGAACTCAGGATCGATTCTGGTGAGCACGAACGCCCCGCCGACCGAACCGAGGAAGGCAGCGATCGCCGGGCCGCCGAACCGCTTCAGGTCGATCCGGCCCTTCCGCGCGAAAGTGATGACGGCGGTGGCCACGCCGAATGTGCTTTGCAGCTTGTTCGTTCCGAGCGCGGCCGCGGGCGATGCTCCGGCTGCGAGAAGCGCGGGAAGCGTCAGCAATCCGCCTCCGCCCGCCATGGCATCCACTGCCCCGGCCAGGAAAGCGACCGCCATCAGGAAGGCGACGAGTTCGAACGTGAGCTCCATCCGCCGGCCCATAGGCCTGCTGCCGGAGAGGGCAATGGCCCGATGTCACCGGCGGCGCATTTCGAATGGGAGCGGCGGTGCGGGCCTCACACCGGCCCGCGGCGGAAAGGTGCTATTCCTCCACGGGCCTCTGCGCGGCGCGGTCGTCCTGTTCGAACCCACCGCCGAGCGCGACGAACAGCGTAGCGCGGTTCTGCAGCCAGGCGCGGCGGGTGGCGAGGAGCTGCTGCTGGGCGCTGAACAGGTTGCGCTCTGCATCGAGCACTTCGAGGTAGTCGGCGACACCTTCCCGATAGCGCAGGCGGGCGATGCGGGCGATCTTCTCCTGCGCCGCGAGCGCGCGTTCGAGGGTCTCGACCTGCTCGGCGAGATAGCGCCGCCCGGCGAGCGTGTCGGCCACTTCGCGGAACGCCGTCTGGACCGCGCGGTCGTAATTGGCGACCTGTTCCACTTCCAGTGCGCGGGCGAGGTCGAGATCGGCTTCCCGCGCGCCCCAATCGAAGATCGGGAGGCTGATGGTCGGGCCGAAGCTCCAGCCCAGGCCGTCCGAATCGAACAGTCCGCCGAGGCTTTCGGAGCTGAAGCCGGCGTTGCCGGTCAGCGAGATCGTCGGGAAGAACGCCGCCCGCGCCGCGCCGATATTGGCGCGCGCCGCACGAAGCTGCTCCTCAGCCGCGATGATGTCGGGGCGGGCGAGCAGGAGATCCGACGGCAATCCAGCGGCGAGCCGCCGTTCGTCGGCCTGTGCGGCAAGGGTCAGGCCCTGAGGCAGGCTTTGGGGCACGGTTCCGCCGACCAGCACTGCAAGCTGGTTGCGAAGCTGCGCGAGCGCGAGCCGCTCGGCCGCGAGCTGCTGCTCGGCCTGGGTGAGCAGCGTCTCCGCCTGCCGGTAGGGCAGGGCCGAAGTCACGCCGGAGTCGAGCCGGAGGCGCGCGATCCGCAGACCTTCGCGGCGGGACTGCGCCGTCGCCTCCGCCAGCGCGACCTGTTCTTCGGTCTCAACAATCTCGAAGTAGGTGTTGGCGGTATCGGCGATCAGCGAGAGATAAAACGCACGCTGGGCGGCGATCGTGGAGAGATACTCGGCACGCGCCGCTTCGCTCAGATTCGCGATACGGCCCCAGAAATCGAGTTCGAAGGCGCTGATGCCGACGCCGACCTGGAAGCGGTTGTAGGTCACCGAACCGGGCGTATCGCCGCCCTCGTCACCGCCACCACCGCCGAGCGCAGGATTGCCGGCGAGCGACTGGCGTGTGCGCACGCCGCTCGCGTCGGCAACCACAGTGGGCAGCCGGCGGCTGTCCTGGATGCGATAGCGGGCGCGGGCCTGCTCGATCCGCGCGGTCGCCGCGACGAGGTCACGGTTGTTCTCCAGCGCGCTTGCGATCAGCCCCTCCAGCCGCGGGTCGAGGAACCAGTCGCGGTAGGAGAGCTGCGAAGCGACGACCGTGCCGTCGGGCCGCAGCTCACCGTCATAGGCGGGGGTGACTGCCAGCTCGGGCCTGGCGTGCTCGGGCGCGAAGTTGGCGCAGCCAGCGAGCGCGGTCGAAAGCGCAGCGAGGGCGATCAGACGTTTCATCGTGCGGGCTCCTCCCCGGAAGGCGGGGCCGGTACTTCCTCGATATGACCCGCGGCCACAGGCTGCTTGCGGCTGATGTTCCGCCTGACGAGCAGGTAGAGCATCGGGATCAGGAAGATGCCGAACACGGTCGCGGCGATCATGCCGCCCATCACGCCCGTGCCGACCGCGATGCGGCTGGCCGCGCCCGCGCCGCTCGCCAGCACTAGCGGCACCATGCCCATGGTGAAGGCGAGCGACGTCATGATGATCGGACGCAGACGCAGGCGCGCCGCGGCCTTCACCGCATCGATCCGCCGCTTGCCGAGTTCTTCCTCCTCGATTGCGAATTCGACGATCAGGATCGCGTTCTTCGCAGCAAGGCCGATGATGGTGATCAGCCCGACGTTAAAATAGACGTCGGCCGAAAGCCCGCGCAGCATCGTGAACAGGACCGCGCCGAGCACGCCGGTCGGCACGATCAGCAGCACCGCCAGCGGCACCGCCCAGCTTTCGTAGAGCGCGGCCAGCACCAGGAAGACGACCACGACCGAGAGACCGAGCAGCAGGCCGATCTGGCCGCCGGCCTGCTTCTCCTCGAACGAGATGCCGGTCCACTCGTAGCCGATGCCCTGCGGAAGCTGGCCGGCGAGCCGCTCCATCTCCTCGAGCGCGGCGCCCGAGGATTCGCCCGGCGCCGCCATGCCCGAGAGGGTCATGGCCGGATAGCCGTTGTAGCGCGAGAGGCTGGCAGGCGCGGCCGACCACTCGACTTCGGCGAAGGCACTGAAGGGTACGAGCTCGCCCTGCTGGTTCGGAATGCGCAGAGACAGCACGTCCTCCGGCTGCATGCGGTAAGGGGCATCGGCCTGCACCAGCACCTGCAGCACGCGCCCGTCGCGGTTGAAGTCGTTTGCGTAAGCCGAGCCGAAGGTGATCGACAGCGCCGCGTTCACGTCCTGCAGCGAGAGGCCCAGCGCGCGGGCCTTCAGCCGGTCGATGTCGACCGTGAGCTGCGGGCTGGGGCCCTGGTCCTCGGGCATCAGGTTGGCGATCAGCGGGCTTTGCGAGGCCATGCCGAGCAGTTGGTCGCGCGCGGCGACCAGAGCTTCTCGGCCGAGGCCGCCGCGATCCTGCAGCTTGAGCGTGAACCCGCTCGCGGTGCCGAGCGACTGAATGGCGGGCGGCTGGATGACGAAGGCGGTGGCCCCGTCGACCTGCATGAACTGTCCCATCGCGCGCTGGAGCACCGAGTCAGCGCTGCTCTCGTCGGCGGTGCGCTCGTCCCAAGGCTTGAACGAGGCGAACATGATCGCATTGTTCTGACCCTGACCGAAGAAGCTGAAGCCGCGGACGACGACGAGGCTCTCGACCTCCTCCTGATCCAGCCAGAACTGGGTGATTGGCTCCAGCGCCTCGTCGGCGCGTTCCTGCGTCGCACCCGGCGGGGCCTGGACGGCGGTGATCAGGAAGCCCTGGTCCTCGGTGGGAAGAAAGGCGGTGGGAAGCCGGAAAAACAGCAGCGCGGTGACTGCGGTCAACGCGAGGAAGACCGCGAAGCCGCGCATCGGCTGCGACAGGATCTTGTCGTTAGTGCGCACGTACTTGCGCGTCATCTCCGCAAACCAGCGGTTGAAGCGGGCGAAGAAACGGGTGAACCAGGCGCGTGCACGCGCGATCCATCCGCGCCAGCCGGGCTGCGCCTGGGCGGCTTTCATCTCAGCCTCGGCCTCTGCGTCGGGTTCCTCGTCGTGGCCACGCATGGGTTTGAGGAACGTGGCGCACAACGCCGGCGTCAGCGACAGTGCGAGGAACGCCGAGAAGAAGATCGAGATGGCCAGCGTGACCGAGAACTGGCGGTAAATGCCGCCGGTCGAGCCGGGGAAGAACGCCATCGGGACGAACACCGCGATCAGCACCAGGGTGATGCCGATGATCGCGCCGGTGATCTGGCCCATTGCCTTCCGAGTTGCCTGCAGCGGCGGCAGGCCTTCCTCACGCATGATACGCTCGACGTTCTCGATGACGACGATTGCGTCGTCGACGAGGATGCCGATGGCCAGCACCATGCCGAACAGCGAGAGCACGTTGATCGAAAAGCCCAGCAGCCAAAGGCCCAGGCACGCGCCGGCCAGGGCGATCGGCACCACCAGTGTCGGGATCAGCGTGGCGCGCCAGTTCTGCAGGAACAGGAACATGACCAGGAAGACGAGGATCATTGCCTCTACCAGGGTCTTGACCACTTCCTCGATCGACGCCTCGACGAAGGGCGTAGTGTCGTACGGAATCGACCAGGTTGTGTCGCCCGGCAACGTGGGTGCGATCTCAGCCAGCCGCTCCTTGACCCCTTCGGCGGCTTCGAGCGCATTGGCGCCGGTGGCGAGCTGGATCGCCATGCCGGTCATCGGCTGGTCGTTGAGCTCGGTCGAGAAGGCATATGTCTGCGCGCCGAGCTCCACCCGCGCGACTTCACCGAGCCGGACCACCGCGGCGCCGGTGTTGGCGCGCAGAATGATGTCCTCGAACTCCTCGACCGTGGTGAAGCGTCCTTCGGTGGAGATGTTGGCGGTGATCTGCTGCCCGTCCACGAGCGGCTGAACGCCGACCGCACCGCCCGCCGTTTGCGCGTTCTGCTCCTGGATCGCGGCAAGAACGGCGCTGGGCGAAAGATTGTACGAAGCGAGCGCGTCGGGATCGAGCCAGATGCGCATCGCATAGGGCGAGCCGAACAGCATGACGTCGCCCACGCCCGGCACGCGGCGCAATTCGTCCACCACTTGGTTGGTGGCAATGTTGCCGAGGTCGGTGCTCGACAGGGTGCCGCTCTCGGAGGTGAGCGCGACGATCATCAGGAAGCCGGCGTTTGCCTGGCGCACCGTGATGCCTTGCCGGCGGACTTCCTCGGGCAGACGCGCCTCGACCGTGCTCAGGCGGTTCTGAACTTCGGTCTGGGCAATGTCGATGTCGGTGCCCGCTTCGAACGTCAGCGTGATGCTCGCCGTGCCGTTCGACTGGCTCGACGAGGACATGTACAGAAAGCCTTCGACGCCGTTGAGCTGCTGCTCGATCACCTGCGTGACGTTGTTCTCCAGCGTCGCAGCGTCGGCGCCGGGATAGGTCACGTTGATGGTCAGCGAGGGCGGCGCGACCTCGGGATACTGCTCGATCGGCAGCGCGCGCAGCGCCATCACCCCGGCGAGCAGGATGCCGAGCGCTACGACCCATGCGAAAATGGGCCTGTTGATGAAGAATTGTGCCATGGTTTAGCGCGCCTCGCCGGCCGTCGCCGCATTGTTGCCGGCGGGGGAGGCCTTGGCGGCGGGCGCCTTGCGGCCAGTCGGCGTCTCGATGCGCGTCACCGGTGCGCCGGGGCTGATCTTCTGCAGGTTGCTGATGATCACCACGTCGCCGGCCTTGAGCCCGCTCTCGATGATCCAGCGCCCATCGAACATCGCGCCGAGCTTCACGGGTCGCAGCCCGGCCTGGCCTTTCTCGTCAATGACGAAGACCGATCCGCCATCCTCGTTCAGCGTCACCGCGCGTTGCGGCACGGCGATCCCCTGGCTGACCTGGCCGGCGAAGATCTGCGCACGGACGAATTCGCCGGGGAGCAGCAGGCCCGACGGGTTCGCAAATTCGGCGCGGAGCTCCACCGTGCCTGTCTGTTCGTCGACCGAGAAGCCGCGGAAATCGATATGGCCGGGGACCGGGTATTCGGTGCCATCGCTGAACGTCAGGCGAACCTCCACGCGATCGTTCTCGTCGAGCTCGATTTCGCCCGCCGCAACCGCACGGCGCAGGGCGAGGACCTCGCTCGCTGACTGGGCGAAGCTGACGTAGACCGGCGAAATCTGCTCGATCCGTGTCATCAGCGTACCTTCGGGCTGACTGACCAGCGCACCTTCGGTCACCTGGGCGCGGCCAGCGCGGCCTGCGATCGGCGCGCGCACGGTGGTGTAACCGAGCTGGAGCGATGCGGCTTCGAGCTGGGCGCGGATTTGGGCGACGTTGGCGGCCGCCTCGCGCGATGCGGCGAGTGCAGCGTCGTATTCCTGACGGCTGATCGCGTCCTCGGCCACCAGCGGGCGGTAGCGTTCGACCACGGCCTTGGCATTGGCGGCAGTGGCGCGTGCCCGCTCCAGGCTTGCCTGCGTCTGCGCATAGGCGGCGCGCAGCTCGCGCGGGTCGATGCGGAAAAGCGGCTGGCCGGCGGAGACGTTGGTGCCTTCTTCGTAAAGCCGCTCCTGCACGATCCCGGTTACACGGGCGCGCACTTCGGCCACGCGCACCGGCTCTACCCGGCCCGGCAATTCGATGACATTGGGGATCGCCTGGTTCGCGACCGTGATGGCCTTCACGGGAACCGCCTGTGGCGCCGGCGGTTGCTCGCTACCGGAACAGGCAGCAAGCAGGAGGCTGGCGAACATACCGGCGAGGATGCGCTTCATCGATGGACTTTCGGGCAGAAATTGTGCAGGTGCGAAGGTGTAATATCCATTACACGATTGTCAGGCAAGCCATTATCGTAGAGCCCCGCATTATGACCGACGAATTCGAATGCGACCGGCTCGATCGCCGCCGGCGTGCGATCACGGACGCAGCGCGCGCCCTGTTCATCGAACAAGGTTTCGAGCGTACGACACTCGGTCAAATTGTCGAGCGAGCGGGCGGTTCCCTCGCCACGATCTACAAGCTGTTCGGCAACAAGGAGGGACTGCTCGATGCCGTTGTGTTCGAGAAAGCGGCCTCGGGCGAGAACCTGATCCGCGAGATCGCGCAATGCGGGGCGAGCCCCGCCGATACGCTGCGCCGGCTGGCAGCGGTGCTTTACGAACGGTTCCTCGACCCTGACGACGTGGCACTCGTCCGCATCGTCATCGCGCGCAGCATCGACGACGCCGATTTCGCGCGCCGTTTCTTCGAAAGCACGGCCATGCACACGCGACGCGCCTTGGAGCGCACGTTTGCGCAGTGGGAGGCGCAGGGGGTGCGGCTGTATGGGGCGCCCGACATGCTGGCGGAAGTGTTCCTTGGCCTGATGGTCAGCGACATGCAGACCGACGCGATCAGCCACGGCGTCGTCGCTCGCCCGTCTGCCGAACGGATCGCCGCCCGCATCGAATTCTTTCTGCGGGGCGCAGGCCTCGCGTGACAGGCGCAGCCGCCGGCGGCACGCCGGGGCTGCGCCGCGTGCGTTACGCCGGACGGCGGGCGAAGATTCCGAAGCCGGCGATAATCGCATAGCAGATGGCGGGCAGGATGAGGGCCGCGGCCAGGCTCGTCGCGTCGGCCAAAGCGCCATAGAGCGCCGGGATCACCGCGCCGCCTGCGATGGCGACGTTGATGATCCCCGAACCGTCCGCCGCGCGCGCACCGAGCTTTTCGCAGGCGAGGGTGAAGATCGTCGGGAACATGATCGAGTTCATCAGTCCGACGGCGAGCAGCGAGTAACCCGAAACGGTGCCGGTCGTGCTCATCGAAATCGCGATCAGCGCGATCGCGCCGCTAGCGAAGGTGGCCAGCAGCAGGCCGGGGTTGATCACGCGCAGCAGCCCTGAGCCGATAAAGCGGCCGATCAGCGCACCTAGCCAGTACACCGAGATCAGCTTGCCCGCTTCCTGCTCGGGCAGAGCGAGCACGTCGGCCTGCATCAGATAGTTGACGATGAAGCTGCCGATCGCGACTTCCGCACCGACGTAGAGGAAGATGCACGCGGCGCCATAGCCGAAGCGCGGGCGTTTGAGCAGTGCGAGGCCTTCGACGAGGCTGGTCTGCTCGTGCCGTTCGCCCTTCAGACGGTTGCGGAACAACCAGACGACGAAGGCGACGACCGCGATCGCGGCCGCAAGGCCGAGGTAGCCATCCACGATGGCCTGCGACTCCGCCTGGCGATACGCGATGAGCTCCGCACCCGAGAGTTCCGCCGCGGTCACGGTCGCGAGGCTGCCGAGGATCAGGATCGATCCGAAGTAGGGAAAGATGGTCGTGCCTACCGAATTGAAGCCCTGTGCGAAAGTCAGGCGACTGTGTGCTGTCTTTGCAGGGCCGAGTAGGCTGATCAGGGGGTTGGCGACGATCTGCACCAGCACGACGCCGGTCGCGAGCACGAAGTAGGCGACGAGGAAGAAGGCGAATACCGCCGACTGGCTCGCGGGAATGAACAGGAGGCACCCCGCGATCATCGCGACAAGTCCAACCACTGCGCCGCGCATATAGCCGATCTTCTTGATCAGCTTGGCGCCGGGGATGCCGACCACGGCATAGGCGATGAAGAACCAGACCTGGACCAGCGACGCTTCGAAGAAGCTGAGGGTGAACAGCTCCTTCAGCTTCGGGATGATCACGTCATTGAGCGAGGTGATGCCGCCGAAGATGAAGAACAGGCCGAACACGAAGTATTGCAGGCCGGGCGCATCGACGTTCTGCCCGTCGCCTTCCACCGGATTCGGATCGGCGCTCGACGAGACTTCCGGTGCGATTGCCATACCTTGCATTCCTCCCAATCGGTCGCCGTGCCCGAACCGCCTACGCGTTCATAATCGGTTGCACGGCCGATTCTCTTCCATCGCAACTCATCCCCGGAAACCGCACCGCGTCAATTTGCATACGTAGGCGCGTGCTGCCGGGGGGCGGTTAGTGGTGATGGAGCCCCGCTGCCGCCTCTGCATCATGCCGGCCCTTGGCGACCGCAGACAGCGGGTCGTCGACCGCGGGACCGTCGGTGTCCTTGTACTGCGCGCGCAAGCCCACCAGCTTGCGCTTGAGACCTGCGATCACTTTCTGCATCGACGGATCCTCGATCCGGTTGTGCATCTCGCCGGGGTCGGTCTCCAGGTCGTAGAACTCCCACGCGTTGATATCGCCGTAGAAGCGCATCAGCTTGTAACGATCGGTGCGCACGCCATAGTGCGCGCGGACCGAGTGGAAGCCCGGATACTCGTAGTAGTGGTAATAGATGTTCTCGCGCCAGTCCGCGGGCGCATTGCCATCGTCCACCACTTCGCGCAGCGATCGGCCCTGGATAGTGTCACGCATCGGCAACCCGGCAAAGTCGAGGAAGGTCGGGGCGTAGTCGACGTTCTGCACCGGCGCTTCCACCCGTGTGCCCGGCGCGATGTGTCCCGGGTACTGCATGACCAGCGGTGTTCGCAGCGACTCCTCGTACATGAAGCGCTTGTCGAACCAGCCGTGCTCGCCGAGGTAGAACCCCTGATCGGACGTGTAGACGACGATCGTGTTCTCATCGAGCCCCGTCTGCTCCAGCCAGTCGAGCACGCGCCCGACGCTTTCGTCCACGGCGCTGACGGTCGCGAGATACTGGTTCATGTAGCGCTGGTACTTCCACAGTGCGAGGTCGCGGCCGTGGAGATTGGCCTCATTCATGGCGTCGTTGTTCGCCTGCAGCCGGACATCCCATGCAGCGCGTTGCTCTTCCGTCATGCGCGCGAAATCGTCGGGCCAGCGGTCGAAGCGCAGCTCGCTCGTGCCGACTTCCTCGGTCATGTGGAGGTCGTGGCCCTCGTACATGTCTTCGTAGATGTTCATTTCCTGCGCCGCGGCGGCGGGGCGGCCGCCGTAATGGTCGAAGTAGTTGGTCGGCACTGGAAATTCGGTACCGAGATACTTCTGCAGGTGCCGGATCGCGGGCATGAAGTTGCGGTGCGGCGCCTTATGGTGGATCAGGATCGCGAACGGCTTGTCGGGATCGCGCGCCTGCTCCAGCCACTCTAGGCTGTAGTCGGTGACGAGGTCCGTCGCATAGCCCTCGACCACGCTGCTCCCTTCGGGCGTGATGATGTCGGGGTTGTAGTACTTGCCCTGGTCGTCGAGTACCTTCCAGGTGTCGAAGCCAGCACCCTCCGGCGAATAGTTGAGGTGCCACTTGCCGAACAGCGCGGTCTGATATCCCTGCTGACCCAGCGCCCGCGGCCAGTTCCACATCGAATTGTCGAACTTCTGCCCGTTCTTGGTGAAGCCGTGCATGTGGCTGAACTGGCCGGTCAGCATGGTCGCGCGGCTCGGGCCGCACAGCGAGTTGGTGACGTAGCTGTTGAGGAAGATCGCTCCGTTCTGCGCAATGCGGTCGATGTTCGGGGTGGGCGCCAGCCGGCCGATCTCGCCGCCATAGGCGGAGACTGCCTGGTAGGCGTGGTCGTCCGACATGATGAACACGATGTTCGGCCGCTGCCGTTCATCCTGCGGCACCGCCGAAGGTGCCGCGGCGTGGCGCGAGGTATCTTCCGGCAGCGTGGCGCAGGCTGGTAGCGCCAGTGTGCAGAGTGCGGCGGCGAGAGCGATCCGGGGCTGGTCCATCGTTCCTACTCCGTGATCGTGAAGGTGACCGGCGTGCTCGCCTTCGCACCGGAGGAGGGGGCGATCCAGAGCTGGAACTCGCCCGGCTCCCACCCGTGGCTCATGTCGGCGCGGGTGAAGGCGAGATCCTCGGGCCGCAGCGTGAAGTTGACCGTGCGCGCCTCGCCCGGCTGGAGCATGATCTTATCGAAGCCCTTGAGCTCTTGAACCGGCCGCGTCACCGAGCCGACGAGATCGCGGACGTAGAGCTGCACGACTTCCTCACCGGCGCGGCCGCCCGTGTTGGTGA
Source organism: Pelagerythrobacter sp. Soil_C_18 (assembly GCF_057657235.1). Taxonomy (NCBI): domain Bacteria; kingdom Pseudomonadati; phylum Pseudomonadota; class Alphaproteobacteria; order Sphingomonadales; family Erythrobacteraceae; genus Pelagerythrobacter; species Pelagerythrobacter sp. Soil_C_18. Next base: position 188,591 of record NZ_JBDGIU010000003.1, read on the forward strand.
TCGTCGCGCTTGCGGTGATTGACCCATCCGGCCCCATCGAGGCGGCCGAGAGCGTGACCGGCGAGTAGCCGAACATCGTGTAGCTGAGGCCATAACCGAAGCGATACAGGGGATCGTTCGGCGTGTTGAGATAGCGCGAGACATACTTTGCGCCCGGCGCACCGAGCTCGATCGGACGGCCGGTGTTCTTCATGTCGTAATGGATCGGCGACTGGCCCACCGTACGAGGGAAAGTCACCGGCAACTTGCCCGACGGATTGTAGTCGCCGAACAGCACGTCCGCGACCGCATGGCCGCCCTGCGTGCCCGGGTACCAGGCATGAAGGATCGCGGGGACGTTCTCGTCCGCCCAGGTGATCGTGTTCGGCCGCCCGCTCAGCACGACCAGCACCACCGGCTTGCCGGTCGCGACGAGTTTCTCGAGCAGGGCCCGCTGGTTGCCGGGCAGGTCGAGCGAGGTGCGACTGGCAGCCTCGCCGGTCATGTCCCAACGTTCGCCCATGGCAGCGATCACCACGTCGGACTTTTCGGCCACCGCGATTGCTTCGGCGAAACCGTCAGTCTTGCCCTCGTCCTCGAAGGCGTAGCTCGCGCCCTTGGCATATTCGACGGTAACGCCATCGCCAGCGCGCGCCTGCAGCCCTTCGAGGATGGTGACGGGCCGCGTCTGCCGATCGCCGGCCGCCGACCAACTGCCGATCATGTCGGTCTTGCTGTCGCCGAGCGGCCCGATCAGCGCGATCGACTTCGCCTGCGCGGTGAGGGGCAGGACGCCGCCCTCGTTCTTCAGCAGGACCATGGACTTGCGCGCCACATCGCGCGCGGCCTCCAGGAACTCGGGCTTGTAGAGCGTGGCTTCCTGCCGCGCCTCATCGGAATAGCGGTAGGGATCCTCGAACAGGCCGAGGCGGTACTTCATCTCGAGGATGCTGCGAACGGCCTGGTCGATACGCGCCATGTCGACACGGCCTTCCTCGACCGATTTGGCGAGATTCTCCATGTAGACCGCGCCCTGCATGTCCATGTCGACGCCGGCGTTGATCGCCTGCTCGCCGGCATGGGCGAGGTCCTTGGAGTAGCCGTGCGGGACCATCTCGTTGATCGACGTGTAATCGGTTACGACGAAGCCGTCGAAGCCCCACTTGTGACGCAGGACGTCGGTGAGAAGGTACTTGCTGCCGCTCGCAGGAACGCCATCGTACTCGTTGAACGAGGTCATGAAGGTCGCGACTCCTTCGTCGACCGCGGCCTTGAACGGCGGCAGGTAGACGTCGTGCAAGGTGCGCTCGGAGATATCCACCGTGTGATAGTCGCGGCCCGCCTGCGCCGCGCCGTAAGCTGCGAAGTGCTTGGCGGTGGCCAGCACTGTATCGACCGCGCCGAGATCATCACCCTGATAGCCGCGCACGCGTGCGCGGGCGATTCTGCTGCCAAGGAAGACGTCCTCGCCCGCGCCTTCGGAAATGCGCCCCCAGCGCGCGTCGCGCGCGACATCGACCATCGGCGAGAAGGTCCAGTGGAGGCCCTCGGCCGAGGCTTCCTGCGCAGAGACGCGTGCCGATTTCTCGATCGCCTCGAGGTCCCAACTCGCCGCTTCGCCGAGCGAAATCGGGAAGATCGTGCGGTGGCCGTGGATCACGTCATAGCCGAACAGCAGCGGTATCCCGAGCCGTGTGCCCTCGACCGCCATCTGCTGCAGCTCGCGCGTGTACTTGGCGGTATAGGCGTTGAAGATCGCTCCGACGCGACCGGCAGCGATATCCTGCTTGTAGCCTTCGCGCATGGTGGGGCCGGTCGACTCCCAGTCGCTCGTCAGCAAGGTGAGCTGACCGACTTTCTCCTGCAGCGTCATCTTCGCGATGAGCTCGTCGAGGAACGCATCCATCGTGGGATCGGGGCGCGCCCATTCGGGCTCGGCCTGTGTGATCGGTACGGCGGTTGTGGACGCAGCCGGGGCGGCCGGCTGAGCCTGCGCCGTTGCGCACCCGGCGAGCGCCATCGCAGCGGCGCCGGCGAGCAGGATTCGGGCTGTCTTGATCATCTCTATCTCCCCGCACCCGTCCGCCTTTTTAACCGCGGAAGGGTTCTGAACGAATACCGGAATCGGTGTGTGGGGGAGGCTATACAGGCGTTATGAAACCGGTTACAAGACTCTTGCATATTTTGAGTCGGCAGTGCCCCGCCGAGGGGTGCGGTCGTGTGTAAGAGCCTTTCGGATCGCGCTGAGAATGCGGCCGAACCACGGGGAGAAATTCATGTCGCATACCCAATCCCGCACTGTTCGCACCAACCCCCGCTTCGCCCGCAAGCTGGCCGCCGCGCTGGCGCTCGGCGTCGCCGGCGGTGCGATGTCGCTGGCCATGGTCGCACCTGCGCATGCGCAGGAATCGACCGCCTCGCTCAGCGGTCGGATCACCGGGGCCGAGGGCGTGACCCAAGTCACCGCGATCGAGGTTAACACCGGCATTCGCCGCACCGCGACAGTCGGTGTCGCGGGCAACTACAACTTCGCCTCACTGCGGCCGGGCACCTACCGCCTGGAGATCGCCACCGCAGACGGCGTGCGCAGCACCGACGAGTTTACCCTCGCGGTGGCGCAGAATGCGGCGCTCGATGTCAACCTTGCCGAGACCGCGACCGCACCTGCCGACACTGCCGCCGCGCCTAGAGACGCGACTGGCGGCGAGATCATCGTTGTCGCCGACCGCATCCGCACGATGGAAGGCGGCGAAGTCGGCATCACCATCAGTCAGCGCCTGATCGAGCAACTGCCGCAGAACAACCGCAACTTCCTCGCCTTCGCGGACCTTGCGCCGGGCGTGCAGTTCATTACCAACGGGAGCGGGCAGTCGCGCCTGCAGGGCGGCGCACAGGACAGCCGCACCGTGAACATCTTCATTGATGGCGTGGGGCAGAAGGACTACGTCCTCAAGAACGGCATTACCGGCCAGGATTCGACCCAGGGCAATCCCTTCCCGCAGCTCGCGATCGGCGAGTACCGCGTGATCAGCTCGAACTACAAGGCGGAATTCGACCAGGTCAGTTCGGTCGCGATTACCGCGGTCACCAAGTCGGGCACCAATGAATTCCACGGCGAGGGGTTCATTGACTATACCGACCAGGACTTTCGCGACGCGACACCGAACGAGCGGCGGGACGGCGAGAAGATCCGGACTAAGGATCTGCAGTTCGGCGGCGCGCTCGGCGGCCCCATCATCCCGGACATCATGCACTTTTTCGTGACTTATGAGGGCAAGCGCCGGATCGAACCGCGCGACGTGAGCCCTGGTCTCGATCTTCCGGTGAGCTTCTTCCCGAGCGAATATCAGGACCGCTTCGGCTCGTTCAACGAAGAGTTCAATGAGAACCTCTACTTCGGCAAGATCGACTTCTCTCCGTCGACCAAGGATCTGTTCGAGGTCTCGGTCAAGTATCGCGACGAGTCGGGTGAGTCGTTCAACAGCGGGCTTTCCGCGTTCGAAACGCGCACCCTGGCGAAGGTCGAGGAGTGGCGCGGCCTTGCTCGCTGGGAGCACACCGAGGACACTTGGATCAACGATTTCAAAGTTTCCTACGAAGACGTGACCTGGGGGCCGCGCCCTTTCCTGCTGCAGGACAACTACGTCTTCAGGGCGACTGTCGACAATGGCGACGGGACAACCCGGACCGGCGACATCCTGCGCATCGGTGGTGGCACCAACTTCCAGGACAAGGGGCAGGAAGGCTGGACCGTCCAGGACGACTTCACCTACACGGGCTTCGAAGGGCACACGATCAAGGTCGGCGCCAAGGCGAAATGGGTGACGCTGAACTCTTTCCAGCAGAACCGCGTCAATCCGATCTATACCTTCAACACCAGTTTCAATCCCGGCGGCGGCACGTTCAACGACGACATTCCCTATCGGGTGGAGCTCAGCGCGCCGTCGGGCGTGGGCGATCCCGACATCCGTTCGAAGAATTTCCAGTTCGGCATCTACGCACAGGACGATTGGGACGTCACCGATCGGCTGACGCTCAACATCGGTGTCCGCTGGGATTACGAAGAAACACCTGCATTCCTCGAATACGTGCACGATCCGGCGCAGGTGGCGGCCGTCGGGCCGGACAACTACCCAAATCTGATCAACGCCAACTACGACATCAACGATTTCATCTCGACGGGCAGCGAGCGCGAGGCGTTCATGGGCGCGATTCAGCCGCGGATCGGCTTCAGCTACGAGCTCGATGAGGATCGTCGGTTCGTGGTCTTCGGCGGCTATGGCCGGTCCTACGACCGCAACCAGTTCGACTTCCTCCAGCAGGAGATTGCTCAGGGGCTGGCTTCCAACCGGACATTCAATTTCATCACCGGCGACCCTGCGAACACTTGCACGCCTAGTCCGACGTGCATTCCGTTCGATCCGATCTATCTTACACCCGAGGGACGCCAGCAGCTGATTGACGGCGCCCCAGCGGGCGCAGGGCGTGAGCTCCGCTTCATCGACAACGATTTGAAGGTGCCGTACTCGGACCAGTTCAGCCTCGGCATGCGTGGTCGCTTCAACATGCTCGATGCGGAGGTCGGCTATTCGCATATCGAGAGTAAGGACGGCTTCGCCTATCTGCTCGGCAACCGTCAGCCGGATGGTTCGTTCTTCGTCATCAATCCCGATACCGGCGTGCCGGGCTCGCCGTTCGGCTTTCCGCCTTCACCATTCGGCTCGATCATCATCGGAACGAACGGCCTCGAGACCCGCGCGGATTCGGCCTACCTCAAGCTGAACAAGAACTATTCGCAAACTTCGCCGTGGAGCCTCACTGCCACCTACACCTTCACGCTGGCGGAGGAGAACCGGGCGTTCGGCGAAACCTTCTCGCTCGATTTCCCGAGCGTCGAAGACTATCCGTTCGTTCGTTCGGCCGGCGTGCGCAAGCACCGCTTGGTCATGGCCGGTACGGTCGACATCCCGGGCGGGTTTGTGATGTCGGGCAAGTTCCAGATTGCATCGCCGAGGTATCTGACCCGGCTCGTCTCCAGCGCCGGACCGCCGCCGTCGCGCGACGTTTCGTCCATCGAAACGGAAGGCAACGGCGATCGGTGGGGCTTCCGCCAGATGGATCTTTCGCTGACGAAGTATATTCCGCTCGGGTTCGTCACCGACGACACGCGGGTTTGGGTCCGTGCCGACATCATCAACCTGTTCAACGACCGCAATTACAACTCGTTCAGCTCGCTCACGGGGGAACGCAATTTGGGCAACCTCAATATCGACGGCCCGCCGCGCACGATCAAGCTCTCGACCGGCTTCTCGTTCTGATCCGTTACAACCCCGGGCGCCCGGTCACTTCTTTCCCGTGACCGGGCGCCCATCATTTCTGGGGAGCAAAAATGTCCTTCCGTTTCGGGTCGCTGGCGCTGCCGCTTCTGGCGCTGGCAGCATGCACACCCATAACCGCGCCATCGCTTCCGTCCGTGGCGGAGACTTCCGCCCCCGCCTTGCCCAAACTGACGCAGGCGGAGTTCGCCGAGCAGCTCTCGCGGCGCACGTTCCGCTACTTCTGGGAGACCACGGACACACAGCGCTGCCTCGCGCCCGATCGCTGGCCGAGCAATCCGTTCTCCTCGATTGCGGCGACCGGGTTCGCGTTGACGGCCTACGGCATCGGTGCGGAACGCGGCTACGTCACCCGCGAGGAAGCGGCGCAGCGCACGCGCGACTGTCTCGACTTCTACTGGAACGCGCCGCAGGGGCCGGGAGTCTCGGGCAGTACGGGCTACAAGGGCTTCTTCTACCACTTCCTCACCAACGAGGATGGCACGCGTCGCGGCAAGACCGAGCTGTCGACCGTCGATACCTCGCTGCTGCTCGGCGGCGTGCTGTTCGCGCAGAGCTACTTCGATCGCGACACGGCCGTGGAGGCCCAAATCCGCGACTTGGCCGAGAAGATCTACCGCCGCGTCGACTGGACGTTCGTGCAGCGCGAGAACAGCGACATCCCCTCGGCCAATGGCGGCAGCGGCAAGGCGATCGCGATGGGCTGGTATCCCGAGCGCGGCGAGAACGGCGACTTCGGGACGCACGACTGGGTCGGCTACAACGAAGGCATGCTGGTCTATATCCTCGCCGCCGGATCGCCGACGCATCCGATCGGCAAGGAGGCCTGGGACACCGGCTGGGCAGCCAATCTGGCGAAGGACTGGGGCACCTACTACGGCTACGAGCATCTCCAGTTCGAGCCGATGTTCGGGCACCAGTACAGCCACGTCTGGGTCGATTTCCGCGGCATCCAGGATGAATTCATGCGCGGGAAGGGCATCGACTACTTCGAGAACAGCCGCCGCGCGACGCTGAGCCAGCGGGCCTACGGCGCCGACAACCCGAACAACTGGGTTGGTTACTCAGCCGATATCTGGGGCTGGACGGCATCCGATGGACCAACAAACGCCGGCAACGGCCGCGTGGTCAACGGCAAGCCGCGCGAGTTCATGGGCTATTCGGCGCGCGGCGTGAGCGCGGAGCGTGTGGTCGATGACGGCACGATCGTGCCCACGGCGGCGGGCGGCTCGGTGCCGTTCGCGCCGGAGGTCACGATCGACACGCTGATGAACATGCGCGCGGCTTACGGCGGCCAGCTCTATACTGAGTATGGTTTCAAGGACGCCTTCAACCCGAGCTACACCTTCGTCGATGCGGGCAGCCCCAGCGGCACGGTCGATCCGGAGCTTGGTTGGATCGCACGCGACCATATCGGCATCGACCAGGGGCCGATCCTGGCGATGATGGAGAACCATCGCAGCGGCCTGGTGTGGCGCACGATGCGCAATAACCCGCACATCCGGCGCGGGCTTGAGCGCCTCGGCTTCACCGGCGGCTGGCTGGAAGAGGGCGAGTAAGCCGGACCGGCGCCATAGCAGCCCGCCAGTCCGCTAATTCGTCACCCCAGTTGACGCTGGGGTGACGGACTTCACCGCCGCAGTTGGACATCGGCGACCACCGGATAATGGTCGGACGGCAGGCGGCCCTCCCAGTGCTGCGTCACGACCGCGTAGCGGTTCACTGCGAAGTCGCCCGTCACGAAGATGTGATCGATCGGCCCATCGGCCGCGGCCATGATGTCGAAACCGGTAAAGGTGCCTTCTGGACCATAGGGCGGGGTGGCGCTGATCGTGCGAGCGTCGGAAAGGCCGCTGCTCTGCGCGGTGTTGGCGAGGACCCGGTAGGGCTCGCTGCCCGGCTTGACGTTGAAGTCCCCCATCACGATCGCGGGCGCGCTTCCGGTGGCGGCCCATTCAGCGATCATCCGCGCAGCGTTGGCCCGCGCGGCCGTGCCGACGTGGTCGAAATGGGTATTGAGCACGCGGATCGTCTCGCCGCTGCGCCGGTCGCGCAGAACGGCCCAAGTGGCGATGCGAGGCAGGGCCGCGTCCCACCCCTTGCTGCCGGCGACCTCGGGCGTCGGCGAGAGCCAGAACGTGCCCGAATCCACTACCATGAAGCGGTCGTTGCGCCACCCGAGCGGGGAGAACTCGCCGGCCTCTGCTCCGTCGTCGCGCCCGACGCCCACGAATGTGTAGTCCGTCAGTTCGGCTTCGAGATACTGCTTCTGGTGCAGCAGGACCTCCTGCATGCCAAGCAGGTCCGGAGCCTCATGCTTGATGACCGCTTCGACCATTTCTTTGCGATGCGGCCAGGCGTTCGCGCCGTCGGAGGCGACGTCGAGCCTGATGTTGAAGGTCATCGCCCGGATCGGCGCGCTGCCGGCCGATTCCGCCGGCACATGCGCGCAGGCGGCGAGGAGGAGGGCGGAGAGGAGGGTGAGGAGGTACTTCATGCTGCGCGCTCCAGTTCGGCGCCATTGCTGGCGATGATCTGACGGTAGAGCCGCGCGCTGCGCTTGGGCGTGCGCGCGAGCGTCTCGTAGTCGACGTGGACGATCCCAAAGCGCTTTGCATAGCCGAGCGCCCATTCGAGATTGTCGAACAGCGACCAGACCATATAGCCGCGAATGTCCACCCCCGCCGCGATCGCATCGCGCACTGCCGCGATGTGATCGGCGAGATACTGGCAGCGATCCTCGTCGAGAATGCCGTCCGCCTCGCTAGTCGCGGGGTCGGAGAAGGCCGCGCCGTTCTCCATGATATAGATCGGCAGGTCGCCGTAACGCTCGCGGAACCAGAGCAGCGTGCGGGTCATCGCTTCGGGAAAGACTTCCCAGTCGGTCTCGGTGTGCGGTGCCCCTTCCTGCACGACGTGTTCGCCGAACAGCGGCCAGGCGGTGTCCGATGCGCGCACGACGCTGCGCGTGTAGTAATTGATGCCGACGAAATCGACCGGCTGGCAGCACAGCGCTAGGTCCTCGGCGGACCAGTCCTCCCATGCCTCACCGTAGATCTCGCGCAGTTCCTCGGGGCAGGTGCCGAGCAGCGCGGGGTCGAAGTACTGGCGGTTCATGTAGGCGTCGGCGCGCGCCGTGGCGGCAAGGTCCTCGGGCCTGTCGCTAGCCGGGTATTTGGGTTCGATGTTGATGACCAGGCCGACTTCGTGCGCGCCGCATTCGCGGTAGGTCTGTACCGCACGGCCGTGCGCGCGCATCAGGTTGCGGCTGACGATCGCGCATTCGAAGATGCTGCGGTGCCCGGGCGCGAGCACGCCGTTGAGGTAGCCGCCGTCGGCCACAACCCACGGCTCGTTGAGCGTCGCCCATTTCTTCACTTTGCCGTCGAGAGCGCGGAACATGACGCCGGCGTATTCGGCGAACCATTCCGCGCTCTCACGATTGAGCCAGCCGCCCCGATCGTCGAGCGCGGCGGGTAGATCCCAGTGATAGAGCGTCGGCAGCGGCTCGATCCCGGCTTCGAGCAGGCGGTCGACGAGGCGGCGGTAGAAGTCGAGGCCAGCCTCGTTCACCCGGCCGGTGCCTTCGGGCAGGACGCGGCTCCACGAGACGCTGAAGCGATAGGCTTGCAGTCCTAGGCGCTTCATCAGCTCCACGTCGCTTTCCATGCGGTTGTAGTGATCGCAGGCGATGTCGCCGGTGTCGCCGGTAGCGATCATCAGGCGCGGATCATGGGTGAAGCGGTGCCAGATGCTCGTTCCGGCGCCATCGGCCAGCGGCGAACCCTCCACCTGATAGGCGGCGGTTGCCGCGCCCCACAGGAAGCCGTCGGGAAAGCCGCTCATTGTTCGTGCCCTTCGAGGCGGTGGGAGAGGAGCCAGAGGTAGAGCGCGGGATCGTCGTAGGCCGGGTCCCACGCGTTATGGCCGAGGTCGGGATAGATCGTCAGGCGGCTCTTGCGCCCGCCGCAGGCGCGGATCGCGCGGGCCATGGCGAAGCTGCCCTCCGGCGTCACGACATCGTCGCGGTCGCCGTGGAAGGCCCAGGCGGGCGTGTCCACCAGCGCGCATGCGGTGGTCAGATCGCCCCGACCGGCGACCGGGGCGATGGCGGCGAAGCGGTCGGGCTCGGCCGCTGCCCAGCGCCATGTGGCATGACCGCCGCGGCTGAGGCCGGTGAGATAGACCCGCGCCGGATCGACCGGCAGCGTTTCCATGACGCGATCGACGATAGCGTCGAGCTTGGCGATGTCCCAGTCCGCTTCCGCCGGCAGTAGCGGTGAGATGAGGATGAAAGGGAAGTCCTTCTGCCGGTCGGCGATCTTGGGCGGGCCGTGGACCCTGACTTTGGCGACGTCGCTTCCGCGCTCGCCCGAGCCGTGGAGGAAGATCATCAGCGGCCAGCGCGCGTCCTCGTCGGCCGCCGGAACGCCGGGCGGGAGGTGAAGCTGATAAACGTAACCGCCGTCCTCGACCGCCGGCCGCGGGTGTTGCCCCGCCTCGACCGTAGGCGGCGGGGTCGCCGCCACGGCATGACCGGTGCAGGCTCCCAGCAGGAGGACCAGCGGCAGTAGTCGAAACCAATTCATCCTTTAACGCTCCCGGCAAGCAATCCGCCGATGAACTGGCGCTGGAGCGCCAGGAACAGCAGCAGCACCGGCACGGTGGTCACCACCGAGCCGGCCATCATCAATTCGATATCCTGCGCCCGCTCGCGCCCCAGCGAGGCGAGAGCGACGGGCAGGGTGTAGAGATCCTGATCGGACAGCACGATCAGCGGCCACATGAAGTCGTTCCAGCTCCCGAGAAACACGAACAGTGCCAGCGTTGCAATTGCCGGGCGCAGGATCGGCAGTACGACATGGAGGAAGATGTCCCACTCGCTCGCGCCGTCGATCCGGGCGGCCTCGAGCAATTCGTCGGGGATCGAGAGCGCATATTGCCGGACCAGGAAGACGCCGATGATTCCGGCGAGCCACGGCACGAGCACCCCGGCATAGGAATTGACCAGTCCCAGGGCCTTCAACTCCAGGAACAGCGGCAGCATGCCGATCTGTCCCGGAATCAGCAGCAGCGCGAGCAGCATCCGCACCGTCGCCCCGCGCCCCGGGAAGCGCAGCTTGGCGAAGGCGTAGCCGGCGGGGAGGGTGAACAGCAGTGCGAGTATCGTCGCCAGCGTGGAGACAAGCAGGCTGTTGGCGAGGAACAGGCCCATGCCCTGCGCCGCGAAGAGCTCGCGGTAGTTGGCGAGCGTCGGGTCCACCGGGATCAGCGGCGGCGGGAACTGACCCGCCTCGCCCGGCTGCATCAGGCTGACCGAGACCATCCACAGCAGCGGCGCCAGTGTGATCGCCGCGAACAGCGCCGCCAGAGCGGTTATGGCACGGCTCGCGATCATGCACCGCGCATCCGGAGCAGCCGCATCGCCAGCGCCGGCAGCAGCGCGGCGGCGAGAATGCAGACGAACAGCACGACCGCGATCGCCGCCCCGGTTCCGAGGTTCCACCACTGGAATCCTTCCTCGAACATCAGGTAGAGCACAGTGATCGTCGACTGCGCCGGCCCCCCCTCCGTCATCACGAAAGGCTCGGCGAAGAGTTGGAACATCGCTATCACCGTGAGGATTGCGACCAGCGCCGTCGCGGGCGCGATGGCGGGCAGGGTGACGTGCCGCAGCCGCGACCACCAGCCCGCACCGTCGATCCGCGCCGCCTCGTCCAGTTCGCGCGGGACGGTCTGCAACGCGGCGAGGAAGATCAGCATCGCGTAGCCGAAGCTCTTCCAGGCGACGAACAGCATGATCGCCGGGATCGCCCAGCGCGGATCGCCGAGCCAGTCGACCGGCGGCAGCCCCAGCGTGCCGAGCGCGTAGTTGACGAGGCCGTAGCGCGTGTGGAGCAGGTACTTCCATACCACCGCGGCCGCCACCAGCGTCGCGACATAGGGCGCGAAGAACGCGACCCGCCAAACCGGACGCCAGGCGACCATGCGCTCGTTGACGAGGATCGCCGCGGCGAGCGAGACGATCACCACCAGCGGAACGCCGAGCGCGACGAACCACAGCGTATTGCCAAGAGCGGTCCAGAACAGCGGATCGGCGAGCAGGGCGGCGTAGTTGTCGAGCCCGACGAAGCGCAAGTTGCGGATGTCGGCGAGGGCGTAGATGTCGAAATCGGTCAGACTCAGCGCGAGCGAGGCGATCGTCGGCAGCACGAAGAACAGCGCGATCCCGAGCAGCGCGGGGGCGCTGAACAGCCAGCCGGCGCGCCGCTCCGCCCTGACGCCGGCGCCGCTCATGGCAGGCGCCCCTGCCCCATCATCCAGCGCCGCTTGGAGAGGATCTCGTCGACCCGCCGGTCTATTTCGGCAGCCGCGCTGCGCACCGTGTATTCGCCGCGCACCATCCGGTCCGCGACGACCTGCATCGCGGTGACGACACGCTCCCACTCGGGCACCTTCGGCAGCGGGCGGGCGTGCTCAAGCTGGCGTGCGAAGGGTGCAATCACCCGGTCGCCGGCAAGTTCGACCTCGCGCCAGACCGAGCGCCGCGCGGGCAGGTCGCCCGTCGTCCGGTGCAGCGCAAGCTGCGCTTCTGGATCAAGCAGGCGGCTTACGGCCTTCCATGCCTCGCGCTTGCGTGGCCCTTCGCGGAAAACGACGAGGCTCGACCCTCCCGCTGCGGCCGCGCCCGAACCGCTGGGGCCGGGGTGCGGCGCGGTGCTCCACAGATCCTGCACCGCCACCGGCAGGCGGCTGCGCATCTCCTCGATCATCCACGGGCCGGCCGGGTAGACGGCGAACCACCCCCGCGCGAACTCGGCCCAGCGGTTGGCGATCTGCGCGCCGGTGACGATCGGTGCCAGCCCTTCGTCGAACAGCGACTTGTAGAAGGCGAGCCCCTCGATGAACTCGGGTGCGGAGAAAGCGCTGCGTGTTCCGCTCTCCCGCAGGAACGTTGCACCGGCGGAAAGCGCCAGAGTCTGCAGGTGCTCGAATTCATCGAGCGGCAGGAGGACGCCGTAGGTCTCGCCCGCACTCTGCGCACGGATACGGCGGAGTGCCGCCTTCCACTCGTCCCAGTCCAGCGGCGGCGCGCTATAGCCGGCGCGGGCGAAAAGGTCCGTGCGGTAAAACTGCACGCGCGTATCGACATACCAGGGCACCGCCACCAGCCGGCCGCCGATGCGGTTGCTTTCGAGCACCGCGCCGAACTGGTCATCGGCTAGGTCGAGGTCGGCGGGCACCGGATCGATCGCGTCCAGCGCTGCGAGCTCGGCGAGCCAGCTATTGCCGACTTGCGCCAGATCCGGGAGCGACCGGCCGACGAACCCCGTCAGCAGCTTCTGGTGCGCGCCGGACCATGGGAGCGGCTGGACCTCCACCGTGCCGAGGCCGAGATCGGGAAGAAGGGCGGGAAGGGCGGCCGCCTCGTTGCCGATCGCCCAGAAGGTCAGCCCGCCCTCGCGACGACAGCCGCCCAGCGCAAGCGCGGCCGAGCCTGCGATCCCCGCTGCAAGAACCTCGCGCCGCGAGAGGCTGCCGGCCATCAGGCAGCGTCGGCCGGCGCACCCGCAATGGTCGCACCGCCGCTCGATTCCGCGCGTCCGGTCGATCCGCGTTCGGCCAACTGCGGGGAGAGCACCACGCCGTGCTCCCGGCCAAGCTCCTCGCCGCGCAGCATCCGCAACAGCAGCATCGCGGCGGTCGAGCCGAGCTGCGCCATGTTCGACTGCATGGTGGTCAGCTTCGGGCTGACGTGGCGCGCGAGCGGGATATCGTCGAATCCGGCGACGAGCGTCTCGACGCCCACCGCGACGCCTGCCTCTTCCAGCACCGACATGAGGCCGACCGCCATTACGTCGTTGGACGCGAACACCGCGTCCGCCGGCACTTGCCCGGCGAGCAGCAGCCGCGCGGCTTCCTGGCCAGCGCTCTCGGTGAAATCGCCCGGCAGGATCACGGGGTCCCTCTCGCCCAGACCCTCGCGCATGGCATCTGTGAAGCCGCGCAGCCGCTCGCGTGCGTCGCGGTTGTGCTTGGGGCCGGCGATATGGACGATCCTTTTGCGCCCGCGGGCGATCAGGTGCTCGGTAATCACGCGTGCGCCATGGTAATTGTCGACCGCGACGAAGGGCACGTCGCTGCCGTCCGCCTGCGCGTTGAGCAGGACCGTGGGCATGTTGACGTCGAGGTGGTCGGCCAGCAGCTCGGCGGTGGAATCGGGCGGCATCAGCAGCAGCCCGTCGACCCGTCCGCGCATCGACCGGATCGCATTGGTCGTCTCGTGCGAGCTGCCGTGCATGTTGCCGAGCAGCAGATGCTTGCCTGCCCCGTGCGCGATCTTGTCGATCCCGCGGATGACTTCGGAGAAGAACTCGCCGAACAGGTCGGGCAGGATTACCCCGATGGTATCGGTCTGGCGATTGGTGAGACTGCGCGCGCCGCTATGAGGCACGAAGTTGAGCGCCTTGGCCGCCGCCTCGATCGCCTCTCGGGTCGCCTTGGTGACGTTGCTGTGCCCGTTGAGCGCGCGGGACACCGTGGCGATCGAAACGCCGGCTTCCCGCGCAACATCCCGAATCGTGACCATGCCTTCCCTCTCCCGCGTCAATGTAACCGTTTTCACAAATTCGGCAATGCCGCGTGCGGAACGGCGCGTCCTTCGCTGTCGAACAAATGTACCTTCTCCGGCGCGACGTGCAGCCCGATGCTTTCCCCCGCGGCAATCGGGCGATCACCGGTAGTGCGCCAGACCAGCGCAGTATCGCCGGTGCGGAGCCGTACGTGGCGCTCCCCGCCGAACCATTCGACGAACTCGACCGCACGTGGGGCCAACGCGACCGCGCCGCGATCCGGCCGTGCCGTCAGCGCTTCGGGCCGGATCGCCACCACGACATCGTCTCGTGCAGGGGCGGGGCCGATGAGCGGGCCCAGCAACATCCGCTCGCCGCCGCCGATAGCGATCTCGGTCTGCTGCGCATCGGAGCGGACAATGCGGCCCGCCAGAGGGTTGATCGGCGGCTGGCCGAAGAATTCCGCAGCGAACAGCGTCGCCGGGCGGCAATAAAGGTCCTCTGGCGTGCCCTGCTGCTCAATTCGACCGTCGCGCATGAGCACGATACTGTCGGCCAATGCCATCGCTTCGGCCTGATCGTGCGTGACGTAGATCGTCGTGGCGCGCAGCCGCGCGTGCAGTTCGGCGAACTCGCGTCGCATCTGCGCGCGCAGGTTGGCGTCGAGGTTGGAGAGCGGCTCGTCGAACAGGAACAGGTCGGGCTCGCGCACGATCGCGCGGCCGATGGCGACGCGCTGCCGCTGCCCCCCCGACAGTTCGGCAGGGCGCCGGCCCATCAGGTCGGCAAGGCCCAGAAGCTTGCAGGTCCGCCTGACGCTTTCGTCCAACTCGCGCTTCGGCCGGCCCGCCATGCGCAGCGGAAAGGCAATGTTCTGAGCCACCGTCATTTGCGGATAGAGCGCGTAGGATTGGAAGACCATGGCGACGCCGCGTTCGCCCGGCGGCAAACCGTCGACGCGCCGCTCGCCGATGTGGATCTCACCGCTGTCCGGCCGGTCGAGGCCCGCAATCAGCCGGAGCAGCGTCGACTTGCCACAGCCGGACGGGCCGACCAGCACCACGAACTCGCCGTCGCCGACCGACAGATCGAAGCCGTCGAACAGCGCGACCGCGCCAAAGCTCTTGCCGACCCGGGATAACGTTGCACCCGGCAATTGCGTCTCTCCCTCCGCCGGGACCGTTCCCGTCGCCCGCTGCGGCCATAGCGCCGCGTCGGGCCGCACACCAAGGGTCTTGTGCGCGAGAGCAAGAGCGCGGCGCCCTAGGCGCGCTTCAGGATCACCTGCATGACGCGTGCGACCTCGCTGCGGAGGGTCGACGCCTGTGCCTCCAACTCCGTGGCCGAGTTGAGCACTTGCGAGGCCGCCGCGCCGGTCGAGAGCGCGGTTTCGCGGATCTGGTCGACGCTTGCCTGCACCTCGCTCGCGCCGCGCGCGGCGAGATCGATGTTGCGTGCCAGCTCCTGCCCCGCGACCGACTGCTGATCGACTGCAGAGGCGATCGAGACAGCGGTCGATTCGAGCTGCTGCACCTGATCGGCGACCGTGCGCAACGCGCCGACACTGGCTCCCGTCGACTGCTGGATTGCGCGGATCTGCTGCGCCACCTGCTCGGTCGCGCGGCCGGTCTGGGAGGCGAGCTCCTTCACCTCCGACGCCACCACAGCGAAACCGCGACCGGCTTCCCCGCCGCGCGCCGCCTCGATCGAAGCGTTGAGCGCGAGCAGGTTGGTGCGCTGGGCGATGGTGGAGATCAGCTCGACGATCTGCCCGATCTGCTCCGCCGTGGTGGAAAGCGCGGAGATCGTGTCGTTCGCCTGGCGGGTGGAGCCGGTCGCCCGGCGTGCCAGTTCGGCCGACTGCGCGGCCTGGCGGCTAATTTCGCCGATCGACATGGCGAACTCGTCCGACGCAGCCGCGGCGGCGGTGACCCCGGAGGACGCCTCCATCATGGCTTGCGCGACGCGCTGGGTCTGTGCGGCGCCCTGCTCGGCGGCGGTGGCCATGGAGCTGGCGGTCGCCTTCAGTTGTGCGGAAGCCGCACCAACGCCGGAGACGACCTCGCCCACGCTCGATTCGAACGTGCGCGCGAAAGTGCGGACTTCCTTCTCGCGCCGCTCGCGCTCGGCGCGGCGGTTCGCGAACAGCTCGTCGAGCTTGACGCCGGATTTGACGAAGACTTCGAACGCGCGCGCAATCTCGCCGATTTCGTCGTGTCGATCGAGCCCGCGGATCGTGAAATCGCGATGGCCCGCCACAAGCGAGGTCATGTCGCGCGCGAGGGTCCCGAGCCGCTCCGATACGTCGGTCAGCACGGCCCGGATCGCACCGACGCCGAGCACGAGGGCGAGCGCGGCGACGGAGACGATCGGCCAGCGTAGCGCCGACACGGCTTGCGAGTCCGCCGAGGACAGCCCGATCCAGGCGAGCACGGTCACCAACGCGAGCGCGACGAGGGGAAGTCCGCCGAGCAGCACGGTCTTGCGCGCAAGCGACTGGTCGTTGAACCGGCGCGTCAGTGCGAAAGTAGGGTCGGCCGCGGCAGGGTTCGACTGCCTCAGCTCGACCTGCTCGATCTCGTCGCGCATCTCGTCGGGCACGATGATCGTCATCGGGGCGTTCATGCTACTTTCCTTCCCGGGTCGGCCTTCGCCGTGCTGTCCTTCAGGACCGCTGCGGCAAGGTGCTGTGGGATGTCGTCGGGCGGCATCGGTGCGAAGAAGAGCCAGCCCTGGATGTGGTCGCAGCCGGCGCTGCGCACCATGGCTGCCTGGGCTTCGGTCTCGACGCCCTCGGCGGTAACGCGCATCTTGAGCGCGCGCGCCATCGAGATGCTGGAGAGCATCATCGCCCGCAGGCTTTCGTCGACCGCGGAGTCGACGACCAACGATCGGTCGAGCTTGAGCTTCTCGAACCGGAACTGCCGCAGGAAGCCGATCGAGGCATAGCCGGTCCCGAAATCGTCGAGCACGACATCGACGCCGAGCCCGCGCACCAGATCGAGACTGCGCTCGGCGACCAGCGGATCGAGCACGAGGCAGGTTTCGGTGATCTCCAGCTCGAGCCGCTCGGGCGGAAAGCCGGTCTCCTCCAGAACCTGTCCGAGCTGGAAGGGGAATTCGGGATTGCGGAGCTGCGCGGCGGAGATGTTGACCGAAAGCTGGATGCCCCAAGGCAGGGCATCGGTGCAGGCGCGGCGTAGCACCCACAGGCCGATCGCATTGATCAGCCCCGATTCCTCGGCGACCGGGATGAACACGTTGGGGCCCACGTCACGTCCGTCGGGGCGCTGCCAGCGCAGCAGCGATTCTACCGCCACGACGCCGTGCGTCCGTGCATCCACCAGAGGCTGGTAGTGAACGCGGAATTCCTCGTTGAGCAGCGCCGCGCGCAGTTCGTTGTCGAGGTCTCGCATCGCCTCCAGGCTGCGGTCGAACTCGTCCTTGAACCAAGTGCAGCGCATCTTGCCGTCGCGCTTGGACACGTACATCGCCACGTCGGCCCGGCGCAGCAGCTCGGAGGATTCCAGCGTTCCGCCGGCTGTGCAGCGGGCGAGCCCGACGCTCGCCCCGATCGAGATACGCCGGTCGTCGAGCGCGACCGGCTGGGAGAGAGTTTCGAGTAGACCGCGGCAGATTCCTTCGAGTAGTGTTCCCGCGAGCGGGCCGACCATGCTTACGGCGAACTCGTCCCCGCCCAAGCGGTAGGCGGCGGCGTCGTTGCCGCACAGGCGGCGCAAGGTCAGCGCGACTTCCTTGATCAGGCGATCGCCGACCCCGTGTCCATAAAGGTCGTTGACGGTCTTAAAGCCATCGAGATCGATCAGCGCCACGGCCATTTCGTGGCCGGTGGTTGCGGCGACGGCGATGTGCCGGTGCAGCGCACGGCGATTGGGAAGCTGGCTGAGGCTGTCGGTCATGCCAAGCCGCTCGAGGCGCGCCACATGCGCAAAGCCGAAGCGCAGAAGCAGCAGAACCGCGACCGCGTAGGCCACGATGCCGACGAGAATCAGCGGCGAAGCGTTGGCGAGCGGAAAATCGTCGCTCATCAGCAAGGCAAGGCAGATTGCGGCGAAGATCGCCGTCAGGACGGCTACCGGTGCGACCACCAGCAGTCGCGGCGCCAAACCGTGATTTTCCCCCTCTAGTGTCACCCGCCCGGACCCCAAACCCCTGTTCTTGCTCCGCAAGTTAGCGGCGCTGCACTAAAGAAGCGTTAAACACCGATTTACCTTGCGGCCGCCATCCGGACGCCGGACACCGATGTCCGCGGTTCGACGCACCGGTAGAGCCCCTGGACGTCCGTCGCGGAGGCGAACCGCTCGCCTTTGCCTGCCATGGTCTCGCCCGCGCCGAGCATCAGCCAGCCGTCGCCGCGCAGACTGTCGGCCACGCGGCCGAGCGCCCGCTGCCGGGTCTCCCCGTCGAAATAGAGCAGCACGTTGCGGCATAGCACGAGGTCGAACCGCTCGGGCCGTGTCTGCATGTCGAGCACGTTGCCGACGCGGTAGCAGATCGGCGCCAGCAGCGCCGGGTCCGGCTCCCATCCACGCGGCGTCTCGTTGAAGTGCCGGAGCATCTGCGCAACGCCTAGCCCGCGCTGGATCTCGAATTGACTGTAGCAGGCGCGCCGCGCGGCGGCGATTGCGTGGGTCGAGACGTCGGTGCCAAGGATCTCGACCTTCCATCCGCGCCACATGTGCGGGCGGTCGGCGAACATCATCGACAGCGACAGTGCTTCCTGCCCGGTCGAGCAGCCGGCCGACCAGATCGACAGGCGTCGCGTCGCCGCGCGCTTGTTGGCCAGGTCGGGGAGGACGGTCTCGGACAGCTGCTGAAAGAGCTGGCGATCGCGGAAGAAATAGGTCTCGTTGTTGAGCAGCGCCTCGACGACCTTGCGCGAGATCTCTTCGGAATCGCCGGTGCCCAGCATGCAGACAAGCTGGTCGACGTTGTCGATTCCGTATTCGCGGAACACCCCCGCCAGCGCGCTGCCGATGCGCCACTGGCGGCCTTCGGCGAGCTGCTGGCCAGTCCGCTCCAGAAGCAGGTCGGCAATGATCCGGTGGGATATCTGCGTCACCTCCATGCCGCTTCTCCGGCGTGAAGCGCGATGCGCAAGGCGATCTTCTCCGGCGGCAGAACAGCCGAAGCGAGCCTCGCCTGCACGACTGCGCGCGGCATGCCCCAGACGGAGGAACTGGCCTCATCCTGGGCGATGATATTGCCGCCGGCGTTCACCAGCCGTTCGGCGCCGACGAGCCCGTCTCGGCCCATCCCCGAGAGCACGACACCTAGCGCAGCGCCCCCCGCCACCTCCGCCATGCTCTCGAACATGGTGTCGACGGAAGGCATGCATCCGCTCGGTGCCTTGAAAGCGGCGGTGCCGGCAAGCAGGGCGCCGCCTTCCCGGCGAAGCAGGAGGTGCCCATCACCGGGTGCGATATGGATGCGGCCGCTTTCGATCGGCGTCGCGCGGTCGATCACCACGGCCTCCCGCCCGCTTGCGAGTTCGAGCTGGCCGGCGAAGACCTGCATGAATGTTTCGGGCAGGTGCTGCGTGACCACGATCGGCGCTTCGACGTAGCGCGGCAGGTTGCGTAGCAGCATGCAGAGGGCGTGAATGCCGCCCGTGGAGGCCCCGATGCCAATGACTTCGAGCGGGTCGCCCCGTTTGTTGCGCGCGCGCAGCGGTGGCTCGCCCGGTGACATACCGGCCGCGCCCGTGCGGCTGCGCCGCCCCAATGCGCGGATGCGTTGCAGCAGCGCAGTGCGATAGTGCTGATCGAATTCGCCGCTCCGCGGTTTGAGCATGGTGTCGGCGGCCCCCATCGAAAGGGCGGCCAGCGTATGCTCCGCCCCCGCTTCGGTGAGCGCGGAAACGACGAGCACCTGCGTGCCGGCATGCGTGGCGAGGATTTTGGGCAGCGCGCGAAGGCCGCCCATGCCTGGCATCTCTAGATCGAGCAGCACGACGTCTGCGGGTGCGACCGCGAGGGCGGCGAGGGCGTTCTCTGCGCTGCCGGTCTTGCCCACGATGGTCATGTCGCCTTCGGGTGCAATGATCCTGGAGAGGACGGCGCGAACCGTCAGCGAATCGTCGACAATCATTACGCGGATGGGCGTGCGCTCCGTCGGCGCCTGTCCGGCCTTGCCAGCCGCGATGCTGCTCTCCGCGCCCACGGGCCGGACCTCAGGCCATGCCGACGAGCTGAAGTTTTATCTGCAGGGTTTCGTGATCGAACGGCTTCATCACGTATTCGTCTGCACCCGCCCCGATCGCCTCGCGGATGTGCGCGATATCGTTCTCGGTGGTGCAGAACACGACCTTCGGAACGTCGCCGCCCGGCATGCAGCGCAGGTGGGTGATGAATTCAATGCCGGTCATCACCGGCATGTTCCAGTCGAGCAGCACGAGATCGGGCATGGCCTTCTCGCACTGCGCGATGCCCTTCTCGCCGTTCTCCGCTTCCTCGACCGAGAGGCCAAGCGATTCGAGGATGTGGCGCGAAACCTTTCGGATCACGCGTGAGTCATCGACGATCAGACAGGTCTTCATTTGTGCGATCCTTTTCTGCGCTCCCGGATTATTCGCTCCGGGTATACAATCGTTTAAGCGGTGGCCCGATGCGGCCCGGCGATCAGGGCGGCCACATCGACCAGAACGGCAGGGCCGGCGGCAGTTTCAATCATTCCGCGTGCGACCCGTGCCCAGGCAGGTCCCAACGTGGCAGGCGGCGGCGTAGGCTCCCCAACGGCGGCGACCACATCGTCCACTCGGTCGACGAGCAAAGCATAGGCATGGCTGCCCACCTCGACGACCGGCGCACGCACGTCGGGTGCTTCGGGAGAGCCGGGGAGGGCGAGGGCCTTGCGGCTGTCGATCACCGTCAGCGCGCGGCTGCGCAAGCCGGCGAGACCGGCGACGAAGTTCGGCGCACGCGGAACCGGGGCAATCTCGGTCAACTCGACGATTGAACTGATGTCTTCGGCCCGGAATGCGGCCGGACGTCCGCCGATGCGCGTGAGGAGAAGCAGGCTGCTCATCTTCGTGCTCCCGAACGTGCGCGGGCGAGAGCCGAGAGGAGCCCGTCGCGGTCGTAGCGGTAGATGCTGCTTGGGTCGTGCTCGGTCCCCTCGGGGCGCGAGCGGAGGCGGACGACGGCCGCGACGGCGTTGGGCTCCTCCACGGCGTCTAGCGTTACCGTGATGTCGGCGGCACGCCCATCGCCGTCGCCGAGTACATCGTAGCCGGCCGAGCGGATCAGTGGCTCGAGAAAGCTCGCCACCCATGGGTCGGAGCTGGGCAGGCGGCAGGTCGGGCGCTGCGCGGGCAGCGCGGCGCGGCCATGACGGGCGAACAGTCCATGCGCATCGATCACGCCGACGATGACGCCGTCGATCAACGCCGTGCCTTCCAGCATTTCGTCGCCTTCGAGTGGCACCACGGGGCCGGGCAGCTCGATGGAATCGACGATGCCCGCAACCGCGTAGAGCAGCTCGACCTCGCCATCCCCGAGGCGAAGCGCGGTAATCGTGTCGTTGGCGAGCGTGCGACCCTCGGTCCCGAGCAGCGGCAGGATCGTGCCGTCGACGGTTGCTAGCAAGCCGCCTTCGGTAGGCTCGATCGCAGAGACCGGCAGCGTATGGATGTGCCGGATTGGCGCCATGCGGATGGCGCGCTTGCGTCCGGCGAAGGAGCTGAAGACCACCGCGTGCTCGGCGGGCGCCGCGGGCTGTTCGGCACTGCGTTCCTGTACGGCGGTGCGAATGCGCGTGTGGCTCGCCAGACCATATGCCTCGGCGAGGCCGGGCACGTCGATCTTGAGGATCGGTTTGCCGTCGTCGAGCAGCGCCGTGCCGCCGTAGAGGCCGATCGCTTCCAACGGGGGCGGCAGGGGCTTGAGCACGAAATCCTCGTTATCGAGCACCCGATCGACCGCGAGCGCGAACAGATCGCCGCTGACGAGCCGCAGGAAAACGAATGTGGCGCGCTCCAGGTCAACCTCCTGCTCGAGCCCGAGCACTTCGGCAAGGTCGAGGCAGGGCACGCGTTCGCCGCGGAAGGTGAGGAAGATCCCGTCGCCGATCCGGTCGACCTCGACCGAGCGCGAGACGCTGCGCGCGATCTCGACGATATAGGAACGGGGCAGGCCCAGCGTGTGCGCGCCGACTTTCACTGTCAGCCCTTCTACAATGCTCAGCGTCAGAGGCAGGTGGAGGAACACGATCGTGCCCCGGTTTTCCTTGCTGGAGACTGAGACCGAGCCGCCGAACTTCTCGACGTTGGCGCGCACCACGTCCATCCCGACGCCGCGACCGGAGACTTGGCTGACCGTGTCGGCGGTCGAAAGGCCGGGGGCGAAGATCAGGTCGAGCTTCTCCTCGCCCGTCATCGCTGCGACGTCCGCGGCGCTCGCTACGCCGGCCGCCACCGCCTTGTCGGCGAGCTTGTCGAGCGCGATCCCGCGCCCGTCGTCGCTGACCGCGACGATGATGCGATTACCGGTGCGGCGTGCGGACACGGTGATGATGCCTATCTCGCGCTTGCCTGCCGCGAGGCGCTGAGCAGGCGGTTCAATCCCGTGGTCGACCGCGTTTCGCAGGATATGCGTCAGGGGATCGCGAACGGATTCGATCATCTCGCGGTCGAGTTCGACGTCGCCGCCCTCGAGATCGATCATCACCTGCTTGCCGAGTTCGGCGGAAAGATCACGGACCATGCGCGGCAGGGCACCGAAAAGGTGCTCCAGCCGCTGCATCCGCATCCGGGTCGCCCCTTCGCGGACTTCGTCGAGAATGGTGGAAAGCCGCTCGAACGGACCTTGGAGCGCGGGGTCGGCGCCGTGGTCGCGTAACCGCCGGGCGAGTTCGTTGCGGGCGAGAACCATGTCGGAAACGCCGCTCATCACGCGGTCCAGCAGTTCGACGGGCAGACGGATCGAGCGCGTGTTGCCAGCTCGGGCCGCGCGCGGCCCGGCCTGCTCACCGGCCTGGATGGTCTCGCTGTCAGGCTCGTCGCGGCTCGGTTCGAGCGCAGCGATCAGTATATCGTCCCCGCCCTCGGGCAGGCCCTCGCCCGCATCGATTGCGTCGATCATGTCGGTGATACGGTCGATCACCGCGAGCACCGCGGTAACCAGCGCGCTGCTGGCGCGCCGGCGACCCGCGCGTACTTCGGACAGCGCGCTTTCGGCGGCGTGACTCAGCTTCTCGAGCCGGGGAAAGTCGAAGAAGCCGCAGTTGCCCTTCACGGTGTGGACGAACCGGAAGATCGCGTCGAGCCGCTCGCGGTCTGCGGGATCGGCTTCCCACGCCACGATCTCGCCCTCGATCGCTTGGAGCATCTCGCGGGTTTCGGCCACGAAATCTGCCAGCAGGTCGTCCATCGAAATCCAAGCCCCCCGGATAGTGCGAAGAGCTATGGCCAAGGATGGTTAACAAACGGTCACTGCTGCCCGGGAAAGTGCCGCAGGGCGCGCCAGACGATGAGCACGGCGATCGTGCCGCCGATCACGTTGGCGGCAAGTTCGGCGGCATATATCGCCTCCGCACCCCAATGCGGGCGCAGCAGCCAGCCGATCGGCAGCATGACCAGGAACACCCGCGCGCAGCTTTGCGTCAGTGCCCAGCCGGCCTTATCGACCGCGTTCAATGCGCCATTGGCGACGATCAGGAGCCCGAACCCGGCATAGCCCCAAGCAGCAATCCGCAGGTAGCTGTCGAATTCGGCAATCACTGCCGGATCTTCGGTGAAGAACCGCGCGAGCCATTCGCCCGCCGCGAACAGCACGAAGGCCAGCGCAATGCCGTAGGCGAGGCAGAAAACGCCCGCCTCCAGCATCGCGAGCCGCGCCCGGTCCGGGCGGCCCGCGCCCCAGTTCTGCCCGACGATGGCGCCGATCGAACCCGAAAGGCCGAGCAGCGGTACGACCGCGAAGCTCTGCAGCCGCCCGGCCGCGCCGAAACCCGCCACCGCCGCCTCTCCTTGCGCTGCAAGGAGCGCGGTGAGGATCGACAGGCCGATCGGATTGACCGCGTTCGAGAACGCGGCCGGCCCTGCGACCCGCAGGATTGCGCGCGCCGATTCGCCGAAGCGGGACTGGCGGATCAGGCTCGGCCTTATCGGCAGCTCGGTGCCTGCGATCAGCCACAGGGCGGTGACGATCGCCAGCGCATAGCCTGCGATCGAGGCATAGGCCGCGCCCGCCATGCCGAAGCCGGCGAACCCGAACGCGCCAGAAATCAGCAGCGGATCGAGCACCCAGTTCGCAACGGCGAACGTGAACGCGACGATTGTGGTCTTGCGCGCCTCCCCCTGGCCGCGCAGCACGCCGTTGAGCGCCATCTGCAGCAACAGTATGGGCATACCGAGCGCAAACGGCGCCATGTAGGCGCGGATCAGCGGCAGCAGCGCGTCCGACGCCTGCATGAGGCGGAACAGCGGATCGAGCAGCAGGTAGAGCGCGAGTCCCAGGATCGCGCCGAGCACGACCGCGAACACTGCACCGAAGTTCGCCCGCCGCGCCGCCTGCGCGGTATCGCCCGCGCCCAGCGCCCGGGCGATGACCGAGTTCACCCCGACCATGACGCCGACCCCGAGGCTGGAGAGCGCTATGGTGACCGGAAAGACGAAAGCGACCGCTGCCAATTCTTCGCTGCCGAGCTGGCCGATGAAATAGGCGTCGATGAGCCCGACCGACATGATCGCCGCGACCCCGATGATCATCGGCAGGGTCTGGGTCACCAAATGGCCGCGGATCGATCCGCGCGTCAGCTTGGCGCCCTCGCTCATGCGCTTGCCGATAGCGTCGGGCCGCACGATTGCAAGGCCGCCGGGCAGGCGCTTGTGCGGGGACGTCTCTCCGTGCGATAAGTGGCGCAAAGCAATCGAAGGAGAGAGTGCCCGTGGCGACGCAGCTCAAACCCCGGATGGAATGCAGCGAGGCCGAGTGGCAGGCCCGGCTCGACCTCGCCGCATGTTACCGCATCTTCGATCATTTCGGCTGGTCGGAATCGATCTACAACCACATCTCGGTGAAAGTGCCGGGGGAGGACAACGCCTTCCTGATCAACCCGTTCGGGCTGCTCTATTCGGAAGTGAGCGCGTCCAACCTGGTCAAGATCGATATCGACGGCAACGTGCTCTCGGGCAATTATCCGGTGAACAAGGCGGGCTTTACCCAGCACGCCTATTTCCACCGCCACCTCGATTGGGCGCACGCGATCTGCCACACGCACACGACCGAGGCGATGGCGGTCTCCAGCACCGAAGGGGGCCTGCTGCCGATCAGTTTTTACGCCTGCAACTTTCAGGGCCAGATCGGCTACCACGACTTCGAGGGCGTGACCGTGCGAGAGGAAGAAGGCGAGCGGCTGCTCGCCAACCTGGGCAACAAGCGCATCCTGATGCTGCGTAACCACGGCCCTGTGGTGCTCGGGCGCACTATCCACGAGATGTTCGTCCAGGCCTGGGCGCTCCAGCGCGCCTGTGAGATCCAGGTCGCGACGCTGAGCCAGGGACGGCCCATTCACGTGAGCCAGGACGTCATCAACGTCCACCAGCGCGACATCAGTCAGGCGCAGGCACCCGGTGGGCCGGGCTACGCCGACTTCGAGGCATGGAAGCGCAAGGTCGACCGGATCGACTCGAGCTGGCGCGACTGACGGACTGGACCGCGCCGAACCGGATGCCCGCGCTCATCGTCAACGACCGTCCGGTCCGGTTCGACATGGATCCAGAGACGCCGCTGCTCTGGGCGCTGCGCGACGCGGCCAATCTCACCGGCACCAAGTACGGCTGCGGTGTAGGCGACTGCCATGCCTGCACCGTCATCGTCGACGGCGAGGCGCTGCGCTCGTGCCTGATCACTTTGGCCGAGGCGGAGGGGCGCTACGTCACCACGATCGAGGGGCTCAGCCGCGACCGCTCGCATCCGGTGCAGCAGGCGCTGGTGGCCGAGCAGGCGATCCAGTGCGGCTTCTGCACGCCGGGCATCGCGATGGCGGCGGCCGCGCTGATCCAGGCCAATCCCGATCCCTCGGAAGAGGCCATCAAGCAGGCGATTCCCAATTTGTGCCGCTGCGGCGTCTATCCGCGGCTGGTCCGCGCCATTCAGCGCGCCGGCCGCGTCGCGCGCCGGGTCGAACGCATCAGCGCGGCTCCCGCGCCGGGGATCAGCGCCGAGGACGCAGCGGCGGAAGTGCCGGCGATGGCCGCGCCGGAGAGCGAGGCGCGGGAGTTGCGGGCGGTTCAGGGACTCGCGAAATCGTCGCGCCGGCGCTAACCGCTCCTGCAAAGGAGACCGGCGATGAAAGCAACCATCTGGCACAACCCGAACTGCAGCAAGTCGCGGGCGGCGCTCGAGACGCTGCGCGCGCGTGACGACATCGACCTCGAAATCGTCGACTACCTCAAGAACCCGCCGAGCCGCGACAAGCTGGCCCAGCTCTACAGCGATGCGGGGATCGCGCCGCGCGAGGGTGTCCGGACCCAGGGCACCGATGCCAAGGAGCGCGGACTGACCGAAGCCGACGACGATACCGTGCTCGACGCCATGGCCGCCGAACCCAAGCTGATCGAACGTCCGCTGGTCGAAACAGAAAAGGGTGTGCGGCTATGCCGTCCGACCGAACGGATCGAGGAAATTCTCTAGTCTAGTCGTCGTCCCCGGCGCGGCCTTCGAGCACGTCGTCTGCCTGGAGCGAGCGCCAGCCGAACACGAACACGGCGGCGCACAGCAGGCAGATCGCGGCGAAGCCGACCCACTGGTGATGGCCGTATAACCACACGCCCGCCGCCGGTGCGACGACATAGGCGGCGCCGTTGACCGAGGCGACGATGCCGCCGATCTGGCCCTGCTCGTCACGTGTCACAGCAAGCGATGAGCCCGCGGTGAACCCCGGGCGATAGAGCCCGAAGCCGAGTGAGGCGACTGCGAAGCCGAGCGCGATCGAATGCAGGTCCTGCGCCACCGAGAACCCGATGACACCGATGATGGCCAGCGCCATGCCCCACAGTGTGGAGGAGCGCGGACCCAGCTTGAGCATCGGAATCAGGCCCCATTGCGCGAGCAGCGTGGCGATCGCGCCGCACATGAGGACGAGGCCGATCGGCCCCGTGCCCGCCGAAGGATCGGCGCGCAGCCCCAGCCTGTCGAGAATGAAGAACCCGATGATGCCGAGAGTCGCTGCCTGCGCATGCCCGCCCAGCAATCCCGCGATCAGCCAGGGCCGCAGCCGCCTGTCGCGCCAGGAGAGGTCGGGGATTGCCCCGAGGCCTAGCGTGGCGGGTTCGTCCTCCCCGTCCTCCCTGCGTGAGACATTCGGATTCGAGTTCGCACTGAACGGCACGGCCACGACGTCGCCGCGCGCGGCGAACGTCGGTGCGTCGTTGGGGAGGCGCAGGCGCAACGCGACCAGCACCGCCAAGCCAACCAGCGCGAAGGCGAAGAACGGGCCGACCAGTCCAGTCGCAGGGAAGATCAGCAGCGGCGCCAGCGCCGGGCCGATCACCGTGCCGAGCCCGAAGCTGGAGGCGATCAGGGCCATGGCCTTGGTCCGCTCGGCACGCGGCGTGCGGCTCGCGACATAAGCCTGGACCGCGGGCGGCGCGGCCGAGCCGAACCCACCGTAGAGGCTGCGCGCGGCGGCGAAGAACACCAGGGTCGCCGCGGCGGAGATCGCACCGGCCAGGCCGAACATCAGCACGAGGCCGCACAGCGCGAATGAGGCGATGAAGCCGACGAGGCCGATCGCCATCATCGCTTTGCGCCCTCGCCGGTCGGAGCGGCGCGCCCAGATGGGGGCGCAGATGACCCACAACAGCGCCGACCAAGTATAAGCGATGCTGATCCACACGTCCGCCACACCCAGCGCGGTGCCGACCGAGGGCATGACCGACTGCATCGCGGTATTCCCCGCCGCCGTCACCAGCATGACGAGGAACAGCAGAACCATCCGTCCTCGCGAAATTCTCTGCGGGGCGGCTGCCTCCATTGCCTTAGGATATGGATCTCTGTCAGCCATCGCGGCTCTCGCTAGGCTCGCCGCGGAGCGCTTGCAATACGCCCGTGGATTTGCGAACGCGAACGGCGCAACCGCGAACGAGGCAGTATTTCTTGGCTCAAATGAACGAATTGGCGGTCGAACCGCGTACCCGTCTCCGCGATCGGACCGCCCGGCTGTTCGGGCAATGGGGCGTTTTCTTCCGCGGCTTCGTCGAGCATCCGCGCATGGTCGGCTCGATCATCCCGTCCTCACGCTTCACGATCCGCAAGATGCTCGGCCCGGTCAATTGGGCCGAATGCAAGCTGTTCGTGGAGTATGGGCCGGGCGTCGGCACCTTCTGCCGCCCTGTGCTCGAGCGGCTGCCGCGGGACGGCAAGCTGCTGGTGATCGACACCAATCCGCTCTACATCGACTACCTGAAGCGGACGATCACCGACGGTCGCTTCATCGCAGTCCACGGGTCGGCTGCCGACGTGAGGGAGATCGTTCGCGCGATTGGGCACGAGGAGGCGGATTACGTGCTCTCCGGCCTGCCGTTCTCGACCCTTCCGGACGGCGTCGGCCCCGCCATCGTCGCGGCGACGCACGAGGTGCTGCGGCCTGGCGGGGCATTCCTCGTCTATCAGTTCAGCGCCAAGGCGCGCGACTTCATGGCCAAGCACTTCGCGCGCATCGAGCAGGGCTTCGAGCTGTGGAACGTGCTGCCGTGCCAGCTCTTCTGGGGCTGGAAGGACGAGGCGGCCTGAGCCGCCTCGCTTCCGATCTTCCTTATTCGAAGGCTTCGCTGACCGCCTCGGCCGAGGGCCCGGCGAGCTGCTTGTAGACCGCTGCCAGCACGCCCACGATCAGCACGCTCCAGATGGCGGCGATAAGTCCGCTGAGCGCTCCGCCGACCAGTAGCCCCGCCGTGTTCTGTCCGAGCATGGCGACGAACAGGCCGGAGATCATGCTGATGACGATCCCGACCACGACCACGCCGATGCCCAGGAGCAGGTAGAACCCAAACAGTCGCAGGCTGTTACCCTTGGTCAGGCGCCATGAATTGCGTAACGCCGTGATCGGGTTGAGGTTGGCGCCGATCACCATCTCTGGCGAGACGAGCGAGAACTTCACCATCACATAGGCAAAGATCACGAAGGCCAGCAGGCCCACGAGTACGCCCGCCGCGGGGCCGCCCAGCGCGGCAGCGACGCCGACGGGCACGCCGAGCACGATCGACAGGCCGAGAACGAGGATGATCTGTGCCGCGATATAGGGGATCAGCGTGACGAGTCCGGTCCTGATTGCCTCGCCGACGGTCGGCCGGCGGTCGTGCAGCAATGCCAGGAGCGACAGCGTTCCGATCGACTGGATGAGGCCCAGCAGCAAGAACCATATGCCGTTGGCCGCATAGAATGCCTGGAAGGCGGCCATCGGGTCTTCCGGATTGACCTCTGCCGGGCCGGTCATCATCTCGGGCACCAGCAGCGCCAGCGCGAGGTTGGGCAGAAATATGAAGATGCCCGCGATCACCGCGAGCAGTTCCTTGTTCGCGCCGACCATTGCGGTCGCTTCGTTCCACGCCCGTCCCATGTCGAATTTCATGGCATGTCCCCTCGTTACGGTGCCTTTGCCCTTGATAAGCCGGGCGGGGCGCGCCACGCAATCGGCAATGTCCGACAATACCCAGTCAGCAATCGAATGGCGGTGCGAGGCCGCGCCCGTGCCCTACCGCGACGCGCTGGTCGAAATGGAGGCGCGCAACCGCGCCATCGCGGCAGGCGAGGCGGGGGAACTTGTCTGGCTGCTCGAACATCCGCCGGTCTATACCGCCGGCACAAGCGCCACGGCGGACGAGATGCTCGACCCGCGCTTCGAGGTGGTCGAGGCGGGGCGCGGCGGGCGCTACACTTACCACGGACCAGGCCAGCGGATCGGCTACGTCCTGCTCGACCTGAACCGGCGCGGGAAGGACGTGCGCTGCTTCGTTCACGCGATAGAAGGCTGGGTGATCGACACGCTGGCCGACTTCGGGATCGAATCGTGGCGCGCCGACGGGCGGATCGGCATCTGGACGCGCGACATCGACGGCAGCGAAGCGAAGATCGGCGCGATCGGCGTGCGCGTGCGCCGATGGGTCACCATGCACGGCTTCGCCGTCAACCTCGCACCCGATCTGTCGCATTTCGCGGGGATCGTGCCCTGCGGCATCGCCGAGTACGGGGTTACCAGCCTTCAGCGGCTCGGCGTCGCGGTTGCGCCGGAGGAATGGGATAGGGCATTGGAGGCGCGCGCCGAGGGCTTTCTCGACGGGCTCGCGCATGCTTGCGGAGTGACAGCATGATGCACAAGACGATTGCGGTGGCGGCACTGGCGGTGCTTCTCGCCGCCTGCGACGGCGGCGCCGACAGCGGCGCAGGTGAGGGCACGGCCGAAGGCGAAGTACTCGGCGGCACGATCAGCGACGAGATGCTGCCGCTCGACACCGTCCGCTCGCAATCCCCGCCGCTGCGCACCGAGCCGACCGGCGGCGCAGCTGGGGAAGACGCGGCGGAGGAGACCGACGAAGCGCCCGATGCCCAGGCTGGTGAAGGGGATGAGGCGGATGCTGATGCTGATGTGGAGGCCGACGGTCCTCCGCAGATCCAGCTCAACCCCGCGCCAGAACCCGAAACCCCCGCCGACGAGGGGGAGGCGGACTAGGGCGTTGCCATTCCAGCTTTCGCTGGGATGATGGTGTCACGGGAGGGCGGCTGCCTGGCGAAAGCTGCCGCCCCATCCCTCACTGCCGAGTTGTCTGACCTCAAGCGGCCGCGCTTTGCTCCATCAGCGTCGAATAGTCGATGTAGCCCTCGGGCCCGCGCCCGTACCAGCTTTGCGGAACGCCCTTGTTCGGGGCGAGCTCGGCACCGGCACGGATGCGGTCGGGCAGGTCGGGGTTCGAGATGAACGGACGGCCGAAGCTGATCGCATCGGCCCGGCCCGTCTCGACGTCCGCTGCGGCCTGCGTCGCATCGTAGTCCGAATTGAGGATCAGCGGCCCCGAATAGATGCTGCGAATCAGGGGGCTCTGCTTGGGCACATCGGTGTTGCCGAACGTGCCGTCCGGTCCCGGTTCGCGCAGCTCGAGGAAGGCGATGCCGAGATCCTGTGCCACCTTGGCGGCTGCGCCGAAGGTCGCCGCCGGATCGCTGTCGTCGCAGCCCTGCGTCTCGCCGTTGGGGCTGAGGCGCAAGCCGACGCGGTCCGCGCTCCAGACATCGATCAGCGCGGTCAGAACTTCCCGCAGCAAGCGCGCGCGGTTTTCCGCGGAGCCGCCGTATTCATCCTCGCGCAGGTTGGTGGAATCGCGCAGGAACTGGTCGACCAGATAGCCATTCGCGCCATGGAGCTGGACGCCGTCGAAGCCGGCCTTCTTCGCGTTCTCGGCCGCCTTGCGATAATCCTCGACCACGCGGACGATGTCCTCGATGCTCAGCGCGCGGGCCGGTTCGTAGTCCTTGCGCCCTTCGTACGTGTGGGCATGCCCGGGCGCTGTCGTCGCGCTGGCGGAGACAGGGGGCGCGCCGTCGAGAAAGTCGGGGTGGACCAGCCGCCCCATGTGCCAGAGCTGGAGCACGATCAGCCCGCCTTCGCGGTGCACGGCATCGGTGACAGGCTTCCAGCCTTCGATCTGCTCATCGCTCCAGATGCCCGGTGCGCCCGGCCAGCCCGCCCCTTCGACGCTGATCCCCGTCGCTTCGCTGATGATCAGCCCGGCGCCTGCACGCTGGCGATAGTAGGTTGCCATCATCTCGTTCGGCACTACGCCGGGCAGTGTCGCGCGGCCGCGCGTGAGCGGCGCCATGAAAATGCGGTTCTTCGCCTGGAGGGCACCCATGGTCAGCGGTTCGAACAGATTCTCGTGCATTCGGGACACATCCTTTTTGCTGTCGCTTTCTGCCATTGGAGCTAGGGGGCGGCCATGGCGATCACAACCGAACCGGAGGGTCAGAAAAACTATCAGGCCGGCGGCTGGCACTTCGCCGCGCTGATCGGCGGCAACGTCGCGCTTGCGTTCGGCCCGTGGTTCGTGCGTCTGGCCGACACCGGCCCGGTCGCCGCCGGATTCTGGCGTATGGTGATCGCTCTGCCGGTGATCGCCTTGCTTGCCTGGCGCGCACGGTCGCCGGGTCCGCTGGACCGGCGGCTTGCGCTGCTCACCCTGACGGCGGGACTGTTGTTTGCCCTCGATCTCGCGAGTTGGCACGTGGGGATCGAACGCACGCGGCTCGGCAATGCAACCCTGTTCGGCAATTCGGGCAGCGTCATTCTGATGATCTGGGGCCTCTTTGCGCTGCGCCGGATGCCCGGCAGGCGCGAGTGGCTGGTGCTGGCTGCCACGCTCGGTGGCGCGGCGATCCTGATGGGACGCAGTTTGGAGATTTCGACAGTGACGCTCGTCGGCGACCTGTTCTGTCTGCTCGCCGGGATCTTCTACGCCTTCTACCTTATTCCCGCGCAGCGGGCTCGCTCGGGCCTGGGGCAGTGGACGGTGCTGTTGCTGGTCGGTCTCGCTTCTGCGCCTATACTACTCGCGATCGCGCTGGTGATGGGCGAACCGGTCTGGCCGGGTGCCGCCGGCTGGGCACCGGTCGTCGGACTGGCGATCTCGAGCCAAATCGTCGGCCAGGGATTACTCGTCTTCTCGCTCAAGCACTTCCCGCCGCTCGTGATCGGCGTCGCGCTGTTGACGCAGCCTGCGATCGCCGCCGCGATCGGCTGGCTCGCGTTCGGCGAAGTGCTCGGCTGGCCCGACATGACCGGCATGGCGTTCGTCGCCTGCGCGCTCCTGCTCGCAAAAGTTGCCGAGCCGCGCGCCGTCAAAGCGGTCGCCTCCGCGAAGTGAGTCTCAATCCTAAAACGCCTGCTGGAACATGGCATAGCGCGTTTCGACCTGCTCGAGGTCAGGCCCGCTGAGGGCGTGCCGGGCTTGCTCGACCAGTCTGGTGCCCTCCTCACGCAGCATCGCCTTGCGCCGGGGATTGCCGATTGGGGCGGCCGCCGTGCGCAAGGCATCGAACATTACCAGCGATGCATTGGGGCTGGTCGCCACCGCGCTGCGCATCCCGCCGAACCCACGCTGCAGGAAATGGATATAGGTGTCCGGCAAGGGATGCACCAAGCCGCTCTCCGGATGGTCCTCTGACCGCAGCCGAAGGTTCCGGCGTCCCAACTCGGCGGTCGCCGCGCCGAGCCAGTGGATCGCCGTGATGGCCGTAAAGGGATCGTTGATGCCCGGCGAGAGCGCGCGCAGCCCGATCTCGACGAGTTCGTCGATCAAGAACTGCGGATCCTGTGTCGGCGTGCGGCTGGGGCCGAGCGTGAAAGCCTTGCGCGTCCGCTTCTCGAACTCGTCATTCGCTGTACCTTCGCACAGTCGCACCATGGCCATGCCGGGATGGACGAAGTCCCCCGTCCGAACTTCCAGCGCTATCTTGCAGCCCGTGTCCTTGGCGATCCGTTCGAGCTCCTCGAAGTCGATGAGTTGGACATACCCGGTGACTTCGGTCGGCAAAGGCTGACCTTCCGGCGCGGGTTCCAGTTCTCCGCCGTTGGCGTCTTGCGGATAGTTGTCGCGGATATCCTCAAGCAGGCGCCGGCCAATCCCTTCGAGTACCGAATTGATCCGGATGCTCGCTGGCACATGGTTCAGGAAGTAGACCAATACCGCGACAGACAGCGCCATCAGCAGGTAAGCCCCCAGCAGGGAGATCTGCGGGACGAAGCCGGGCAGCGCGGTCGCCAGCGCCTCCTCGGCGCTGGCGGCGACTTCGTCTTCCTTGCGGATCGTGCGCAGCACCGTAATCGCGTAGACGAAGGTGCCGATGAAGGTCGCCAGGCTGAACTGGTTGCCCTTGTCTTCCATGAAATTGGTCAACAGGCGCGGCCCGTAGGTGCCGCTGGCATAAGCTACCGCCGCGATCGTGATCGAAAATACCGTCGAGGCGACGCCAATCATGGAGCCGGCGATCACGGTCAGCATGTTCGCCGCGCCGTTGGGCCTGGCGGGGGCGATCAGTTCCGAATCGTTGATGAACTCGGCCGCACCGCTGCGGTCGAGGAATACCAACGTGAATGCGAGCGCCGCTCCGAGGATTGAGAACAGCGCTGGATAGAACCAGTAGTTCGCGTTGATCCGCGTCCAGAGCCACCGGAGATCGACCGTCATGCGGCCTCAATGCTCCGGCGGGCTATAGGTTGCGGCACGGCTCAGTCGATCTTCGCCAGTTCGCGGTTAAGGAAAGTCAGCAGCAGCGCAGCCCGCTTGGCGTCCTCGGCGTGGTCTGCGCCAACCGAATGGCCGCCCTCGCGGTACTCGTGAAAATAGAACGTCTGCCCCAGTTCCTCGTGCTTGGCCGCCATCTTGCGCGCGTGGCCGGGGTGGACCCGGTCGTCGAGCGTCGAGCTGTAGTAGAACGTCGCCGGATAACCCTCGACCCTGCGCAGGTTCTGGTAGGGTGACCATTCCTTCATGAACGCCCAGTCCTCGGGCACTTCGGGGTTTCCGTACTCCGCCATCCACGAGGCGCCGGCGAGCAGCTTGTGATAGCGCTTCATGTCGTCGAGCGGTGAGCCGGAGATGACGGCCGCATAGAGATCCGGACGCTGGTTCGCCGCCGCGCCGACGAGCACGCCGCCGTTCGAGCGGCCCGAAATGCCTATCCCGTCCGCCGCCGCGAGATTGTTCGCGATCAGGTCCTCGGCGACGGCGTGCAGGTCGTCGAAGCTGTTCTGGCGCTTCTCGCGCAGAGCGTCCTCATGCCAGCGCGGCCCGTACTCCCCGCCGCCGCGGATGTTGGCGAGCACGTAGGCATGCCCTTCCTCGAGCCAGAACAGCGCCAGCGGACCGCTGCGATAGGGCTCCGCGGTGAGATATTTCGGCGTTTGCGCCGCGCGGAACCCGCCGTAGGCATGCATCAGCGTGGGCAGCGGCCCCTCGGCATTCTTCGGGCGAGCGATGTAGTAGGGCACCCTGGTGCCGTCCTTCGAGGTGGCGAAGCGCTGCTCGACCGTGAATTTCGACGCATCGAACTGCGCGGGCATCGAATCGACGACCCGCGGCTCGGCGCCCGGCGTGGCGGCATAGAGAGTCGGCGGGGTCAGCATGCCTTCGACCGCCACCAGCGCCAGATCGCTGTTCCCGCTAACCGCCGCAAGCGAGAGCGTGGAGTTATCGGGCAGCGCCATTTCCTCGGCCGTCCAGCCGTTCGGGCCCGGCGTCAGTGCGACGAGCTTGCCCGAAACGTCGTCGAGCAGCTTGATCCATAGCTTGCCTTTCGAGGCTGCGACTTCCTCCAGTGCCTGCGAGGAGCTGGGTGCGAAGACCAGCGACGGCGCGGCCTCGCCGCCGGTGGCGATGGCCGCGAGCGGCCATGACACCAACGAGCCGGCGGCGAAGGTGGTGCCCCCGTGTGCGAGCGGCGAATTGAGCTTGGCGATCACCCGGCCGCCCAGCACGTCCTGGAAATCGGCGTCCTCCGGCAACGGCAGGGCGACCGTGGCGCCGTCCTCGCGCACCAAGCTCACGCGGTTGGTCCAGAAGCTGGGCGAAACGTTGACGAAGCGCCAGCGGGTCGTGCCGTCGAGGATCGAGAAGGCGCCGGCGCTGACTGCCTCCTTCGCGGCTTCGACCAGGTGCGGCGCTTCGGCGAGGTCGGTCCCGCGCTTCCACAGGCGGATCTGCCGCGGATAACCCGAATCGGTCATGCTGTCGGCGCCGTATTCGGTGCCGACCATCAGCGTGTCCGCGTCGAACCAGGCGACGTTCGACTTCGCTGCCGGAAGGGTGAAGCCACCCTCCACGAAGGCGCGGTTCGTGACGTCGAACTCGCGCACCACGTCCGCATCGGTGCCGCCGGGGCTGAGCGACACGAGGCAGCGGGTATATTCGGGCGCCAGGCAGTTGGCGCCGTGCCAGACCCAGCTTTCACCCTCCTGCTTACCAAGCGCGTCGACGTCGATCAGCACGCGCCATTCCGGCGCGCCGGCGAGATAGCTGTCGAGCGAGGCGATGCGCCAGAGCCCGCGCGGGTTGTCCTTGTCGCGCCAGAGGTTGGTGACCTGGTCGCCCTGGATCGCGGTGGGCATCGCGATCTGCCGCTCGTCGTCGAGGATTTGCCGCGCCCAGGCCTTGGCTATCGCGTATTCGGGCTCGCCGGTCAGTTTCGCCTCAGTCTCCGCGTTCCACTCCTCGACCTGCTGGAGCGCGCGTTCGCCCTGGATCTCCTCGAGCCAAATGTAGGGATCTTCCGATGCCGCACCCTGCGCGACAAGCGCGGCGGGCAGCGAGAGGAAGGCAATCGTGAGGAAAGTCTTACGGTTCAGCAGCATCGGCACCTCTTTATAGAGGCGCGAACCATAACCATTTCAGCGCTCGATCAAAGGGGCAACGGGAGAGTTAAACCTTCCCCAAGTCACCCTTGCCGATAGTGCCGCTCGCCA
Source organism: Pelagerythrobacter sp. Soil_C_18 (assembly GCF_057657235.1). Taxonomy (NCBI): domain Bacteria; kingdom Pseudomonadati; phylum Pseudomonadota; class Alphaproteobacteria; order Sphingomonadales; family Erythrobacteraceae; genus Pelagerythrobacter; species Pelagerythrobacter sp. Soil_C_18. Next base: position 224,952 of record NZ_JBDGIU010000003.1, read on the forward strand.
TCTCCAGCATGCGGTCGAGGCTCTGCTTGGCCTTGAGGCGCAGGCCTTCCTCGATCTCGATGCGCGGCTCCAGGTCGCGCAGACAGGCGTAGAGCTTTTCCATCGTGTTGAGCGCCATGTAGGGGCAGATGTTGCAGCTGCAGTTGCCGTCCGCGCTGGGTGCGCCGATGAAGTTCTTTTCCGGCAGCGTCTTTTCCATCTGGTGGATGATGTGCGGCTCGGTCGCGACGATCAGCGTGTCGCCTTCGAACGTGCGCGCGAACTGGAGGATACCGCTGGTCGAACCGACGTAGTCCGCATGGTCGATGATCGTGGGCGGGCATTCGGGGTGCGCGACGACCGGCGCGCCCGGATACTGCTCCTTCAGCTTCAGCAGCTCGGTCTCGCTGAACGCCTCATGCACGATGCACACGCCGGGCCAGAGCAGCATATCGCGGTTGAACTTGCGGCTGAGATATCCGCCCAGATGCCGGTCGGGGCCGAAGATGATCGGCTGGTCCTTCGGGATCTGGCTGATGATCGTCTCGGCGGAGGAGCTGGTGACGATCACGTCCGACAGCGCCTTCACCTCGGTCGAACAGTTGATGTAGGTCAGCGCGATATGATCGGGGTGTGCCTCCCGGAAAGCCCTGAACTTCTCAGGCGGGCAGGAGTCCTCGAGGCTGCATCCAGCGTCCATGTCCGGCAACACGACGATCTTCTCGGGGCTGAGGATCTTGGCCGTGTCGGCCATGAACTTGACGCCGCAGAACACGATCACGTCGGCATCGGTCTCGGCCGCCTTGCGGCTCAGTTCGAGCGAATCCCCGACGAAATCGGCGAGGTCCTGGATGTCCGACTTCTGATAGTAGTGCGCCAGGATCACCGCGTTGCGCTCCTTGCGCAGGCGGTCGATCTCCGCGAGCAGATCGGTTCCAGTGAGGGTCTTGCTTTCGATGGACATGCCAATCTCCTGTCGCGCTGGCATATAGGAAGCGGTCGCGCCCATGTCGCGGAGTTATTCTTATGTCCCCCGATCTCAGGCTATTCGCCCGAGGTCCGACGGGACGCAACCGACCGGGGCGACGGACGTTGTTCGCCGAAGGAGGCAGTTCGGGAGAGCGGTGTGAAAGATCCAGTCTTGAAGGAAGCGGCAGGCGCGGAGCCAAGCGCGCGGATCAAGGTCAATCCGCCGGTCTTCTTCGTTTCAGCGGGGTTGATCCTGACTTTCGCGCTGTTCGGTGCGATATTCGCGGAGCGCGCCGGCACTTTGTTCGACCGGGTGCAGGACGTCATCGTGGCCGATTTCGGCTGGTTCTACATCGCCTCCGTGGCGGGGTTTCTGATCTTCGTCGTCTTCCTCATGATCAGCCGCTACGGCGATATCAAGCTGGGGCCGGACGAAAGCGAGCCCGAGTACAGCCATCTATCGTGGTTCGCGATGCTGTTCAGCGCGGGAATGGGGATCGGTCTCGTCTTCTTCGGCGTTGCCGAGCCCATCCAGCACTACGCATCCCCGCCGGTAGGCGAGAGCGGAACGGTCGATGCCGCGCGGCAGGCGATGGTGCTGACCTTCTTCCATTGGGGGTTCCATGCCTGGGGCATCTATGTCGTGGTCGGGCTGGCGCTGGCCTACTTCTCCTTCCGGCGCGGCCTGCCGCTAACGATCCGCTCGGCGCTGTTTCCGCTGATCGGGCGGCGGATCAACGGGCCGATCGGCCACGCGATCGACACGTTCGCGGTGCTGGGCACGATGTTCGGGGTGGCAACTTCGCTTGGACTCGGCGTGCTGCAGGTCAACGCCGGTTTCAGCTACCTGTTCGACCTGCCGGTGGGGACGGGCGTGCAGCTGCTGCTGATCGCGGGCATCACCGGACTCGCCACGCTATCGGTTTTCCTCGGGCTCGACAGGGGGGTGAAGCGCCTGTCCGAGCTCAACATCGTCCTTGCCGTATCGCTGCTGCTGTTCGTGCTTTTCGCCGGATCGACGGTCTTCCTGCTCGAAGCCTTCGTCCAGAACCTCGGCGCCTATCTCAGCGCCTTCGTTCAACGAACCTTCCGCATGTACGCTTACGAGCCCAACCCGTGGCTCGGCGACTGGACCTTGTTCTACTGGGGATGGTGGATCGCCTGGTCGCCCTTCGTGGGCATGTTCATCGCCCGGATCTCGCGCGGACGCACCATTCGCCAGTTCGTCGGCGGCGTGCTGTTGGTCCCGGTGCTGTTCACCTGCCTGTGGATGACCGTCTTCGGGAACACGGCCATCGGCATGGACATGAGCGGCGCTGCGCCGATCGCCGGGACGGTGGCGGACAATCTGCCGATCGCCCTGTTCGAGATGCTTTCCGAACTGCCCTTCGCAGCGATAACGTCGCTGCTCGCCACGCTTCTCGTGATCACGTTCTTCGTGACCTCGGCAGACTCGGGCGCGCTGGTGATCGACATGATCACCTCGGGGGCGGCCGAAAACCCGCCCGTCTGGCAGCGCATATTTTGGGCGGTCTGCGCGGGCGGAATCGCCGCGGTTCTACTGGTGGCGGGCGGGCTGGAGGCGCTGCAGACGGCCGCGATCGCCAGCGCCCTGCCGTTTGCGGTGGTCCTGATCTTCATCTGCTATGGCCTTCTGCGCGCACTGCAGATGGAAGCGGTGGGCACCGCCGCCGACCTCTCCCAGCCCACGGACGCACCGGCCGATCCGGAACTGGACTGGCAGCAACGCCTCGCCTCGATCACCAAGTTCTTCGGCAGGGACGAAATCGGCCGGTTCCTGAGCGGCACGGCGCGCCCGGCCCTGGAGGAGGTGGCGGCGGAACTGCGGGAGAACGGTCTCGCACCCGAACTCGCCGAAGGCGGCGACCGGATCGAACTTACCGTGCCGCACGGCGAGCGAGGCGTGTTCCGCTACACTATCCGCAGCCGCGAGTTTCTCTCCCCGAGCTTTGTCTGGGCGGAGACGCGCAAGTCGCATGAGCAGGAACGGCGCCACTACCGCGCCATGGCGCATAGCTCCGAAGGTGAGCATGCCCACGACGTGACCGGCTATACGAGCGGGCAGGTGATCCACGACCTGCTCAACCGCTACGCCCATTTCCGGCAGGCGCGGCGGCTGGCGTGAGGGTCACCGCGCGGGAGGCGCCTGCTCCCCGTCGAAGGTGACCTGCACGGTCGCGCGGTCGTAGCCGGCGATCTGCAGCGGGATTGCAAGGTTCTGGCGCACGGCCTCCTTCGCGGCGGTCCGGGCGAGCGTTAGCACTTCGGGGTTCTTCGCGAAGGTGCTCGCCTTGCGTTCGGCCTGGCGCGAGTTGTTCTGGCTGAGGTCGCGGGAGGCGTCACGAGTGATGAACACGCCGTCCTGAAACACGCGCGCCTGCGCCTCGTCGAGGTTGGGGCGCGTGGTCTGGAGTTGCGGCAAGCGCACGGCGAGCTGCTGCGTCTCGGCATTCCAGTCGATCCGTTCGCGTCCGACCTGCGAGAGATCGACGCGGTATTCGACTGTCGCGGGAATGATCATCGCCTGCCGCGAGCGCAGGACCGGTACGCCGAGCACGCCGCGCGTGTCCTCGCTCTCGGCGACGACTTCGAAGCGCGAGGAGAACACTGTCAGCGAATTCTGCTTCTCGAACGCCAGCATCGCGCTGCCGACCGGATCGCCTTCCTCCTGATAGACGAACGCACGCCAGCCAAGCCAGGCGGCGAGAGCGAGGAGGACGATCACGATCATCCACGGTACCGCCTGCACCAGCGCCAGAGGACGCTCGCGGCGGACCTCCTGGCCGAGGGTCTCGCCGCTACGGCGCTTCGTTCTTAAAGGGTTTGCCATACGTCCCCCGAACGGCCGACGAGGCCGCGCCGTTCCAGATCGAGCAGATGCGCGGTAACGCTCATCTCGGCCGCGCCGGTCAGCCGCGGGTCAAGGCCCTTGTACATGCGCGGCACGAAATCGGCCGTGGAATGCGGCGCCTCACCGAGCAGACGCAGGATCTGGTTCTCGCGCTGGCGGCGATGGCCGATCATTCCGCGCACGAGCTGGCGCGGCTTCTCCACCGGTGCGCCGTGCGCCGGGTAGTAGACGCGGTCGTCGCGCTCGTAGAGCCTCTCAAGGCTCTTCATGTAGGCGCCCATGTCGCCGTCTGGTGGGACGACGACGCTGGTGGACCAGCCCATCACATGATCGCCGGTGAACAGCGCACCTGTTTCCTCGAGCGCGAAGCACAGGTGGTTCGACGTGTGACCGGGCGTGTGCACGGCGCGCAAGGTCCAGCCGGGGCCGGTCATCGCCTCGCCGTCCTCCATCACCCGGTCGGGCGCATAGTCGCGGTCGAAACTGGCATCGGCCCGCGGCCCGCTGTCGTCGAGCACCAGCGGCGCGCAGCCGACGATCGGGGCGCCGGTGCGCTCGGCGAGCGGGCGCGCGGCAGGCGAATGGTCGCGGTGCGTGTGCGTGCACATGATCGCGGAAATTCTTGCATCGCCGACGGCTTGAAGGATCGCGTCGATATGCGCCGGATCGTCCGGACCTGGGTCGATCACCGCAACTGCATCGCTTTCGCCGACGATATAGGTCTGCGTGCCGGTGTAGGTGTAGGGCGACGGATTGGGCGCGAGCACACGGCGCACTAGCGGCTCTGGGCGCTCGACCAGTCCGGTCGGCCAAGGCTTTGGAGGGGGACCTGCCATGCGCCCCATATGGGGGCGGTGAGCAGGTGTGTCGAGTTTGGGTCTCGGTAGCCGTTCCGGTGAGCGCCCGCCGCCGCCACTCGTATCGCCCCATCCCAGCTTTCGCTGGAGTGAGGAAAGTGGTTAGGATGAACCGATGGGAGAACACATCCTCGTCCTCGACGCGGGCACGACCTCGACACGCGCAATGCTGTTCGGGGCGGACGGCGCGCTCCACCAGATGGCCCAGCGGGCCCTAACGCAGCACTATCCGCGCCCCGGGTGGGTCGAGCACGACGCGGGCGAGATCTGGCAGCGCACGCTCGCCTGCGCGCGGGAGGTGGTGGCCAAAGCGGGGAGCGCGGAGGCAGTGGCCGCGATCGGTATCACCAACCAGCGCGAGACGGTCGTCGCATGGGACCGCAACACGGGCGAACCGCTCGCTCGTGCGATCGTGTGGCAGGACCGGCGCACCGCGGACCTTTGCGACGAACTCCGTGGGGCAGGGCATGAAGCGGATATCCAGCGGCGCACCGGGCTGGTGCTCGATCCCTACTTCTCCGGCACCAAGATGCGCTGGCTGATCGACAACGATGCTGCAGTGCGCGCCGCGGCCGAGCGCAAGGCGCTGGCACTGGGCACGGTGGAGAGCTGGCTGGTGTTCAAGCTCTCTGGCGGCGCGTTCGTCAGCGACGCGAGCAATGCCAGCCGCACGCTGCTGCTCCCGCTCGACGGCGCGCAGTTCGACGCGGGGCTGTGCGACCTCATCGGCGTGCCGCGCTCGGCGCTCGCACAAGTGGTCGATACGCACGGGACGCTTGCCGAAACGAGCGCCGAGTTGTTCGGCCGCGCAATCACTGTCTGCGGGCTCGCCGGGGACCAGCAGGCGGCCACCGTGGGACAATGTTGCCTCTCCCCGGGGGAGACCAAGGCGACCTACGGCACCGGCGCCTTCGTGCTGACCAATCAGGGGGATGCGCTGCCGCGCTCCGAACATCGGCTGCTGGGCACTGTCCTGACCCAGCGGGGCGGCATGCGGCGCTATGCGCTCGAAGGTTCGGTCTTCGTTGCCGGCAGCCTGGTCCAGTGGCTGCGCGATTCGCTCGGGCTGATCAGCACCGCGGCCGAGACCGAGGCGCTCGCCCGCTCGATTCCCGACAGCGGCGGCGTGACGATCGTGCCTGCGCTCTCGGGCCTTGGCGCGCCGCACTGGCGGGCCGATGCGCGCGCGGTGATCGCCGGGCTGAGCTTCTCCAGCGGCCGGGCACAGATCGCCCGCGCCGCGCTGGAGGCGATGGCGCATCAGACGCACGACCTCGCCGAAGCCTTCGCGGCCGACGGCGCCGCCTGGCAGACGCTGCGCATCGACGGCGGGATGAGCGCGAACGATTGGATGGCGCAGGACCTTGCCAATGTGCTCGGCGTCACGGTCGAGCGGCCGGATTTCGTCGAGACAACGGCGCTGGGCGCGGCGATGCTCGCGGCCGTCGGGGCGGGCATCCACGCGAGCCTCGAGCATGCGGCGCAGGCGATGCGCGGCAAGGTCCGGCGTTTCGAACCGGCCATGGCGGAGGGCACACGCGAGGAGCGTCTCGCGCGCTGGCGCAAGGCGCTGGCAGCCGTCTAGGATTACAGTCTAGATCTCGCTCACCCGATGCCCGAGCCGCTCGTGCAGCCGCAGGATCGCCGGGGGATACATCTCGAATCCATCGTTCCACGCTCGGTCTAGCCGCGCGATCCGCGCATGGAGTCTCCCACTCGCGCGGATCAGATCGCGGACCTGCGGATCGAGCCACGACAGGTTGTCGGGGTCAGCCGGCCGGTCCTCCGGCAGTCTGCCGTGCCGGCGGAGCTGGAACTCAGTCATCTCGCCGTTGAAGAACGCGCGCCGGTTCAGCAGCCAGGCGAGCACGTGCATCACCCGCGTTGTCGTACGCAGCCCTTCGACCGACAGAGCGATGCGCGCGAAGTCGCTCTCGCCGGTCGGAATGTTGTGTTGTGAGAGATCGAACGTGGCGCGCACGTCGTCCGCAAGGATCAGGGCCTCGCAGTAGAGCGATTCGATGATCGTCTGGCTGATGTCCGCGCGGATGCCCATGCCCGAAGGCGCTATCCCAGACGGAGTCGCCGGGCCAGCCGCTGCGTGCCGGTTTTCCCACTTTGATAACAATTGTGCCGTCGCGGGATGGTGGGGCCGACGAACCTTTCCCTTCTCGCCGCGCGAAAATGGAGAGGACTTCGAGAAATCCTACGCGATGATATCGGGCAGCAGCTCGTCCTCGATCGCCGCGATCTGGTCCCGCAGTTTCAGCTTGCGCTTCTTCAGGCGCGCGATCTGCAACTGATCCGCCGAGCCGGAAGCGCGCAGGGCATCGATCGCCGCATCGAGGTCGCGGTGCTCGATTCTCAACGTTGCCAATCGCTTGCGCAGTTCCTGCTCGTTCACCCGAGGTTGCTCCTCCCGGTCGGTTCGACGTGCCTCTGCCCGGTCCCGCCGAAATGCGCAATCTCGGGCCTTCGCAAGCGGGCCGGGTTGTGGTTCTATGCCACTTGCGCGGCTCGCCCGCGAAGGACGAGTCGCTCCATGGCTGCAACCAAGGAGAGCCCGATGGTATCGTCCCACGCCAGCGCACTACAGAACAAGCATGCCGGTCTCGAAAACAGGCTTCGCGATGAAATGAACCGGCCCTCACCCGACGCGGCGGCGATCCAGGCAATCAAGCGACAGAAGCTCCGGATCAAGGAAGAGCTCGCGGAGATCTGATCCCGGGAGACCGGCAAAAGGGGGAGAAGCGGCGCGGGAATCGTTCCAATGTCGGGCGCTTTGTTATAGGCGGCTTGCATGAGCGCAGCCGCAGCCGCACGCCGCATTCTCACCCGCTTGCACGAGGTCATGGCCTCGCGCCTGCACGCGCAGGGCAAGCTCGACCACGTCGTCGACATCATTGCCGAAGCCCTCAATAGCGAGGTCTGCTCGATCTACCTCCTGCGCGAGGGGATGCTGGAGCTGTTCGCGACGCGGGGCCTCAATGCCGAGGCGGTCCACGTGACCCGCATGGCGATAGGCGAAGGTCTGGTCGGCACCATCGCCGACAATGTCGAGACGCTCAATCTGGCCGAGGCCAAGGCGCACCCTGACTTCCAGTACCGGCCCGAAACCGGCGAGGAGAAGTTCCATTCCTTCGCCGGCGTGCCGATCGTCTACCGCGAACGGGCGGTGGGTGTGCTCTGCGTTCAGCATGTCGAGCCGCGCCGTTACGAGGACGTCGAGATCGAGGCGTTGCAGACCACCGCCATGGTGCTCTCCGAACTGATCTCGAACAACGAACTGATCGACGAGGAGGAGGCGCGCGGCCTCACACCCGCCGATACCGGCCCGGCGACGATCTCCGGCTTGCCGCTGGTCAAGGGGCTGGCGAGCGGTGTCGCCGTCTATCACCAGCCGCGCATCACCATCGACCAGGTCATGGCCGAGGACATCGAGGTCGAGCGCCAGCGGGTCTACCGCGCGTTCGACAAGATGCGCGATCAGATCGACAACCTCGCGGCGCGCGCCGAATTCGGTATCGACGGCGAACACGAGGAGGTCCTCGAGACCTACAAGATGTTCGCTTACGACGAAGGCTGGAGCCGGCGGATCAATGAGGCGATCGATGCCGGCCTCACTGCCGAGGCCGCGATCGAGCGTGTCCAGCAGCGCACCCGCATGCGCATGCGCGAGATCGACGACCCGCTGCTGCAGGACCGGATGCACGATCTGGAGGATCTCGCCAATCGCTTGCTGCGGATCGTCTCGGGTCAACTCGGCACCGCAGCGACGCAGGGCCTGCGCGGCGACGCGATCCTGATCGCCAAGAACCTCGGGCCAGCCGAGCTGCTCGAATACGACCGGCGGCGGCTCAAGGGCGTGATCCTGGAGGAAGGCTCGCTCACCGCGCATGTCATCATCGTGGCGCGGGCGATGGGCGTGCCGGTGCTCGGCCGTGTACGGGGACTGCGGGGCATCGTGCAGGAAGGCGATTTCATCCTGCTCGATGCCGACAACGGAACGGCCACCGCGCGCCCCGCGCAGCCGGTGACCGATGCGTTCGAGACGCGCTTCGCCAAATCGCGCCAGCGCCAGGCCGTGTATGCCGAGCTGCGCGACATCGAACCCTTCACCCGCTGCGGCACGCGGATCGAGGTGATGATGAACGCGGGCCTGCGCGACGACATCTCCACCCTTCCGCTGGTGGGCGCCGACGGCATCGGGCTGTTCCGCACCGAGTTCCAGTTCCTTGTCTCGGCCACGTTGCCGCAGCGCGAGCGCCAGTTCCGGCTCTATCGCGACGTGCTCGACGCGGCGGGCGACAAGCCGGTGATCTTCCGCACGGTCGACATCGGCGGCGACAAGGCGCTGCCATACTTGCGCGCGAGCGAGTTCGAGAACGACGAGAACCCGGCCATGGGCTGGCGTGCGTTGCGCCTCGCGCTCGAGCGCGGCGGCTTGCTGAAGGTGCAGGCCCGCGCACTGATCGAGGCGGCCGCGGGCCGCTCGCTCTACGTCATGTTCCCAATGGTCAGCGAACCGTGGGAGTTCGACGCGGCCAAGGCGGTGTTCGACGATCAGCTTGCGTACTTGCGCAAGCAGAAGAAGATCCTGCCCGAAGCGATCCGCTACGGCGCGATGCTGGAGGTGCCGGCGCTGGCCGAAGTGCTCGACCTGCTCCTGCCGCGGGTGTCGTTCCTCTCCATCGGAACCAACGACCTCACGCAGTTCCTGTTCGCAGCGGACCGGGCCAATCCCAAGCTTGCCGAGCGCTACGACTGGCTCAGCCCTGCGATCCTGCGCTTCCTGCGGCGGGTGGCGCAGGCGACCATCGGCAGCGGGGTCGATCTCGGCGTATGCGGCGAGATGGGTGGACGGCGCCTGGAGGCGCTGGCGCTGCTCGGGCTCGGTTTCCGCCGGCTGTCGATCACGCCTGTCTCAGTCGGGCCGATCAAGGAGATCGTGCGCCAGATCGACTTGCGCGAGCTGGAGAAAGCGATGCAGGGCTGGCTTTCCTCGCCGCCCGAAAACATGCGCGCTGCGATCGCCGGATGGGCCTCCGAGCGTGGAATCGAAACCGACTGAGGCCGCTGCGCCAGGCGCGCGGTTCGTCACAAACCACACGCCTGCGTGGACAGGCTGTTCGACAGGGTGGCGCGCGGCGTCCTGTTCGGGTTAAAGAGTGATCAAGCCGCGCTATTTCGGGTACGCTAGGGACGGCATGTCGGACGAATTGAAGGAAGCTCCAGGGGAACTGCCGCTGGATGGGGCAGGGCAGCGTTTGCGCCGCGCGCGCGAAGAGGCGGGCTTGTCGCTCGACCAAGTCGCCGCCGAGACACGCATCCCGCGCAGACATCTCGAGATGATCGAGCGGGGCGATTTCGGTGCATTGCCGGCGCGCACTTACGCCATCGGCTTCTCCCGCACCTACGCCCGGGCTGTCGACCTCGACGAGGGCGAAATCGCGCGCCAGGTCCGCGAGGAACTGGGCGTACCGAGCACCAATGAAGCGACGCGCATCAGCAGCTTCGAGCCCGGCGATCCAGCGCGGGTGCCCAGCCGTGGGCTTGCGTGGTTCAGCGCCTTCGCGGCGCTGCTCCTGATCGGGGGCGGTTTCGCCTACTTCAAGGACTACTTCTTCCCCGGCGCCGGCCCGGGCCCGCTGACGCCGCCGGAGGCGCAGCGCACGCAGGCCCAGGCCGCGGCCGCTCCCACACCGGCTGCGACCCCCACGGGTCCGGTCGTGTTTACTGCTCTGCAGAACGATACCTGGGTCAAGTTCTACGACGCCAACGGTGAGGAACTGATGCAGAAGCAGATGGCCGAAGGGGAAAGCTACACTGTGCCGGCGGATGCCCAAGGCCCGCAGATCTGGACCGGCCGGCCCTATGCCTTCGCGATCACGGTCGGCGGGCGGAGCGTTCCCAAGTTGTCCGAAAAAGATGAGATCATTCGCGACGTCCCCGTCAGTGCCGAAGCCCTGCTCGCGCGCGGGCAGCCGGTGGCGGAGGGCGGGTAAGCCGCGTACGGTTTCCCCCGATTCACGCCTCGCGCGCCTCGACAGCGGGCCGTGCTTGGGGCACAGATTTCATGCCATTCAGGCGTTGTTCGGGCACCGGGCGCTTGGGTGGCCGAGGACTTGAGGGACAGGAGCCAACTCATCATGATCAGCCGCACGAGTCGTGCAATCTTCGGGGCACTGGCGATCGTATCTCTCGGGGCTGCGTCCGCCCCGGCGTTGGCGCAGGACGGGAGCGCGGATACACGCCTGCGCAAGCTCGAAGCCGAAGTGCGCGCCCTGCAGCGCGCCGTCTTCCCGGGGCCGAACGGGCGCTTCTTCCAGCCCGAGATCACCGGCGCCGCGCCTGCGCAGAACACGCAGCAGGCGCCGCCGTCGACCACCGCGGTGACCGACATTCTCGCGCGGCTCGACGCGCTGGAGACGCAGATCCAGTCGCTGACGTCGCAGATCGAACGCAACACCAACTCGCTGAGCGAGTTCGAAACGCGGCTCTCCGCGATCGAGGTGACAAGCACCGCGCCGGCCGGGCAGACCGGCACCCCTAGCGCTCCGCAGCAGAACCTTTCGGTGATGACGGGTGGCGCATCCGCATCTGCGCCGCCGCCTCCCCCGCCGCCGGCATCAACGCCGTCCGCCAGCGGTCCGAGTCCCCAACGGCTCGCCGCGGTGCAGGCCGTTGCCAAGCCCCAGACCGACGATCCGGGCGACGACGAATATTCCTACGGCTTCCGCCTGTGGGAAGCGGGCTTCTATCCCGAAGCGCAGCAACAGCTCGCGCTCTTCGTGGAGAAGTATCCGAACCACTGGCGCACGAGTTATGGTCTCAACCTGCTTGGCCGGGCCTACCTCGACGATGGTAAGCCGGCAGAGGCGGCGCCCTGGTTCCTCAAGAACTACCAGGCCGACAAGCAGGGCGTCCGCGCGCCCGACAGTCTGCTCTACCTTGCCGAGGCGATGATCGCGGCCAAGGATACGAGCCGCGCCTGCATCGCGCTGGCCGAGTTCGCCGAAACCTATCCGGCGATCGCGGCCGGTCGCCTGTCCGACCAGTACGAGGCGGACCGGAAGAAGGTTACGTGCAATTGATAGGCCGGTCGACCCCGACCGCGTAGCGCGCTTCCGGGTCGATCTCGCGCGGATCGGGCCGGAAGCCGGACGGCTGGGCCTCGCCGTTTCGGGCGGGCCCGACAGCCTCGCCATGCTGCTGCTCGCGCATGGGGCCTTTCCCGGCGAAGTAGAGGCGGCAACCGTCGATCACGGTCTTCGTCCGGAGAGCGCGGACGAGGCGGCGATGGTCAAACGCCTCTGCGCCGAGCTTGCCGTGCCGCATGCCACCCTTCGGGTCGCGGTTGCCGGCGGCAATCTTCAGGACGGGGCGCGCAAGGCGCGTTACGCGGCGCTCGAAGGCTGGGCACGCGGGCGGGAGCTTGCTGCCGTCGCCACCGCGCATCACGCCGACGATCAGGCCGAGACCCTGCTGATGCGCCTCAACCGCGCGAGCGGCGCGGCCGGGCTCGCCGGGGTGCGTGCGCGGGCTCATGTGCCGGGCAGCGATCTCCTGCTGCTGCGCCCGCTGCTCGGCTGGCGGCGGGCAGAGCTTCAAGCGGTGCTCGACGCCGCCGGGGTCGTTGCCGCGCAGGATCCGTCCAACGCCGACGAGCGGTTCGACCGCGTGCGCATGCGCCAGGCGCTGGCGGGCGCCGACTGGCTCGACATCGCGGCGATGGCCCAGAGCGCCGGTCACCTCGCCGATGCCGACGACGCGCTGCAATGGGCGGCGGATCGCGAGTGGGAGGCGCAGGTGGAGGCGCAGGCCGGCGGCTACCTCTATCGTCCCCGAGCCCCGCGCGCGATTCGGCTGCGGGTTCTGGCTAGAGCCGCAGGTCTGCTCGGCGGCGCCCCCCGCGGCGGCGCGCTGGCGCAGCTCGACGCTGCTCTCATGCGCGGATCGGCCGCAAACTGCGGTGGCGTCGCGGGGCGGAGCACCGCCGAAGGCTGGCTGCTCGAGCCCGAACCACCCCGGCGAGCCGGATAGGAAGGCCTCCGCCACCAAGCATCGACGGCCCCGCAGTGGTTAGATGATCGAATCCCCGAGCTGCATCGTCTCGCCGCGGGTGATGATGACTTTGTCGCCCTTCTTGGCGACCGCGAACAGGCGGCTGGCGAGTTCGTCGGGAATGGCGATGCAGCCGTGGCTGGCGTAGCCGTTCTCGACCACCGAGCCGCCGTGGATTGCAACCCCGTCGCTGGTCAGCCGCAGGGTCCAGGGCATTGGCGCATTGCCGTATTTCTCCGAGACGTTGTGGCGTTCCTTGCTGATGATCGGGAAAGTGCCGAGCGGGGTCGGGTGCTCCTTGGTGCCGAGCATGGCGGCCGCGGCGCCGATCTCGTAACCGTTCCGGAAGATCGAGACCACGCGCGCGTCGAGATCGACGGTGACGACCAGCGGTCCGTCGGGCACGCCCTCGTCGTCCCAGTGCCACTCGCCGTACTTGATCGGCCCTTCGATCGGCAGGATGCGCTTGACCACGAAGGCTTCCTCGCTGGTCGACGATGCGGGTGTCAGGGCAGCATCGCCGCTCGTGGCGGCAGGCCCGGACTCGCCATTGGTCGTGCCTTCGGGCGATTCCGCCAGCGCGGCCTCGTCGATCGGAATCGCCTGCTCGAGCGCGGGCGCATCGTTCGTTTCCGGCGTATCCCACAGGTGGCTCGCCAGAGTGGCTCCGCCGAGCAGAAGAACGAGTGCGGCGGTTGCTCCGCCGATCCATTTGAGCATCGGGTCCATGGGCGGGACTATGCGCCCGCCGCGACGCCACGGCCAGCCTGCTGCACGCCGCGTCCCGCAAGGGGACGCCGGGCGCGCGGAGGTTAACGCCCGAGCGCGGCGGCCTCGCGCGCCACTCGCTCGACCTGCTCACGGTCCGGCGCGCCGCGCGGCGCGACCCAGCTCCCGCCGACGCAGAGCACCGGATCGAACGCGAGCCACTCGGCCGCATTGTCGAGCCCGATCCCGCCCGTGGGGCAGAACCGACAGGCACCGAAGGGCGCAGCAAGGGACTTGAGCGCGGGCAAGCCGCCCGCAGCCATCGCCGGGAAGAACTTGAAATGCGTAAGGCCGAGGTCGAGCCCGCGCATGATGTCGCCGGCGTTTGCGATGCCGGGAAGGAACGGCACGCCGCGGCGGATTGCGGCCTGCGCGAGCGGATCGGTCAAGCCGGGCGAGACGATGAATTCGCTACCGGCGGCGAGCGCGTCTTCGAGATCGCGCGGATTGGCGACCGTGCCTGCGCCGACGATCGCGCCGGGCACCTGCTTCATCGCCGCGATCGCGGACAGCGCGGCCGGGGTGCGCAAGGTCACTTCGAGCACGCGCAGGCCGCCGGCGACGAGCGCCTCGGCCAGCGGCACGGCGTGGTCGAGCTCGTCGATCACGATCACCGGGATCACCGGGGCAGTGCGCATCAGCGCGTCGATATCGGTCATGTCAAAGTCCTGCGGTGGCGAGCATGGCCGAGCCGCCCTGTTCGGCGCCGTCGGCGAAGTTGCGGAACATGGCGAAGAGTTCGCGCCCGGTACCCAGTTCGGGCTGGGGATCGGGCGCCGGCTCGCGCGCGTCGAGATCGGCCGTGGTCGAGAGTTCGCCGGTCACCGCGCAGACGCGGACCACGTCGCCGTCGCGCAGCCGCGCCAGCGGTCCGCCGCCGAGCGCCTCGGGCGTGCAGTGGATCGCCGCCGGCACTTTGCCGCTGGCGCCGGACATGCGCCCGTCGGTGACGAGCGCCACGCGGTAGCCGCGGTCCTGCAGAACCCCGAGCGCGGGGGTCAGCTTGTGCAGCTCCGGCATACCGTTGGCGCGGGGCCCCTGGAAGCGGACGACGACGACGACGTCGCGGTCGAGCTCGCCCGTCTTGAACGCCTCGGCCACGTCGCGCTGCGTCTGGAACACCCGGCACGGCGCCTCGATCGTCCAGCGCTCCTGTTCGACTGCGCTCGACTTGAAGCATGCGCGGCCGAGATTGCCCTGGACCAGCCGCATGCCGCCGTCAGTCTGGAACGGGTCGGAAACGGGGCGCAGCATCTCGAGATTGCCGCTGGGGCCGGGAGCGCGCCACACCAGCGTGAGCTCCTGCGGGGACGGCTTCTTCAGATCGTCCGTGATCTGGGCGGCCGGGTTCCCGTCGGTGCGGGGGGCGTCGTCCCGCTCCCGGCTTTCGCCGAGCCCGGGCTCCAGCGCATAGTTGGAGAGATCGCCGTCGCTTACGGTCAGCACGTCGCGGTGCGCGAGACCGGCCTCGAGCAACTCGCCGATCACGTAGCCGATGCCGCCGGCCTCGTGGAAATGGTTCACGTCGCCCGCGCCGTTGGGATAGACGCGCGCGAGCAGGGGCACCGCGCGCGACAGCTCGGCCAGATCGTTCCAGTCGAAGCGGATGCCCGCGGCGCGGGCCATGGCCGGGATGTGGATCGCATGGTTGGTGGATCCGCCGGTAGCGAGCAGGCCGATCGCAGCGTTGACGATCGCCTTCTCGTCCACGCAGCGGGCGAGCGGGCGATAATCGTCGCCCTTCTGCCCGATCGCGGCAACCCGGTGCACCGCCGCTCGGTCGAGCGCCTGGCGCAGCTTGGTGCCCGGTTGCACGAAGGCCGCACCGGGGACGTGCAGGCCCATCAGCTCCATCATCATCTGATTGGAGTTGGCGGTGCCGTAGAACGTGCAGGTGCCCGGCGAATGATAGCTGCCGAGTTCGCTCGCGAGCAGCTCGTCGCGCCCCACTTTGCCCTCCGCATAGAGCTGGCGGACGCGCTGCTTCTCCTTGTTCGGAATGCCGGTCGGCATCGGCCCGCCGGGCACGAAGATCACCGGCAGGTAGCCGAAGCGCAGCGCGCCGATCAGCAGCCCGGGCACGATCTTGTCGCAGATGCCGAGCATCAGCGCGCCGTCGAACACGGCATGGCTCAGCGCGACGCCGGTGGAGAGCGCGATCACGTCGCGGCTGAACAGCGACAGCTCCATGCCGGTTTCGCCCTGCGTCACGCCGTCGCACATCGCCGGAGTGCCGCCCGCGACTTGCGCGGTGGCGCCGGCTTCGCGGGCGTAGATCTTCAGTCGCTCAGGGTAGCGGCCATAAGGCTGATGCGCCGAGAGCATGTCGTTGTAGGACGTGACGATGCCGATGTTCGGCAGGGTCCCCGACTTGAGCTCCGGCTGATCGTGCAGCGTGCCGGCATAGGCATGCGCGAGGTTCGAGCACGAGACCGCGCCCCGATCGGGCCGGTTGTCCGCCTCGCGCTGCATGAGGTCGAGATAGGCCGCGCGGCTGCCGCGCGAGTTCTCGATCACGCGCTGCGTGACGCGGTGGACGGTGTCGTTGAGGGTCATATGATCCTCTCCGTTCGCGGGAGGATGTTTGCGAAACTACTCATGCCAGGTCACTCCGTCGCGCTCGGCCAGCGCAATCGCGGCGCTCGGGCCCCAGGTGCCGGCGCTGTAGGGGCGGGGCGTGAGCCCCTGTTCTGCCCAGCCCGCGCGGATCGCATCGATCCATTCCCATTGCGCCTCGACCTCGTCGCGGCGGACGAACAGCGTCTGGTCGCCTTCCATGAGGTCGAGCAGCAGCCGCTCGTAAGCGATCCGCCGCACCGCGCCGGAGAACGCATCGGGCATCGAGATGTCGAGCGGCACCGAGCGCAGGCGGATGCCTTCCCGATCGAGCCCCGGCACCTTGGCCATCAGCGACAGGTGCACATTCTCTTCCGGCTGGATGCCGATGACGAGGCGGTTGGGCTGCATACGCGCGCCCTTGTCCTCGAAGATCGAGTGCGGAACGCTGCGGAACTGCACGACGATTTCGGTCACCCGCTCGGGCAGGCGCTTGCCGGTGCGCAGGTAGAAGGGCACGCCCTTCCAGCGCCAGTTATCGACGTGCGCCTTGATCGCGACGTAAGTCTCGGTGTCGGAATGCTTGCCCAGTTCCTCGTCGTAGCCGGGTACGGACTCGCGCTGGATCGCGCCGGCGCGATACTGGCCGGTCACTGTCTCGCCTTCGGCCACCCGGCGCAGCGCGCGCAGGACCTTGACCTTCTCATCGCGCACCGAAGTCGCGTTGAAATTGCCCGGCGGCTCCATCGCGACGAGCGCGATGAGCTGGAGCATGTGGTTCTGCACCATGTCGCGCAGGGCGCCGGCGTCGTCGTAAAAGGCGACGCGTCCTTCAAGGCCGACCGTTTCCGCCACGGTGATCTGAACGTGGTCGATGTGGCTTGCGTTCCACAGCGGCTCGAACAGGATGTTGGCGAAGCGCAGCGCGAGCAGGTTCTGCACCGTCTCCTTGCCGAGATAGTGGTCGATGCGGAAGATCCGCTCTTCGGGGAAAGCCGCCGCGACCGCGTCGTTGATCTCGCGGCTGGTTTCCAGATCGGTGCCGAGCGGCTTTTCCAGGCACATGCGCACATGCGGCCCGTCGAGCCCGGCGTGCTGAAGGCCGCGGATCGTCGGTTCGAACAGGCTGGGCGCGGTGGAGAGGAAGATTGCGATTCCGCGCTTCGGCTCGCCGACCTTGGCGGCGAGTTCCTTGTAGCCTTCCAGCGTCGTCGCATCGAGCGGCTGGTAGCTCAGGCGGTTGAGAAACTCGGCCATGCCGCCGCGGCGATTGGCGGGCAGGAACTTCTCGAGCGCGGCGCGCGCGAAGTCGCGAAACTCGGCATCGCTCATATCGGAACGGGCAGTGCCGACGATCTTGAGATCGGGCGCCAGCAGGTCGTCGTGATCCAGCGCGCAAAGCGAGGGGAGCAGCATACGCTGCGCCAGATCGCCCGTCGCGCCGAACAGGACCAGACGGTCCGCAGTGAAGCTCATGCGCATATGCCTTTCGCTCTTCGCTTCCCTGTCTAGGAAACCGTGTCGATCCATACCAGTGTGCCGCATACATATTCAGGCTCGCTTGCGCTTTTGCCCGGTCTTCCCGATAGGGAACGGCGATGAAACGGCGGCCGACTTCGATCGATGTGGCAGAACGGGCGGGCGTAAGCCAGTCCACCGTGTCGCGCGCGCTTGCCGGGTCCGAAGTGATTACCGAAGCGACCCGTGCGCGCGTGCTGCGCGCGGCGGAGGAGATCGGCTATTTCGTCGACGAGCGTGCCGCCCGGCTGCGGCGCGGTTCCACCGGCACGCTCGCGGTCGTGGTGATCTGCCGGCCGGGCGAAAGCGCCGCGGACATCAACCCGTTCTCCTATATGCTGCTCGGCAGCGTCTGCCTCGCCGCGTCGGAGCGTGGGTTCGAAACGCTGGTTTCATTCCAGGCGCGCGAGGAGCAGTTCTTCGGCCATTACGAGGAGCGCGGCTGGGCCGATGGGCTGGTGGTGATCGGCACCACGACCAACCGCGCCGCGTGGGACTATTTCCGCGGGCTCGAGAAAGCCGAGCGGCGGGTGGTCTACTGGGGCTCGCCGTTCGACGATCTCGAATGGGTCCGCTCCGACAACCGCGCCGCCGGTCGCTTGGCGGTCGAGCACCTGCTTGCGCAAGGCTACCGCGCGCCCTGCTTCCTCGGCGCGATCGATTCCCCGCAGCACCAGTTCGCCGAGCGCTATGAGGGCTATTGCGAGGGCATGCGCGCCGCCGGGCTGGAGCCCTGCCTGGTGCCGACGCGCGACGGTACCACGCGCGAGGAGGAGGGGGCCGCGGCTGTCGAAGCCTGGCTCGGCCAGGGCGGCGAGGCCGATGCGATCTTCGCCGCCTGCGATGCCATGGCGCTGGGCGCGCTCGACGCCCTCAAACACCGCGGCGTGGCCGTGCCGGGCGCGTTCGGCCTCGCGGGTTTCGACGATCTGCCGGCGGCGCGTTTCGTCCAGCCGACCCTGACCACGATCGCCCCCGACCCCGCCGCCGCCGGCTCGCTGCTGGTCGATGCCCTGTTCAACGCCGGCGAAGACGCGCCGCTGCGGCGAGTGCCGGTGGCGTTGATCGCGCGGGGGAGCACGGCGAGGTAGCGAGGTTTGCTTTGCTCGATCCTCCCCATTTGGCTTCGCAAAATGGGGAGGATCTCAGGATCTTTAGTGCCTACCCATGCGCCCCGAATTCGTTGGCGATGGCGGTGGTGATCCGTAGGCTCAGCGCATGCGCGCGTTCGATCGGCGCGATGAAGTCGTGTTCGATCGCGGCATAGCCCTCGGCGCCGCCGTCGGGGTAGTCCGACGGCTCGTCGAGCACGTAGTCCGAAGGGCCGGGGAAGCGCGTCGGAAAGGCGCGGCGGAGCTGCGCCAGCGCTTCGTCGATCCGCAGCGTCAGGACCATCTCGATCACGTCGCCGCGGCTGATGTCGTTGGCGCGGCTGAAGGCGGGGACCGAGACCGCGCGCAGGAACATGAACTGCAGCAGCGCCATCCGCAGCGCCTGGAGCACCCCGATCCGCCGGCGAACCAGCTCGCGGTTCTCCATCGGCGCTTCGTCGGGCAGCAGCTCGAGCAGCCGGTGGAGCTTCAACCCATCGATCCGCAGGCGCGAGGCGAGGCGGCGGAACACGCCCGCTCGGTCGTCCTTGACGAGGTATTCCGCCAGCGCCGCGCAGGCGTTCGCGATGTCGCTCTCGGTGCCGCGGTAGGTGCGGCTGGCCCAATAGGCGGAGTTGAACAGCTCGCCGTAGGCCGCGACCGTCTTGATGCTCCCGAGCGCGTTAGACGCTCGCACGAGCCGCACGAGCTGCCGCCCGCGCGCGCTTTCGCTCAGCAGGCTGGCGATCTCCTCGCGGTTGCCTTCGGCCGCGCTGCCCATCCCGGCGATCACGTTCACGGGGTAGCCGAGCTGCTGCAGCACGGCGTTGTGCGGGATTGCGCGGATCTGGCGCAGGCTCATCTCGCGGTCCGACAACAAGTCCGACTGCCGGCGCGAGACGCGGCTGCCGGTCGTGTTTAGCAGGCCGAGCCCGAAGGCGGTGACGGCGCGGCTGTAGGTCCGGCTTTCGAGATGCTCGTGCTGGTGGTCGCGGATCGCGCGATAGAAATCGAGGCTCAGGTCGGTGCGGCGATAGAACGGATCGGCCGGCGCATCGACGTCGGTCTCCGCCGGGCGCAGCTCGGCGATCCGCGTCAGCGTCGCGAGCGCGAGTTCGGGGTTGGCGAAGAACAGATACCCGTCGCCGCCCTGAAACGTGACTTCGGGCTCGATCCGAATGCCCGCGCGGGCGAAGCGCCGGCGCGCCCAGGGCGAGAGCGGCCACTCGAGCCGGTCGGCGAAGCCGCCGGGATGCGCGCCGCGGCCCATGCTTTCGCCGTGCGTGTCGAAGATCAGCGCGGCCACATCGGTCAGGCCGTTCGCAGCCATCGCATCGGCCAGCCTGCCCTGCAGCCGCTCGATCGCGAGGCTCGCCGGGATCTGCCCGACGAAGCGGCCGGCGTCGGAAAAGCCGGTCTGGACACACACACGCCCGCGCCGCCGCGCATAGTCGCGGTAGATGTCCTCCGCCAGCAGCGCATCGAGGAAGCGGCCGCCGTGCTCCAGTGCGGTTTCGGTCTCGAACAGGGGCGAGACGTCGACTTTGTCCTCGACCCCGAACAGCCGCGCGAAATAAAGCGCGGCGAGCACCGTTGCGGGCTGCTCGCACTCGGCGACGAGCATGCGGATCGGCGCGTCGGCGTCGATGTGGCGCAGGATCTGCGCCATGGCGAGGAACTGGCGGATCGCGGTCGAACTCTCGATCGCGAGCGCGGCGAAATTGCTCCTGAGCGGCGTCGCCTCGGCGATCAGCGTGCGCAGCGTAGCGAGTGCGCCCTGGCTCGACAGGTCCAGCGTCTCGCCGCCTTCGAGCCGCCCGCGGATGGCGTTGTGAAGCTGCTTGGCGTTCACGCGGAAATGGATTCCGCCCATGCCGAGTCCGTCGGCCCGCATCGCGGCGGCGAGCGTCTTGAGCGCGACCGCGCGGTCGTCCTCTGTGTCCGCCGCTTCGCGCTCGAGGCTGTCGATCAGCGGGGCGAGCGAGAGCAGCTTGGCGGAATCGTCCGCCGTCAGCCGGTTGGCCGCCGACGAAAGCGCTTCCGCCTCGTCGAGCGGTTCGGCGAAGGTGGCGGCGCACTCGGCGGTGTGCGTCTGCGCGGCCCGCAGCGTATCGAGCACCGGGTGCGCGGGGTCGATCGCGGCGAGCGTGTCCGCATAGCGCCCGAGCCGTTCCGCCTTCTCCGCCAGACGGAACCCGATCGAGGTGTGCCAGCCGATGTCGGTCCGCCCGTCCATGTCGTAGCCGACCCAGGTCGCGAAACGGAACGGTACCGGCGAAAACGCATGCCACTCTCCCGGCCAGCGCTCCCGCGCGGTGCTCAGCAGATGGCCCACGATCCTGTCGCGCGCGTCCTGCGCCCGGGCGAGCGCCGCCATGGCCTGCGCGTGCTCGAATGCGAGCGTGATCGCTGGCCGCTCGGGCGAAGCGGCACAGGCGCTCTTGCCGATCGCGCCCTCGCTCGCGGCGGTGGATGCAACCGCCTCGGACTGCGCGGGCGTGAGCAGGAACGTCGGGTGCGCGGTGAACACGGCGTGGAGCTGCGGGCGCTCCCAGGCCGCGCGGAATTCCGCAAAGCTCGACGCGTCCAGGCATGCTGCAAGGGCGTCCTCGTTCGCCTGCGGTTCGACCGGCGCCACCAGCCGCCGCAGCCGCCCCGCGCGTGTCATCAACGCATCGCATTCCAGCTCGGCGATCAGCCCTTCGGCGCCGACTAGGTCGAGTTCGCCGCTCTCGAGCATGCGCGACAGCTCGAGCGAGAGCTGGAACACGGGGTTGAACAACGGCGATTCCTGCGTCTGTTCGTGCAGTACGGCCAGGCGGTCGGCAAGCTGGGCGACACTCGTCATTGGTTCATTCCGTGCTCTGCGACGAAGGCGGCGGCCGCGCCGAACAAGCCCGGCTGCGGGTGGACGATCAGCTTGACCGGGATCGAGCCCATCAGCCCGGCGAAGCGGCCCTTGGCGCGGAACCGGTCGGCAAAGCCCGAGGTGAGCAGCGTCTCTCGAATGCGGTAGCCGAGCCCCCCGGCGATCACCACGCCGGCAAATCCGCCCTGGACCAGCGCGATGTCGCCCGCGACCGAGCCGAGCGAGAGGCAGAACCGGTCGACCGCGGCGGCGGCTAGGCTGTCCTCGCCGCTCAACCCCTTGGTCCAGATCTCGACGTCGTCGCACTCGGGGACCGAGCGCCGCTCCATCGCGGCAAGCGTCTGGTAGATGTCCACGATCGCGGGCCCGGCCACGACCCGCTCCGCCGAGACACGCATGTGCCGCTTCCGCAGCCGCGCGAGGATCGCGTCCTCGATCAGGTCCAGCGGAGCGAAGTCCGCATGACCGCCTTCGGTCGCCTGTACGCGGTACTGGCCGCCCGAACGCCACAGGTGCGCGACGCCCAGCCCGGTGCCGGGGCCGAGCACGCTGATCGTCCCTTCCGATCCGAGCGGCTCGTCCGGCCCGGTGATATGCAGGAACTGATCCTCCGGCGCGCGCGCTACGGCATGCGCGACCGCCTCGAAATCGTTGACGATGCAATAGCGTTCGGCGCCCAGCTTGGGCTTCACCAGCGCGGGGCGGATGATCCAGGGATTGTTGGTGAAGCGGATCACGTCGCCGCCGACGGGCCCGGCGATCGCCATGCTCACCGCATCGGGTAGCGTGCCGCCCTGGCGCTGGCGGAAATCCTCCCAAGCGGTCTGAAAGCTGGCGTGATCTTCGGTGTGAAGCGTTTCCGGCTCACTCAGCGAGATCGCACCGTCTTCGCCGATCGACGCGATCGCGAAGCGGGCGTGCGTGCCGCCGATATCCACCACGACCAGATCCATCCCGATCCTTCCCCTTTTTCCTCTTGCTCCCTTGGTAGCAGCCGCGCCGCACCATGCCCACGCGCCGCATACATATTCACACGCCGCGTGTAACGGTGACCTGCTTCTCGAGAAATTCCGTCGGTCCGAAGCTGGTGAGGAAGCTCACATCCGCGGCGTCGCGCCCGACACCGATCTTCACGATCTCGTCCGGCCGGGTCATGCCCGTGGCGTCGACCAGGAACCAGGCGCCGCCGCCCGGGGTGGTCGGGTCGGTCAGGAACACCTCGGCGACCGCGTGGAAATCGGGCGGGTCGACGCCCGGCGCGAAGCAGCTCACGAAGCGCGCGGGAATGCCCGAGGCGCGGGCAAGCATGACCATGACATGCGCGAAATCGCGGCAGATTCCGCGCCGCTCGATGAAGCTGTCGAGCGCGGTCGTGTTGGCGGTGCTGCAGCCGGGCTCGTAGGTGAGATTCCGCGCGATCCAGTCGTGGATCGCCGCAACCCGCGCGCCGCCCTCGCTGCCGCCGAACTCGGCCTCCACGAACGGCTGGAACCGATCGGCCGGGCAATAGCGCGAATCGAACAGATACTGCACCGCCTCGCCCGGCAAGTCGTGCGGCAGCAGGTATTCGAGGCTTCCGATATCGGCAGGCAGCCGCTTAACGGCGACCTTGGCCTTGTACGAAACGTCGTAGCGGCCCTCCGCACGGATCCACACCCGCTCGCCGATGTCGTCCTGCGCCGAAATGCGCGCGAAGTGCTCGCCCCTGGTCACCCAGGTGTCGGTCTCGAGCAGCGTCTGCTCGGGGATTATCGCCGCCTCGAACTGCAGCAGCACGTCGGTCACCTTCTCCATGCGGAAGGCGAAGGCGAGATCGATCGATATGGGCATACTCCGCCAACGCGGCGGAGGCGCACTTGTTTCGGGCTATTCTCCAGCCACGTGCAGCGCCACTTCGCGGCGGTGCGGGCGGGCGCGGTGCTCGGCGAGGAACAGGCCTTGCCAAGTGCCGAGCATCATTCGTCCGCCGGAGACCGGGATCGAGTGGGTGACGCCGGTGAGCGCCGCCTTGAGGTGGGCGGGCATGTCGTCGGGTCCCTCGTCGTCGTGCGCGTAGACGCTGCTCTCGGGCGCGACGCGGCCGAGCCAGGCGATCAAGTCGTGCTGCACAGCGCGGGCGGCGTTCTCGTTGATCAGCAGCGAGGCCGAGGTGTGGCGGCACATGGCGGTGAGCAGGCCGGTCTCGATCCCGGTGGAGGCGAGCCAGTCGGCGACCTCGCGCGTGATCTCGGTCAGGCCCGGCCCGCGGGTGTCGAAGGCGAGCGTGGTGGCGTGATGCGGCATGGCACCCATATAGGCGGCATGGGTTTCCAGCGCGACCTCTTCGCCCCCGAAGGGCAGGCCATGGCACCGCCGGTGCCCGGCATGCTGCTGATCGAGGATGCGGTTTCCGCCGAGGAGGAACGCGCGCTCGAAGCGCGGATCGACGCGGCGCCGCTGGAGCCGTTCCAGTTCGGCCAGTGGCGCGGCAAGCGACTGACGGCGAACTACGGCTCGGCCTACGACTACCAGCGCGGCAGGGTGGCCGAGGCGCCGCCGCTGCCCGAGTGGATCGAGGCCCAGCGCGCGAGACTGGCGCCGCTCGTCGGCCGCGATCCGCGAGCGTTCGTCCAGGCGCTGCTGATCCGCTACGATCCCGGCGCGGGCATCGGCTGGCACCGAGACCGGCCGCAATACGGCGAGGTGCTCGGCCTCTCGCTCTCGGCGCCTGCGGTCCTGCGCCTGCGCCGCCGCACGGCGCAGGGGTTCGAGCGCCGCAGCGTCGAACTGCCGCCACGCTCGCTCTACCTGCTGAGCGGCGAGGCGCGCGAGGCATGGGAGCACTCGATCGCCCCCATGGCCGTCACCCGCCGCTCTCTGACGCTGCGGACGCTGCGCTAGACGTCAGAAATCGGCTGAGATCGACGCCTTCACCGTGCGGGGGCGGCCCTGCAGCAGCCGCGCGCCGGAGCTTGCGAAGGCGGTATAGGCCGACGCCCAGTAGTCCTCATCGGTGACGTTATCGACCGTCAGTCGCAGCGTCACAGGCGTCGTTCCGGCTGCGAAGACGTAGCGGGCCCCCAGATCGAAGCGCGTCCAGCCATCGATTTCGAGCGTGTTCGTATTGTTCGCGAACTGCTCCCCAGTATGCACGGCGCGCCCGGTCAAGGTCAGGCCGGGCACGAAGGGCAGATCCCATTCGACATTGGCGTTGACCGTGTAGTCGGGCACTCCGAGCGCGGTGCTGCCTTCGTTGACCCCGCCGGGGGTGGATACCAGCTTGGCGTCGACGACGGTGCCCCCGCCAATCAGGCGCAGGCCTTCGGCGAATTCGCCGGCAACGAAGAATTCGATGCCGCGATTGCGTTGGCTGCCGAAGTCGCTGAACAGCAGTGCACCGGGCCTGTCCGGATCCGGTCCCAGGAAGAAGCTCGGCTGCTTGGTTTCGAAGACGGAAAGACCGGCGCTGGCGATGCCGACGTCTGCCTTGGCGCCGACTTCGTACTGCACCGACTTCGAAGGGGGAAGGATCGCGCCGGCGTTGGTGACGGGGAGGAGGGGACCGTCCGGATTGTCGGGGTCAACGCCCGATTGAGGTGCCTCGAGCCCCTGCGCCAGGCCCTCGATGCGGTTGGCGAAGATCGAGATGTAGGGCTTGGGCTTGAACACGATGCCCGCCACCGGAGTCACCGCGCTTTCCTTGTAGGGATCGTCCAGCCCCGCCTTGAGCTCCTGCAGCCTCAGGCCGCCAGTGATCAGGATACGGTCGTCCCACAACCCGATCGTATCGGACGCGAAGACGCTGAACTGCCGCGAACGGTTGGACACCGGCGGATCGTTGAGATCGCCCGATTGGAAGGTGGACTCGGTGGGCAGGTCCACGACGGCCGGATCGTAGAGATTTGTGTCGTAAGGCGCGCGGAAATCGAAGGCGGTGCGGAATTCCTGCCAGCTCGCATTGGCCCCGAAGTTGATCTCATGCGTGATCGTGGACCCCAACTTGACGCGCATTCCCGCCTCGACCGCCTCGTTGTTGAGGCGGGCGGGTATGATCGATGCGCTGCCCGTCCCCGCGCCGCTTTGCGCATCGGTCACGGTAACCGTGTTGTACACGCCCTCTTCGTTGCCATCGAGCACGCCACCGGTGACATAGAACATGGCGTTGTCGGCCACGTCGTATTCGAAGCGCGCCAGGCCGAAGATATCGCGCAGTTCGGTGCGGCTGAACGGCTGGCCGTAGTTCAGATCGCTCTCTGGCGTATCCGGTATCGCATCGGCGGCGACCACGACCATCGGCCGCAGGCGACCCACTTCCATCCGCTGGTAGGCTGCATCGAGGAAGAACCGCGCGTTCTCCCCCTGCCAGTCGAACGAACCGCCGGCGACCAGCGTCTCGCGAAATTCGTCGTCGATCGCGACGTCGCCGCTTCGGTAGGCGGCGTTGATGCGGGCCCCCATGCTCTCGCCGCTGCCGAAGCGGCGCGAGACATCGATGCTTCCCCCGAGGTGAGCACTGGAAACGTAGTTGGCGGTGACTCGGGTCAGCGGGTCTGGCGCTGCACGCTTGAGCTGAAGATTGACGTTGCCGCCGAGCCCGCTGCCGCCCGGCGAAGCGCCGTTGAGGAATGCGCTCGCGCCGTTAAGCACCTGCACTCCCGAATAGAGTTCCGGCGCGACGAGTTGACGTGGCGTGATCCCGTAGAGGCCGTTCATGCCGACGTCGTCGCCGAACAGCTGGAAACCGCGGATGACGAACTGCTCGGCCGCATTGCCGAAGCCATAGGTCGTACGCACCGAGGGATCGTTCTCCAGCACTTCGCCAAGGGTCAGCGGCTGTTGATTGACGATCAGTGTCTCGTCGAATGTTCGCACGACGAAGGGCACGTCGAGCGAATGCTTGTTGCCCAGCGCACCCAGATCGCCACGATTGGTGACCTCGGTCGCGTTGGCGCGCTGCGCGGTGACGACGATCTCCTCCGCGCTATCTTGCGCAAGAGCGGGCGCGGCAGTGGCGGCGAGCGCGAGGGCGGAGGCCGTGAAGGCGTAACGAACGGTCATGTCAGCTCTTTCGTTGGGAGGAACGGCGGCCGCGCCGCCGCCAGGCGACGAGAACCGCGAGGAGAGGAAGCGAAAGCAGAACCCAGGCGGCGACATCGGGCGCGCCGTCGCCGGTGAGACCGAGCACGAGCCCGGCAATGCTCGCCGCGAACAGCACCAGCGGCAGCGCGAAGATGCCTGCCAGGCCCCGGCTGGTGCGGGAGGTTCTCGGGGCAGCGAAAGGCTTCACGCGAGCTGGCCCCCCTCGCTGCCGATGCCGCCGCCGCCGTGGATCTCCGCCACGCGCCGCTCGACTTCGCCGGGCGAGCGCCGCCACCACAGCAGCACACCGGTCCACAGCACCCAGATCGTCGCCAGCGTCAGTAGTGCCCAGACGATCTTGAGCGGCAGCCCGCCGTAGTCACCGAAGTGGAGCGGCTTGGACATCATCAGCGCCTGATTGAGCGCGGGCATGGCGCGCGCATCGACCAGCTCGCCGCTTGCGGCATCGATCAGCGCGGGGGTGAGCAGGTGCTCGGTCAGCGGCCGGTCCCCCTGGAAGAACATGGCGTAGTGGCGCGCGGTGCTCCAGCCGCCGCCGGGGAAAGCGATGAACTGCGGGCTGCGGCCGGGCAGCACGGCCTGCGCCTCGGCCATCGCGGCGTCGAGCGAGCCGTAGTCGGCCGGCGCAACCGCCTCGGCGCCGCCATGCTCGGCGGTCATTGCGGCGAGCTCGCCCTCGCGCCAGGCGTCGGTCAGCGGATCGGCGAAGGCGTTGATCACGCCGGTGCCGCCGACGACCAGTGCCCAGGCGAGGATCACGATGCCGCCGAGATTGTGCTGGTCGAGCCGCCCGACGCGGCGGCTGCGGTCCATCCGCAGCGTGCCGAACCGCAGCCGCCGCATGAACGGCGCGTAGAGCACCGTGCCCGAGATCAGCGCGACGATGAACAGCGCACCCATCACCCCGAGCAGCCACATGCCCGGCTGGCCGAGGAACATGTCGGTGTGAAGCTGGAGGAGGAAATCCATCACCCCGCCGCCAGGCGCGGGGCCGAGCGATTCGCCGGTCGCGCGGTCGAAGAACAGCAGCGTCATGTCCTCGCCCGCCGCATCGGGCGTCGGGCCGGTGGTGACGGTGAGCAGCGGGCTTTCCTGGCTGAAGGCCATGAACAGCGGCACTTCGCCCGGCCGCTCGGCCAGCGCGGTCTCGAGCATCGTGTCGAGCGGCACCCCGCTCTCCGCCGAGGGCGCACCGGGCAGGGCGGTCTCGTAATCGACTCCTTCCAGCGCCTCGATCTCGTCATGGAAGATCAGCGGCAGCCCGGTCACGCAAAGCATGAGCAGGAACACCGTGGGCACGATGCTGCTCCACTTGTGAACCAGGTACCAGGCACGGATGGTGCTACGACGCATGCGCCGCCGCCTATGCGGAGCGGCGGCGAAGGTCAATGATAGTCATTTGCAATAAGAGCGCGACCGCCGCATCGATCGATGGTCACATCTGCCGTGACCTTCGAAGCCCGCCGCCTCCGGAAACGGCGGAATTCAGCTGTTCCGGCGTGTCACACGTGTCAATAGGTCAGGCGGGCACGCCGTAGAGATCGTGCGCGTCGGCGTCCTCGATCAGCGCCTCGACGATGTCGCCGGGGCGCAGGGTGGGGGCCACGTTGCGCAAGAAGACCTGGCCGTCGATCTCCGGGGCGTCGGCCTGGCTGCGGCCGGTGGCGCCGCGGTCGCCGTCCTCGTCGGGCTCGCCGACTTCGTCGATGATGACCGGCAGCGTGCGGCCGACCTTGGCGGCGAGCTTGGCCGTGCTGATCCGCTCGGTCACTTCCATCAGCCGGGCGTAGCGTTCTTCCTTCACCGCCTCGGGCACCGGATCGGGCAGGTCGTTGGCCGCGGCGCCCTCCACCGGCTCGAAGCGGAAGGCGCCGACGCGGTCGAGTTGCGCTTCCTCGAGCCAGTCGAGCAGGTAGCGGAAGTCCTCCTCGGTCTCACCGGGGAAGCCGACCACGAAGCTCGAGCGGATGGTGAGATCGGGCGCGATCGCCCGCCACTTGCGGATGCGCTCGAGCACCTTGGCCTCGTTCGCCGGGCGCTTCATCGCCTTCAGCACTTTCGGGCTCGCGTGCTGGAAGGGGATGTCGAGGTAGGGCGTCAGCATCCCCTCCGCCATCAGCGGGATCACCGCGTCGACGTGGGGGTAGGGGTAGACGTAGTGCAGCCGGACCCACGGCACCTGGCCCTGCGGCGTGCGCAGCTGGCCGAGTTCGCGGGCGAGGTCGGCCATGTGCGCCCGCACCTCGCGGCCGTGCCACTGGCGGCTCTCGTGGCGGATGTCGACGCCGTAAGCGCTGGTATCCTGGCTGATGACCAGCAGTTCCTTCGTGCCCGCTGCCACGAGCTTCTCCGCCTCGCGCAGCACCGCGTCGATCCGGCGGCTGGCGAGTTTCCCGCGAAGCTGCGGGATGATGCAGAAGGCGCAGGAGTGATTGCACCCCTCGGAGATCTTCAGATAGCTGTAGTGGCGCGGCGTGAGCTTCACGTCGGGCTGGGGGATCAGGTCGACGAACGGCCCCTGGCTCGGCGGGGCTGCCCGGTGCACTTCCTCGACCACCTGCTCGTACTGATGCGCGCCGGTGACCGCGAGCACGGCGGGATGCGCCGCGCGGATCGCGTCGGCTTCCTCGCCCATGCAGCCGGTCACGATCACGCGGCCGTTCTCCGCGATCGCCTCGCCGATCGCGGCCAGGCTCTCCTCTTTCGCGCTGTCGAGGAAGCCGCAGGTGTTGACCAGCACCACGTCGGCGCCGGCATAGTCGGGGCTCATCGCATAGCCGTCGGCGCGCAGGCGCGTGAGGATGCGTTCGCTGTCGACGAGCGCCTTGGGGCAGCCGAGGCTGACAATGCCGACCTTCTTCTGGCCGGGAATTGTGGTGTTGGGGTGGGAAGCCATTGCGCGGCGCGCCCTACACCTGTGGCGCGCTTTACGCTACCGTGTAAGAGAAAGGCGAAGGAGAAACGTCTTGGGTCCGGTGAACTGGGTTGCGGTTGTCGTTGCGGCACTGGCCGCGGGGCTGCTTGCTTTCGCGTGGTTCGGCCCGCTGTTCGGGCCGGCCAAGGCGCGCAAGGTGGCGCCGGGGAAGATCCTCGCGCGCTCACGTCCTGAGCGAGTCGCGGCGATCACCGGCGGGCTGCTGCTGCTGACCTCGGTGATGATGGGGCACATGTTCGCGCGCATCGGGGCGGAAACGCTGACGGCCAAACCCTGGCTCTACTTCATGATGTCAGGCGGGCTGGCGCTGGCGTTCGTGATCCCCGCCTTGTGGATCAGCTTCACGCACATCCGGGTGCCGACACGAGTCGCAATGATCGATGCGGGATACTGGCTCGCCGGCTATCTGACGATGGGCGGGGTGTTCTGGCTGTTTGGTTAGGCTTCGGTTTCGGCCGTCGGACGGATCTCGACCACCACGTCCCCGAGCTGCAACCGCTGGGCCTCCGGCTCCCAGAAACCTAGCGCCGCACCGTTGCGGTATACCCTGAGCCCGCGCCCGCCGGTCGCTAGCTGCTCGATCGACTTGCCGATCTCCTCGGGGGACACCGGGCGCTCGACGAGATGCACCCGGCCGGTGACCGAGGCGAGATCGGCCATATAGTCGGCAATGTGCATGCCCTGGACGCTACCGGCGAGCAGCAGCCCGGTGAAACGCACGGGGTTGATGACATTGTTCGCCCCGGCCTGGTGGGCGAGCAGCTCGTTATCCGCCGCGCGCACGACCACGGTGATCGGCACGTCGGGCGCAAGATGGCGTATCGTCAGGACGATCAGGATCGAGGCGTCGTCGCGCCCGGCGGAGACCAGCACCGTCTCGGCCTTGTCGATGCGCACGGCCATCAGGCTGTCGTCGCGCGTGGCGTCGGCCGCCATCACGTTGCAGCCGAGTAATTCCGCCTCGGCCAGGCGTTCCTCGCGCGTGTCCATCACCACGATGTGGCGCGGATCGGTGCCGCGTTCGATCAGTTCGGCAACCGCCTCCGAGCCCGATATGCCGAAACCGATGACCACGACATGGCCGGAAAGCGTTTCCTGAATGCGGGCCATGCGCCATTTCTCCCAACTGCGCCTGATGATAAAGTCGTATGCCGCGCCGATGAATATGAAGATCACCAGGAACCGGATCGGCGTGACGATCACCGCTTCCACCAGCCGGGCGCGGTCGCTGATCGGCGCGATATCACCGAAGCCGGTGGTCGTGATCGAGATCATCGTGAAATAGACGACGTCGAGGAAGGACACCTCGCCGTCGAGATTGTCGACCAGGCCCGCGCGGTCCCACCAGTGGATCAGGACGACGATGAAGACCAGCGCCAGCGCGGCGCTGACGCGGAGGCCCAGATCGGCCCAGACCGGCACCCTGAGCGCCCGCCGCAGCGGCTGAAAGTGCGGTGCCCGATGCGTGCGCTTCCGGCCGGGGAGTCTATCGGAGAGCTGGAACCGCCTCACGCGCCGCCTGCGCCTTGCAGTTTCTTGGCAGGATCGACCTTTCGGCCGTTATGGCGGATTTCGAAGTGCAGCTCGGGGCTCTCCGCATCCCCCGATGCCCCGGCGATTCCGATCCGTTCGCCGGTCTTGACCACGTCGCCCGCCTCGACGGTGACCCGTCCGAGGTGGCCATAGGCGCTGTGCCAGCCGTTGCCGTGGTCGATCACCACCAGCCCGCCGAAACGCGGTGCCTCGGTCGCGGCCTCGACCACGGTGCCACTGGCGGAGGCGCGCACCATGTCGCCGCGTCTCACGGCATAGTCGATCCCGTCGTGACCGCCCCCGTCGGGACGGACGGCATAGCCGAGCAGGATGGTGCCGTCGTGCGGAGGGCGGAAGTAGGGCTCGCTGCGCATGGGTGGCGCGACCGGAGGGATCTTGAGCACGGCCGGGATGATCAGGCGCTGGCCCGGGCGGATGCGGTAAGGCGGCTCTAGCCCGTTGGCGAGGGCGACGTTCTCGAACGTCACACCGTATCGCATGGCGATTGCGAACGCGGTCTGACCTGGTTCGACCACATGGATGCGCTGGCGCGGGATCGCCAGCCGCTGGCCTGCCTTCACGGCATGGGGCTCGGCCAGTCCGTTCGCCGCCGCGATCACCGCGGCAGGGACCCGCGCGCGGTTGGCGATGCCGTTCAGCGTTTCGCCTTCCTGCACCACGTGCTCGGTCTCCGTCGCCGGATCGCCGGCGGCGATAAGCAGCGGCGCAAGCGCGAGCAGGGCGAGGTGTTTCATTCCGCGTAGCGCTCGCCGAGATCGCCCAGCGAGGCGTGGTGCGTGAGGTCGAGTTGCAACGGGGTCACCGCGACATATCCCTCGTCGATCGCCTCCAGATCGGTCCCGTGATCGAGCGTATGCTCGATCGCCTGGAGGCCGAACCAGTAATACTTGTAACCGCGCGGGTCACGCCCCTCGACCACGGTGCCGCGCGAATAGTCGTGGAAACCCTGCCGCACGACGCGAATGCCCTTTACTTCCTCAGGCGCCCGCGCCGGGAAGTTGATGTTGACCAGCGTGCGCTTGGGCAGAGGCACGTCGAGCAGCGGAGCGAGGACGCGCACGCCCCATTCGCGTGCGGCGCCGAAGGGCACCTCGTCGCCCATGCCCTCGCGCGCATAGACCTGGCTCAGCGCGATGGAGCGGATGCCTGCCAACGCCCCTTCGATCGCGGCCGAGACGGTGCCCGAATAGGTGATGTCGTCACCGAGGTTGGCGCCGCGGTTGACGCCGGAGAGGATCACGTCGGGCGGCCCGTCCATCACCTTGCGCAGCCCGATCGTCACCGCGTCGGTCGGCGTGCCGGTGACGGAGAAGCGCCGCTCTCCGAAACGGCGCAGGCGGACGGGCTGGGTCAGCGTCAGCGAATGGCCGGTGCCCGACTGCTCGTCGTTCGGGGAGCAGATCCAGATGTCGTCCGAGAACTCGCGCGCGATTTCCTCAAGGACCTTGAGGCCCGGTGCGTGGATGCCGTCGTCGTTGGTGAGGAGGATACGCATGGGTGCCGTTTCTCTGATCCGTCGCCCCGGACACGGTCCGGTGTTGATTTCGCCGCCTGGTCCATTCGCCTGTGAGGGAGGATGGCTGCCGAAACAAGTTCGGCATGACGGATCACGGGATCAGCCGCTCGATTCCGCCCATGTACGGCCGCAGCACCTCCGGCACTTCGACCGAGCCGTCTTCTTGCTGGTAGTTCTCCAGGACCGCCACCAGCGTGCGCCCGACGGCGAGGCCGGAGCCATTGAGTGTGTGGACGAACTCGGTCTTCTTCGAACCTTCGGGCCGGTAGCGGGCGTTCATCCGCCGCGCCTGATAGTCGCCGCAGTTGGAGCACGAGCTGATCTCGCGCCAAGCGCCCTGACCGGGCAGCCAGACCTCGAGATCGTAGGTCTTGCGCGCGGTCGCGCCCATGTCGCCGGCGCAGAGCAGCATCTTGCGATAAGGCAGGCCGAGCGCCTGGAGCACGCCTTCGGCGCATTCGGTCATCCGCTCGTGCTCCGCCTCGCTCTCTTCCGGGCGGACGACGCTGACCAGTTCGACCTTCTCGAACTGGTGCTGGCGGATGAAGCCGCGCGTGTCCTTGCCCGCCGCGCCCGCTTCGGAGCGGAAGCAGGGGGTGAGCGCGGTCATGCGGATCGGGAACTGCGCCTCGTTGATGATCTGCTCGCGCACCGCGTTGGTCAGGCTGACCTCTGCGGTCGGGATCAGCCAGCGGCCGTCGGTCGTGCGGAACAGGTCTTCGGTGAATTTCGGCAGCTGTCCGGTGCCGAATGCCGCCTCGTCGCGGACCAGCAGCGGCGGAGCGCATTCGGTGTAGCCGTTCTCGGCCGTCTGCCGATCGAGCATGAACTGCCCGAGCGCACGGTGGAGCCGCGCCATCTGGCCGCGGAGGAAGGTGAAGCGGGCCCCGGAGATGTTCGCGCCGGTCTCGAAATCCATTCCCAACGCGGGGCCGAGGTCGGCGTGTTCCTTCGGCTCGAACGCGAACTCGCGCCGTTCGCCCCATTGCGAAAGCTCCACGTTGGCGTTCTCGTCCTCGCCAGGCGGGACGTCACCGGCGGGCAGGTTAGGCAGCCCGGCGAGGGCATTCTGGAGCTCCGCCGCCAGCGTGCGGTCTTCCTCCTCGAGCGCGGGCAGGGTCTGCTTGAGCTCGGCCACTTCGGCCTTGAGCGCTTCCGCCCGGTCCTTGTCCCCCTGCGCCATGGCCTGCCCGATCGCCTTGGAGGCGTCGTTTCGGCGGCTCTGGGCCTCCTGCATCTGGGTCGTGACCGCGCGGCGCCTGGCGTCGAGCGCGAGCAGGCTTTCGGCAACCGGCTCGCCCCCCCTATGCGCAAGTGCGGCGTCGAAGGCTTCCGGGTTTTCGCGGATCAGGCGGATGTCGTGCATGGCGGCGGCCTATGCCGCACGCGCGCGCCCTTTTCCAGTGGGCTTCGGGAACGGATTTCGGGGCTGAAGGGTAGACAACCCACGGATCGATTGGCAGCCAGCCCGGCCGTCAAATCCGCAGCTCGGGCGAGAGTATTGCAGCACCAAGGCATTCAGCCCCCGCGGCGGACACCCTTCATCGGAATTCTCGACACCGCGATCCGCGGCGGGCGCAAGTTGGGCATGGTCGCGCCGGCGCGGCTCGAAAAGGACCATCTGCTGGAAGAAGCGGGGGAGGCGACCGGCCTCGACGATTTCGGCGACCCCTGGTTCGAACGCCCGATGGAGGTGCTGCTCGACTCGGTGAGACGCGAGGCACGGCTCAATGCGGCGGGCGACCTCTCCGCGATGAAACAGTTCCACCACGTGCTGCGCGACCGGCTGCTGGCGCAGATGTGGTTCAAGCGCCATCCGGAAATCCTCGCCCGCCCCATGCCGCGTCCGGTCGTGATCGTCGGGCCCATGCGCTCGGGCACGACGCGCCTGCACCGGCTGCTCGCAGGCGATCGCCGCTTCAGCCACATGCGCAGCTTCGAGACGATCAGCCCGGTGCCGCGCCCTGATTTCGAGGAGGTGCTGGACGGGCGGCAGGAGGATTTCCGCCCGGTCCTTGCCTCGCGGATCATGAAAGTCGCCCGCCTCGCCAACCCCCGTACGCTCTCGATCCATCCGACGGGCCCTTACGAACCGGAGGAGGAGCTTGGCCTGCTCGTCGCGAGCATGTGGGGCATGAAGCACGAGGCGCAGTGGCAGGTGCCCACTTACGGCCGCTGGTGCGAGGCGGAGAGCGCGGTGCCGGCCTACCGCCACATGGCGAACCTGCTGCGCCTGGTCGGCTGGTCGCAGCAGGTCTCGTCCATCCGTCCGTGGATATTGAAGACGCCGCAGCACATGCTCGACCTCGATGCGCTGCTGAAGGTCTTTCCCGATGCGCGGCTGATCTTCACCCATCGCGATCCGCACAAGGTCGTCGGCAGCGCGGCGTCGCTCGCCTGGAACCAGACGATCATCTATTCGGACCACGTTGACCCCCGCCGCATGGGCCGCGAGTGGCTGCGCAAGACCGCGCTCCAGATCGACCGCATGCGCGCCGCGCGCGAGACGATCCCGTCCGAGCGGATGATCGACGTGCAGTACGACGACATGGAGCGCGACTGGCGCGGCACCATGCAGCGGGTCTACCGCTTCCTCGAGCTCGACATCGACCCGGCGCTCCCCGCGATGGAGGATTACATGCGCCGCGCCTGCGCGCTCAAGCGCCGCCCGCACACCTACAGCCTTGCGGAGTTCGGGCTCTCCGAAGGCGACGTGCGCGATCGGCTCGACGACTACGTGCGGGCGTTCGACGTGCCGATCGAGGGCGAGGCCGCCGGTTCGGCAGCCCTGCGCTCGGCGCGGGGCTGAGGCTCCCTAGTACTTCAGCGTTGCGGTGAGGAAGACCTGCCGCGGATTGCCGTAGAACACGGTCGCAATGCCTTCGAGGCCGAGCGAGGGAGTTGGCAGGCCGTCGCCGCCCACCACCGGCAGGCCCGTCGCCGGATCGGTCACGAGGAACTGATAGCCCGAGGTCTTGTACCGCTTGTCGAGGATGTTTTTCCCATGGAGGCCGATCGAGTACCGGTCCCCGCCGAAGCTGTAGACCAGGCTCGCGTCCCACAGCGCATAACCTTCCTGATCGAGATAGGGGCTCGGATACTCGAACTGCTGCGTCTCGCTGCGGTAGGAGAGCGTGGTCGAGAGATTGAGCTCCCCGTCCGCGTCAACCGGCACGAGCGCGCCCAGCGTGCCCGAAGCGGTCCAGGTGGGGGTGTTCTGGATGTCGGTGATGTCGGAAACGTCGGTGCCGAGATTGCCAATGAACTCGTCATACTGCGCGTCGATATAGCCGAGCGTGCCGGCGAAAGTCATCCGCGACCCCGCGCCGGCGAAGCCGCGCGCAAAACTGGCGGAGGTCTCGAGCTCCAGCCCCTTGAAGGTCGCTGACGCCGCATTGGTGGTGACGCCCGAGAAACCCTCGAACACGCCGTCCCCATCGGCGTCGATCCCGATCGAGCCCGGGATCTGGACGTTGGTGTAGTCGGCATAGAAGCCGGTCAGCGCGAAGTTCAGATCGCCATCCAGCGCGGCGCCTTTCACGCCCAGTTCGTAGCTGTCGACCTCTTCCGGTTCGAACAGGAAGAAGTCGTAGATCTCCCCGTAGGAGAAGTCGCCGTCTCCGTTGACGTCGATTGCCGCGGCGTTGGCGCTGCCGCGCGGGTCGAAGCCGCCGCCCTTGAAGCCTTGCGAGTACGAGGCATAGACCATCACGTCGTCGGTCACGTCGTAGGAGATCGACGCGCGCGGCGTGAACTTCTTGAACCGCGCTTTGCCGTTGAAATCGGTGATGGGCGCGCCGATCAGGACGCCGGTGCCGCCGAATTCGGGATCGGCACCCAGTATCTGGTTCTGCTTGAAGATGAAGCTCTTGCGATTGTCGACGGTATAGCGACCTCCGGCCGATAGATGGAGCCGGTCGGTTACGTCGAACGTGAAATCGCCGAATATCGACCAGGTGTCGGTGCGCACATTGCCCCGGGTCTGCTGCCCGAAGCCGGGAAGCGGGCCACCCGGCGGGGGCAGGATGGCGCCCGTCGTTTCGAGCAGTACGTCGAACTTCGTATAAGCGCGTGCGTCGAGGTAGTAGAACCCGACCAGGCCGTGCAGCCGGTCGCTCTCATAGAGGAGCTGGAATTCCTGGCTGATCTGCTCGTTGCGGTAGACTGCCGGTACGTCGACATCGACCGCGGGCAGGGCATCGAAGTCGATCGGCGTATAGCTTTCGTCCTTGCGCCAGGCGCTGATCGAACGGAACGTGAGGTTGTCGGTCAGATCGGCGGTGACGTTCATCGCCACTCCGTAAGCCTCGACGTCCTGCTCGGGCGCGTTGAGCCCGGCGCGGGTGTCGAACTCGTCCTCGAGCACCGGAGCGCCAGAGAGCAGGCCCGGGATCAGGCGATGGCCGTTGCGCGGATCGGACTTGTCGCGCGTGTAGTCGCCCGAAATGCGGATCAGCACCGGCTCGCCGTGCCCGCCCAGCTCGAACGTGCCGCGCGCGGCCCAGACGTCCTTGTTGTAGTTCTCGACACCCCGAATGTAGAGGTTGTCCCTGAACCCACCGCGCGAGAGCCGCGCGACCGATCCGCCGATGCGCGCGAGATCGCCCATCGGGGCGCTGGCGGTCAGGACGCCCTCCGCCTGATTGTAGGTGCCGTAAGTGGCGCGCAGTTTCGCGCTGAATTCCTGCGGCAGTAGCTTGGTCACGTACTTGACCGCACCGCCGATCGTGTTGCGGCCATAAAGCGTGCCCTGCGGTCCGCGCAGCACCTCGATCCGCTCGACATCGTAGATGTCGAGCACTGCGGCCTGCGGGCGGTTGAGATAGACGTCGTCGAGATAGATGCCGACGCCGGCCTCGAAGCCCGGCACCGGATCCTGCTGGCCGACGCCGCGAATGAAGGCGCTGAGCGTGGAATTGGTCCCGCGGGAGGTCTCAAGCGTGGTGTTGGGCGTTACGTTCGAGATGTCGGTGATGTCGAGCGCGCCGCGCGCCTCCAGCGCCTCGCCGGTAAAGGCCGTCACGGCGATCGGCACGTCGTTCAACTGCTCCTCGCGCCGCCGCGCAGTCACCACGATCACGCCATCGGCCGTCGCCGCCCGGTCCGCCTCGGCCGGTACGTTCGGGGCCGGGGAAGCATTCTGCGCCGCCGCAGGCTCCGCCATGAACACCGCAGCCGCCACGCCGCCGAGCAGCACCGCCGCCACGCCTGAATTGGTGACCCTCATCGATCCTCTCCTGTCTGTTCGTTAGCATCCTCAATATTGAAACATGAACCAGGTTTCAAGTTTTCTCTTGCGGATCGGCCTCTCGCCATTTAGCCCGGACGTGATGGATACGGGGACACCAGCCGCCGCAGACACCTCCAAACAGCCTCGCACCGAGCGTGGCCGGCGCACGCTGCGCAAGCTGCTCGATGCGGCGGCGGTCGAATTCGGGGAGCGAGGTTTCCACGAAGCCTCGATCAGCGGGATCACCGCGCGGGCCGGGACGGCGCTCGGCAGTTTTTACACTTATTTCGATTCGAAGGAGGCGATCTTCCAGGCGCTCGTGCGCGACATGAGCGAGGCGGTGAAAGTCGCCGCGCGCGAGGCGCTGGCCGAACCGGCCTCGGCGCTGGAGCGGGAGCGGGCGGCGCTGACCGCCTTCCTGCGCTTCGCCGCCGAGCACAAGGAGGTCTACCGGATCATCGACGAGGCCGAATTCGTCGACCCAGAAAGCTATCGCCAGCATTACGAGACGACCGGCGCGCGCATCCTCGATCGTCTGCGCGAAGGCGCCCGCAAGGGCGAACTGCGTGCGGATCTGGAAGAGGCGCATGCCTGGGCGATCATGGGAATGAACGTGTTTCTCGGTCTGCGCTACGCCGTTTGGGGCGAGGGAGACCTGCCCGCCGAACGCGTGGCCGCCATCGCCGGCGACCTGCTCGCGAAAGGCATCGCCGCCGATCGTTGAGGGCGGGGGCGCCGAGGGCGCCGGGACATGCCGGATCGAGTCGAGCACGGCAGGGCGAGATCCGGCGCAGTTGCAGGCCGGATCGCGATCCGATAGCGCCCGCGCCGATGAAAAGAGCTCTTCTCCTGCCCGGCTTGTGTCTGGCGGCCCTGGTTCCCGCCGATGCGCAGGCGCAAGCGGCAGAACCCGCTCTCGAAGGCAAAGCCGCCATCGAACGCATAATCGGCAACACCCTGGTCCTGTCGGGCACTGCCCCGTCGGTGGAAGGCATGGCCATCGTGATCTATTTCGATCCCGACGGGCGAGCGGCCTCACAATTGGTGAAGGACGGCCAGCCGGTGGATGGCGAGCGGGACGAGGCTGCCTGGTCTGTCGACGATCAGGAACGCCTATGCGTCGTGGAAGATGGCAGGACCCTCCGAGATCGCGACTGCATTGGTCCGGTCGTCACGGGCGACGCCGTCCGTTCGACGCCCGAGGAAGCCTTCGCCGGCATGACAGTCACCCTAGTCAGCGGCAATCCGCACGACCTCTGAGTTTCGCGTATAGACATCGCGTGCCACATGACACGCCGCGCGGGAATCGGCCGCAGCCACCCGGACTTTCCCGCAATGCTCTGCACGACCGCTAAGCGCCACCTTTCCCGGCAGCCTTGTGGCCTTTGAATAAAAAGGAAAAAATGGTGGGCGCGGCAAGGATTGAACTTGCGACCCCACCCGTGTGAAGGGTGTGCTCTACCACTGAGCTACGCGCCCGCCGGAGTGCCTCACGGCATGCCTCTACGGCAGGGGCGCGCCTTTGCCATGCGCTGCCGGGCTTGGCAAGCATGCGATTCGGCAATTCAGCGGCCCGCCGTGAGCGGTGAGTGAAGTCGCCAGCCGCTCGGGTCCCCAGTAGCCTCCGCGTCAGCCGATAAGCGCGAACATGCGCGCCAGCCAACCCTTCGGCTCGACGACCCGCGCTTGCGCCTCGGCCGACGGCGGGCAGGCGAGGCAGTAGGCCTGCATTCCGCTCACCGACAGCAGCCGGTCCACGTCGCTGGCGACGCGTGCCAGCAGCGACTGCTCGCGGCGGGCGACCATGGCGAAGATGTCGCCGCTTCGTGCGCTTTCGCCCGTGATGATCTGGCGGATCAGCGAATCGTAAGCCCGCACGTCGTCGCCGAGGAATTCGAGATGCCAGCCGCCTTCCTCCAGCTTGGCCTGCTTGGCGGCCCAGGCGACCGCATCGTCAAGCCCGCCGTACTGGTCGACCAGGCCGATCTGGCGCGCGGTGCCGCCGTCCCACACGCGGCCCTGGCCGATCGCATCGACCTGCTCGGGCGTCATGCTGCGCGATTCGGCGACACGGGTCAGGAAATCGCGGTAGCCGTTCTCGATCGAGCTCTGCAGGATCGCCTCGATCTCGGGCGTAAACCCGCCGATCAGGTCGGGCTGGCCCGATAGCGGCGTGGTGCGCACGCCGTCTGCGTGGATGCCCCAATTGGCCGCTGCATTCTCGAACGTGGGAATGACCGCGAAGATGCCGATCGAGCCGGTGATCGTCTCCGGCTCGGCGAAGATGCGGTCCGCGGGGGTCGAGACCCAATAGCCGCCGCTCGCCGCGACGTTGGCCATCGAGACGACGATCGGAATGTCCTTCGCCTTGTGGCGCAGGATGCCGCGGCGGATCTCCTCCGATGCGGTGACCGAGCCGCCGGGCGAATCGACGCGTACGACCAGCGCCGCCAAATCCTCGTCGAGCGCATCGAGCAGGATGTCGCGGATGCGGTCGCCGCCCGCTGTGCCGGGCCCGGCATCGCCATCGACGATCGTCCCCGCAATCGTGACGACGCCGATTTTCTTGCCCGGCTGCTCCGGCTCGATGTCCGCCAGCCACGGGTCGAGTTCGGTGTGAGCGTACTTTCCGGGGGTGTCGTCCCAGGTGTCCGCGCCGGCGATCTCCGCCACGCGCTCGCCGAACTCGGTCTTGCTGCCCAGCTTGTCGACGAGGCCGGCTTCCATCGCGGCAGTCGCGAGATCGCCATCGGCGCCGGCGATCCATTCGGCCGGCTGCTGGGTGACGCGGTCGAGCTGAATCTGCGGCCGCGCCTTCTTCACGTTGGCCTGCCACTCTTCCCACAGCGCGCCGTAGAGCGCCTGGTAGTTCTCCCGCGCTTCGGGTGACATGTCGGTTCGCGAGTAGGGTTCGACGGCCGACTTGTACTCGCCGACCTTGTAGATGTGCGCGTTGACCTGGAGGTTCTCGAGCAGCTCGCCGAAATAGATGTTAGAACCGCCCGGTCCGGCGATGATCGCGCCGCCCAGCGGATCGACCCAGACCTCGCTGGCGTGTGAGGCAAGCATCATCGCATCGTCGCCATAGGCCACGGCATAGGTCAGCACCGGCTTGTCGGCCGCCCGCGCACGGTCGAGCGCCTCGCCGATGTCCTGCAGGTGCACCTGCCCGCCGCCCAGGAACGAGGTGAGATCGAGCACGATCGCCTTCACCCGGTCATCGGTCGCCGCCTCCTCGATCGCGCGAACGAGGTCGCGGGATTGGAACTCCGTGATCGGCGGCTCTCCGCTCAGCAGCACCGTGAACGGATCGATCTCCGACTTCTCCTCGACCACGACACCGTCAAGCTCGAGCAGCAGCGCGCCTTCGCGCACCTGGG
This sequence comes from Pelagerythrobacter sp. Soil_C_18, assembly GCF_057657235.1. NCBI lineage: Bacteria > Pseudomonadati > Pseudomonadota > Alphaproteobacteria > Sphingomonadales > Erythrobacteraceae > Pelagerythrobacter > Pelagerythrobacter sp. Soil_C_18. Next base: position 266,189 of record NZ_JBDGIU010000003.1, read on the forward strand.
CAGGGCTGGGCCGGGCGGTGAGGAGGGCATAGAGCGCCATGAAGAAGAGCAGCAGGAACAGGAGGCTCATCCCGTCCTTGATGCCCACCAGCAACCGCCAAACCTTGCCTGCGAAGCTCATCAGTTCGAAATCTCCGGAAGTGTCGTCCCGGCGCGGAACCTAGGGAGTGCGGGCGAAAGGTTCCACCCGAAAGCGCGCGAGCGGCAGATGAGGCTCGACGAAGGGGCTCGAACGATGCTGCCGGCCATTGCCAGCCATGGCCCGCGACCCTAAGAGCATGGCTTCAATGGCATCGACGGGCACTCACGACACACCGGGCCGCTTTCCGGCAGGCGCGCGCGCCTTTCCGCATCGCGACCTGACCGGCATCGGACATCTCGAGCGGCACGAGATCCTCTTCCTGCTGGCCGAGGCGGAGCAATGGGTGGAGCTCAATCGGCAGCCGTCCAAGCACTGCGACGAGCTGGCCGGGCTCACCATCATCAACGCCTTCTTCGAGAACTCGACACGCACGCTGCTGAGCTTCGAAATCGCGGGCAAGCGGCTCGGGGCGGACGTCGTCAACATGCACGCCGCGCAGTCGAGCGTGAAGAAGGGCGAGACGCTGATCGACACCGCGATCACCCTCAACGCCATGCGCGCCGATGCGATCGTGATCCGACACGGATCGAGCGGGGCGGTGGACCTGATCGCGAGCAAGGTCGACTGCCCGGTGCTCAATGCCGGCGACGGGCAGCACGAGCATCCGACGCAGGCGCTGCTCGATGCGCTCGCGCTGCGCCACGCGCTGGAGGATCGGGGCGAGGGGAGCGAGGACTTCACCGGGCTGACGGTGACGATCTGCGGCGACATCCTGCACAGCCGCGTCGCGCGCTCGAACGTGTTGTGCCTGCAGGCGCTCGGCGCGACGGTGCGCCTCTGTGCACCGCCTGCGCTGATGCCTGCCGGGGTCGAGGCCATGGGCGCGCAGCCGTTCCACGACTTCGATGCCGCGCTCGAGGGAGCGGACGTGGCGATGATGCTGCGGCTCCAGAACGAGCGGATGAGCGGCCAGTTCATTCCCTCCGCGCGCGAATACCACCACCTCTACGGCCTGACCCGCGAACGGCTGGAGCGCTGCGCGCCCGACGCGCTCGTCATGCACCCGGGCCCGATGAACCGCGGGGTGGAGATCGACAGCGAGGTGGCCGACATGCTCGACCGCTCGATCATCACCCGCCAGGTCGAGATGGGCGTGGCGATCCGCATGGCCTGCCTCGACGTGCTGACCCGCAAGGCGCGCGGGGTTCCAGGCTGGAACGACGGGCAATGGGTATGAAGCAGGCGCGCGCGCTCACGATCACCGGCGGCCGGCTCGTCACGCCCGAGGGCGTTCGCGCGGGCGCGATCCGGATTGCGGACGGGCAGATTGCGGGACTCGGCGAGATTGTCCCACAGGAGGGCGACGAGACGCTCGATGCAAAAGGCAGGCCCGTCGCGCCGGCGCTGATCGACTTCGGCGTCTTCGCGATCGACAAGCCGGCCTTCCGCTTCGGCGGCATTGCCCGCGCCGCGCTGATGCCGGACCAGAGCCCACCGCTCGATCTACCGAGCCGCGTTTCGTTCATCGCCAAGAGCGGCAAACCGGACCTCTGGGTCCATCCCTTCGCCGCGGCGACCCGGAGCCTCGGCGGGACCGAGCTGGCCGAGATCGCCCTGATGAAGGACGCGGGCGCGCGCGGGGTCGCGACGGGGCGCAGCTGGATCGCCGATTCGGGCGTGATGCTGCGGCTGCTGCAATATGCCGCGATGCTCGATCTCGTCGTGGTCACCCACGCGGAGGATGGCGGTCTGACGGGCTCGGCGGCGGCCACCGCCGGCGAGATCGCGACCCGCCTCGGCCTGCCCAGTGCGCCCGCGGAGGCCGAGACGCTCGCGGTCGCACGCGACATCGCGCTGGCCGAGCTGAGCGGCGCGCGGCTGCACTTGCGCCAGGTCACGACCCGCGCCGCGCTCGACCTGGTCCGCGCGGCCAAGCGCCGCGGCGTGGCGGTGACGGCCGGGGTCACGCCCGCGCACTTCATGCTGTCCGATCTCGCGACGGCCGATTTCCGCACTTTCGCGCGCCTCTCCCCGCCGCTCCGCTGCGAGGACGATCGCAAGGCGGTGATCGAGGCGATCGGCGACGGCACGATCGACGTGATCGCCTCGGGCCATGATCCGCGCGGTGCGGAAGACAAGCGACTGCCCTTCGCCGATGCCGAGCCCGGCATGGCGGGGGCCGAGACGTTGCTTGCCATGACGCTGACGCTGGTGCGCGACGGGGTGATCGACTGGTCGCGCGCCTTCGACCTGCTGGCGGGCGCGCCTGCGCGGCTGCTCGGCGTGGATGCGGGTGTCCTGCGCGAAGGCTGCGAGGCCGACGTGGCGCTGATCGACCCTGAGAAGCCGTGGATCGTCGACAGCCGCAAGATGGAGGCGACCGCCGGTAACACGCCGTTCGACGGCCAGCCGACGCAAGGCCGCGTACTTGCTCTCTTCAAGGGCGGCGTGGCGCTCTAGCGAACAGCGAAGCCCCTCCCGCGAGGAGGGAAACGTTTATCGGCTAGCCTAGCGCCGCGCCACGCGCACGCCGGTGTCGACTGCGCCCGGCAGGGGGCGGCCCTCGGCCCAGGCGAAGCAGCCCTGGCCGCGCGCCTTGACGGTCGAGCACATCGAGCGGGCGTCTGCCCGTTCGAGGCCGCCGGCAGAGACGCGGTAATAGGTCTTTCCGCGAACCTGCGCTTCGGTGACGACCATGCGGTAGCGGTCAAGACCCGGGTACTCTCGTGCATAGATACCCCAGGCGCGCCGTGCACCCTCGCGGCTCGCGAACGAGCCGAGCTGGACCAGGTGCTTGCCGTCCGCCGCCGCGAGAGCCGCGGCCGGCGTTTCCGTCGCTGCAGCGGCGTGGGGCGCGGAGCGCACCTCACGGCCCGGCGCTGCTTCCGCGCCGTAACGCGCAGGCATCTTCTGCACCACCGGGTTGGAGATGAAGGCCACCATGCTCTGGGTGATCTGCGCAGGCGTTGCACCCGCTGGCGCCGGTGCGGCGAAAGCGGTGCGCACATCGGCGGGCGCGCCGACTTGCGGCGCGGCGAGCGCGAGCTGCGGCGCGGGATCGACCGGTTCGAGTTCGCCCGCCGGCGCGGCGGATGCGAGCGCGACCGGGGCTTCCGCGGCGACGGGTTGGGCAAGCGCGGCAGCTTCGGCTGCGAGCTGTTCAGAACTGGGATGATTGCTCAGAGCAAGGCCGATCGGCTGGCCGGCATCGCGCACGACGGGCGCGCCGAGAAGCTTGGCGACGCGCGCCTGATACATCTCAGGTTGAACCGCGCGCGCCCACTCGGAGATCCGCGCACCGACCTGATCGGCCGGAACATCCTCCGCGACCATCAGCCGGGCCGCGCGCCAGTTGCCCTGGAGCGCATAGGCATAGGCGAGGTTCTGGCGCACCTTGGCGGTGTTCTGTCCGCCGCGCAGTGCATTGGCGAGCACGTTGGCGCCCTCGTCGGGCCGCCCGGCCAGTGCGAGCGCCAGGCCGAGGTCGGCCGGATCAAGGTCGTCGCGCCAATCGTCGAGCACGGCGACGGCCCTGGGATAATTGCCCACCGCGGTCTGAGCGAGCGCGTAGCTGAGCGCGGTGCGCGGCGAGTTGTCGCCGAGGGACATGGCATCCTGGAAACTGGTCGCGGCCGATTGGAAACGGCCGGCCTCGAGATAGGCGGCCCCCAGCATGGCGCGGTACTGCGCGTCACGCGGCGCGGCGAGGACAGCAGCCTCGGCATAGGCAACGGCCTTGCTGACTTGACCCTCTCCAAGCGCGCTCTGCGCCTTGCTGGCCGAAAGGGTCGCGGGCGGCGCGGCTTTCGTGGTGCAGCCGCTCAGTGACGCGGTCGCGAGCGCGGTGGTCAGCGCCAGCGCGGCGAGACGGGTGGTCTTGGCGGTACGGATCATGATTGTCCCCCCGGATCTTTCACTGTCGCTCGATCTGTGCCGCAAGGCTGTCGAGGTCGGGCATTTGGGCGAGCAGCGCGTCGAGCGCTTCGGTGACGATCTGCTGCGCGCTGCGATTGCGGACGGTGCAGGCGAGCCGCAGCTTGAGATGCCGGTCGGCGTCGAGCCGCAGCGTGAAGGCGGCGCGCTTGCCCCGCTCGAGTGCGGAGCGGCGGACGGCGGCGTCGTGCGACTCCACCGTTGCATCCATCCGTTCGGCGAGCACCGCTTGCTGCTGGCGGACCGGCGGCGGCTCCGACAAGACGTTTCCGTCGAGCTGACCATGCGCTGCATGATCGATCTCGCGCGCCTCGGCCGCGGTCGCCGGATTGGCGGGGAAGGGCGTCAACTGAAGAACCTCGGCCTCGCGCGCGGGCTCCTGGTCGGCGCCCATGTCGTTCCAGCCGAGATCCTCTATCTTGTCCGGGATGGCCGCCGCATGGCCTGCGATCAGCGCGGACTGCGGCCGCATGGCGGGCCGTGCGCCGCCCTTGCGGGCGAGCAGCGAGGAATTGAGGGAGGCGAAGCTGGCGTCGCTCATGGTGTTCCGTCCCGCCCTTACTGCGCGACCCGGCGGCCGAAGCCCCCGGCGGGGCGATGCGCGCCCGGCAGCGGAGAAATGGCGTGCGGAACGGCGAACACCGTGCGCCGGAAGTTCTTCTCGAGCCGGTCGGCGACGTAGTTCCACAGCGCAGTGACCTCGGCAGCGCTGCGGCTGTCGGGATCGACTTCCATCACCGTCCGGCCGTCGATCATCGAGGCGGCGAAGTCGGTGCGGTGGTGCAGGGTGATCGGCGCGACGGTGCCGTGCTGGCTCAATGCAACCGCAGCTTCCGACGTGATCTTGGCCTTGGGCGTGGCCCCGTTGACCACGAAGACCAGCGGCTTGCCCGCGCGTTCGCACAAGTCGACGGTGGCGCCGACGGCGCGCAAGTCGTGCGGGCTGGGACGGGTGGGCACGACGATCAGCTCGGCCACACCGATGACCGACTGGATCGCCATGGTAATCGCGGGCGGCGTGTCGATGACGGCGAGCTTGAAGCCCTGCTGCCGCAGAACCTGGAGGTCACTGGCGAGCCGCGACACGGTGGTCTGGGCGAAGGCGGGATATTCGGCTTCGCGCTCGTTCCACCAGTCGGCGAGCGAGCCTTGCGGGTCGATATCGATCAGCACCACCGGCCCGGCGCCGGCGCGCTGCGCCTGCACGGCCAGGTGACCCGACAACGTCGTCTTGCCCGATCCCCCCTTCTGCGAAGCCAATGCCAATACTCGCACAGGCCGGTCCCCCCTGCTGTTCCTGTCCTGCACCGCGCGAACGCGGGCTGGATGCCGGGATCGCAGGATACCCCTAATTTAAGGTTAACGACTGTTACCCGGTCAAGGGCGGTGGGTGAGGCAGAGTTAGAAACCTTTTGCTAACGGACCATTCACTATGTCAGTCTTTCCTGCAGGAGGGACTCGGGGGACCGAAACGGATTATGAGGTTCGCACACGCACTGTCGCTGTTCGCCGCCGGCGCTGCGCTAGCCGTAGCCGCGCCCGCGCTCGCCGATGTCAAGGCGGGGGTCGATGCGTGGAGCCGGGGGGACTACGCGGCCGCGGTGCGCGAATGGCGCAAGCCGGCGGCGCAGGGCAACCCCGACGCGCAGTTCAACATGGCGCAGGCCTATCGGCTCGGCCGCGGGGTGGAGCGCGATCCGAGCCAGGCCGAGATCTTCTACGCCAAGGCGGCCGCGCAGGGCCATATCAAGGCGGCGGACAATTACGGCCTGATGCTGTTCCAGGCGGGGCGGCGGGAAGAGGCCATGCCTTACGTCGTCGCCGCGTCCGACCGCGGCGATCCGCGCGCGCAGTACCTGATCGGCATCGCGCATTTCAACGGAGATCTGGTGGAGAAGGACTGGGTGCGCGCCTATGCGCTTCTGACGCTCGCCAACTCGGCCGGACTGCCGCAGGCGAGCCCTGCAATCCAGCAGATGGACGACTACATTCCGCTCGATCAGCGTCAGGAGGCGCAGGTACTCGCACAGCAGCTCAAGCGTGAGAGTGACGCGGTGCGGGCGCAGCAGCTTGCAGCGGCGGACCTTGCGCTTGGGAGTGATGCGGCCGCGGCTCCCGCACCTCCCATGCCACAAGCGCGGCCTCCCGTCGCGGTGGCCCCGGCCCGCGTGCCGACGCCGATCGCGCAGGCGAGCGTTCCGCCCTCCGTGGCTGCCGCCCAGGCCGCGATCGTCGAGGCGAGCCGCGTCACCGGCACGGCCAGTCCGGCCCAGGCGGGCGCCGACTACGCCCGGCCGGCTGCGGTGGCCACTGCCACCTCGCAGCCGAAACCGCAGCCGACGCCCGAACCCGAACCGGTGCGCACCGCACGGGTGACGACGGCACCCGCGCAACCGTCTCCCAATGGACTCTGGCGGGTTCAGCTCGGTGCTTTCTCTGTCGCGGGCAATGCCGACCGGTTGTGGCGCGACGTTTCGGGCCTGGCGCCGCTCTCCGGGAAGGAGAAGCTCCTCGTTCGCGCCGGTAAGCTGACGAAGCTGCAGGCCGGCGGCTTCGCGACGCGTGCGGCCGCGCAGGCGGCCTGCGGCAAGCTCAAGGCCGCCGGCAGGGCTTGTCTCGTCACGCGCTAGCTTCCCGCACAGTGCGGGGTTTCCTGCGCGCCCGCGGCTGCTAACACCCTCGCTTATCGCAGGGAGGGGAGAACCAATGGTGGGCAATCCGGACGATCCGCAGTTGCAGCATACGCCCGACCAGCCGCGGCCTCTGCCTGCCGGCGGCGCAGAGCGGATCGAAGGCCTCGACTTCATCCGTGGCATCGCCGTCATGGGCATCGTGCTCGCCAATATCGTGATCTTCGGCCAGCCGATCACCGCAGCGATGTGGCCGGGTGGCTTCATCGGGCCGGACAACGATCCCGGCGGGTGGCTCTGGGTCGCGCAGTTCGTGCTGATCGACGGCAAGATGCGCGGGCTGTTCACCCTCCTGTTTGGCGCCGGGGTCCTGCTGTTCATGGACAAGGCCGGGGCGCGCGGAGCGACCGCCTGGCTCCAGGCGCGGCGGCTGGGCTGGCTCCTCGTATTCGGTCTGCTGCACTACTTCCTGCTGTGGCAGGGCGACATCCTGACGGTCTATGCGCTCTGCGGGCTGATCGTACTCGCCTGTGTCCGATGGGACGTGCAGACCAAGCTCGTGGCCGCGCTGGTGGTCTATGTCGCGGGCGCGCTGCTGTGGACCGCGCTGTTCTATTACTTCTACCTGATTGCCGAGACCCCGCTCGGTGCGAACCCGATGCTGGCCGAGGGGCATGCCGAGATCATGGCGGCGAAGGATTTGCCTGTGGCCGACGCCGCAGCCGAGACCGCGCTCATGCAGGACGGGAGCTGGCTCGCCAATGTGTCGCACCGGCTGAGTGAGCACCGCTTCGGCTGGCTGACGGTGCTGTGGCAGGTCGCGTGGGAGACGATCCCGCTGATGCTGCTCGGCATGGCACTCTATCGGATGGGTCTGTTCGATGGGCGGCTTGATCCGCGCAAGCAGCGCCTGTGGGGATGGGCCGGCCTGCTCGGCGGGGCGTTTGCCACCCTTCTGCTCGCGCTGTGGGTGCAGGCGAAAGGGTTCACCTACTTCACGACCCTGTTCGCTTTCCTCGGCCCCTCGATGCTGACGCGCCTGCCGATGATCCTCGGGCTAGCGGCGCTGCTAGCGCTCTGGGCGCCCAAAGCGCGGGGATGGCTCGGGCAGCGAACGGTTGCTGCCGGGCGAATGGCGTTCTCGAACTACCTCGGCACGTCTTTCGTCCTGCTGTTCGTGTTTTCCGGCTGGGCACTCGACCTGTTCGGACGGCTCGACCGCCCGCAGCTCTACCTCGTCGCGCTGCTGAGCTGGGCGATCATGCTTGCCTGGTCGAAGCCGTGGCTCGCACGCTTCCGCTATGGACCACTCGAATGGCTCTGGCGCTGCCTTACTTACGGACGACTGTTTCCACTTCGGCGCTAACTGGGGTTGATATTGAGAACAGTTCGCATAAATTGGCGACTGCGAATCGATCGCAGGAGCCGCAATGTACATCTGCATCTGCAATGCCATCCGGGAATGCGACCTGCGCCGCGCCGCGCGTTGCTGTCGGGGCGATGCGGAGGCGGTCTACGCCGCAATGGGCAAGCGCCCCAACTGCGGCCAGTGCCTGGAAGAGGCGGACGAGATCCTGTTCGAGGAACGCGAAGGGGCGCTTCTCCCCGCTCGCGCAGCCTGATTCCCGCCCTCGGCTGGGCTAACGCAAATCGCTCGCAAATGGCGGAATTCCGCCATTTTTTTCGTGGTCCCGCCCTTGCCAGAGGGGTGATCGGAGCGCATAGTCGCAGGCATATTCCCCGAGCGATGGAGACGCCCCGTGAAAGGCGACGCGACAGTCATCGAGTTCCTCAACAAGGCGCTCACCAACGAACTCACCGCCATCAACCAGTACTGGCTACACTACCGCGTGCTGAAGGACTGGGGTGTCGAGCGTCTGGCTGAATATGAGCGCCAAGAATCGATCGACGAGATGAAGCACGCTGACGTTCTGGCCGAGCGGATCCTGTTTCTCGACGGGCTTCCTAACTTCCAGGCCATCCATAAGCTCAAGGTGGGCGAAACGGTCGAGGAAATCCTCAAGGCCGACCTCGCGATGGAGCAGGAGGCGATTCCGCTCCTGCGCGACGCGATCGAGCATTGCGAAAGCGTCCGCGACTACGTCAGCCGCGAGATCTTCGAACGCATTCTCGAGAGCGAGGAGGAGCATGTCGACTTCCTTGAGACCCAGTTCGACATGATCGCGCGGATGGGCCTGCAGAACTACGTCCAGTTGCAGAGCAAGCCGGCGGAGGAAGGGGACTAGAGTCAGCGCTTCTGCGCTGAGCCTTGCGTCACGCGGGGCATAGCCGTTTGAGATCTCCTGATCTCGTCATCCCAGCTTTCGCTGGGGGGCCGCGAGGGGACGAGTCTTCCCGAACCGGTTCGCTGGCTAGCTTTCGTCCCCGTTTCGGTCGAACGCCCGTGCGCCGCGCACGGCCAAGCGGGTTTCGCGGAGGAAGAAGCCTAGACCGATCAGCAGCAGCAGCATCGTCAGGATCCAAGCGATCGCGATCAAGGTGCCGATCTGCGGGCGGATGAAGGCACTGACGAACAGCAGCACGATCACCACGCTGATCACTGCGGCCGAGGCGGTGCTGAATGCCATCGCCTTTTGCACGTGTTTCCGGCGCTGCTCCAGCCACGGCAGTTCGCGCACTTCGTGATCGCCCGCCTCCCCGTCCTCGACGCGGCGGTGAATTCGCTCGATGCGCTGGGCGACCCAGATCATGCGGCTCATCATCACGTTCATGATCGCGCCGATGCCGCCGAGCAGGAACGCGGGCGCGAGCGAAAGTTGCACCATCTGCTGCACCCGCGGCGTGCTCGCAGTGCGTTCGAGCATCTCGAGGGCAAGGCTGGCGCTGGAAGAGAGCAGATCGAGCATCAATCGCTCTTGTAAGGGTTCTTAGGGCTCTTGAGAACGACCCGCACCGGCACTGCGTCGAAGCCGAGTTCGCGGCGGATGCTGTTGACCAGATAGCGCTCGTAGCTCTTGGGCAGCATGTCGAGCCGCGTGCCGAACACCACGAAGCGCGGCGGACGCGTGCTCGACTGGGTGATGTAGCGCAGCTTGATCCGCTTGCCGCCCGGCGCCGGCGGCGGATTGGCGGTCAGCGCGTCGTCGAACCAGCGGTTGAGCGCCGCAGTCGACACGCGCTTCGACCAGCTCTCGCGAATCTCGAAGGCCGCCCCAAGCATCGTGTCGAGTCCCTTACCGGTGCGGGCGCTGACCGCGAGCAGCGGTAGTCCGCGGACTTGCGCCAGCCCTTCGTTGAGCGCCTCGCGAATGCCATTGAACAGCGAGGAGGCGTTCTCGGCAATGTCCCACTTGTTGATCGCGACGATCAGCGCGCGGCCTTCCTGTAGCACCGCGTCGGCGATCTTGAGATCCTGATGCTCGAGGCCCTTGGTAGCATCGAGCAGCAGGACGACGACTTCGGCGAAGTCGACCGCGCGCCGCGCGTCGGCCACGCTGAGTTTCTCGAGCTTCTCGGTCACGCGCGCCTTCTTACGCATTCCGGCGGTGTCGATCAGGCGGACATCGCGCACTTCACCGCTTGCGGGATCGGTCCAGCGCCAGTCGACCGCGATCGAATCGCGCGTAATGCCCGCCTCTGGCCCGGTGAGCAGGCGGTCTTCGCCGAGCAGGCGGTTGATCAGCGTGGACTTGCCAGCATTCGGCCGTCCGACGATTGCGAGCTTGAGCGGGCCGAGCGGGGCGTCCTCGTCGAATTCCGCGCCATCGCCCGCTTCCGCATCGGCAATGTCCTTGCGCTCCGCTTTCTCGCCGATGATCGGCCACAGCGCGCCGAACAGATCGGCGATGCCTTCTCCGTGCTCGGCCGACAGAGCGACGGGCTCGCCGAAACCGAGCGACCATGCCTCGATCGCCCCCGCCTCGCCAGACGCCCCTTCGGCCTTGTTGGCGACCGGCACCACGGGCACGGTCTGACTGCGCAGCCAGCGCGCGATTTCCTCGTCCAGCGGAGTAAGCCCGGCGCGCGCGTCGATCACGAACAGCGCCGCATCGGCGCCTTCCAGGCTGACCTCGGTCTGCCGGCGCATGCGGCCGGGCAGGGTTTCGGGATCGTCGTCCTCCCACCCGGCCGTATCGACGACGGTGAACTCCAGCCCGGCGATGGTCGCATCGCCGAAACGCCGGTCGCGCGTCACGCCCGGCTGATCGTCGACCAGCGCCAGGCGCTTGCCCACCAGCCGGTTGAACAGCGTGGACTTGCCGACGTTGGGACGGCCGATGATGATGACTTGCGGCTTCTTGACCATTACGGGGCGCAGGTGGAGCCTATTGCGGCGCTTGGCAAGCGCGCTCGGCCCACTCAGCACAAAGGTAAAGATCCGTTAACCATAACCGGCAGGGCCGCGTTAACGATAATTCGGCAGCTTCCTGCCGCATGAGGGCAAATCTCTGGATCCTGGCCGCAGCGGGCCTCTGCGCCTTTCACGCGCCGGCGCTGGCGGATGCCAGCGTAGGGTTTGATCGGCCGAGCCGCGACGAGCTGCCGGCTTATCTCCAGTGCGTGCCCTATGCGCGCGAGCTCTCGGGCGTTCAGATTTATGGCGATGCGCACACTTGGTGGAATCAGTCCGCGGGCCGTTACGAGCGAGGCGACGAGCCGCGCGTGGGCGCGGTGATGGCGTTCGTTCCGCATGGCAGCATGCGGCTCGGGCACGTCGCGACGGTGAGTCAGGTGGTCGACAGCCGTACGGTACTGCTGGATCATGCCAACTGGTCGCCGATCAACGGCCGCCGTGGGCAGATCGAGCGCGACGTGAAGGCCGTCGACGTCTCGCCGGCCAACGACTGGAGTCAGGTGCGCGTCTGGTACGGTCCGATCCAGGCGCTCGGCACCACGGTCTGGCCGGTCCACGGATTCATTTACGGCGAGGAGGCCCGGTTCCCGGAAACGCGCCTCGCCGCAGCTCCCCCATCGCGCGTGGCGCCATCCCCCCCGGCGCCCGCGCGACCCCATTCTGCCGCGCCCTCGCGTACGTTCCTGAACGCCTTTGCCGGATTGACGACGCCTGCCGCCGATGCTCGCGGGAACCTCGCTGCGCGGACTCCGGCGCGAACGCCGGCGGAGAAGGTCATGCCGCGGCGCAAGGCGGCTTCGGCACCGCGCGATCCGATCGCGGCGGCGGTCGCCCGCTACGGCAACTGAGCCGCTTCAGGCTTTCGCCACGGGCGCGTCGTCGCCCAGATCCTCGTACCACGCTTCGACCGGTCCGCTGAGCTTGATGGTCAGCGGCTGCCCCTTGCGGTCCATCGCCTTCCCCGCCTGTACGCGGACCCAACCTTCAGAGATCGAGTACTCCTCGATGTCCGTCCGCTGGCGGCCCTTGAAGCGGATGCCGATTCCGCGCCGGAGCTTGTCGGCATCGAAGTGTTCGCTGCGCGGATTGACCGACAGGCGGTCAGGCGGGGTGTCGTTGCTGGTCTCGTCGCTCATGCGCGCGCCCTAGTCCGGCGCCGCGGGCGCTGCAATATTCAATCGCCGGCTCAGTCAGGAGGCGGCGGCGTTTCGATCGGGCTGCGGTCCGGCCGGTCGAAATCGGGATTGGGTTGTTCGATCTCGTCCGGCTCCTGCATCGGGTCTTCCAGCGGAGGGCTGTCGGGCGGCGTTTCGGGCGGAGAGCCGGGTTCGATTCTATCGGGCGCGGGATCGGGCTGGGTGGCCATGGGAGAAATTCCTTCGTGCGGTGCGTCGTGCGAAACCAACGTCCCGCGCGGCCGCTGCGTTCCGCAGCCGCGCGCCGCAAATCGCAGCGCTTGCCCTTTTCGGCCCGCCCTTCTAAGGGCGCTCCCCTGTTCGCGTGGGTTTCCCGCGCGCGGCTTCGTTCGGGTTGCGGGCGTGGCGGAACTGGTAGACGCGCTGGTTTTAGGTACCAGTATCGAAAGATGTGGGGGTTCGAGTCCCTTCGCCCGCACCAGTGACCGGCCCCGACGCCCTTCGATAAATTGTGATTTTAAAAAGGCTTAAGTTCGCACATGCAGATCAAAGAGACCACCGCCGAGGGCCTCAAGCGCGGCTTCCAGCTCACCATCCCGGCCGGTGACATCGAGGCCAAGGTCGATGCGGAGGTGAAGAAGATCGCCCCGCAGGTGCGCATGCCGGGCTTCCGCCCGGGCAAAGTGCCCGCCAACCTGGTCCGCAAGATGCATGGCGAGAACGTTCATGCCCAAGTCTTCAACGATGCGATTCGCGGCTCGGTCGACGAGCTGATCCGCGAGAAGAAGCTCCGCCCGGCGATGCAGCCGAAGGTCGAGCTCGGCGAAGGCTACGAGCAGGGCAAGGATGCGGTGCTCGACGTCGAGCTCGAAGTCCTGCCCGAGATCGAGGCGCCCGAGATCGGAGGCATCGCGCTCGAGCGTCTGGTCGTGCCGGTCAGCGACAAGGAAGTCGACGAGGCGCTAGAGCGCATTGCCGGCCAGCAGAAGAGCTACAAGGACGCGCCGAAGACCAAGAAGGCGGCCGAGGGTGACCAGATCATCATCGACTTCGTCGGCTCGATCGACGGTGTGGAGTTCGAAGGCGGCAAGGCCGAGGACGCACCGCTCGTGCTCGGCGCAGGCCAGTTCATTCCCGGCTTCGAAGAGCAGCTCACCGGTGTGAAAACGGGTGACGAGAAGACGATCACCGTCACGTTCCCGGCCGATTATCCCGCCGAACACCTCAAGGGCAAGGAAGCCCAGTTCGCCGTTACGGTGAAGCAGGTAAAGGTCGAAGGCGAGACCAAGATCGACGACGATTTCGCCAAGAACCTGGGTCTCGAAGGGCTCGACCAGCTCAAGGGTCTGTTGCGCGGCCAAGTCGAGCAGGAGACTGCCGGGCTCACCCGCACGCAGATGAAGCGTCAGCTTCTCGATCAGCTTGCCGCGGGCCACGACTTCGCCGTGCCGCAGGGCATGGTGGAGGCTGAGTTCGAGCAGATTTGGGCGCAGCTCCAGCAGGAGGCCTCTCGCGACGAGGATCCGGCCAAGGCGCTCAAGGAAATCGAGGCGGAGAAGGACGACTATCGCAAGATCGCCGAACGCCGCGTGCGTCTCGGCCTCCTGCTCAGCGAGATCGGCCAGAAGAACGGCGTCGAGGTCAGCCAGCAGGAAATGAGCATGCTCGTCCAGCAGGCCGCGCAGCAGTACCGCGCCGAGGACCGCCAGCGCTTCGTCGAATACATCCAGTCCGACCCGATGGCCGCCGCGCAGCTACGCGCGCCGCTTTACGAGGACAAGGTCGTCGACTTCCTGTTCGACAAGGCCGAGATTTCCGAGCGCGAAGTGACGCGAGAGGAGCTCGAAGCCGCGATCGAGGCGGAAGAGACCGAGCCTGCCGAGACGCCGGCCGCGAAGAAGAAGGCGCCTGCCAAGAAGCCCGCCGCCAAGAAGAGCGCGGCCAAGGACGAAGGCGAGGAGAAAGCCCCGGCCAAGAAGCCGGCGGCCAAGAAGGCTCCCGCCAAGAAGGAAGCAGCGAAGGACGAGGCCAAGAAGGCCCCAGCCAAGAAAGCCGCCGCCAAGTCCGACGACGAGGCTCCGGCTGCCAAGAAGCCGGCCGCCAAGAAGGCGCCCGCCAAGAAGGCTGCTGCCAAGAAGTGATCGTTCGGCCATTTGCCGGGTGACGAACAGGGGCGGCGGGCGTGTCTCGCCGCCTTTTCTCGTCCGGGGAGCGGTCGGCGGCACACGGGCGACGGTGCTGATTTCCCCGGCCGCAAGGTTAATCCCCTTGAACATCGCGCCGGCTATCGCGACATAGCCGGTCGCACTTCTGACGAGAGGAAATTTCCGCATGATCGACCTGTTCGGCACCGATGCCCACACTTCGCAGGGCCAGTTCACCCGCGATCCGGTGACGGGCGCGCTGGTGCCGGTGGTTGTCGAGCAGACCAGCCGCGGCGAGCGCAGCTTCGACATCTTCAGCCGCCTGCTGCGCGAGCGGATCGTGTTCGTGACCGGTCAGGTCGAGGACAACATGGCCTCGCTGATCGTGGCCCAGTTGCTGTTCCTCGAAAGCGAGAACCCCTCGAAGCCGATCTCCATGTACATCAACTCGCCCGGCGGCGTGGTGACGGCCGGTATGGCGATCCACGACACCATGCAGTACATCAAGCCGCGCGTTTCGACCGTCTGCGTCGGCCAGGCGGCTTCGATGGGCAGCTTCCTGCTTGCGGCGGGCGAGCCCGGCATGCGCATCGCACTGCCCAACGCGCGGATCATGGTCCACCAGCCTTCGGGCGGCGCGCGCGGCATGGCGAGCGACATCGAGATCCAGGCGCGCGAGATCCTGCGCATCCGCCAGCGGATGAATGACCTCTACGTGAAATACACCGGTCAGAGCCTTTCCGACATCGAGAAGGCAATGGACCGCGATACCTTCCTCGAAGCCGACGAAGCGATGAAGTTCGGCATCGTTGACAAGGTGTTCGAGACCCGGCCTGAGAATGAAGAGCCGGGTGACGAGACGGGGTCCGGCGGAGCGCCGGAGTAACCGATCCTTCCGGGCACAAAACCCGGCGCAGGGCGGTTGATATAGCATTCGGGCAACCCTGCCACTTCAGCTTGTGGCAATACGTGAATGCTAGACCCGATGTGTTGATTAATGACCAGCCGGCTTTAGAGTCGGCCGAATCCGGCCTTGGAATTCGGGCCGGGGGTTCGGGAACCACGGGAAATGACCAAGTTGAGCGGAACCGATAGCAAGTCCACGCTGTACTGCAGCTTCTGCGGCAAATCGCAGCACGAGGTGAGGAAACTCATCGCGGGGCCGACGGTGTTCATCTGCGACGAATGCGTCGAGCTGTGCAACGACATCATTCGCGAAGAGACCAAGGCCGGGCTGACGGGTCGCAAGGAAGGGGAAGTCCCGACTCCGAACGACATCTTCGTGACCTTGAACGATTACGTGATCGGGCAGGACCGCGCAAAGCGCGTACTGTCGGTCGCGGTGCACAACCACTACAAGCGGCTCAAGCATTCGGGCAAGGCGGGCGACGTCGAGCTGGCGAAGTCCAACATCCTGCTCGTTGGCCCCACTGGCTCGGGCAAGACGCTGCTGGCGCAGACGCTGGCGCGCACGTTCGACGTGCCGTTCACGATGGCCGATGCCACGACTCTGACCGAAGCGGGCTATGTCGGCGAGGATGTCGAGAACATCATTCTCAAGCTGCTCCAGTCGAGCGATTACAACGTCGACAAGGCGCAGCACGGCATCGTCTACATCGACGAGATCGACAAGATCACGCGCAAGGCGGAGAATCCGTCGATCACCCGCGACGTTTCGGGCGAGGGCGTGCAGCAGGCGCTGCTCAAGCTGATGGAAGGCACCACCGCCTCCGTCCCGCCGCAGGGCGGTCGCAAGCATCCGCAGCAGGAATTCCTGCAGGTCGACACGACCAACATCCTGTTCATCTGCGGCGGCGCTTTCGCCGGCCTCGAGAAGATCATCGCCGACCGCTTGCAGAAGCGCTCGATCGGCTTTGGCGCGCATGTCGCCGATCCGGACAAGCGCCGCGTGGGCGAACTGCTCGAGAAGTGCGAGCCGGAAGACCTGCTCAAGTTCGGCCTGATCCCCGAATTCGTCGGCCGCCTGCCGGTGATTGCCACCCTGCGCGACCTCGACGTGTCCGCGCTGGTGAAGATCCTCAGCGAACCGAAGAACGCGCTGGTCAAGCAGTACTGCAAGCTGTTCGAGCTCGAGGATGTCGACTTGACCTTCACCGACGATGCCCTCGAAACGATCGCGGAACGGGCGATCAAGCGCAAGACCGGTGCGCGCGGCCTGCGCTCGATCGTCGAAGGCATTCTACTCGATACGATGTTCGACCTGCCCGACATGGATGGGGTGAGCGAGATCGTGATCGACAAGGACGTGGTCGAAGGCCGCAAGGAGCCGATTCGGGTGCTTGGCGGCGAGAAGAAAGAAGCGGCGGCCTGACAGCCCCGCACCGCGGCGCACGCGCTGCGGACATAATCGGTCCCTGACGGACCGTTTATCGCCTTACCGGGCGCAAGTGGCGCAGCACGCGGTTGCGCCCCGGGTCGGGCCGCTTTCGGGCCCGGGCCGCAGACTGTCACGCGAATACGAGGAATTCTCGAATATGGCCACCAACGCACAGCTCGCGGCGAAGCTTCTGCGCGACGCGAGCGGCTTCTTCCGCAATGTCGGCGAACAGAATCCGCAGCTCCAGCAGCAGATGGACGACAACGCGCAGGTTTACGAGCAGGTCGCCGAACTCGTTGAGAGCGATCCGACGGGCGAACTGCCCGACCAGCAGCAGGGCTAACGCGCTAGCAGCTATGGGCGGAAGATAGCGCGCAGTCGGCATCGCGCTCAATCTGGATCGTCGCATGACCGATCCCGTGCCGGTGCTGCAACTCATGCGCAATCTCGCGCAGGAAATCGTCCCCGGGGTGGCCGGCAGGCATGACGAGATGCGCGGTCATCGCGGTTTCGGTCGTGCTCATCGGCCAGATATGCAGGTCATGAACCGCCGCCACCCCGGACAGACGACCGAGATAGGTGCGCACGTCGGCTTCCGAGATACCTTCGGGCACGGCCAGCAGGCCCATCTTCACGCTGTCTTTCAGCAGTCCCCAGGTGCCCCAGGCGATCACTGCCACGATCAGCAGGCTGGTCACAGGGTCAATCCAGGTCGCGCCCGTCAGCAGGATCGCCACGCCCGCGATCACTACGCCCAGCGAGACCAGCGCATCGGCGACCATGTGCAGGAAGGCGCCGCGGATATTCAGATCGTCGTGCCGGCCGCGCAGGAATAGCAGCGCGGTCGCCGTATTGATCACGATCCCGACGCTTGCGACCGCGATCATGGTCCACCCTTCCACCTCGGCCGGGTTGGTCAGGCGGTTGAGCGTTTCGAACAGGATCGCGCCGATCGCGACCAGCAGCAGCCCCGCATTGGCCATGGCGGCCAGGATGGTCGAGCTCTTGTAACCGTAAGTGAACTTGCCGGACGGCGGCTTGCGCGCGGCCGTAGCGGCGGCCCAGGCGAGCAGAAGGCTCAGCACGTCCGACAGGTTGTGTCCGGCGTCGGCCACCAGCGCCATCGACCCGGAAAGGAAGCCGTAGGCCGCCTCGACCAGCACGAAGGCGCCGTTGAGCACGATGCCGATGGCAAAGGCGCGGCCGAAGTCTGCCGGCGCATGCGCATGGCCATGGCCATGCGAATGCCCGTGCGAATGTCCGTGACTGTGAGAGTGACCCGCGCCCATTGCGGTCACTCATAGACACAGGCGTCGAGCCCGTCACGCCCGACCACGCCCATGCGCGCAGCAATCGTATTGCCGTAGCGCCGCGTGAAGCCGGCCGGGTTCACCACCGAACGCTGCTTGGGCAGCGGCAGCGCGGCCGCCATACGTGCGGCCTCGGTGCGGCTGAGACGGGCGGCGGAGTGGTTGAAATAGCGCTGCGCGCCGGCCTCGGCGCCGTAGGTCCCGATCCCGGTCTCGGCGACGTTCAGGTAGACCTCCATGATCCGCCGCTTGCCCCAGACGGTCTCGATCAGAAGAGTGAACCAGGCTTCCAGCCCCTTCCGGAAAAAGCCGCCGTCCTGCCACAGGAAGACGTTCTTGGCGGTCTGCTGGCTGATCGTCGACGCGCCGCGGATGCGCCCGCCTTGCGCATTGTGCTGAATGGCCTTCTCGATCGCTTCGGTGTCGAAGCCGTTGTGGCTGCAGAATTTGCCGTCCTCCGCCGCGATCACCGCGGCGACCAGGTTTCGGTCGATGTTCGAGAGCGGCTCCCAGTCCTTCGTCATGCCGTGCTCGTCCAGCAGCATGGTCACGGTCACCGGCGGGGGCACGAATCTGTAGACGACGACCAGCAGGAGGCTGAGCCCCACGAACCACAGAACCAGCTTGGCGAGCAGCATCAGGAACCAGCGCATGGGGAAACCGGATAAGGACGGCAGGGGCCGTGCGCAATCGCCTTACTTGCGTGCGTCGAATGTGGCCCGGGCAGCTTCGATCTTCTCGATGTTGCGCTCCGCCCAGTGCCATACGCCGCAGAACGCTTCGGCGAGGTCATGCCCGAGGTCCGTCAGCCGGTATTCGACCCGCGGGGGAACCTCCGCATGGACGGTGCGTGTCACCAACCCTTCACGCTCCATCTGGCGCAGGGTTTGCGTCAGCATCTTCTGGCTGATTCCCGGCACCGCGCGGCCGATTGCGCTGAAGCGCTGCTCGCCTGCTTCCTCCAGCGCCTCCAGCACCAGCAGAGTCCACTTGTCGGCGACGCGGCCGATCGTTTCGTCGACCAGCGCGTCGACGCGCGGATCCGAATGATAGCTCGTGTGCGGCGGTTTTCCCATTTCTTTCCTTTTTGTAACTACCGCACGTTCAGGTGCCTACTTCCCATTGGAGAGTATTGGCCTAGATGGGGTGCCTCTCCAACGCAAGCAAAGAAGGCTCCCTCCCATGAAGACCAGTGGAAACACCATTCTCGTCACCGGCGGCGGCAGCGGAATCGGCCGTGAACTCGCACGGCTCTGGCACGATCTGGGCAATACCGTGATTGTCGCCGGCCGTAGCGAAGGCCCGCTAGCCGAGACCGCCGAAGGCCACGCGAACATCCATCCAATGGCGCTCGACGTGACCGACCCCGCCGACATCCAACGCTTCGCCAGCGATGTCGTGGCGCGCTTCCCCGCACTCAACGTGCTGGTGAACAATGCCGGGATCATGCGCTACGAAGATCTCGCGGCCAGACGCGACCTAGCCGACGTGGAGGCGACGGTCGTCACCAACCTCCTCGGCCCGATCCGGCTGACCGACGGGCTCGTCGAGCATCTGAAGGGGCAGAATGGCGCGGCAATCATCAATGTCAGCTCGGGCCTCGCCTTCGTGCCGATGCCCAAAGCGGCGACCTACTCGGCGACCAAGGCGGCGATTCACAGCTACACGATCTCGCTGCGCGCCAAGCTGGAGGGTGCGGTCGAGGTGATCGAGATCGTGCCGCCCGCGGTGCAGACCGAACTGACCCCCGGCCAGTCGACCCGCGAGGGCTACCTGCCGCTCGACACCTATATCGATCAGGTGATGGCCCAGTTCGAAAGCGGTGCTCCGCCCGCCGAGGTCTGCGTGCCCAACGTCCTGGTGCTTCGCGATGCGGAGAAGGAGGGACGGTTCGACGAAGCCCTGGCGATCACCAAGAGCTTCTGATTGCCGGGGTCGGGCGCTCGCGCGTCAATCGGGGAAGCGCACCACGCTGTTCGCCTCGGGCATGGACGGGCCCGGCGCCGGCCGAGCCGGCTGCCAAGGACCGCTGCCGAGGTCGGCGATCGAGGCATATCGGCCGATGACCTTGGCGCCTTCGATGAGGAAGGGCAGGCCCTCCGCCGCAAGAGGCGAGGGGCGTGATGCGACATGGAAGTGAAGATGCGGGGAGGTGCCCTGTCCGGTCAGCCCGAGACGAGCGATCACCTGCCCGCGCTTCACCCTGTCGCCGGGCTTCACCAGAAGGCCCGGCTGCAGATGCTCGAAGAAGGCAAAGCGGCCGTCTCCCAGATCAAGGGCGATGAAGTTGCCCGTCGCATCGCCGATCGAGACGCGCGGCAGGTCGGCACGCAATAGCGGTTCGGTAAATTCGTCGCGAGTCGCCGCAACGACCGCGTCGGCCACCGCCAGCACTTCCGCGCCATATCCGAGCGAGTCGGCCAACGTCTTGCCGTCGGAGCGATCGAGCCGCCCCTGCGCGTCCGCCTTCATCCAGTCGATCGCAAACCTGCCGGGGATGGTCGCCTGTCCGGCCGTGGCATAGACCACGCGGCGGTGGCCGCGCTCCATCGCGGGCGCATAGACGGCGACCCACGGTCCTCCGCGCAAGGGCGGGCCCAGGATCGGCAGCGGGCGTGTGTCCACCTCGATCCGGCCGGCATCTATCACTGCCGCGCCGTCCTTGCTCGTAACCGCGACCTTGTGTGCCAGGCTCGCCGGGATGCCGGACCCACTCAGCGGAACGTCGAGATAGACGATCGTGCGCGCTCCAGGCGCGATAGTGCGACCGTCCGCCTCACTCGAAGGGACCCCGCCGAGCGCTGCGGCGAGCCGATCGCCGGAAAGGGCCAGCAGATGCGCGCCCGTCGCACCCTCCTCGACCGTCAATTCGTCCAAAGTCAGGGGCGCCGACGAAAAATTCGTCAGGTGCAGCTCATAGATGAGATGCTGGCGGTCGCCGATACGGACGGGAGCCGGGCGGTAAGGCAGTTCCGCATCGAACGCCTGAATAGTGGCAGGCGTCGGGACCGGGGGCGCCGGTTGCGCAGCCGCCGCCAGACCAATAACTGCCGGCAAGAGAAGAACGGTCGCCGCGCGACGCCCATACGAAAGGCGCCACGGGCGAACCATTCAGCTTACGCGATGCCCGGCAGCAGCCGTTCGCCGGCGATCCGCTGCATCGCCTTCTGCAGCTTCTCGAACGCGCGCACCTCGATCTGGCGGATGCGTTCGCGGCTGACGTCGTAGACCTGGCTCAGTTCCTCCAGCGTCTGCGGACTTTCCGTCAGGCGCCGCTCGGTGAGGATGTGCTTCTCGCGCTCGTTCAGGCTGTCCATCGCCTCGACCAGCATTTCGTGGCGCACGTGCGCCTCTTCGGCTTCGGCAACGGTCTCGTCCTGCAGCGGACGGTCGTCAGTGAGCCAGTCCTGCCACTCGCCCGAACCTTCCTCGCCGCCGCGCATGGGCGTGTTCAGCGATCCGTCGCCGCCCATCATCATGCGGCGATTCATGTTGATCACTTCCTGCTCGGGCACGCCGAGGTCGGTCGCGATCTTGGCGACATCGTCCGGATGAAGATCGCTGTCCTCGTAAGCCTCGAGGTTCTTCTTCATCCGCCGCAGGTTGAAGAACAGCTTCTTCTGCGCCGCGGTGGTGCCCATCTTCACGAGCGACCACGAACGGAGAATAAACTCCTGGATCGAGGCCTTGATCCACCACATCGCGTAAGTCGCGAGGCGGAAGCCGCGATCGGGCTCGAACTTCTTGACGCCCTGCATCAGGCCGACGTTGCCTTCGGAAATGAGGTCGCTGACCGGCAGGCCGTAGCCGCGGTAGCCCATGGCGATCTTGGCCACGAGCCGGAGGTGGCTGGTGACGAGCTGCGCCGCAGCCTCAGAATCCTCGTGCTCTTCGTAGCGCTTGGCGAGCATGTATTCCTGCTCGGCCGTCAGCACCGGAAACTTCTTGATCTCGGCGAGATAGCGGTTGAGGCTCTGCTCACCGCCGAGCGCCGGAACTGTCAATGCTTTGTTGTTGCTCACGTCTACCCTGACCTTTCTCGTGTCGACCGCGCGGTGACGGACCCCTCATGGGCATCCGCGGTGCGGGCCACGCATTCGTATATAGGACGGTGTTCGGGCGGATTGAACCGACTTTCATCGATTTCAACGAGCGGTTTCGTCGATGAGTTCCCGCATGTCCCCCGGCAGTTCGGCCCGGAAATCCACCCTTTCGCCCGTGATCGGATGATCGAACCCGAGCAACGCCGCGTGAAGCGCCTGCCGGGCGAAACCGAGCTGCTTGAGAAGGGGACGGAGCCCTGCCGGTGTGCGTCCATAAGTTTGGTCTCCCAATAACGGATGACCGATTGACGCACAGTGAACGCGTACCTGGTGCGTGCGCCCCGTTTCCAGGCGGCATTCGATCAGCGCGCAACTGCGCAGCAATTTCAGTGTCTTGTAATGCGTCACCGCGTGCTTCCCGCGGGTCGAGTCCGGCGACAGCACCGCCATCTTCTTGCGGTTCGCGTCGGACCGGCCGATTCGCCCCGAGATCGTGCCCATCGGCGGCGCCGGATGGCCGGCGCAGACGGCCAGATAGGCACGGGTGATCGAGTGGTCGGCGAACTGCCGCGCCAGCCCCTCATGCGCCGCATCGGTCTTGGCGACGACCAGCAGGCCCGAGGTGTCCTTGTCGATCCGGTGCACGATGCCCGGCCGCGCCACGCCGTTGATGCCCGACAATTGCCCGCGGCAATGGTGCAGCAGGGCGTTGACCAGCGTCCCATCCGGGTTTCCGGCCGCGGGGTGCACCACCAGCCCCGCTGGCTTGTTCACGACGATCAGATGATCGTCCTCGAACACCACGTCTAGCGGGATATCCTGCGCCTCGGCCGCAAGCGGTTCGGGCGGGGGAACGTCGATGGAAAATGCCGCGCCGTCGCCGGTCCTCGCCGAAGCGCTGCGCACCACGGCGCCGCCGACCTTTACCCGGCCTTCGCCGATGAGCCCCTTGATCCGCTCGCGCGACAGCCCCGACGCGTCGGCCAGCGCCTTGTCGAGGCGGAGACCGGGCGCGAGAAATCCGCCGATGACTTGATCGTCCGCCATGCTAGGCCAATGCGCGATGATTGCCGAAGTCACAAGTGCGGTCCTGGAGCGCATTCTCGCCGAGGCGGCTGCGGCGCACCCGCGCGAATGCTGTGGTATTCTGCTGGGCGAGGACACGGCCATTCGCGCCCTCCAACCCGCGCGCAACCTCCACCCGGCGCCCGAGACGCATTTCGAGATAGATCCGCGCGCGCTGATCGATGCGCACCGGGCGGCGCGCGCGGGCGGGCCGCAGGTCGCAGGATACTACCACTCCCATCCGCACGGCCCGGCCGAACCGTCTGCCACCGACCGAGCCATGGCAGCGCGCGACGGCCGCATCTGGGCGATCGCCGGCGAAGGCGAGGTACGGTTCTGGCGCGACGACGAAGCGGGCTTCGAACCGCTTTCCCTGCGAGTCATTGATCGGTAAGGCAGCGGTTAGCCAGACTTTCGCTGAACGGGACCACGTTTCTCAATCTATGACCGATTCCGACGCCATCGACCTCGCCAGCATGCTCTGTTCGCGCCTGTGTCACGACATGCTCAGCCCGGTCGGGGCGCTTTCCAACGGGCTCGAGCTCCTCGCCGGGGAGAAGGACCCGGAGATGCGCCAGCGCTGCTTCGAACTGCTCGAGCAGAGCGCGCAGATCAGCGCCGACAAGCTCAAGTTCTTCCGCCTCGCCTACGGTGCGGCCGGGGGGTTCGGCGATCTGGTCGAGGTGGCCGAGGCCCGCGCAGTGATCGACGCGCTGGCGCGCGATGCGAAGCGCGTCGCAGTGAACTGGGCGCTTGCCGAAAGCCGCCTGTCCAAGCCCGCGGTAAAGGTGCTGCTCAACTTCGCCCACATGGGCATCGAAGCGCTCGTGCGCGGCGGTACGATCGACATCGGGGCGGAAGTGCGGGAAGGCGCGACCGAGATCGTCGTCCGCGCTGCCGGCGCCAGGATCGCGTTCGACGAGACGATCGGCGCGGCGCTCGAAGGCAATCTGTCGAAGGACAAGCTCTCCAGCCGCACCGCCCCGGCGCACTTGCTCTGCCTGCTGGCCGACCACGCCGGCGGCGGACTGCAGTATCGGCAGACCGCCGACGCACTGGTTCTCGGAGCGGTGCTGCCGAACGGCTGATGGACGAACTCGTCCACCACGAGCGGCTGTCGCCCAATTTCAACGAGCGAACGCTGCCGATCTCGATGGTGGTGATCCATTACACCGAGATGGAAAGCGCCGAGGCCGCGCTCGATCGGCTGTGCGATCCGGATGCGGGCGTGAGCGCGCATTATCTGATCTCGGAAGCCGGCGAGGTCACGCGGCTGGTGCCGGAGGACAAGCGCGCCTGGCATGCGGGAGCGTCCTACTGGCGCGGCCATAGGGACGTGAATTCGGCGAGCATCGGGATCGAACTCGACCATCCCGGGCATGCGCTCGGCTACCGCGAGTTCTCGGAAGCGCAGTTTGCGGCGCTCGTTCCGCTTGTCGCGCGGATCGTGAAGGATCACGACATTCCGCGCGCCAACGTCGTCGGCCATTCCGACGTCGCACCCGCGCGCAAGATCGATCCGGGCGAGCTGTTTCCGTGGGACCGGCTCGCCGGGTACGGCCTGTGCCTGGCGCGTCCGGAGAAGCTCGAACTGGGCGATCCGTTCGACAACGACGGCGCATTCTACCTCGCGCTCGAGCGCTTCGGTTACGAGGTGACCGACGGGCGCAAGGCGGTCGAGGCGTTCCAGCGCCGCTGGCGGCCGGAGCGGATCGACGGGGAGATCGACGGGCAGGTCCGGGCGATCTTGTTCCAGCTCCTCTTGGATCGCGACCGCGGACACGCTAGATAGGGGTGGCCAGGGGGCCGGGCAGCCGCGGGTGCGAAAGCGCGCGAGGAAAGTCCGGGCTCCACGAAACAAGGGTGGCGGGTAACGCCCGCCGGGTCCGCGCGAGCGGGCTCAGGGAAAGTGCCACAGAGAGAATACCGCCGACGGCCCGCGCTCCTTTGGGAGTTGGGGCCGGGCAAGGGTGAAAGGGTGCGGTAAGAGCGCACCGGGGCTTCGGCAACGCGGCCCGCATGGCAAACCCCACCCGGAGCAAGGCCGAATAGGGGCGGCGCGTCCGCGTGAGCGGGCTGGGGTGTTTCGCCCCAAGCGCAAGCTGCGACCGCCCGGGTTGGCTGCTTGAGCGCACGGAGCAATCCGTCGCCTAGACGAATGGCTGCCCTCGCGGGGCCGGTCCCATGGGATACCGCCTGCGAGACAGAACCCGGCTTACAGGCCCCCTGGCATTTTCCACACTGCAGCTTGAAGGTGGCGCTTAGGCCCTCTCAGCCCCGCCCGACGCTGACGTAGGTGAAGCCGGCCGCCTGCATGTGATCGGGCTTGTAGATATTCCTGAGGTCGACCAGCACCGGCGCGTTGGCGAGGGCTTTCACCCGCGCAAAGTCGAGCGCGCGGAAGGCATCCCATTCGGTGACGATGGCGATCGCGTCGGCCCCCTCGATTGCCTCGTAGGGGCTCTTGCACATCTGTACATCGGGCATCAGCGGCGCGGCCTGCTCCATGCCTTCGGGATCGTAACCGGCGACCTTCACGCCCGCGTCGCCGAGCGCCTGTGCGATCGCGATGGCCGGGCTGTCGCGCATGTCGTCGGTGTTTGGCTTGAACGTGAGGCCGAGCAGCGCAACCTTCTTGCCCCGCGCCGATTCCATGCCGCCGAGCGCATCGATTACCTTGCGGCCCATCGCGCGCTTGCGGCTGTCGTTGGTCTTCACCACCGCTTCCACGATTCGCACCGGGCTGTCGTAGTCCTCGGCGGTCTTGAGCAGGGCCAGCGTGTCCTTGGGGAAGCAGGAGCCGCCGTAACCGGGGCCGGCATGGAGGAACTTGGGGCCGATGCGGTTGTCCATTCCGATCCCGCGGCTCACGTCCTGCACATTGGCGCCGACCTTCTCGCACAGGTCGGCCATCTCGTTGATGAAGGTGATCTTGGTCGCGAGGAAGGCGTTGGCGGCATACTTGATCAGTTCCGCGCTGCGGCGGCTGACGAACAGGATCGGCGATTCGTTGAGGAACAGCGGGCGATAGACCTCGCGCATGACCTCGCGGCCGAAGTCATCGTCGGTGCCGATGACGATCCGATCCGGGCGCTTGAAATCGGCGATCGCCGCGCCCTCGCGCAGAAACTCGGGGTTGGAAACGACCGCGACGCGGTGGTTGCAGCCGGTCTCTGCGATGATCCGCTCGACTTCGTCGCCCGTGCCGACGGGAACGGTCGACTTGGTCACCACGACCGCGTCGTTGGCCAGCTTTTCGCCGACTTCGCGGGCGACGGCGTGGACAAACGAAAGATCGGCGTGGCCGTCGCCCCGGCGGCTCGGCGTGCCGACGGCAATGAAGATCGCCTGCGCGCCGGCGATGCCTTCGGCGAGGTCGGTCGTGAACGACAGCCGTCCGGCGGCGACGTTGCTTTCGACCAGCGCGTCGAGCCCGGGCTCGTAGATCGGCATCACGCCTTCATGCAGGCGGTCGATCTTCGACTGGTCCTTGTCGATGCAGACCACGTCATGCCCGAAATCGGCAAAGCAGGCGCCCGACACCAGGCCGACATAGCCCGAACCGACCATTGCGATCTTCATTGCGCAGTCCCCATCTTGCGAATTGTAACCGTGCCGGCGTTCTCGGCGGCCTGTAAGTAACGCCGGTTATCGCCTTCCAGCACCAGCGCCGTCAGTTTGCCGGTGCGGTAGGCACCGGTGTCGATGCCGATGCGGTTGGCGCACTCGGCCACCGGGTCGCAGATCGTGTGCCCGTGCACCACGACATGCGAATGCGGGGCGGAGTGGTGCAGGAACCGGTCGCGGATCCACAGCAGGTCATGCCGCGACTGTTCCTCCAGCGGAACCTCGGGAAGGATGCCGGCATGGACGAACAGGTAGTCGCCGGCGATCACATATTCCTCGAACCCGCGCAGGAAATCGCGGTCCGCTTGCGGGACCGCGTCGCGCATCAGGTGCTGCAACTCGTCGAGCGTGCTCTCGTTGTAGCGCTCGCGGGTGATGCCGTAGCTGAACAGCGTCTCGCGCCCGCCGTGCTTGAGGAAGTGGCGCAGGATGCTGCGTTCCTCGAACGACTGGAGGAACATTTCCTCGTGATTGCCGGCGAGGATGCGCACGCGGCGACGCGCCTGCAACTCGCGCGCCTGGGCGACCACACCCGCGCTGTCGGGCCCGCGATCCACCAGGTCGCCGAGCAGGACGATGGTTGTCTCGGCCGGCGGAGCATGGCGGTCGTCGTCCTCGACCGCGTCAATCAGGGGTTTGAACAGATCGGCCCGGCCGTGAACGTCCCCGATCACATAGATGCGTTCGCCCTCGGGAACGGAGGGGCGCGGCATCTCGGGGCGGGCGCGAAAGATCTTGCGAAGCGGTTCGAACATCGGGTGATTTTTTGGCGTGGAATAGGGGCGCCGATAGGCCAGCCGCGCCTGCACGGCAACCGATGACTCGCCACTGAACCGGCTCTGTGTCCAGTGCACGAACTCAACAGATCCCCCACCGGTTGAGGGCGGCGCGAAATATTCCTTGTGCATCGCAGCATGATGCTGCACGATCATTTCGCGTTCGCAAGAGTCTGCTCGATAAAACGAAGCATCCGGCGAACCGGCAGGTGGGACGAAGCACAACTGCAAACGCAAGGAAGTTTGTCATGCTCACGTCCATCCGCGGCCTCACCGCCGCAGCTATCCTATCATCCGCCATCATCGCCGCGCCGGCCCAGGCGCAGGCGCAGGGCGAAACCGACCCGCCAAGCGCCGTCGAGGTGTCGGGGAACGTCGCGATCGTCAGCGACTACCGCTTCCGCGGCGTTTCGCTGTCGGGCGGCGACCCGGCGATCCAGGGCGGCATCGACGTCACGCACGAGAGCGGGTTCTACATCGGCACCTGGGGCAGTTCGATCGACGATGGCGGCACCGATCTTCTCGGCGATGTCGAGCTCGATCTCTATGGCGGATGGAGCGGGGCGGTTGCCGAGGGGCTGACGCTCGACGTGGGGCTGCTGTACTACATGTATCCGACCGAGGATCTCGGCGCCGACACCGACTATTTCGAGCCTTACGCCTCGCTCACGTTCGCGCTCGGCCCGGCAGAGGCTACCGTCGGCGCGGCTTATGCGTTCGATCAGGACGCGTTGGGGGATAGCGACAACCTCTACGTCTATACCGATCTCGGCGTCGGCATCCCGAACACGCCGATCACCCTGAGCGGCCACCTCGGCTATACCGACGGCGTGCTCGCACCGCCGCTGCTGGCCGGCAGCACGGACGATTCGGGGCTCGACTGGTCGCTGGGCGCGAGCGCCACCGTGCTGGGCGGTCTGAACCTTGGCGTCAGCTATGTCGGCGTCGAGGGCCCGTCGATCGACGGCTATACCGACGATGCCGTGGTCGCGACGCTCGGCATGAGCTTCTGAGCCTCGCCCGGCGGGCCGAAGCCGTCAGTCCAGCGAGAAGTCCACCGTCGTGACGACGCGCACTTTCTTGTGGGGGCTGTCGGACACACCCCAGCCGGCTGCCTCGCCGTCGCGCGCTTCGATGGTGAAGTAGCCTTGCGTTGCGCGGCGGATGCTGCCGACGTTTGCGCCGCTGTCTTCGGCAAACTGCTCGGCGGCGGCGCGGGCGTCCTTGGTCGCTTCGGCGATCATTGCCGGTTTGACGGTGTCGAGCTCGGTGAAAGTGTAGGCCATGCCGGAGCCGTCCTCCAGCACGACCCCGCGGCGGACGAGTTCCGCCTGCCGCTTCACGGCGTTCTGCGCGCGCTCGATGTCGTTCGTGCGCAGCGACATGCGCTGGCGGACGGTGTAGCGCCCGATGCCCTGGTTGTCCGTGAAATAGCTGACGTTGACGCCCGTCGGTTCGACCGCGCCCGCAGGAAAACCGAGATCGCGAAAGAAGGCTTCGAGCGAGGCGGTGTCGCGGTCGACACCCGCCTGCGCGGTCGCCAGATCGGTGGCGGTCGAGGAGTACGAGATCGTCCAGGTCGCCAGATCGGCCATGACTTCGCGCTCGGAGAGGCCGCGGACGGTGACTGCGCGGTCCGCCTGCTTTGCGCGGACCAGTCCGTCGCCGAGCAGGAAACCGCCGACGATCAGCCCACCGGCGACGATTGCGGAACTGGCGAGCCACCGCCGCGCCGCGGGCTCGCGCCACATGGGGATGGAGGCGGGCGACGCATCGGAATTGCTCTCGACCATGATTGGCCCTTTCGTTTCGGCACTGGGAGACCCATGTAGGACGTCTATTTCATGCACGATGAACCGTGCTTTAATGTAGACGAATGGAGCTACCCATGACGAAGTACCTGCACACCATGATCCGCGTCACGGATATCGACGCGACCGTCGACTTCTTCCGCATGATCGGGCTCGAGGAAGTGCGCCGGTTCGACAACGAGAAGGGGCGCTTCACGCTCGTCTTCCTCGCCGCGCCGGGGCAGGAGGGCCTTGCCGAAGTCGAGCTGACCTACAACTGGCCGGCCGAGGACGGCAGCGCGCCGGAAGAGTACACCGGCGGGCGCAACTTCGGGCACCTCGCCTACCGCGTGGAGAACATCTACGAGACCTGCCAGCGCCTGATGGACGCGGGCGTGACGATCAACCGCCCGCCGCGCGACGGGCACATGGCCTTCGTCCGCTCGCCCGACGGCATTTCCATCGAGCTGCTGCAGGAAGGCCATCTCCCGCCGCAGGAGCCCTGGGCGAGCATGGAGAACACCGGCAGCTGGTAAGGCTCCGGATCAGGCGCTCCGGGCACTTCCGGGCTCGTCGCCCGGATGCGCCGTGGTCATGCGCAGGATCGTGAACCCGACGACGGCCGAGCAGAAGGAGCCGAGCAGGATCCCGATCTTGGCCTCGTCGATCAGCAGGCGATAGCCGGGGAATGCGAGTTCCCCGATGAACAGCGACATCGTGAAGCCGATCCCGCACAGGATCGACACGCCCCAGATCTCCGGCCAGCTCGCGCCATACGGCCGCGGTGCGAAGCCGATGAGATTGGCGAGGAAAATCGCCAGGACGATGCCGACCTGCTTGCCGAAGAACAGCCCGGCGGCGATCGCGAGTGGGAGCGGTGCAAACACACCTTCCAGCCCGAGGCCGGACAGGTTCACGCCCGCGTTCGCGAAACCGAAGACCGGCACGATCAGATAGGCGCTCCAGGGCGCGAGACCATGCTCGAGCCGCTCGAGCATGGTGTCGTCGTTCTTCCCGCGCATCGGAATGGTCAGTGCGGCCACCACGCCGGCGATGGTCGCATGAACGCCCGAATTGAGCACGAAGTACCAGAGCACGAGCGCCAGCACCACGAATGGCACCAGGGTCTTCACCCGCATCCGGTTGAGCGTCAGCATGACGGCGACGACCACGAGCGCCGCGATCAGCCACCCCAGCTTGATGCCCGCGGTGTAGGCGATCGCGATGATGAGCACGGCGCCGATGTCGTCGACGATCGCCACTGTCAGCAGGAAGAGCCGCAGCGATCCCGGGACCCGGTTGCCGAGCAGGCCGAGCACGCCCATGGCGAACGCGATGTCGGTGGCGGTCGGGATGGCCCATCCCTGGGCGAGCTGCGGGTCCTCTCCCTGAACGAAGAAGAGATAGACCAGCGCGGGCACGATCATCCCGGCAGCCGCCGCGAGCACGGGCAGGCGCCGCTGCTCGGCACTGCTGAGCTGCCCCTCGATCCATTCGCGCTTCACTTCCAGGCCCACGACGAAGAAGAAGATCGCCATCAGCCCGTCGTTCACCCACAGGTGGAGCGTATCGAGCTTCACAATCGGGGTCAGCGACAGAGTCCCGTGAAACAGCTGATGATACTCGTGCGCCAGCGGGGAATTGGCGAGCAGCATCGCCGCGGCAGCTACCAGGATGAGGAGCACCCCAGCGGATGCGTCGCCGACGAACAGCGAGCGGACGGGAGCGAAGAAAGCGCGGATCGGTCGGGGTGCAATGGCCATCGGACCGCTCCATTTCGGATTTCGTTGCGCGTTGCAAGTCTACCAGGTCTTGGATAGAAATGCGCGCGGGGGGAAATGGATGCTATCCGGGGGGTTGCCGCTGCTCGAGTGGGTGGTGCTCGTCCAGCGCGAGTTGCTTCTTTTCGCAGCGGTGTTTTTTCTGATCGGCGCGCTCGACGAATTCGCGATCGATTTCGCGTGGCTCTGGCTGCGGCTGAGCGGCCGCGCGCGGCCCGCGGTCTACGATCCGGCGCGTCCCGATCGCCCGCCCCTGCGCCAGGCCGCGGTGTTCATTCCTGCCTGGCGCGAGGATCGCGTGATCGGCGCGACGGTGCGGCACATGCTGCGGGTCTGGCCCGACCGCGCCTTGCGCATCTACGTCGGCTGCTACTGCAACGATCCGGCGACGATCGAGGCGGTCGCGGCCGCCGCCAGCGGAGACGACCGCGTGCGGCTGGTGATCAACGAAGCCGAAGGACCAACGACCAAGGCGGACTGCCTCAACCGCCTCTATGCCGCGCTGGAGGCGGATGAGGCGCGCGGCGGCACGCGCGCGGCCAGCGTCCTGCTGCACGATGCGGAGGACATGGTGGACCCCGCGGCGCTGTCGCTGATCGACGAGTGCCTGCGCGGCGCCGATCTCGTGCAACTGCCGGTCCTGCCGCTGCCGCAAGCGGAGTCGCGCTGGGTCGGCAGCCACTATTGCGAGGAGTTCGCCGAGAGCCACAGCAAGGGCCTCGTGGTCCGCGACGCCTTGGGCGCGGGCATACCGCTCGCGGGCGTCGGGTGCGGCATCGCGCGCGACGCACTGGCCCGCCTCGCGAGCAGCCGGGGCACACATGCGCCGTTCGCCACCGACAGCCTGACGGAAGACTACGAACTCGGCCTCGGCATAGCGGAGATCGGCGGGCGCACGCGCTTCGTGCGGTGCAGGTCCGCCGACGGGCGTCTGATCGCCACGCGCGCCTTCTTCCCTTCGCGGCTCCACCAGGCCGTTCGCCAGAAGACACGGTGGATCCTGGGGATCGCCTTCCAGGGCTGGGACCGGCTCGGTTGGCACGGGAGGCCGGTCGAAGTCTGGATGCGGCTGCGCGACCGGCGCGGTCCGTTCGCGGCGCTTCTGCTGGGCGTCGCGCTTGCCGTGCTGTTTCTCGGCGGGATCGGCTCGGCAGCGAGCTTCGCCGGCTGGACCGCGGCGCCCGAACTCTCGCCGGTGCTAGAGGCGATCCTCATCGCCAATCTCACCGCGCTGCTGTGGCGCTGCGCCTTTCGCTTCGGCTTCACCGCACGCGAGCACGGTTTCGGCGAGGGCGTACGCGCCGTCCTGCGTCTACCGGTCGCCAACTTCATCGCCATGCTGGCGGGGCGGCGCGCCTTGTCCGCCTATGTCCGAAGCCTGCGCGGTACGCGCCCGCAATGGGACAAGACCGAGCACGACGCGCATCCCGCGCTGCTGCCCCGCCGGATCACGTCGTGAGCGCCAAGGCCGACCGGCGCCGGGGCGAGCCCTTGTTGATGCTGGCCGTCCTGCTGACCGCCTGGGTCGGAGCGCGGGCGATGATGTGGGAATCGCCATCGCGCCCGCTGGAGGCGATGCTCGATCGCGTCACCCGACCGGTTCTGGCGCGCGGGGCCGCGCCCGGAACGGCTTCCCCTGTCGAGATGACGGTGGCCGTTCGGCCCGAAGCGCGACCGGAACTCGGTCCGTTGGCGGCTGGTCCGCAGCCGCTGGCCCTGTGGCAAATTGCCCTGCTCGAGCCGCTGCCGATCTGGCATGTTCCCGCGGCCATCGACCCTCCGCCGGCCCCGAGCAGCGAGGTCATGGCCAGCCATCAGTTCCTGTGGCTCGCCGCGACCGCGCAGCTTCCCGTTCCGCCTGATGTGGCAGCGCTCCTACGGGCAAGAGCGGCACCGCCGGCAGAACCCGTGCGGCCACCTTTCGCGGCGCAGAAGCCGGACCGATGGTCGTTCGACGCGTGGCTGCTGCTGCGGCCAGGCGGCACCGGAGGGCCAGTCCCGGGCGGCAGGCTGGCGAGCTACGGCGCCAGCCAGGCGGGGGCGGTAATCCGCTACCGTCTCGCGCCCGGCAGCGCGCACCGCCCCGCGGCCTACGCGCGCGCGACCCAGGCGCTCGCCGCCGGCAAGGAGTCGGAGCTCGCGGCCGGGATAGCCGCGCGGCCCCTCCCTGCGGTTCCGGTCTCGCTCTATTCCGAAGTGCGCGTGACTCGGCACGGCAGCGGCGAGGCCGAACTTCGGCCTGCGGCGTTCGCCGTCACCGAATTCCCGCCCGTGCCATTGCCGCTCGGGCTTCGCGGGGAGGCCTACGCCCAGGCGGGCTATGTCGGCGGCAAGTTCGCCACCGCCTTCGTCGACGGGCAGGCGCGGGTCGGCGGTGAAGTCGCCCGATTCGACCTCGCGGAAGTGCGGGCGGGCGCCGGCGTCTGGGGCGGGGCGCAGAAGGGCGCCGCGCGGCTCGACGTCGGCCCCACGGCGTCGCTCGATCTCTCGCTCGGCGATGCGCCTGCCAGGCTGGCGCTCGACTACCGCTGGCGCATCGCAGGGGACGCCGCGCCCGGCCGAGGCATTGCGGTCACGCTTTCGACCGGATTTTAATCCGCCCGCTTTCAACCGCCGCTGCCCTCGGTTAGGGCTTCGTCATGGACGTGTACCTCCCCATCGCGAACCTTTCGGTGAACGGGCTGGTTATCGTCGGGCTGGGGGCACTCACCGGGGTTCTTTCCGGCCTGTTTGGCGTCGGGGGCGGATTCCTGACGACGCCGCTGCTGATCTTCTATGGTGTCCCGCCCACGGTCGCGGCAGCTTCGGCCGCGACCCAGATCACCGGCGCCAGCGTCTCGGGCGTGCTTGCCCACGGGCGTCGCGGCGGGGTCGACTATCGGATGGGCACTGTAATGGTCGCCGGCGGAGTCCTCGGTGCGGGGATCGGCGCGCTGCTGTTCCGGTTCTTCCAGTCGATCGGCCAGATCGATACGGTCATCAACGTCCTCTACGTCTTCCTGCTCGGCTCGGTCGGATCGCTGATGGCGCGCGAGGCGTGGCAGGCGGTCCGCCCGCCGGAGGGCGGCGCGGCGAAGCCTGCGATGAAACGCCGTCACCACCGGCTGGTCGCCGCGCTGCCGCTGCGCTGGCGTTTTTACGGGTCCGGCCTCTACATCTCCCCCATCGCACCGTTGCTTCTGGGCGTGGTGGTCGGCGCGCTGACCATGCTGATGGGTGTCGGCGGCGGGTTCATCCTCGTGCCGGCGATGCTCTACATCCTCGGCATGAGCGCCAACGTCGTGGTCGGCACTTCGCTCTACAACATCCTGTTCGTGACGATGGCGACGACGATGATGCACGCGCTGACGACGCATGCGGTGGACATCGTGCTGGTCGCGTTGCTGCTGTTCGGGTCGGTGACCGGGGCCCAGCTCGGCACGCAGGTGGCCCAGAAGTTCAAGCCGGAATACTTGCGCCTGGCGCTCGCCGCGATCGTCCTGCTGGTTACCGCCAGGATGTTCTTCGGTTTGTTCGTCCGGCCCGAGGAAATCTACACGGTGGTGCCGCTGTGAAGCGGCTGTTCCTCCTCGTCGCACTGCTGATGCTCTCGGCCCAGCGAGATCCCATTCTGGTGCCCGAGGTCTCGCAGGACGACGTGCAGGTCCAGCAGGGCTTCACCGGCACCGAACTGCTCCTGTTCGGCGTGATCCTCGACCCCACCGGCGCGCGGGCGGGAGAGGACTACGACATCGTGGTGGTGCTCAAGGGGCCAACCGAGCCTATCACGGTGCGGGAGAAGGCGCGCGTCGGCGGGATCTGGGTCAATGCCGACAGCACTGCCTTCCAGTCTGCCCCTTCGTTCTTCGCGGTCGCATCCTCGCGCCCGATCGAGGAGATCGTCGACGAGAGGACTGCCGCGATCTACGAACTCGGGCTGGGTTACCTGCAGCTCTCGCCGACTGGCGCGATCGATCCGGAAGAGCAGACGCGCTTCACCGCCGGCCTGGTCGACCTGCGCAGCCGGCAGGGGCTCTACAAGGAAGATCCCAGCGGCGTGCAGATCAGCGAGCAGGTGCTTTATCAGGTGCGCATCTCCCTTCCCTCGAACGTCCAGACCGGCACCTACACCGCCGAAACTTTCGCCATTACCCGCGGCCGGGTGATCGCATCCGCCATTGCGGAGGTGGAAGTGCGCAAGGTAGGTTTCGAACGGTTCGTGGAGGTTTTTTCGGAACGGCAATCGCTGTTCTACGGCTTCCTGGCGGTCTTCCTGTCGGTCGGGATGGGCTGGGTGGCGGGGCGCCTCTTCGCGCTGATCTAGCTGGCCTTTCGGCCCCGCGTTGACCCGATCTTAACCAACCGGCGTTACGCCCGGCGCCCGGGCAGACGCAGGGATCGACCACTTCATGACCGAGATGGGCCACGGCAACCTCGAACGGCGCCAGCCGCTCGACATGGCGGCGACGCGGGGCGAGGGCGCCGCCGCGCACCCGCAGCCGCAAGTCGTTGCCTCCGCGGACCGGCCCGATAACGCCATCCAGCCGATCGGTGTGGTCGTCGAAGTCGCCGGCTCGGGCTCGCAGATCGCGCTCGACATGCAGCGGCTGAACGAGTGCATGGCGGATGAGGACCCCTCGGTCGCCCTCGCGGGTCAGGTCGGCAGCCAGATCAAGATCCGCGCCGGCAATGCCTGGCTGCTCGCCAGCGTCCGCAACCAGCGGCAGGACCGCCGGACAGACGGCGGGATCATCGCCGACGTCGATTTCCTCGGCGAAGGAATGGAGGAGAACGGGACCGGCCGCATCTACGGCTTCCGCCGCGGCGTCACCCGCTATCCCGTTCCCGGCGCGAAGATCTACCCGGCGACCACTGCGGATCTCCGGCACATCTACGCCAGCGACGGGCGCGCGAGCATTCAGATCGGCACCGTCTATCCCACCAGGGACATTCGCGCGGGCCTCTACATCGATGCCATGCTGGGCAAGCACTTCGCGCTGCTCGGCTCGACCGGCACCGGCAAGTCGACCAGCGCGGCGCTGATCCTTCACCGCATCTGCGAGGCGGCGCCCGAGGGACATGTGGTGATGATTGATCCGCACGGCGAATATGCCGCGGCGTTCCGCGACACCGGCATGATCCTCGACGTCTCCAATCTTCAACTCCCCTACTGGCTGATGAATTTCGAGGAGCACTGCGAGGCGCTGCTGACCACCAGCGGCAACGAGCGGCAGACGGACATGGACATCCTCGCCAAGTGCCTGCTCAGGGCGCGGGGCAAGAACCGCCTGGCCGAGGCCATGGGCAAGATCACCGTCGATTCGCCGATCCCCTATCTTCTTTCGGACCTCTCGAACGAGATTCAGAACGAAATGGGCAAGCTCGACAAAGCGACGTCCTCGGCGCCCTACATGCGGATCAAGAGCAAGCTCGACGAGCTCAAGGGCGATCCGCGCTACCAGTTCATGTTCTCCGGCATGCTGGTGGGCGACACCATGGCGGAATTCATCGCCAAGATCTTCCGCATGCCCGGCGGGGGCAGGCCGATCTCGATCATCGACGTCTCAGGCGTCCCGTCGGACATCACCTCCACCGTGGTTGCGGTGCTCAGCCGCCTGGTGTTCGACTTCGCGATCTGGGGGCGGGAGGAGAAGACCCGGCCGATCCTGCTCGTCTGCGAAGAGGCGCACCGCTACGTGCCCAACGAGGCGAACGCGGACGGATCGTCGGTCGGCATGATCCTCAGCCGCATCGCCAAGGAAGGCCGCAAGTACGGCATCAGCCTCGGCCTCATCACCCAGCGCCCGTCGGACCTCGCCGAAGGCGTCCTGTCGCAATGCGGCACGATCATCGCCATGCGCCTCAACAATGACCGCGACCAGGCGTTCGTGAAAGCCGCCATGCCCGAAGGCGCGCGCGGCTTCCTCGATTCGATCCCGGCGCTCCGCAACCGCGAATGCATCATCTGCGGCGAAGGCGTCGCGATCCCGATCCGCGTCAGCTTCGACAGCCTGGAAGAAGCGAAGCGCCCGGCGTCGGAAGACCCGAGCTTCGTCGAACTCTGGAACGAAAGCGGCGGCGAGGAAGAGGCTGTGCAGCGTGTGGTGCGCCGCTGGCGCTCTCAGGGCCGTTAGGTGCCGCTAGGTACCCCCAGGTTCCTCTAGGTCCCGCGCGAATCGCCATAAAGATGGATATGCAGGCGGTCGCTCATCCGGAAACCGTGCTCCAGGCATAACGGCGCAAGCCACACCTGCCGCGCCCGCAGCGTCGCGCTGTCGGTGCCCTCCGGCATCAGGAACACATGCCCGGGCCGGAAGCGATAGCGCGCCTGAAGTGCCAGCACCTCCGCGACATCCTCGGGCGCTGCGATCACGAACTTGAACCACGCGCGCGAGTCAGACGCATAGGCGTCGAGCCGCTCGGGCAGCAGCGCGAGTTCGGCCGGATTGCCGCTGTGCGCGAGCTTGGGGCTGACGTTGTACTGGTCCACCCGCACATCCAGCCGGGGCGGCGCGGCGACGGTGCCGTTGGTCTCGATCTCGACGGTCATGTCGGGCAGCAGCTCGAGGACCTTCGCCAGCGCGCTCGCCTGCAGCAACGGCTCGCCGCCGGTGATCACGAGGCGCTTCTGGCCCAGCGCTGCGATCCGCCGGGCAACCTCGTCCTCGCTCAGCGTGATCTGATTGGCCCTGCGCTCGAACGTTTCGCCGGAGCGATGCGGCCGCTCGTCGCCCTCGAAGTGCCACGTGTAAGCCGTATCACACCACTGACACGCAAGGTTGCAGCGCGAGAGGCGCAGGAACGCAACCGGCACGCCGGCGCTCGGCCCTTCGCCCTGCAGCGAGGCGAAGATCTCCGGCTCGCCGGGAACCTGGGTGGCGAGAGTCAGCACCAGATCCTCCCTGGCACGGGGAGGATCCGGTTCATCCCAGCCGGTCCAGCGCGGCCTTGAGGCGTTCCGCTTCCGCGGCATGGTGCGCGTGATCGGCGCGGGCTTTCTCGACCGCCTCCGGCTTCGCGCGCTCGACGAAGTTCGCGTTGGAGAGGCGGCCTGCGAGAGACCTGGCCTCTTTCTCCGACGCGGCGAGCGCCTTGGCGAGGCGGGCCTTTTCGGCTTCGACGTCGATCAGGCCTTCCAGCGGGATCACCAGGCTGTCGCTGCCGACGCCGACCTGCAGCGCGGCGCCACCCGGCGCGGCCCCGGCATGGACAGCGGACAGGCGCGCGACGCGGTCCAGCGCTGCCGTGCTGGTCGAGAGAACCTTGCCCGCGATCGCCGACGGCTGCGCGAGCCAGGCTTCCAGCTTCGCGCCGGGGGCGAGGCCGATCTCGTTCTTCGCCGCGCGCAGGTTGCGCGTCAGGTCGATCAGCCACTCGATCTCGGCCTTGGCTTGGGGGTCGATCTTCGCTGAGGGCTCGGGCCATTTCGCGAGGATCAGCTCGTACGGCCGCTCACCCTGCGCGTGCCACAGTTCCTCGGTGATGAACGGCATGAACGGGTGCAACATGACCAGGATCTGGTCGAGCGCCCAGCCGGCAACCGCCCGGGTCTCGTCGTCGATCTGGCCCTTGATCAGCTCGAGATACCAGTCGCAGAACGTGTCCCACACGAAGTGGTAGATCGCGTTCGCTGCCGCATCGAAGCGCAGGTCCGCCATGGCCTTGTCGAGCGCGGCGAGCATCTCGACCACTTCGCCGACGATCCACTTGTTGATCGCACTGGTCGCCTGTGGGGCGGCAATCGATCGTGAACCGCCGATTCCGTTCGCCTGGCAGAACCGCGTCGCGTTCCACAGCTTGGTGGCGAAGTTGCGGTATCCCTCGACCCGGCTCTCGTCCATCTTCACGTCGCGGCCCTGGCTTTCCATGGCCGCCATGAAGAAGCGCAGCGCGTCGGCGCCGTATTGGTCGATCAGGCCCAGCGGATCGACCACGTTGCCCTTGGACTTGGACATCTTCTGCCCGTCCGCCGCGCGCACCAGCCCGTGGAGATAGAGCCGCTTCCACGGCGCTTCCCCGATGAGGTGCATTCCCTGCATGGCCATGCGCGCATCCCAGAAGAAGAGAATGTCGAAGCCCGAGATCAGCAGGTCGTTGGGATAATGCTTGGCGAGGAGATCGGTCTGCTCCGGCCAGCCGAGCGTCGCGAAGGGCCAGAGGGCGGAGGAGAACCAGGTATCGAGGACATCCTCGTCACGGGTCAGCGCCTTGTTGCCGGCGAGGGCCTGAGCCTCTTCCTCGCTCTCGGCCACGTAGGCCTTGCCATCCTCGTCGTACCACGCGGGGATCCGGTGCCCCCACCAGAGCTGGCGCGAGACGCACCACGGCTGGATGTTCTCCATCCAGTTGAAGAACGTCTTTTCCCAGCTCTTGGGGACGATCTCGATCTTGCCCGAACGCACCGCCTCGATTGGGGCCTGCGCCAATTTCTCCGCGTCGACGTACCACTGGTCGGTCAGCCAAGGCTCGATCACCACGCCGCCGCGGTCCCCGAACGGGGTCGCGATCGTGCGCGGTTCGGCGTCGTGCGCCTCGCCGTCCTTGTCGACGTGCGGAATCAGGCGGCCGAGTTCCTTCATCCGCGCGACCACCAGTTCGCGGGCGCCGTCCACACCATCGCGGCGGAAGCGGTGGAGGCCGAGGAATTCCTCGGGCACCAGGCCGTCGGCGGTCTGGCAGACGTTGCCTTCGGCATCGAGCATGTTGAGCATCTCGCCCGCCGCGATCCCCGCGCGCTTGCCCACTTCGAAGTCGTTGAAATCGTGCCCCGGCGTGATCTTGACCGCGCCCGAGCCGAGCTCCGGATCGGCATGCTCGTCGGCGATCACCTTGAAACGTCGGCCGGTGATCGGCTGGACGATCTCCTTTCCGATCACGCTGGCGTAGCGCTCGTCGGACGGGTGAACCGCCACCGCCATGTCGGCCAGCATGGTCTCCGGCCGGGTGGTCGCGACCTCGATGTAGTCCTGGCCGTTGTCGAGCGTGACGCCGTCCGCCAGCGGGTATTTGAAGTGCCAGAAGTGACCCTTCACGTCCTGCGTCTCGACCTCCAGATCGCTGATCGCGGTCTTGAGCTTCGGGTCCCAGTTCACCAGTCGCTTGTCGCGGTAGATCAGGCCCTCGTTGTGGAGATCGACGAACACCTTGGTCACCGCGCGGGTGAATTCGGGGCTCATCGTGAACTGCTCGCGGCTCCAGTCCATCGAGCAGCCGAGGCGGCGGAGCTGGCGGGTGATCGTGCCGCCGCTTTCCTCCTTCCACTCCCACACTTTCGCGATGAAATCCTCGCGCGAGTAATTGGTGCGCTTGTCCTGCTGCTTCTCCAGCTCGCGCTCGACCACCATCTGCGTGGCGATGCCCGCGTGGTCGGTGCCGACCACCCACAGCGCGTCCTTGCCCCGCAGCCGCTCGTAGCGGACGACGATGTCCTGCAGCGTGTTGTCGAGCGCATGCCCGATGTGGAGACTGCCGGTCACGTTGGGCGGCGGGTTGACTATGGTGAAAGGTTGGGCGTCGGGCCGCTCGGGTCGGAACAGGCCGCCCTTTTCCCAATGCGCGTACCAGCGCGCCTCGATTTGGGCCGGGTCGAAAGTCTTGGAGAGTTCGGTGTTCATAGGTTCGCGGCCTTTGCCAGCGGGTGCGCTGCGGCGCAACACAGCTGATTTGTGCGCTTGTAGTGCACCCGGTTTGGCCGCATAGGTCGCCGAGATGAAGGATGGGGCGTTCTTCGAGGTCGAGGATGGCGGTGCCGGTGGCGCGCGGCTCATCCTTTCGGGGCCTTATCTGGTTTCCACGATCGGCGCAGTCGACGGCGACCTGCGATCGATCGAGGGCGATCTCGCCACTGTCGACCTTTCGAACGTCAGCGAGATCGATACCGTCGGCGCATGGGTGGCGAGCAGCCTCGCCAAACGGCATAATGCGGAGATCGTCGGCGCCAGCGAGCGCGCGCAGCGGCTGCTGAAGGCGGTCGAACCCGCGGGCGATGGCGCGGATATACGCCCGCCGCGCCTTCCGATGTGGGAACGCGTGCCCGGGCGTGTGGGCGAGCTGGTCCACGAATTTGGCCAGGGCGTGGTCGGCATGGTCGGGTTTCTCGGCCAGATCCTGCTCGCCGCGGGCAGCCTGATCCGCCACCCCTCGCGCTTCCGCGGCAAGGCGCTGGTGCATCAGCTCGAGCTGGTCGGCGTATCGTCGTTGCCGATCATTGGTCTGATGAGCTTCCTGATCGGTATCGTCATTGCGCAGCAGGGCGCGGTGCAGCTTGCGCAGTTCGGGGCGGAGACGCTCACCATCAATCTCGTGGGCCGCATCACCCTGCGCGAGCTCGGCGTGCTGATGACTGCGATCATGGTCGCGGGCCGTTCTGGCTCGGCCTTCGCCGCGCAGCTCGGCACGATGAAGCTGACCGAGGAAGTCGACGCGATGCGCACGATCGGCATCTCGCCGATGGAAGCGCTGGTGATCCCGCGCATCCTTGCCGCAGTGCTGATGATGCCGCTGCTCGGGTTCTTCGCCTCGTGCATGGCGATCATCGGAGGTGCGGTGATTGGCGATCTGATGCTGGGCATTCCGTTCCTGACATTCCTGACGCGTATTCAGGAAGTCGTGCCGATCTACGATCTCTATGTCGGGCTGGCCAAGGCACCTGTCTTCGGCCTGATCGTGGCGCTCACCGGCTGCTATCAGGGCTTGCAGGTGCAGGGCAATTCCGAGGAAGTCGGCCTCAAGACGACCAAGGCCGTCGTGCAGGCGATCTTCATGGTGATCGTGCTCGATGCGTTCTTCGCGGTGTTCTTCACCGAGATCGGCTGGAGCTGAGATGGCCGACGATCTCGATCACGAACTCGAGGAGCGCGGCCTGAGCCGCTACGAGCGATTCCGCGGTGATCACCCGATCGTGGTGGAAGGGCTCGTCAATCGCTTCGGTGATCAGACGGTGCATGAGGATCTTTCGCTGACTGTGAACCGGGGCGAGATCCTGGGTGTCGTGGGCGGGTCGGGCACGGGCAAGTCGGTGCTGATGCGCTCGATCATCGGCCTGCAAACCCCCGACGAGGGCGAGGTGGAGGTCTTCGGACGCTCGATGACCAACGCCGAGCCCGACGAGAACCTCGGCATTCGCAACCGCTGGGGAGTCCTGTTCCAAGGCGGCGCGCTGTTCTCCACGTTGACCGTGGGGGAGAACGTCGAGGTTCCGCTCAAGCAGTTCTACCCTGAGATCCAGCCCGACCTGATGCACGAGATCGCGCGTTACAAGGTCATGCTCTCGGGCCTTCCTGAAGATGCGGTGACCAAGTATCCGGCGGAGCTTTCGGGCGGGATGAAGAAGCGCGCGGGGCTGGCGCGGGCGCTCGCGCTCGATCCGGAGCTCCTGTTCCTCGACGAACCGACCGCGGGGCTCGATCCGATCGGCGCCGCGGCGTTCGACCGGTTGACGCGCGAGCTCAAGCAGACGCTCGGCCTCACGGTCTTCCTCATCACCCACGATCTCGATACGCTCTACGAGATTTGCGACCGCGTTGCGGTGCTGGCGGACAAGAAGGTGATCGCGGTTGGTACGATCCCCGAACTGCTCGAAACCGACCATCCGTGGATCGACGAATACTTCAACGGGCCGCGCGGGCGCGCGGCCCAGGCCAGCAAGCGCCGGGCCGAGAGCATGGACAAACGCGGGCAAAGCGGGGATTAGGGCAAGCGAATGGAAACGCGCGCAAATCACGTCTGGGTCGGAGCCATCACGCTGGTGCTGCTGGCCGGGCTTGCGCTGTTCTTCGTCTGGCTCGCCCGACTGGGGCAGGGGCAGCAGGACGAATACGACATCTTCTTCAAGCAGTCGGTCGCCGGCCTTGCCAACGGATCGCAGGTCTCCTTCGCCGGCGTGCCGGTGGGGCAGGTCAGCGAGATTTCGCTGTGGGAGACCGATCCGCAGTTCGTCCGCGTCCGGGTGAAGGTGAAGGAAGA
Source organism: Pelagerythrobacter sp. Soil_C_18 (assembly GCF_057657235.1). Lineage (NCBI taxonomy): Bacteria > Pseudomonadati > Pseudomonadota > Alphaproteobacteria > Sphingomonadales > Erythrobacteraceae > Pelagerythrobacter > Pelagerythrobacter sp. Soil_C_18. The sequence goes on from NZ_JBDGIU010000003.1 coordinate 309,102, forward strand.
CGTGCCGATTCGCATCGGCACGACCGCGACGGTCCAGGGCTCCTTCACCGGCGTATCCACGATCCTGCTCGATGGCGCGCGCCGCGATGCGCCGCCGATCACTTGCGAGGAAGGGCCTGGCAACACCGCCTGCCCCGAAGGCGTGCCGGTGATCCCGACCAAGCCGGGCGGCCTCGGCGAACTGCTCGCCAACGCGCCGCTGCTGCTGGAGCGGCTCGCCACGCTGACCGAGCGGCTGACCATGCTGCTGTCGGACGAGAATCAGGGCGAGATCGCAGGCATTCTGCGCAACACCAACCAGATCACCGCCGACCTCGCGCAGACGGCGCCCGAAGTGCAGCGCACGCTGGCTGAACTCCAGGTGACCTTGCGCGAGTCGAGCGAGGCGCTGGATTCGTTCGAGAAGGTGATGGGATCGGCCGACCAGTTGCTCAACAAGGAAGGGCAAGGGCTGGCGGACCAGCTCCGCACGACGCTCAAGTCCGCCGACAGCGCCGCGCAGGCGCTCAGCACCACTTTGACGGAAGTGCAGCCGGCGGCGCGTCAACTCAACGAAAGCACGCTGCCCGCGGCCGAGGCGGCGATGCAGGACCTGCGCGCGACCAGCAAGGCGCTGCGCAGCGTGACCGAAAAGATCGAGACACAAGGCGCCGGTTCGCTGATCGGCGGGCAGAAGCTGCCCGATTACGAGCCATGACCGGCGCGAAGAGACAGGGGAACGCGATGCGCGCGACAGCCATCAGGATATTCCCGGCGCTGGCGGCACTAGCCGCGCTCGCCGGCTGCGTGAGCTTCGGTGCGGAACCGCCGGAGAGCCTGCTGACGCTGACGCCCACGGCGGAGGCGCCGGCCGGATCGAGCACGACGGGCAGTGCGGCGGGAGCGCTCGCGATCCTCGTGCCCGACGCGCCCGCACGGCTCGACGTCGTGCGCGTGCCGGTGCAGGTGGACGATGCCAACATCGCCTACCTCAAGGACGCGGTGTGGGTGGACAAGCCCGCGCGCCTGTTCCGCGGGCTGCTCGCCGAGACGATCCGCACCCGCAGCAACCGCGTGGTGATCGATTCCGACGATCCGGCACTCACGCCGAACACCCAGATCCGCGGCGTGCTGCGCGATTTCGGCTACGATGCGCGCACGTCCTCGGTCGTGGTGCGGTTCGATGCGATCCGCGAGGCGGAAGGCGATGCCATCGAGACCCGTCGTTTCGAAAGCGTGATCCCGGGCGTCGCAGCCGAAGCGGGACCGGTGGGCGAGGCACTCAACCGCGCGGCGAACGATGTTGCGGGGCAAGTCGCGGAATGGGTCGGGTGAGGGACTGCGACCGGATCTGATCCGCTCGCGCTAGACCAGGATCCTCGCGAAGCGGAACGCTTCCAGGAACTCCGCCCGCCGTTTGTCCCGCCGCGCCTCGGCTTCGGCATCGCGGCCCCACAGCTCGGCCTGCCATTCCTCTTCGAGATGGGCGGCCGACCAGAGCGCCTCGGCATCGGCGTTCGCCTCCAGCGCCTCCAGTGCGATGCACAGCGAGGCGCAGAGGGAGGCCATCGTCTGCAAGGTGGCGAGCGTGAAATCGTCGAGCGTGCCGAGCAGCGCGCGCAGGGCATCGAGGCTGGCTTGCGGCTGGGGGCGGTGGATCACTCCGCTCACGCGGTCGAGCCGGATACCCTCGCGCGCTTCCAGAGAGGTCACCAGCGGCTCCCAAATTTCATGCTGGCGGCGGAAGAGCGGCTCGTCGGGATCGGCGCGGTAGCAGAGCGTATCGGTCTCGGCGAAAGCCATCAGCTTGCTGATCGCCGCCGAGCGATCCGCGCGCACCACGTCGATCGCGTAGTCGGCCATGTCGCGCCGCGGGAACGTGTGCGGGTCGATCTCGTCGCCCTGCTGCGACCACTCTGCGGCAAGCGCTTCGGCGAGTTCGCGCGTCGGCACGATCTGCGGCGCGCCGAGGGCGGTCTTGATGGCGCGGCCGTCGAGCGTGACGCGCCATCCGCCCTCTACTTTCTCGACCGCAACCTCGCGGTAGAAGCGCTTCATTCCTTCGGGCTCCGCCAGCGCCGCGCGAGAACGGTGGGCATGACGAAGAAACCGACCAGCCCCGCGAGCAGCAGCACGTAACCGAGGACGTCGGGCAGCTCCAGCACGCGGCGTACCACGAGGATGCCGAGCAGGATCAGCGCGACGCCGGCAAAGCGCACCGCGACCATCGCGAAATAGCGGGATTGTGCAGGATCGTTCATGACAGCAGGTCTCCCAGCTCGACCGGAGTCGCGGCGACGTGCTCGGCGCCTGCCTCGCGCAGCTCGCTTTCCGTGTGATAGCCCCAGGCGACGCCGATCGCGCGCACGCCGGCGGCGCGGGCCATCTCCATGTCGAATGTCGTGTCGCCGATCATCACCGCATCGGCCGCTTCCGCACCTGCCTCGACCAGCGCCGCCTCGACCATGGCGGGGTGCGGTTTGGAGGGATGGCGGTCGGCGGTCTGGAGCGTGATGAAATGGTCGGAGAGGCCGTGGGCCGCGAGGCAGCTTGTGAGCCCTCGGTCGGACTTGCCGGTCGCGACGCCGAGCGTCCAGCCGCTCTCCGCCAAGCGCACGAGCACGTCGGCGATGCCGTCGAACAGCGGCTCCTCCAACGTCCCGTCGAGCCGGCAGGCACGGAACGCTTCCTTGTAGGCGTCGACCGCGTGACGGTGCAGCACCTCGTCCGCATCGGGCGCGAGCAGCCGGATCGCCTGCGGAAGGCTCAGCCCCACGATGCGGCGCACTTCGTGCCGGTCCGGGGCAGGCAGACCCGCGTTGGCGAAGGCCGTTTCCATCGAGTTGCAGATCGCCGCCTGTCCATCGACGAGGGTGCCGTCGCAGTCGAAGATCGCCAGCCGTACGGTCACTTGCGCTTGCCTCCGCCCTTGGGCTTCGGAGCGGCGCCGCGCGACCGGCGTTCGCCCCGGCGCCCCCGGCGATACTGCTTGGCATGGGCACGGGCCGCCTGCTTCTTCTCCGCGGGCGTGCGCTCGTTCGATTCCTCGCGCAGCGGCTCGGCATCGCTGAGCGCCGGATCGAAGCCGAGCTGCTCCATGCTTGCCGCGAAATGCTCGGGCAAGTCCGCCGTCACGTCGAGCTTGCCGCCCTCCGGCTGCTCGATGATCAGCCGCCGCGCGTGAAGATGCATCTTGCGGCTCACGCTGCCGGTCAGGAAGGCGTCCTGCCCGCCGTACTTGCCGTCGCCGAGAATCGGATGGCCGATCGCGGCCATATGAACGCGCAGCTGGTGCGTGCGCCCGGTCATCGGTTCCAGCTCGACCCACGCCGCCCGCTTCGCGACCTTGTCGACCACGCGGTAGCGCGTGACGGCGCGCTGGCCGTTCTCCTCGTCGACATGCATCTTCTCACCACCGGTGCCGGGCTGCTTCGCCAGGGGCGCGTCGATCGTGCCCTCGGGCACGTCGGGCACGCCGACGATCAGCGCCCAGTAGACCTTCTTCGCGCTGCGGCCCGAGAAGCGCCTGGAGTACGACGCGGCGCTCCCCGGGGTGCGCGCTACGAGCAGCACGCCGCTGGTGTCCTTGTCGAGCCGGTGTACGAGGCGCGGGCGCGGATCGTCTTCGCCCGGCGAGAAAGCATCGAGCAGCCCGTCGACGTGGCGGTGGGTCTTGGTGCCGCCCTGCGTCGCGAGGCCGGGCGGCTTGTTGAGCACGATTGCGGACGGCGTCTGCGCAATCACCATTGCCTGCGCTTCGGCGATCTCGTCGGCCGTCAACTCGGGTTTCGTCTGGGGCTTGCGGTGCGGAGCTTCACCGCCCGGAGGGACGCGCACGACCTGGCCGGCGGCGAGCCGATCCTCGGGCTTCGCGCGCGCGCCGTCGATGCGAATCTGGCCAGTGCGGGCCCACTTGGAAATCGTCGCGAAGCCGATCTGCGGCAGGTGGCGCTTGAACCACCGGTCGAGTCGCACCCCGTCGTCGTCGGGCTGGACGGTGAACTGGCGGACCGAGTCGCTCATCCTGCAATCCGCATGGCAATGAGACCGATGTAGAGCCCGGTGAGGCCCGCGAGCACCGAGATCAGCGTGTAGCTCACCGCCAGCCACGGCTGCCCGCGTTCGATCAGCAGCATGAGTTCGAGGCTGAAGGCGGAGAAGGTCGTGAAGCCGCCCAGCAGGCCGACGCCGATCAGGAGGCGCCATTGCTCGCCCCCCGCATCGCCATGCCGCGCCAGCCAGCCGGCGAGTAGGCCCATGGCGCAACTGCCGATCACGTTGACGGTCAGCGTGGCCCATGGAAAGGCGGTGACGGCCTGGGGCCCGAGCAGGTGGGTCATGAACCGGCCCCCCTGGTAACGCAGCAGCGCTCCCGCCCCGCCGCCGGCGAAGACGTAGAGCGATGCAGTGAAGGGTGAAATAGCGGACATCGCCGCCCCTTAGACCGCATTGGTTCGTTCGTCATCCCGCAGCGCGTTTGGGATGCCAGGCGGCGTGGCGGCTTGCCAATCGATGCGAGTTCGCTTATGCGCGCCTCGGTTCGAGCCGATCCGGAACGGATTCGGCACATTTTTCGTTGATCTCGAAAGGCGCGACTCGCGTTGGGCGGGTTTCGCGCTGTTGCTGTGAGGTATTTGAATTTATGCAGATCGTCGTTCGCGATAACAATGTCGACCAGGCCCTGCGCGCGCTCAAGAAGAAGCTGCAGCGCGAGGGTGTGTATCGCGAAATGAAGCTGCGTCGCCACTACGAGAAGCCGAGCGAGAAGCGCGCTCGCGAGAAGGCGGCAGCCGTTCGCCGCGCCCGTAAGCTCGAGCGTAAGCGGCTGGAACGCGACGGCGCGAAATAACGCGACTCGCTTGAAGACGTCACAGCGATAAGCCATCAGGGCGCGGGCCGATCCCCGCGCCCTTTTGCATTCAGGAACCCGACATGGCCGAAGTCACCCGCGTCCCTCTCCAGCCGATCGCGAAAGGCTCGCTCACCAAACTCTGGTTCGGCGTTGCCGCGGCGGTGCTGCTTGCGGCGGGAATCGCTTGGGCGACCGTGCCGCAAGGCGTGGACGTGGAGGAAGTGCGTGCGGGCACCGGCCCGACCGCGCAAGTCGGCGAGGTCGTGTTCGTGAAGTACACCGGCAAGCTGGCCGACGGCACCGTGTTCGACCAGTCGCAGTCTCTGCCGCTTCCCCCGGGGCTCCTGCCCGACGGCAATCCGTTCCCGATCGAGGAAGGCGCGACGATTCCGGGCTTCGAGCAAGGACTGCAGCAGATGCAGAAGGGCGGGAAGTACGTGCTCGAGATCCCGGCGGATCTCGCTTATGGCGACGCGCCGCCGCCCGGCTCGGGCATTCCCGCAGGCGCTGATCTGATCTTCGACATGGAAGTGACCGAGATCATGAGCCGCGAGGACTTCCAGCGCCGCGTGGCGATGGTCCAGCAGATGATGCAGATGCAGCAGCAACAGCAGATGTCCGAAGGCGCGCCGCAACCGGGGCAATGAGGCGCACTGCCGCCGCTTGAACGCCCGGGAGCGCGCTGCTAGCGCCGCTCGCGAACATCACCCTCCAGACGAAGGGCAATTCTCATGTCCGTCGACCAGACCACTGTGGCGAAGATCGCCTCGCTGGCCCGTATCAAGATGAGCGAGGACGAGCTCGCGCGCATGGCGCCCGAGCTTTCGCAGATCCTCGACTGGGTCGAGCAGCTTGGCGAGGTGGATACCTCGCAGGTCGAGCCGATGACCGCCGTCATCCCCAATACCCTGCGCCTGCGCGACGACGTGATCGACGCCGACCCGCTGACCGGCGGCGACCGGCGCGACGCGGTGCTGGCGAACGCGCCCGCGGCCGAGCACGGCTTCTTCGGTGTGCCCAAGGTGATCGAATAATGACCGAACTGACCGAACTCGGCGTCAAGGCGATCCGCGACGGGGTTGCCGCAGGCGACTTCACCGCGCGCGAAGTGGCCGAGGCGCACAACGCCGCCGTCGCCGCGGCGGGCGAGCTCAACGCCTTCATCGTCACCACGCCTGAGCACGCGCTGGCAGCGGCGGAGCAGGTCGACGCCGACCGCGCCGCGGGCAAACAGCTCGGCGCCATGGCCGGCGTGCCCATCGGGATGAAGGACCTGTTCGCCACTAGGGGCGTGCAGACCACCGCGGCGAGCCATATCCTCGAAGGCTTCACACCCGAGTACGAGAGCACCGTTTCGCAGAACCTGTGGAACGCGGGCGCGGGCATGCTGGGCAAGCTCAACCTCGACCAGTTCGCGATGGGCTCCTCCAACGAGACGAGCTATTTCGGCAACGTGATCAGCCCGTGGCGGCACAAGGACGGCGGTAACGCCGATCTCGCGCCGGGCGGATCGTCGGGCGGCTCCTCGGCGGTAGTGGCCGCGCGGATCGCGCCGGCGGCGACGGGCACCGACACGGGCGGCTCGATCCGCCAGCCGGCCGCCTTCACGGGCATCTGCGGAATCAAGCCGACCTACGGCCGTTGCAGCCGCTGGGGCGTCGTCGCCTTCGCCTCCAGTCTCGACCAGGCCGGACCGATGGCGCGCAGCGTCGAGGATTGCGCGGTCATGCTCGGAGCGATGGCCGGCTTCGATCCGAAGGATTCGACCTCTCTCGACCTGCCGGTGCCCGAGTGGGAAGCGAACCTCTCCGCCGATCTGCGCGGCAAGAAAGTCGGCATCCCGAAGGAATACCGGATGGAGGGCACCGACCCCGAGATCCTGGAAAGCTGGGAGCGCGGCAAGGAATGGCTGCGTGACGCGGGCGCCGAGGTGGTCGACATCAGTCTGCCGCACACGAAATATGCGCTGCCGGCCTACTACATCATCGCACCCGCCGAAGCCTCCAGTAACCTCGCGCGCTACGATGGGGTCCGTTACGGCCTGCGCGCGTTGCCGGACGGTGCCGGGCTGCAGGACATGTACGCAGCCACGCGCGCCGCGGGCTTCGGCGACGAGGTCAAGCGCCGCATCCTCATCGGCACCTACGTGCTCTCTGCGGGGTTCTACGATGCCTACTACAACCAGGCGCAGCGGGTCCGCACATTGATCGCGCGCGATTTCGAGAAGGCCTGGGCGCAGTGCGACGTGATCCTCGCGCCGACGACGCCGACCGCGGCCTTCGCGCTGGGCGACAAGATGGACGATCCGCTGGCGATGTACCTGAACGACGTCTTCGCCGTTCCCGCCAGCCTCGCCGGGCTGCCCGCGATGAGCGTGCCGGCCATGCTCAACGGCGACGGCCTGCCGCTCGGCCTCCAGCTCATCGGCAAGGCCTTCGACGAGCAGGGCGTGCTGAACGCCGGCCTCGCGATTCAGCAGCGTGCGGGCTTCGATGCGAAGCCGGAGAAGTGGTGGTGAGCGACGATCGCATCAACAACGAAGAGTTGGCGGCATTCGTTGCATCGACTCTGAACGCAATTGCAGTCGGAGTAGAAGGGGCATCCTCAAGAACACATAATTTCAGTATTCCGCAAAAGGTTGTTTTCGAAGTTGCTGTCAAAGCCACCAAGTCTTCCGAAGCTGGCGGTGGTTTCAAAATTCAAGTGTTTAATGCGGAAGGAAAGAGAGCCTCGGCCGATGAGGAGCTGAGTCGCATTTCATTCGAGGTTGGGGCATCGAAAAAGTCGGATGGAAAGCCCCTGGACCTTTCAAAGCTGGGATCGACATTGGCATGAGCACTTACCGCATCCAGGGCGCGACGGGCGAGTGGGAGGTCGTGATCGGCCTCGAGGTCCATGCGCAGGTCACCTCGAACGCCAAGCTGTTCTCGGGCGCCTCCACCGAGTTCGGGGCGGAGCCGAACACGCAGGTGAGCCTGATCGACGCGGCGATGCCGGGCATGCTCCCGGTGCCGAACCGCGAGTGCATCCGGCAGGCGGTGCGCACGGGCATGGCGATCGAGGCCGTGATCAACCGGTGGAGCCGGTTCGATCGCAAGAACTACTTCTACGCCGATCTGCCGCAGGGTTATCAGATCAGTCAGCTCTACCACCCGCTGGTGGGCGAGGGCTCGCTGACCATCGAGGCGGACGAGAAGGCTGGCATCCCGCAGGACAAGGTCATCGGCGTCGAGCGCATCCATGTCGAGCAGGACGCGGGCAAGCTGATGCACGATCAGCACCCGACGATGAGCTACGTCGACCTCAACCGCTGCGGCGTCGCGCTGATGGAGATCGTCTCGCGGCCCGACATGCGCTCGCCGGCCGAAGCGGGCGCCTATGTGCGCAAGCTGCGCACGATCCTGCGCTACGTCGGCTCGTGCGACGGCAATATGGAGGAAGGCTCGATGCGCGCCGACGTGAACGTGTCGGTCCGCCGTGCGGGCGAGGAGCTCGGCATTCGGACCGAGACGAAGAACGTCAACTCGGTGCGCTTCGTCATGCAGACGATCGAATACGAGGCGCGCCGCCAGGTCGACCTGATCGAGGATGGCGGCACCGTGGTGCAGGAAACCCGTCTGTTCGACCCGAACACCGGCACCACCCGCTCAATGCGGAGCAAGGAAGACGCGCACGACTATCGCTACTTCCCCGATCCCGACCTGCTGCCGCTCGAACTCGACGACACGTTCCTCGAGGAATGCCGCGCTTCGCTGCCGGAACTGCCAGATGCCAAGCGGCGGCGCTACACCGACGAGCTGGGCCTGACCGACTATAATGCGCGCGAACTGACGGCTGAAGTCGAGACTTTCGCGCGCTTCGAGACGCTGCTCGCGGCGACGGCGAAGGGCATCGGCAAGCCCGAGAAGGATGTCGCTACGCAGGTCGCCAACTGGTCGCTCTCGGTCGCGCCGGGTGTGATGAACGCGCTCGGCGACGAGGCGAATCCGGCGTACGCGACGGCAGAAGCACAGGCAGCGATCCTCGACATGCAGGCCAGGGGCGAGATCTCCGGCGGGCAGGCGAAGGAGATCTTCGAGATCGCCCTCAAGACCGGCCGCGAGCCGGCCGAGATCGCCGAGACCGAAGGTCTCAAGCAGCAGAGCGACACTGGCGCGATCGAGGCCGAGATCGACAAGGTCCTCGCCGCCAATGCCGACAAGGTCGAGGAATACCGCGGCGGGAAGGACAAGCTGTTTGGCTTCTTCGTCGGCCAGACGATGAAAGCCATGCAGGGCAAGGCTAACCCGGCGGTCGTGAACGAACTGCTGAAGGCCAAGCTGGGCTAGCTTCCACCGGCCACACAAGGGGAGAGCGTGATGACCAGGGTTACGGGCGTAGGAGGTTTCTTCTTCCGGGCACGTGACCCGGCCGCTCTCGCCGCCTGGTACGAGACGCACCTGGGGATCGACGACATCGCGAAGACCGTCTGGCGCCAGCAGGCGGGGCCGACGGTGTTCGCCCCGTTCGCCGCGGACACCCAGTACTTCGGGCGTTCCGAACAGCAGTGGCTGATCAACTTCCGCGTCGACGGTCTGGACGCTGCCATGGCGGATCTTAGAGCCGCCGGAATCGCCGTCGAGACGCGCGCGGAGTGGGATTCCGAAGTCGGCCGCTTCTGCCGCATCCACGATCCCGAAGGAAACCCGATCGAGTTGTGGGAACCCTCGCCAAACAATCGCTAGCGTCGGCGGTGGACGCTTGGCGGCTCAGGCGCGCAATATCTTCTCCATCGGACGGCCCTTCGCGAGCTCGTCGATCAGTTTATCGAGATAGCGGATCTCGCGCATCAGCGGCTCCTCGATCTCCTCCACCCGCACACCGCAAACCGTCCCGGTAATCAGCGAGCGCGCGGGGTTCATTTCGGGAGCCTGCGCGAAGAAATCCTCGAAGCTGGTCTTCTTCGCCAGCTCGTCTTCCAACGACGTTTGACTGTGTCCGGTCAGCCAGCGGATGATCTCGTCGACTTCGGCTTTCGTGCGCCCCTTCTTCTCCGCCTTGGCGATGTAGTGGGGATACACGCCCGCCACGCTCATCGAATATATGCGGTGCTTGGCCATGATGCCCTCCGGGAAGACCGAGTTTTGCCGGACCGGGTGCGAAAAGAAAAGGGCCGCCAGATCGCTCCGGCGGCCCTCGTTCTCTTCGCGAAGGGCGAGTGTCAGCCCTGGCGCTGGCCTGTCATCGGCATGGCACCGAAAGCGCCGGCGTTGACCGAGCCGGTGAGCTGGTCGCCGTCGACCGTGGCCGTGCCGTCCAGTGTCATCGGCATCGGGACGGTCATGTCCATCTTCCAGGTCAGCGTGTTGCCGTCGATCTTGCCGTCCTTCACCTCCATCGAGCCGAGCGTGCCGGCATTGCTGCCGGTGAAGGTCGTGCCGTCCTCGCTCGGGACCACGGTGAAGGTGCTCTTCTGCTCACCCATCGGGGTCTTGGTCACGCAGTCGTAAGTGCCGCCAACAGACATAGTCATCTCCTCGTTTGAAACGCGCATCAGCAATCGCGATTGCTTACACTGATGTCAACAAGCTCATTCGCCGGTTGAGGTTTCCGCCTCCCGCACTTCGATGGGCAAACCGATCGTTTCGAGCTGCGGCCGGACCACGTCGGCATCGCCGACCACCACGAAGACGAGATCGTTGCCTTCGAGCGTTTCGACTGCCGTGGTGTCGATTTCCGGCGCGGTGAGAGCCGAATAGCGCTCGCTCAGCGTCTCATAGTAGTCGTCCGGCCGGCCGTAGGTGACGATATTGACGATGCCCCCGAGCACGTCGCCCGAGGTTTCGAACTGACCCGGAAGCTCGCGCACGTTGCCGTTGATGAGGCGGGTCAGCTCCTGCTCGGTCACGCCCTTGCCGTCGTCGGTGTAGGCGGCGAGTTCCTTGCGCAGCTCGACGATCGAGTCGCCGGTGCGGTCCGCCTGGACCGGGGCGTAGATCATGAAGCTGGAGCGATCGAGCGGCTGCTGGACCATGCTGCGCACGCCGTAGGACCAGCCCTTGGTCTCGCGCAGGTTCATGTTGATGCGGCTGAGGAAGCTGCCGCCGAAGACCTCGTTGGCAGCGCCGAGCACGAGAAGATCGTCTGTCCCCTTCTGCTCCAGCACGTGCCCGGCGAGGATCACCGACTGCGGCGAATTCGGCCGGTCGATCAGGATGATGCGCGATTCCTGCGCAGGAACGGCGACTTCGAAGTTCTTTTCCGGCGCGGGCGTGGCGGGTGCTTGCCAGTTGCCGAAAGCGGCCTCGAGCAGGCGGGTAGCCTCCGCCAGTGTCGTGTCGCCGACCACGAAGATGCGCGCCAGATCAGGGCGCAACCAGGTGTCGTGGAAGGTGCGCAGTTCCTGCGCGGTCAGCGATGCGACGACGTCCGGGTTGCCGGTGCCCGACGGCGGAATGCCGTAGGGATGGGCATCGCCGAACAGGACCGGGGCAAGAGCGCGCTGCGCGATCGCACCAGGGCTGTTGAGCTCGTTCTGGATGCGCGTGAGCTGCTGCGCACGGACGCGCTCGAGCTCCTCGGGATCGAATGCCGGGTTGCGGATGTAGTCCGCCATCAGCTCGAGCGACGGCGCGAGGTTCGGCGCCATGGCGTCGAGACCGACCGCGGTCGTGTCCATGTCGGCATATGTGTAGAGGTTCGCGCCGAGCCGTTCCTTGGCGATCGCCAGCGCGTTGGAATCGAGGTTGGTAGTGCCTTCGTCCATCATGCTCAGCATCAGCGACTGGACGCCGAGCTTGTCCTTGGGATCGGCGGCGTAGCCGGCGTCGAAGTTCACCCGCACACTGACCGCCGGCACGGCGTCGCGCTGCGCGAAGTATACTTCCATCCCGTTAGAGAGCGTCGCGCGCTGGATGTCGGGGAAGTCGAGCGGCTTCAATTCGCCTACTTCGGGCAGGGTCGAGCGGTCGACTTCCGCCGCGGCGGTGCCGGCCTGCATCGAAAGCGGGCTGGAATAGAACGCCGGGCCGGCCAGGCCGCTGTCGCCCGCGCCGGTGAAGTACCCGCCGCGGTTCTCGCCGCCTTCCTTGCGCTCGCCGGGTTCGACCGTGAGCTCGAAGACCGGGCGCGAGAGCCATTTGGCGGTGACGTCGCGAACGCGCTCGGGTGTCATCGCGGCAGCGGTTTCGAGCACTTCCTTGTACTCGGCCGGATTGCCCGAGTAGAGCAGTCCTTCGGCAAGTGTAGGCGCCTTGCCGGAGAAGCCGCCCACCTGCTCCAGGCCTCGGATCTGCCCCGCGGCATATGTCGTAACCGCGCGCTGCAATTCGTCTGCGGTCGGACCTTCGGCGATGAACTCGGCGATCTCGGCGTCGAGCGCGGCGGCGAGCTGTTCCTGGCTCACGCCGGGCTTGGCATCTGCATAGACGACGAACTGGCCGGCCTGGGCGAAGATCTGTGCGCTCGCGACGACGCGCACCGCAAGCTGCTGCTCGCGCACGAGCGCGTTGTCGAGCCGCGAGCTGGCGAGGCCACCGAGGACGGTCGCGCCCATCGAAAGCGGCAGGTATTCGGGGTTGTCGAGCCCGGGCACTGCCCACATGCGATAGAGGCGCGGGCTGGCGATGCGGTCGTAAATCGTCTTCGACAGCGGCTCAGGCAGTGTCGGCACAGGCGCGGCAACCGGCTCGATCTCAGGCCCGGCGGGAATCGCGCCGAACCACTTGGTCACCTTCTCGCGCGCGGTCGCGGTGTCGATGTCGCCCGCGAGGACGAGCACGGCGTTGTTCGGGCCGTAGTGGTCGCGGAACCACTTCTGCACGTCCTCCATCGTGGCGCCCGAAAGATCGGCCATCGAGCCGATCGTGGAATGGTGATAAGGGTGGCCCGAGGGATAGAGGTTTTCGAGCTGTTCGTACTCGACGAGACCGTAGGGCTGGTTGTCGCCCTGGCGCTTCTCGTTCTGGACGACGCCGATCTGATTATCGAGCTTCTCCTGCGTCACCGCGCCGAGCAGATGACCCATGCGGTCGCTTTCGAGCATCAGCGCGAGATCGAGCGCCCCGGTTGGCACGGTCTCGAAGTAGTTCGTGCGGTCGAACCAGGTCGTGCCGTTGAAGTCGGTTGCGCCGACCTGCTGGAGCGGCTCGAAGAAGTCGCCCGGCGAGTTCTCGCTGCCGTTGAACATCAGGTGCTCGAACAGGTGGGCGAAGCCGGTCTTGCCCTTCGGCTCGTGCTTCGAGCCGATCTCGTACCACACCGAAACGCCGACCACCGGCGCCTTGCGGTCCTCGTGCACCAGCACGGTCAGCCCGTTGTCGAGCTGGAACTGCTCGTAGGGAATCGAGACGCTTTCGATCAGTTCGGACACGGGTGCTGGCTCGCCCGTTGCGGCGGCCGCCGCCTGGGCAGCAGGATCTGCGGCATTCTGGGCCTGGGCCCCGATCGAGATGGCAAGCGACAGCGCGGCAAGGCTGACCGCAGCGAGTTTCAAACGCATGATTTCCCCCGGAGACTGATTCGTTCCTGGGGGCGCACACTAGGCAGGGAAGAGCGATTCGACACGATTTTTCGGCGAACGGCATGGCCGGAAGCCACGCGCACCGCAGAGGCACGCGATTCGCTCGGGATAAGTGATCGTCGCCCCTTCCGGTAAGCGGGGTCGGATCGCTAGGCGCATGGGCCGTGAAACCGCAGATCACCATCGGCCATGACGCGGGCGGCGCGCCCGTCACCTTCGACATCGAGGAACTGCTCGCGACGCGCCTGCTCGTGCAGGGCAACTCGGGCAGCGGCAAGTCGCACCTGCTGCGCCGCCTGCTCGAGGAAAGCGCGCAAATGGTGCAGCAGGTCGTGATCGACCCGGAGGGCGATTTCGTCACGCTCGCCGAGCTGTTCGGCCACGTCGTCATCGACGGTGCGGCCTACTCGCCGGCCGAGATCGAAACGCTCGCCCGCCGAATCCGCGCGCATCGCGCCTCGGTCGTGCTCGCGCTCGAAGGGCTGGAAGTCGAGCAGCAGATCCGCTGCGCAGCACAGTTCATCACCGCCCTGTTCGACGCCCCGCGCGAGCACTGGTATCCGGCGCTGGTGGTGGTCGACGAGGCGCAGATGTTCGCCCCCGCCGTCGCCGGGGAGATCGCGGAGGACACGCGGCGGATGACGCTCTCGGCCATGACCAACCTCATGTGCCGCGGGCGGAAGCGCGGGCTCGCGGGGATCGTTGCGACACAGCGCTTGGCCAAGCTGGCCAAGAACGTGGCCGCGGAAGCCTCCAACTTCCTGATGGGGCGGACTTTCCTCGACATCGACATGGTGCGCGCCGCGGACCTGCTCGGGATGGAGCGCCGCCAGGCCGAGCGTATCCGCGAGCTGGAGCGCGGGCATTTCCTCGCCCTCGGCCCGGCGATCACGCGGCGGCCGGTGGCGGTGAAGATCGGCCCGGTGAAGTCGGGCGGTGTCGCGCGCAAGGACGGGCTCATGCCCTTGCCCAGCGCCGCGCCTGACGAGATGGAAGCGCTGTTGCTGGACGAGCTCGCGGGCGAAGCGGCCAAGGCCGCGCCACCACCGCCCCCTCCGCCCGCGCCGAAGCCAGAGCAGCTCGAAGCCAGCATCGCGCGGCAGGAGGCCGACCGTGTGCCGGTCGCCGAGGCACCGGATACCGCTGGCGGTGCCGGCGAACAGATCCAGGCGGTAATCGCCGAGATGGCGCGCGACGAGGGCAGCGCCTTCCAGTCCGCTTCCGCGCTCTATCAGGGGTTCCTCGTCCGCTGCCGCCAGCAGCGGCTCGTCGGCCCGCTTCCGGACATGGTCGCCTTCCGCCGCCGTTTCGCCATCGCCAGCGCGCGGCTGGAGCGGCTGGACGAGCCGGCGCGGGCGCGCATCCTGCAGCTTGGCGAGGCCGTGCCCGACGACGTGCTGGCCCCCTACCTCGCGGTTGCCGCGGCCGCGGCGGAAGGCCTGTCGGCGCCCGACGACGAGGAACTGGCGCGGGTCTACGGCTCGAACTCACCCGGCCGCATCCGCCGCCTGCTCGAGCATATGGAACGGCTCGGTCTGATCGTCGTGCGGCAGGACTTCGGCGGGGGACGGACGGTGTTGGTTCCGGGCATCGAGGCGGGGGCGCCGAGTGACTCCTGAATCCGGAAGCGCACATTTCACTTGCCAATAATAACCATATTGGTTATCTAATGTTATCTTCTGCCCTTGTTGCAGGTTGAAGCGTGCATATCGTTGCACATCGATCGGCTGTCCGCTGGCCGTAGAAATTTTCACCTTCTCCTTCGCGCGAGGGGGAGAAGGTCCTATATCCCCCTAACACACCGGGAAATTTCCCTACGGCGTGTTCTTGTGTTGCAGATTAGCAACATCATATCGAGCCGGTAACCAGCATGAGGGATCACCGATGAATCTCGAAAAGTTCACCGACCGGGCGAAGGGTTTCCTGCAGAGCGCGCAGACCGTCGCCATCCGCATGAGCCATCAACGGATCACGCCACTGCACCTCCTGAAAGCGCTGCTCGAGGATAGCGAAGGCATGGCGGCGGGCCTGATCCAGCGCTCCGGCGGCGACATCGGTCGCGCGGTGGACCGGGTCGATGCCGAGCTTGCGAAGATTCCTGCGGTTTCGGGCGGCGGCGCGCAGCAGACGCCCGGGCTCGACAACGATGCCGTGCGGGTGCTCGACCAGGCCGAGCAGATCGCAAGCAAGGCGGGCGACAGCTTCGTCACCGTCGAGCGGCTGCTGGTTGCCCTGGCGCTCGCGCCGACCACGGCCGCCGGGCAGGCGCTGAAGGAAGCGGGCATCGACGCGCAGAAGCTCAACACCGCGATCAACGAACTGCGCAAGGGCCGCACCGCCGATACTGCCGGGGCCGAGCAAGCCTACGATGCAATGAAGCGCTATGCGCGCGATCTCACCCAGGCGGCGCGCGACGGGAAACTGGACCCGGTTATCGGCCGCGACGAAGAGATCCGCCGGACCGTGCAGATCCTCGCCCGCCGGACCAAGAACAACCCTGCGCTGATAGGCGAGCCAGGCACCGGCAAGACCGCCATTGCCGAGGGGCTCGCGCTACGCATCGCTAATGGCGACGTGCCCGACAGCCTCAAGGGCCGCACGCTGATGGCGCTCGACATGGGCGCGCTCATTGCCGGCGCGAAGTATCGCGGCGAGTTCGAGGAGCGGCTCAAGGCCGTGCTCGACGAAGTAAAGGGTGCGGGTGGGCAGATCATCCTGTTCATCGACGAGATGCACACGCTGATCGGGGCGGGCGCTTCCGAAGGTTCGATGGACGCCTCCAACCTGCTCAAGCCCGCGCTAAGCCGCGGCGAACTGCATTGCATCGGTGCGACTACGCTCGACGAGTATCAGAAGTACGTCGAGAAGGATCCGGCGCTGCAGCGGCGTTTCCAGCCGGTCTATATCGCCGAGCCGACGGTGGAGGACACGATCTCGATCCTGCGCGGGATCAAGGACAAGTACGAGCTGCACCACGGCGTGCGCATCACCGACGGCGCGATCGTGGCCGCGGCGCAGCTTTCCAACCGCTACATCCAGAACCGCTTCCTGCCCGACAAGGCGATCGACCTGATGGACGAGGCCGCGAGCCGCATCCGCATGGAGGTCGAGTCCAAGCCCGAGGAAATCGAGTCCCTCGACCGGCGGATCATCCAGCTCAAGATCGAGGAGCAGGCGCTCGGCAAGGAGAACGACCAGGCATCGAAGGACCGGCTGGAGGCGCTGCGCGGAGAGCTGGCCAACCTCGAACAGCAGTCGAGCGAGCTGACCACGCGCTGGCAGAACGAGCGCGACAAGATCCACGCCGAGAGCCGGCTCAAGGAAGAGCTCGACCAGGCGCGGATCGAGCTCGACCAGGCGCAGCGCGCGGGCGATCTCGCGAAGGCCGGCGAGCTCTCCTACGGGCGCATTCCCGAGCTTGAGAAGCAGCTCGCCGAAGCCCAGGGGCAGGCCGAAAACGCCCTGCTGCGCGAGGAAGTGACCGAGGAGGATATCGCCTCGATCGTCAGCCGCTGGACCGGCGTGCCGATCGACAAGATGATGGAAGGCGAGCGCGAGAAGCTGCTCCAGATGGAATCGATCCTCGGCAAGCGGGTGATCGGGCAGTCGCAGGCGGTGCAGGCGGTTTCCAAGGCCGTGCGCCGCGCGCGGGCCGGCTTGCAGGACCCCAACCGGCCGCTGGGCAGCTTCCTGTTCCTCGGGCCGACCGGCGTTGGCAAGACCGAGCTGACCAAGGCGCTCGCCGGCTTCCTGTTCGACGACGACAACGCCATGGTTCGCATCGACATGAGCGAATTCATGGAGAAGCACGCGGTGGCCCGGCTGATCGGCGCACCTCCGGGCTATGTCGGCTACGAAGAAGGCGGCGTGCTCACGGAGGCGGTTCGCCGCCGGCCTTATCAGGTCGTGCTGTTCGACGAAGTAGAGAAGGCGCATAGCGACGTGTTCAACGTGCTCCTCCAGGTGCTCGATGACGGGCGCTTGACCGATGGGCAGGGCAGGGTCGTCGACTTTTCGAACACGCTGATCATCCTTACCAGCAACCTCGGCAGCCAGTTCCTCACCCAGATCGAGGACGGGCAGGGTGTCGAAAGCGTCGAGCCGCAGGTGATGGACGTCGTGCGCGGGCACTTCCGCCCCGAGTTCCTCAACCGGCTCGACGAGATCATCCTGTTCCACCGCCTCGCGGCCGAACACATGGCGCCGATCGTCGATATCCAGGTGTCGCGGGTGCAGAAGCTGCTGAAGGACCGCAAGATCGAACTAGACCTGACCGACGCCGCCCGCCGCTGGCTCGGCCGCGTGGGCTACGATCCGGTTTACGGCGCAAGGCCCCTAAAGCGCGCGGTCCAGCGCTACCTGCAGGATCCGCTGGCGGAGAAGCTGCTCGCCGGCGAAGTGCCGGACGGCAGCACGGTGAAGGTGGACGAGGGGGATGGGGAGTTGGAGATGGTGGTGGGGTGACTCGCGGTCGGGTGTTTCATCCCCCCCGTCTCTCTACTGGATACAAAAAAGGGCCCCGGTTTCCCGGGGCCCTCTTTATTTGCATCGTCCAGCAAGTGGGCCGGAGCCCACGAGACACACCGTTACAGATCAAGCTTGAAGCCCGCGTAGTAGTAGCGGCCAAACGTGTCGTACGGATCGCCTCCAGCAGTTCCCAGCTGCCCGAAAGGCGGCTTGGTGTCGAACAGGTTGTCGACGCCAACATAGAAATTGAAGTCGCTTCCCGGCAGCTCGTAGTTCAGACGCAGGTTGTGATAGGTCTTCGCGCCGAACTTGTGCTCTTCGTACTGGTCGGGATTGAGCGGGTCGAGCGTCGTGAGTTCACCTGGAGTACAAGTGCCGCCGGACGAACCCGTGGAACCGGATGACGGGCAGATGCCCTTGTGACGGTTCGAATTCTCGTACGCGCTCTTGTACATCGAATCGAGGAACCGCGCCGACCAGGTGATATCGAACTCGCCAAAGTCGTAGTTCAAGTTTGCCGAGGCGGCCCAATCCGGATCGCCAAGTTCGCCTTTCACCCGATTGGGATTGATGGGGCTCGTCGGGTCTTCGAAGAAGTCCAGCGTGAGCAGGTGGGTCGCGATTGCCCGGAAGCTCAGCCGGTGGCCGTTGTCGAACGTCCGCCGATAAGCGAGATCGAAGTCGATGCCCTCGGTCTTGCGCGAAGCGAAGTTAAAGCCGCTCGCAACCAATGCCTGCTCCGGATCGAACAAGCCGGTAACCGGGTCGCGTTGAATGGTTGCGCAATACGGACTGCTAAGCCCCTCGGGCGCATTGTAGCAGTTGTTGATGATTGACTGCGCGCCGAGAACCGCAATCTGATCCTCGATCTCGATGTTGTAGTAGTCGACGGTGAAGTTCAGTCCGGGGATAAACCGCGGCTCGACCACCACACCAAATGTCAGTGACTTACCCTTTTCTTCGATGAGGTCCGGGTTGCCAGCCTGAACGAATGATGTCGACGAGGTACGTGCGGTACAGTTCAGAAATGGATCACCCAATGCCAGCGGGAACGACGTGCCCCTACAAATATCAACGAGCTCAGCATTGGCCGTCGTGGGAACCCCGGCTGCAGCACAGTTGGCCGCACGATTGGGGTTGTCGCCAATGAACTGGGAATCGCAAGGATCGGTGAGCTGATTGAAGTTCTGCGATGCCGGCGAGTAGAGGTCGGTCTGGGTCGGCGCGCGAACCGAGGTCGCATATGCCGCACGGAAACGAATGTCCGGGATCGGGGCGTACATACCCTGAATGTTATAAGCCCACACAGTGCCGGTAGCGGTGTTGTAGTCGGACACGCGGGCAGCGCCGCTGATTGTCAACTCCTCCGCCAGTGGCATGTCGGCGAGCAGCGGGATGCTGACTTCTCCAAAGGCTTCCTTGACGGAGAGCTTCGGGGGAACGAACGGCTGAATCGCGTTGAGGAAGGTGCCTCCGCTAGCGGTCAGTTCGTCAAACGCGCTGCGGGCCCTCTCTTCGCGGTACTCGCCACCAAGAGCGAAGGCGACCGGGCCGCCGGGCAGTTCGAACAACTGCGACATATCGCCGCTGACCGATGCGAGAGCAACGAACTGCTCTGCCCGCTCTTTACGGAATGCCGTCGTGTTGACGTAGTCCAGCGCGGCCTGGCTCGGCGCACCGTAGCCGAACACGTTGATCGGCACACAGCTCGGGTCATCGTTGCTGGGATCCGCATCGCTGTTGACACGGCAGACGATGTTTCCAGAACCATCGTCGACGGCGTCGATCGCAAGGTTGAAGCCGGTCGGGTTGCCGTCGATGTCGAACAGCAGAAGATTGTTGAGCGAACGCATCTCCGTATCGAGGCGCCCGTAGTTCAGCGAAACTTCGTAGTTCCAGTCATCGTTGAACGTCCCTTCCACACCACCGACGATGCGATAGGTGTCGCGATCGTGGAGTTCGCCACGACCGCCGAAATCGACGTTGAAACGCGACAGCGGAAATGCGTCGGTCGCAGGGTCGGTGCAGAGGCCGAAGCTCTGCAGCGTACCGAGCGCCTGCGCGTTCAGGAACCCATTGTCGCAAGCCATGCCGGAACCCACGAAGAAGCTCGGCTGACCTTCCTGGATGGCGTCGATGTGGACGTACTTGGCTTCGACGAAAGGACGAAACGCGTCGCTGACGTCAAAATGCGCGAGCAGATTGACCGTATAGCGCTCCAGGCCCGCAGCAAGCTGGCCGGTGTTGCGCAGGGTGGAACCATTGCCGCCTATGACATTGCCGGTGAACGGACCGATGAATTCGCCATCATCGATGACCAGGTTGCCGTTGGGTGCAAAGATCAGCGCATCGCCATCACCCAGACCGCCAATCGTGCCGCCGTCGGAAACCGCCCGGTTGCGCACGCCGCACAGCGGCTCGTTGTCGTACCCGTTGTAGAGCGGGCCGCCTTCCACGTTATTGAACTGGCAACGGCCGCTGTAGGCTCCGGTCAGATCGTCGCGCTCATTGAAATAGAGCGGATCGGTCTTCGCCCATTCGGCGGCAATCGCAATGTTGCCGCGGCCATCGGCGAAGTTCTTGCCGTAGACGCCGGAGATGAAGCGGGTAGCACGATCGCCCTCTTCCGAAATGCCAGCCTGGCCTCTGATCGAGAGGCCTTCAAAGTTGCGCTTGAGGACAAAATTGACGACGCCCGCAACGGCGTCAGAGCCGTAAACGGCGGAGTTGCCGCCCGTCACGACATCGACACGCTCCAGTAGATCGGTCGGAATGGTATTGATATCGACCAGGTAGTCGCCAGGCGACGCGGTAATATGGCGCTTGCCATTGACGAGGACAAGCGTGCGGCTGGTGCCGAGACCACGGAGGTCAAGCAGGTTGAGGCCTGCCGTCCCGATAAAACGCGTGGAGTTGCCCTGGCTGAAGGTGGAGCGAAGCGAGGGCAGATCGTTAAGGGCATCGCCAAGCGAAACATCGCCGGTATTCGTCAGTTCCTCGGGAGTAACCGTAGTAATTGGGTTGGGAGAACTCAGCGTCGGACGCGCGATGCGTGTGCCGGTCACGATGATTGCGGCGCTTTCAATTGCTTCCTCTTCGGAATCGCAAACGCCGTTCCCGTCGGCGTCGATACAATCGGCGTCGCCCGCGACCGGCGCTTGCTCCTGCGCAAAAGCAGGACTCATGGCGAACGCCAGCGATAGGGCAACGGCCCCCGTGCCCGCAAGAAGGCGTGTTCTACCAGATGCTGGTTGAGAATAGTTCATGGTTTCCAGTCCCCCTAGGACGCCGGCTTGAATTCCGGCGGAAAAACATGGTTAACAAACACAGCGCGCAGCCTCGCGCGGCACTTATCACGCCTCACGATGCGATACGGCGAAGTTGGTCGCAAATGAAATCAATTGCGCGGGCGCTCTTCGGGTTAGACTGTCGCGAAACTGCAACACATGGGGACGGAGCGGGAGCCGAGGGCCGCGGTTCTTTGGCTAGAGAGCCTTCTGCAACATTTCTGTCCCGCGGGGAGCGATGTCGGCGGGCCTCGCCGGTGACCACCGCCGCCCATTGCCCTCAGGTGCTACGCCGAAGCATCACTCCACTCGTTTGCCTTTGACGCCGGTCTTGCCGTCGATGCGGATGAAGTAGCTCCCTAGCGCGGCGCGCTTGAACACGACGCTGTCGCCGACTTCCACTCTGCTAAGCCGAGAGGGAGCGTTCGTTATCTGCCACAGGGCGTTACCGTCTTCTATCCTGAAGAGCAGCGAGTCCCGCGAAAGGTAGCGAACGGCGGTGATCGTCGATTCAAGCATGTCGAGCTGCTCGTCCTGGCCATCTTCGTCGCTATCGTCACCAAACAGATTCAGGTCCGGTAGGGCGAATCCAAACAGACGCTTTCGCGTGTGCTGGACATCCTCCGCGCTCAGGATCCGGAGATCGCCCTTCTGATGGGCTGCGATGATCGCGTTCGCCGCCGCATCCAGGCAGGTCAGCCGAGTGGCCTCGGCCGCGATCTGCTGGCACTCTTTGAGCGATTCCACGTAGCCCGGCTGTTTCGCCTCCTGCGCCTGCGCGGAGGTCGATAGCCATAGAGTCGCGGTCAGACTGGCGGCTCCGACATAGCCGAACGTTCGCATACCCACGTGAACAGCCTCCCAAAAATCGGCCCGTTCGTCGCACATTCTCGGGCTGTCGCCAACTGTAGCCAGGATGTCACAGTTGGCGAGATAGCGTAGCTTTGGCCCTGAGCTACGTTGCCGCGACGACAAAGGTTCGATTACAGCGCCCTCATCGGGCCTCTAGCCCGGAAATGTACCGAATATTTGTACACTGCGCCAAGGGGGCGCACCAAAAGAGGGGATGGAAATGTCCAACCGTTTCAGCAAAGCTACGCTGCTGGTGGGGACCGTTATGGCAAGTGCCATGATCGTGTCGCCCGCCTACGCGCAGTCCGATGACGAAGTTCAGGAAAATGCGGTAGGGTCCCAGATCGACCCGGAAGCCGGCACGGGAGGCGAGACCATCGTCGTAACCGGTTCGCGCATCCAGCGCCGCGACCTGACGTCGACCAGTCCGCTGGCTGTAGTCCAGGATGAAGAATTCAAGCTCTCCGGTGCGGTGAACGTCGAGCAGGTGATCAACACCCTGCCTCAGGTCGTTCCCGGTACCACGGCCTTCTCGAACAATCCCGGTGGTGGCGTTGCGACGCTGAACCTCCGCGGGATCGGCTCCGCCCGTACCATGGTGCTGGTAAATGGCCGTCGCTGGGTTTCCTACGACACTTCTCAGGTTGTCGACCTCAATACCATTCCGCAGTTCCTGCTGGACAGCGTGGACGTGGTGACGGGCGGCGCTTCGGCCGTCTACGGGTCTGACGCCCTTGCAGGGGTCGTGAACTTCCGCCTCAAGCAGGATCTCAACGGCGTTGAGGCCGGCGGTCAGTATGCGCTTACCGACGAAGGTGATGGCGCTCGTTACCAGGCGTATGTGGCCGTCGGCGCTTCGACCGATGATGGTCGGGGCAACGTGACCGCGTTTGCCGAGTATTATAACCGCAAGCCGATCTTCCAGGGTGCCCGAGGGTTCTCGCGCTTCGCGCTTGGTGACGACGGCGACACGCTTTCGCCTGGGGGTTCCGCCACAACGCCGCAGGGCCGCGTTGCAATCGCTCCGACTGCCGTCATTGGGGAGGATCCGGATGGTGACGGGCCGCTGACCGCCCCGACTGCACCGCGCGGTGTGGGGAACTTCGGGACCGATTTCGGTGCTAACTTCGGCTCCCCCGGCGTTAGCGACGTCTTTGATTTCCCCGGCGATCTCTACAACTATGCTCCTGCCAACTATCTGCAGGTTCCGCAGGAGCGTTACCTGATCGGCGGTTACGGGCATTTCGAGATTTCGGATGCGATCACTGCGTTCGCCGAAGTAACCTACGTCAACAACCGTGTTGCCAACGAACTGGCTGCAACGCCGGTCACCGGCACGTACAACGTCGATCTTGCCGCGGTTCAGGGTTATCTGTCGCCCGCCGACTTCGCGGCGCTGCAGCAGGTCGATGCGAACGAGACTGCGATCAACGCCGCACGCGCTGCCGCCGGTCTCGATCCGCTGTTCGGCCCAGTCGGCGGCGGTCTGAATGCTCAGGATCCTGGTATCGTCCAGATGAGCATCAATCGTCGTACGCTCGAAACAGGAGCGCGTAACTCGCTCGACGAGCGCAACGCGTTCCGCGTGCTGGCGGGCGTTCGCGGCCCGGCCTTCAGCGACTGGACTTACGAAGCGTACTACAGCTACGCGCGTACCCGGAATGCCAACATCCAGGAAGGCAACATCTCGTCTTCGGCATTCCGCAGTCAGGTGGAGTCGGGCGCGATCAACGTGTTCGGCGCCGGTACGCTTTCGCCCGAAGATGTCGCGAGCATTTCGATCCTCGCGCAGAACGGCGAAATCTCGACGATGCAGGTCGCCTCGGCCTCGTTGGCAGGTACGCTGGGCAACCTCGGCTGGGGCGCTGACAATATCGGTCTCGCCGTGGGCGCCGAATACCGCAAAGTGGGCGCCGAGTTCATTCCGGATACCGCGCTTTCGTCGGGTGACGTAATCGGCTTCAATGCCGGCGATCCCACCGAAGGTAGCTACAACGTGAAGGAGCTGTTTGGTGAACTTCGCGTACCGATCCTGGCGAACCAGCCGTTCTTCCACCGCCTCGAGCTTAACGGAGCAGCCCGCTACTCCGACTATTCGCTCGAAGCGGTCGGCGGCGTGTGGACCTATGCCGGCGGCGTCGAATGGGCCCCGGTTCCGGACATCACGTTCCGTGGGCAGTACCAGCGTGCGGTTCGTGCGCCGAACGTCGGCGAACTGTTCGGCGGACAGGCAAATGGCTTCCCGGGCGCGTCCGATCCGTGTTCGGATCGTGGGGACCCGGCCAGCCGTACGGCGGCGCTGCGTAGCCTTTGTGAGGCAACCGGCGTGCCTTCCACGGCGGTATTCACCGCGGGCGTTCAGGCCAATTCGCAGATCCAGGGGCTGTTCGGCGGCAACCCGGACCTCGAAGAGGAAACTTCGGACACCTACACCGCCGGTGTGGTCTTCCGTCCGTCGTTCATTCCGCGCCTGAACATCGCGGTCGATTACTTCGACATCACCGTCGACAATTACATCTCGACGCTGGGCGGTGGCCTGCAGGGCACTCTGAACCTGTGCTACAATGTCATCCAGGACATCAACAGCATCTACTGTCAGGCGATTGCGGATGGCGGTCGTAATCCGGCAACGGGTGAGATCGGCACCGGCGGGTTCATCCCGCTGATCGGAAACGCCAACGTCGCGAAGATCGAGACGAGCGGCGTCGACTTCCAGGTTGACTACAGCGTTCCGCTGTCGTTCGGCCTGACCGGTGAAGGCGAGTCCGACCTGAACTTCTTCTTCCTCGGCACCTACACGATCGACAACAAGTTCTTCGCCGTGCAGGATCTGGATGCCAACACGGACTGCGCGGGTCGTTTCGGCCAATCCGTCTGCGGCAATCCGCAGCCCAAGTGGAAGTGGAGTTCGCGTCTGTCGTGGATCGACGGCCCGCTGACCACCAGCCTGCGCTGGCGTCACCTGGGCGGTGTCCGGGACGACGATGACAGTGCGGACTACGTGGTCGAGCGTCTTGACTCGTACGACGTGTTCGATCTGTCGTTTGCGTGGGATGTCACGGAGCAGTTCACGTTCGCGATGGGCGTTAACAATCTTCTCGACAAGAAGCCGCAGTTGATCGGCGACAACCAGGAACAGGCGAACACCTATCCGGGTGTGTACGATGTCCTCGGTCGCGATTACTTTGTGTCGGTAGGCATGAAGTTCTGATCTGACGGATAATGGTCTGACGGAAGGGCGGCGTTCTTCGGAGCGCCGCCCTTTCTTTTTGTCTCCAGCGTATCGACCAGCTCGACGGTTTTGACGCTACTAGACTCTGAAGGCAGAGGTGCGGTTCGCTCTTGAGGATCAGCATCCTCCCGGCAATGCGGTCAGGCGATCCGGATTGTCCGAAAGTCGGCGAAGGGCTCTCTCCCTTCGAAATCGGAAATCGGTGTTACGTCCACCTGCGTAAGGCCGGCAGTCTGCAAGGCGGAGGTCAGTATGGCTTCGTCGGCGACCGCTTCGCAGGCCGTTTCGAGCGCCGAGATCCTTTGCAGTTCGTCTCTCGCCATCCTGGCGATCGCCTCGATTGCGGATGCTGTTCGGTGGGACTGACCTGTGACATTGAGCTCCAGAGACCTGCGGATGGCCTCCGCAATTTCCCATGCCGCCGAATTGTTGCCGTAGAGCGATCGCCCTCGTGCGGGCGCCTCCGAAATAGCTTGCGGAACCGCGGTCTCGCCCGTACGGCGTGCGCACAAGCTGCGCTTGGCGATCCCCGGAAGATCTTCGTCGACGATGGCCCAGCGGATTGCGTCTTGTCGCGCCAGGTTATGAGCGAGGATCGGGCCATCCCGCCGGTGTGTCATGAGCCCCACCACACCGTCGGACGCGAGGACGCGGCGAACTTCGCGAGCTGCCGCGGGGACGTTGCCGTACTCGAAACCGAACTGGCTGACGACTGCTTGAAAGTTTGCGTCCCGAAATGGCAGGTCTTCCATCGCAACGCCGCTGCGAACGGAGGTTCCGTTCGGTGCCGGTGGCAGTTCGGTCGCGAAATCGATCCCTGTGATCTCGAGGTCGGGGCGGCTGTCCAGCAGCCAGGCCATCACACGACCATCACCCGTCGCGAGGTCCAGGACGCGCCCATCTGGCACTATCGAACGTGCCAGGTCTTTCCAAGCGGCGTACTGCGCACGCTCGAGCGTCGGTGAGCTGCCCGGCAAGCAGCCGCCTCTTCGTCTTCCCGATTGAGCCCAGAACGCTGTCCAAGCGGCTCGCCCATCGCTGTTCATGGCAAGCCTTCGCTATTCGATTGAACATCGAAAGCGACCGTCATGCGGCGGCCGCCAGAAAACGGCGTTGTCCCGTGGTATAGCGTGCTCGGAAACAAGGCGAGATGCCCTTCGCACGGGCGGATCGAATGGAGCGGCGGCAGGTCCAGCCGCAGGTCAGCAGGCGGGCGCCCGATCTCCAGCCAGCCGCCACCGGCTGACGTATCGAGGTCGCTTGGCAGTTCGAGATAGAGGGCTGAAGAAATCATTCCCTGCGGATGAATGTGCGAGGTGTGATGATCTCCGCCACTTGACAGCCGCACCGACCACGATCCGGCAACTCGCCATATGCTGCTGCGGTATCGCAACAAGGGGTGCGTCGCATCCTCCGCTGGCAGGTTGGCGCGATAATCCTCCAGCGTAGCCAGGACGGCCGAATGAAGTTCGCGCCAGATTGCTTCGTGCCGGTCGAACAGACCCCCACGCGTCTGGCTCCCTCCGCGCAACGATTGACCGAGGGGCAACGGTGATCCATCGTGAATTTCGTGTAATCGCGAGATGATGCCCGGGAGCAGTTCGTCACTTCCTCTCAGAGGCAGAAACTGGACTAGGCCGGGCTGTTCGTGAAGCCATGCTGCGCGGGGTTCCTCTAGCAAGCGCCACACCAGCCCGCGCAGCGCCCAGGCGGTCACGCTAGAAGGGTTTTCCGCGAGAACGCTCTCGATCAGCGGCTTGGCCAAGTCTGGTCGCTCCAGACGCAGCCGATGACGGGCTTCATGCAGCGCGTGTCGGGTCGATTTTATAGGCATCCTCGCCCAGAGAGCTTCCGCTCGCTCGGTCTGGCCCGCTTCACCGGCATGGATGGCCTCAAGTAGCGCGAACCGCTCGTCCTCGGGGAATTGCCGTCGGGCGTCTGCGGCGATGTCTGCGGCTTCCGCACTTCTATCGAGGCTTGCAAGAACGCTGCAATGGGCCAATGGTATCTCCGGGTCCCAGGGTAGCCGTTTCGCCGCAGCGCGATAAGGCGCGGCGAAGTCCGTTTCACCCTCTCCGAGCAGAAGCTGCGATAGAAAACGCAGTCCCTCCGGCCACTGCGGCGCCTGCTCAACCAGTGATTGCGCAATCGCCCTGGCCTCCTCTGTTTGCCCTGCGACGTCGAGTGCCTGAGCTTTGCCAAGCCAAAGTTCGGGATCACCTGGGCTACACGCCAGAGCATGATCGAATCGCGCGATGGCATCCGGTTCGGCACGCTCGAGAGCCACGCGCGCTCGGCCGTGCCGGGAACGCGTATGGGCCGGATCGAGTTTCAGCGCTCGATCGTACCAGCGCGCCGCTTCCCTCAATATGCCTCGGTTACGCGATGCGTTGGCACGCGCCGAGCAATAGCGGACGTCGTTTGCGCCAAGGTCTTCGAACTTCTCAAGTTCAGTGAGAGCTGCAGCATGATTGCCTTGCCGCCCTAGTGCGATCGCATGGTTCACGGCGAACTCGAGCGATGTTGGTGCGAGTTCCCGCGCTTTTGCGAAACGGTCGGCAGCTTCCGCGAAGTCGCCCGCGCGCAGCGAAGCGTTGGCCGCGCTGTTCCAAAGCGCAGCGTTAGTGGGATAGGCGGCTACCGCCTCGCCGAAGACTGCGGCGGCTTGGGCCGCATCGCCGGTCTTGGCGGCGATTTCCGCGCGCGCGCGGAAATCTTCGATTGTTGTGATCACCGGTCCCGCAGCCAGCCCGTGATCGCCAGTCGCCCCATCGGTGCGAAGGGCGGCACGTAACTGACAAGATGCGATTGCGGCACAGCGAACAGGTTCAGGGCGTTGAAACGTGGGCGAAAACCCTCGACTACGTCTCCATCTCCATCAAGGAACATAAGATATCCCCCCCAGTCCGGGTGCCAGTCATCAGGGGCAAAATTCATCACGTAGGCCACTCGCCAGCCCTCGGCGACATGGCTGTCGTTATGCCTGCCGAGGTAATGGTTCGGCGCATAAAGTGTGGCTTGGGCGTCGGCCTTCCGAAGATCAGCGAATCCCGTCACCTCCCGCGCGAGTTCGAGAAAGTCCGGCGCATTCAGATATTCCAGTAGCAGTTCGTGTGGGCCATCGGGGTCCCAGCGCTGGTGCAGCGCATCGACCATCGGATAGTGCGCGAAGCGGAACGCGTATTCGCCGCTGGCCGAAGCCTTCTGGGCCGCAGCCGCGGCGCGCCGCGCCTGCTCGGCTCCGCCCGGCGATGCGATCTCGCGCGGGCCGATGCTGCGCGGTGGAGTGGTCGAGCCATCGCCAGCGCACACCGCCATCCCCCAAGGCGTTCCGCGCGTAAGAATCCTGCGGATCTCCTCCGCGGTTTCGCGTGTAAGGACATCGCGAATCTGCACGCGGCTCCGCTCCGCGAAGCGAGCCGCGCAAGCGAGCCGGTCGATATCGGGACTGATCTCAAAGAGCTTTTTCATAGACCTCGAGGAGCGTGCTCGGCAGGGCCAATCTCTACGCCTTCGATCGTCTTCTTGGCAAGAACGGTCGCCGGCAATAGCAGCGGCTAGCTTGACGC
The DNA here is from genome assembly GCF_057657235.1 of Pelagerythrobacter sp. Soil_C_18. Taxonomy (NCBI): domain Bacteria; kingdom Pseudomonadati; phylum Pseudomonadota; class Alphaproteobacteria; order Sphingomonadales; family Erythrobacteraceae; genus Pelagerythrobacter; species Pelagerythrobacter sp. Soil_C_18. The sequence continues at coordinate 337,840 of NZ_JBDGIU010000003.1, forward strand.
AAACGGAAACTAACCATACGCCAGTGGCAAATCGAAACCGGGAGAGCGGAATGACCACTGCTTACATCGTCGACGCCGTTCGTACGGCCGGGGGACGCCGCGGCGGGCGGTTGGCTGGGGTTCATCCGGTCGATCTGGCGGCGAAGTCGCTCGATGCGCTGGTGGAGCGCACGGGGATCGATCCTAAGAGCGTCGACGATGTGATCATGGGCTGCGTGACCCAGGCGGGCGAGCAGTCGATGCACGTCGGGCGCAACGCTGTGCTGGCATCGAAGATGCTGCCGCAATCCACGCCGGCGGTCACGATCGACCGGCAGTGTGGATCAAGCCAACAGGCGGTCCAGTTCGCCGCGCAGGCGGTGATGAGCGGCACGCAGGACGTGGTCATCGCGAGCGGTGTGGAAAGCATGAGCCGCGTGCCCATGGGCTCGAACCTGACGTTCCACATGAAGGAAGGGCTGGGCACCTACAAGTCGCCGGGGCTGGAGGAGAAGTACCCCGGCGTCCTGTGGTCGCAGTTCATGGGCGCGGAGATGATCGTCGAGAAGCACGGCTTCACGAAGGATGATCTCGACCGCTTCGCTCTCGCAAGCCACGAGAAGGCGATCGCTGCAACCCGGGCGGGCGCTTTCGAGGCCGAGGTCGTGCCGGTCGAGATCGAGACCCCAGACGGGCCGCAGATGCACACCGTTGACGAAGGGATCCGCTTCGACGCGACGCTGGAGAGCATCGCCGGCGTCAAGCTGCTCAGCGAGGGCGGCACGATCACGGCGGCCACGGCCAGCCAGATCTGCGACGGTTCCAGCGCGGTGCTGATCGTGTCAGAGAAAGTCCTGAAGGAACAGGGCCTGACCCCGCTCGCACGGATCGTGAACCTCACCGTCACGGCGGGTGACCCGGTCATCATGCTGGAAGAACCGCTGTTCGCAACTGACCGCGCGTTGCGGCGGGCGGGCATGAAAATCGACGCCATCGATCTTTATGAAGTGAACGAAGCCTTCGCTTCAGTGCCGCTCGCGTGGCTCAAGCATACGGGTGCGGATCCGGAGCGGCTCAACGCCAACGGCGGCGCGATCGCGCTCGGCCATCCGCTGGGCGCCTCGGGCACCAAGCTGATGGCGACTCTCGTCCACGCGCTGAGGGCGCGCGGCAAGAAGTATGGTCTGCAGACGATGTGCGAGGGCGGCGGCGTCGCCAACGTGACGATCGTGGAAGCGCTCTGAGAGCTGCGCGAGCCTCAGCGCAGACTAGGCCTCCCGCCAGATGAAACGAGGTCCCAGCTTAGGCTGGGCCTCACGCTAGAGAGGAAGACAAGAATGGAAATCGGCAGCAACACTCCCGCGGTCGTCACCGGCGGCGCCTCGGGCCTCGGCGAAGCGACGGCGCGAGCGCTCGCGGCGAAGGGCGCCAAGGTCGCGATCTTCGATCTGCAGGAGGAGAAGGGGAAGAAAGTCGCCGCGGAGATCGGCGGCGTGTTCTGCGAATGCAACGTGACCGACGAGGCTTCGGTCGACGCGGCCTTCGCCAAGGCCCGCGAAGCGCACGGGCAGGAGCGGATCCTGGTCAACTGCGCCGGCGTCGGCAACGCGATCAAGACTGCCAAGCGCGACAGGCAGACGGGCGAGATCAGTCACTTCCCGCTCGACGCGTTCAACTGGGTGATCCAGATCAACCTCGTCGGCACCTTCCGCTGCATCGCCAAGTCGGCGGCGGGCATGATGACGCTTGATCCGCTGTCGGAGGACGGCGACCGCGGTGCGATCGTTAACACGGCCAGCGTCGCAGGTGAGGACGGGCAGATCGGCCAGGCCGCGTATTCCGCGTCGAAGGGCGGCGTGATCGGCATGACGCTGCCGATCGCACGCGACCTCATGGGTGAGGGTATCCGGGTGAACACGATCCTGCCGGGCATCTTCAATACTCCGCTGATGAACGCCGCACCGCCGCAGGTGAAGGAGGCGCTGGCCGCCTCGGTTCCGTTCCCCAAGCGGCTCGGCAACCCCGAGGAATACGCCAAACTGGCGCTGTGCATGATCGAGACCGGTTACTTCAACGGCGAGGACGTGCGGCTCGACGGCGGGATCCGGATGGCGCCGCGGTGACGATGGTATGAGCCCCTGCGCAGGCAGGGGCCTCCCTCAGCTCGCGTGAGATCGGGGGAGGCCCAGCCTGCGCCTGGTTCGCGCAAGGTGCAGGGAGGAAGCAATGCCCGAGTTCACGCAGATCAAACTGGACATCGACGACGGCATTGCGACGGTCACGCTCCATCGGCCGGAGAAGATGAATGCCTTCACCCGCACGATGATGGCGGAAATCATCGCGGCGATGGATGCGATCGACGCCGATGACGCGGTACGCGCGGTGATCTTCACTGGGCACGGCGACCGCGCGTTCTGCGCCGGCGCCGATCTCACGCCGGAGGACGGTGCGAAGCCGTTCGCTAGCAACGAAGCGGTTGAGGACCTGTCGGACCCGCTCGTGCGCGACGGTGGCGGGCAAGTGACCCTGCGCCTGTTCAATTCGACCAAGCCACTGATCGCTGCGTGCAACGGCGCCGCCGTGGGCATCGGCGCGACTATGCAACTCGCGATGGACATTCGCCTGGCGGCGGAGACGGCACGGTACGGGTTCGTCTTCGCACGGCGCGGGATCGTGCCGGAGGCGTGCTCGAGCTGGTTCCTGCCGCGGCTCGTTGGCATCCAGCAGGCGCTCGAGTGGACCTACACCGGCCGGATCTTCGATGCGCAGGAAGCGCTCGCAGCGGGGCTGGTGCGCTCGGTCCATCCGGAGGACAAGCTGATGGGCGAGGCGAGGGCGCTAGCGCGCGAGATTGCGGAGCACACCTCGGCGGTGTCGATTGCGCTGACGCGGGCGATGATGTGGCGGCTGTCCGCCGCGGAGCACCCGATGATGGCGCACCGGATCGACAGCCGCGCGATCTACCGCATGGCGAGGACACCCGACGCCGCCGAAGGCGTGGCCAGCTTCCTCGACAAGCGGATGCCGGAGTTTCCGATGAAGCCTTCGCGCGACATGCCGGACTTCTACCCGTGGTGGGACGAGCCCGATTACTAATAACCGCAGGCAAGCACCCGGGCCCGGTTGTCAACGCAGGCGGTTGCACTAGAAACGAGTTCCATGACCGAACCCGACGATCGCCCCGGCCGGCTCCAGCTCGACCGTTTCCTGCCCTATCAGCTCTCCATCGCGTCGAACGCGGTCAGCAACCGCATTGCGGAGATCTACCGCGACCGGTTCGATCTTAAGATCCCCGAATGGCGGATCATGGCTGTGCTCGGGGACACGGGGCCGGCGACGCAGCGCGAGCTGACGGAGCGCACGCTCATGGACAAGGTCGCCGTCAACCGCGCGTGCCGCACGCTGGCTGAGCGCGGGTTCGTGGAACGCGAACCCAACGCCACCGACGGCCGCTCGCACCATCTCGAACTCACCGCACAGGGTCGCTCGATCTACGACCGGATCATGCCCCTGGCCCTGCAGATGGAGCAGCAGCTTTTCGCTTCGTTCTCAGCGGTCGAGTGCGAGACGTTCGTCCGGCTCCTCACTCGCGTGCGCGAACAGGCGGGCGCCCTCGATCCGGCGAGCGAAAACCTCTAACGCCCCTCTGCCGACCGGGTGTCGGGCGATCCGTTTACCGTCCGGGGTTGGTTGCGAAGGCATCGCTGATCGAGCAAGCCGCAGGGCCCAGGATCACGATGAACAGCACCGGCAGGATGAACAGGATCAGCGGCACGGTCATGATCGCGGGCAGGCGCGCGGCTTTCTCCTCCGCGCGCATCATGCGCTCGTTGCGGAATTCGGCCGAGAGCACGCGCAGCGCAGATGCGAGCGGAGTGCCGTATCGTTCGGTCTGCACCATCGTCGTCACCACGCCGCGCACCGATTCCAGGTCCACGCGATAGGCGAGATTGTCGAACGCCATCTTGCGTTCGGTGAGGAACGAAAGCTCGATCGCAGTCAGCGCGAACTCGTCGCCGAGCTCAGGGTAGGCGCGGCCCAGTTCCTTGGCGACCCGGTTGAAGGCGGCATCGACCGTCAGGCCCGCCTCCGCGCAGATCACCAGCAGATCGAGCGCGTCGGGGAGGCCTTTACGGATCGCGTCCGTCCGCTTGGTCGCCTTGTTCTTGAGGAAAATCTCCGGTGCCTTGTAGCCCGCGAACAGGAGCACGCCCATGGCGCCGGTGCGCTTCATCACGCCCCAGTCGGGGAAGTAGTCGATCACGTAGATCAGGGTGATGCCGAGCCCGCCGAGCAGCAGCGGCAGCAGGATGCGGCCCGCGATGACGTAGACCGCCAGTTCCTTGTTGCGGTAGCCGGCGTGGGCGAGCTGCTGCTGGATGACCTCGATCTGGCTTTGCTGGAGGACCTTCATCCCGGCCAGCGTATCCTTGAGTTTCTCGGTCCCCTCGGTCTTGTGGAGGAGGCTCTGGCGCTTGCGGGCATTGGCCTTGACGATGCCGGCCTTCAGCTCGTCGCGTCGGGCGTTAAGCGCCTTTACGCGGCGCGCCATCGGATCCTTGACCGTGAGAGCGGCGTAGATGGCTAACAGCACGGCGAGCGCGGCGATCCCGGCGAGGATCGAGCCGACGAGAATGACGTCGAAACCGAGGAGAGTTGGGCCGGCGGGCGTGTCGGGCATGTCCTGTCCTCGCTCAGATCTCGAAGCTGACCATCTTGGCCATGATGAAGCCGCCGATCGACATCCATACCAGTCCGCCGAGGCCGGTGACGATCAGCCGGTCGTCCTCGAAAAAGCCGCCGATGTAGCCGGGGTTGATCCACCAGATCATGGCGAAGACGATGAACGGCAGCGCGCCGACGATGTAGGCCGAGGCCTTGGATTCCGAGCTCATCGCGCGGATCTTCAGCTTCATCTGCGCGCGCTTGCGCAGCACGTCGGCAAGGTTGCCCAGCGTTTCGGCGAGGTTGCCGCCGGTTTCCCGCTGGATTGCCAGTGCGATGCAGAAGAAGTTGAACTCCGGAATGCCGAGCCGGTCGGCGGTGTCCTGCAGGGCCTCTTCCATCGAGCGTCCGATCTTGATCCGCTCGACCACGCCCTTGAATTCGATCCCGACGGGGCCGGGAACTTCCTGCGCCACCACCTGCAGCGTTTCCGTGACCGGCAGACCCGATCGCAGGCCGCGCACCAGCAGTTCGATCGCGTCGGGAAACCTCGCGTTGAAGGCGTTGGTCCGCTTCTTGATGAAGTGGCCCACGGCGATATGGGGAATCCCCGCGCCGAGAAGCAGGCCGATGCCGAGCGAAAGAACCGCCGCGCCCGAACGCAGGTACACGATCACCGCGATGGCGAGCGCGATGCCGAGCGACGCGTAGACGTACTGCGTGACGGTCCAGTTCTTGCCGGTCCGGTCGAGCCTGAGCGCGAGCGCTTCCGTTCGCGATTCCGACCCTGCAACCTTGTGCATCCTGGGCTTGCGCGCCGCGATGGCTTTCTTGAGCTGCGATTCAACCTTGGTGTCGGTGCTCTCGGAATGGCGGTAGCGTAGCGCCTCCATGCGCCGCTGCGCCTCCTTGGCGGCCGAAGGCCCGGCCAGCAGCATGTAGCCGATGACCATAAGGCTCATCAGCCCACAACCGACCAGCAGGAGCTGGATGATGTTCATGCTCGTGTCCTGCCCTTCCTGGCTCGCGTCGCGGCTGTGGCGCCGCGGCGAGGTCACGCACGGTCAATCTACCGCGGCCGCGACCTTCCTGTCCTTCTTCACCAGCAGCGATTTGAAATCGAAGCTGCCGAGCAGCGACTTCTTCTCCGACGCGCCGTCCTCCAGCCCTTCGTCGCTTGCGCCGAGCACGCGCTCGGCCACCTGCCGTATGGCTACGGCCGCCTTGCTGGCCGGGCTCGCGTCGACGAACGTCTGCCCCAGCTTGGCGGCATTGGCCGCCGTCTTGGCATCGTAAGGTACCGTGAAATCGATCTGGCGCTCGATCGACGCTTCGAAGTCGGCCTTGCTGATCTCGGCAATCGCCGTCTGTACCTTGTTCGCCACGACGATCGGCTGCGCATGCGCGGCGTTGGCTTTCAGCCACGAGAGAATGCGGATCGTGTCGCGCGCCGACGCGAGGGTCATCTCGGTGGCGAGCACCACGACGTTCACTTCCGCCAGCAGGTGCGGGAAGTTGATCAGCATGTTACGCGGCAGGTCGATCACCGTCATCTCGAACGCTTGGCGGAACTCCTCCTCCAGTTGCACGAAGGCGGATCCGTCGGTCATCAGCGGGGCACTGATCGGCGCTTCGGCCGAGAGGATCGCGAGATTGTCGTTCGCGCGGATCATCGCGCGCTCGATGAACAGGCCGTCGATGCGGCTCGGGTTGTCGATCGCGTCGGTCAGACCTCGGCCGGGCTCGAGGTCGAGCGCCAGCGCGCCAGTGCCGAAATGCACGTCGAGATCGAGCAGCGCGGTCGGCAGCTTGTGATCGGTGCTGAACAGCCAGGCGAGCGATGTCGCCAGCGTCGAAGCGCCCACCCCGCCGCGCGTGCCGACGACGGCGGTCGAGATGTGCCGCTTGGCCGCCTCGGGATCGCTCGCGCGGGGAGCAGCGAACACTGCCTGCGCATGATTGAACGCATCGCGCAGCTGTCCGGCAGACAGGGGCTTGAGCAGGTAGTCATGAATGCCGCTCGCCAGAAGATCGCGATAGAGCCGCACGTCGTTGACCTGGCCGATCGCGATGACGACCGTACCCGGTTCGCAGACCTCGGCCAGCGCGTTGATGTCGTTCAGCGGGTCGCCGCTTTCGGACAGATCGACCAGCAGGATGTTCGGGCTCGCGGTGACCGAGAGCGACTGCACGGCGTTGCGAAGGCCGCCCTTGGCGCATTTCTCCGGCTGCCAACCCATTTCGACGACCACCGGCCGGAGCACGTCCAGCGCAGCCTCGTCGCAGATGAAGGCAGCGAACGGGTCGCGGTTTCCGCCAGCTTTCCAAGGGGCGTTCATGCTCAGTTTCCTCCGGTACCGGTGCTCGACGCCGTCAGGCCGCCTTCGCCTGTCGGTGCCTGTTCGCGGTAGCTGTTGATGGCCTTGCTCGAGCTCATGACGACAGTCTCGCCGGTGCCCTTCTGACCGCTGATCAGGTCTTCGGGGTTGGCGATCATCGCGGCCATGTTGCTGTTCACGGCGCACCCGTAGTTGGGCGAGGTCGCGTTGGTGTAGTTCATGTCCGACTTGGCGGACCAGTCGGGGCAACCCGCGACATGGGCACTCGATCGGGTGATGACGATGCGGGCACGCCCTGGTTCGACATAGCCGGCGGTCACCGGTGCACCTTCGCTAAGCAGGATGCCGCGGCGTGCGGCCAGCTTGGCGACCGCTTCGCGGGTCGCGCCGCTGCCGACAGGATCGTCGATCGCGACACGATCGCCGTAGCGAAGGTCCATCACGTCGAACCATTCGGCAAGGCGCTGCTGTTCGGAAATCGGCAAGCCGCCAGCGTTCGCCTGAACGTCGAGCACGTAGTTGGTCCTTTCGACCACCGGCTGCTTCGTCGAATAGAGACTGCGGTTCTCGGGCATTCCGCCGCACGCCGCGAGTGACAGGCCGAGCGAGAGGGCGACCGCGCCCGCCAATTTGCGATTGATAGCCTTGGGCATCGTGATCACCTTTCTCACTTCAGGCTGAAGCCGGGGGCGGCGCTGTCTGCGCGGCGCTCCGGGCGACTGCCGGATTCCGGCAGCCGCTCCGGGCGACTGCCGGATTCCGGCAGCACGGCCTGCGGATCGATCCGCGAGATATCCGGCTCCGGCGCCTCGCGCTCGACCGCGCTTGGGGCCGGACGGGCCTCACCGCTTACGCCGGCGTTCTCCTGGTAGCCCAGCAACTGCTCGATTTCGTTCGAGGCGTGGAAGCCGTCGGTCGGCAGCTTGATGTCGTTCGCGTCGACCGGGTTCACCAGATAGGGCGTGACAACGATGACCAACTCGGTTTCGCCCTTGCGGAACTGGCGCGAGCGGAACAGGTTGCCGAGGATCGGCACGTCGCCGAGGCCGGGGGCCTTGTCGATCGAATTCTGCGCGCTGTTGCTCATCAGGCCGGCGATCATGAAGCTCTGGCCCGAGCCCAACTCAACGGTGGTCTCGGCACGCCGAATGGTGAGCGCGGGAATCTGGAAATTGTCCATCATCACTGCGCCCTGGCTCGACAGCTCGGAGACTTCGGGTCGCACACGGATCGAGATGCGCCCGTTCGCCAGCACGACCGGTGTATAGGCGAGGCTGACGCCGAACTTGCGGTATTCGATCGCCGTGGTGCCGAGACCTTGGCTGATCGGAATGGGAAACTCTCCGCCGGCGAGGAACTCTGCCGTCTCCCCCGAAAGCGCGGTGAGATTTGGCTGCGACAGCGTGGTTAGCAGGCCGTTCCGTTCGGCGAGATCGAGAGCGCCAGCAAGATCGAGGCCGAGGAAGCGGCCGAAGCCCGCGAGCGTCGTGCCGCCTTCCATGCCGGTCACGACGGACGAGCCCTCCGTGGCCTCCGTCACTCCCGTGAATACACCGCCCCCGGGCGCATACTGAGGGAAGGGTGAGCGGCCGGTCGTCACACCGAACTTGAAGCCGTTGGTGCCATCGAAGCTGGCCAGGTTGGCACCGATTGCGCGGACCAGCGAACGGCTTACCTCGGCAAAGCGAACCTGCAGGTTGACCTGCAGCGGCGTCGCCATCTTGAGGCGGCTGATCACGTTGGTTTCTTCGCCGACGAAAGCCTGGACGAGGCGCTCGGCCTCGGCAGCGTCTTCCGGCGCGGCGACAGTGCCCGTCAGCAGCACGGTGTTGGTGCCCATCGTCGCGACGGAAATCTCCGCCTCGGGCATGGCGAGCGCGAGCATCTGGGGAATGCTGTCGATGTTCGATCCGACGCGAACGTTGGCCGACCAGATGATGTCGCCCGCGGCGTTGCTGGCGTAGATCGTGGTCTCGCCGCCCGACTTGCCGAACACGAAGAGCTGGCGCTGCGACTTCACCTGAACGTCGGCGATCGCCTCGTTGGCGATGAAGACGTCGGCCATGGAGCCCGGCACGTTGATCAGTTCGCCGCGGCCGATCGAGAGCACGATGCTCTGTGCGGGCGTGGAAATGGTCTGCGCAGTGGCGACGTTCGCGGGCAGGCTCCCGATCGGGGCCAGCGCGACACCGGCAAACAGCGCGGTTGCGATAAGGCGGCGTTTCATCATCTTGCCCCTCGATTGCACGCCGCGGCTGCGGCAGGCGGAAAATGCGTGGATGCGGCGCATGTCAGTTCTTCCCGACCGGAACTTCGACCGTCGTCTTGCCGCGGGTGACGCGCACGCTCGGGCCACTGCGGACCGGGGCGGCTTCGCCCTCGGGGCCCGACCGGGGCATGTCCATCGAAGCGGGGCCGGACATCGTCGGGCGCGCCGCGGGCATCGAGGAACGCTGGAAGCGCGAGACGTCGCCGCCTGTCACGTAAGACGAGCTCTGGTCGATGGGGCGAGCCATCGCCTGGCGCAGCAGCTTTTCCTCTTCCTCGGGCGTCGCATCGTCGGGAATTTTGATCTCGCCGGCCGCGACCGCGCGCTCAAGCTCGGACTGGTTGTCGGCAATGGAGCGCAGCGAAAGGCTCAGCGTGCCGATGGTCTGCGCCACGGCGACCTTCTCGGCGATCTTGGGCGTAACCTCGATCGTCACCGTTCGGAATGCGCGAACCACCGTCTGGCCGTCAACGATCTCCTGCGTGGTCGACTGGTCGGTTGCGAGCACGCGCAGGTTGCGCAGGATCGTTTCCGATGCCTTGAGAGACTGGCCCTCGTCGCCCTTGACGGTCTGCGTCAACATGAGGTCGATGCGATCGCCCGGGAAGACAAAACCGGCCACACCGGTCTGCGCGGACACCGGCACGGTGACGGCGCGCATGCCGGGGCCAAGCGCGGCGGCGAGGAAGCCGCTGTCGCCCGGCTTCACCAGCGAGCCCTGGGTGACCGGTTCGCCAGCAGTGATCGGCAAGCGCACGACGGTGCCGAGCAGCTTGGAAATGTCGGCTTCGCCGTCCAGGAAGTAGGCATCCTGGACGAGATCCTCGGGCCACGTCTGGAAGGCGAGCGCGTCGGCGGTAATGATCGTGCCGGCCGGCAGGCCTCGCTGGGCGACCAGCACGCGCGGTCCCTGGGGCACCGGCGGTGCGGCTTCGGCCTGGGGCGCGGCGGCCCCGGCAAACATGCTGCGGGCCGCCAGCGCCGTGCCGATCGCAATGACCAGCGCGCCGAGCAGCAGAACCAGCTTCTTCCTGTCCATGGCTTTTGAAGCCCCCTCGTCATGCCCGGCAGATTGCGGGCGAGTCCAGATTTCGTCCTAGAATCGAACTGGTTAAAATGGAGTTCACCCCAAATTGGCAGCGGTTGCGGCTGCCGGGAGGTAGTGAATGCCCAAGACCCAGAGGCCGCCGGCGGAGATCGCCACGCCATAGGGGATTGCGAGCCGGTCACGCTGGCGCCGCAGGACATGCCAGGCGCCGAGCACGATGGTCAGGACCCCGCCTGCCAGCGCCATGACAATCAGCAGTTGCAGGAACAGGCCGGGCTCTATCCACAGGGCCAGAGCGGTCAGCAGCTTCACGTCGCCGCCGCCCATCATGCGCAGCGCGAAGAGGCCGGCGAGCACCGCGAAGGCGGCGAGCGCCACGCCGAGCTGGATCGCCACCCCCGGCCACAGTGAAATCCCGCTGGCCCACCAGAACAGCGGTGCGCCGAGCGCGATCGCACCGGTGAGCCAGTTGTCGATCTGTCGCCTGCGAAGATCGGTAAACGCTGCAATAACCAGGGCGATTGCCAAGGCTACGAGCAGCCCGTAGTGGAAATAGCCGTCCGGCATCGAAATCCCCCCATGGTCCCCCGTCAGGCGCCGGTGCTACAGAAGATGGCTTACCAAAGAGTAACCATCCGCAGGAGGGCGGCGTTAGCCAGGTGCAGGAAGCCGATGTGAACCGTGACGCGATCGACCGCCGCGCGATCCCACCGCACGCGGTCGAGAGCCGCTGGATGGCGCCCGACCAGTATGCGATCCGGCGCATCGATTGGCCAGACCACGCTGCCCGGCCGCGGGGCTCGATCTTGTTCCTTCCGGGGCGGGGCGACTGTTACGAGAAATATCTCGAGACTCTGGAGGAATGGCATCGCGCCGGCTGGTGTGTAACCGCATCGGACTGGCGCGGGCAGGCGGGCTCGGGCCGGCTGGGCACCGACGCCGTCACTGGCCATGTCGACGACTTCTCGCGCTGGGTGGACGATCTCGCCCATCTGTGGACACGGTGGAAGGCGGAGACGCCTGGCCCTCACGTGCTCATGGGTCATTCGATGGGTGGCCATCTGGTGCTGCGCACGGTGGCGGAACAGCGCGCCTATCCCGATGCGGTGGTCCTGTCGGCACCGATGCTGGGCTTCTTCGGCAGCGTTCTTCCGGTAAGCTGGATGCACCGGGTGGCTAAGGCGATGTTGCGCTTCGGCGATCCCGCGCGTCCGGCGTGGAAATGGAGTGAGAAGCCGGGCGAGGTTCCCGCGACCCGCGTGGCCCTGCTCACCCACGATGCGGAGCGTTATCAGGACGAGCTGTGGTGGCGGGAAGTGCGTCCCGAGCTGGTCATGGGGCCGGGAAGCTGGGGCTGGGTCGAGCGTGCCTACGAGTCGATGCGTCTGCTCTATGCGCCGGGCACGCTCGAGGCGATCCGCACGCCCGTGTTCCTGATCGGGACCACCAGCGACCGGCTAGTCGACATGATCGCGATCGAAGCAGCGGCGCGCCGCTTGCCGAATGGCGAACTGCTCGCGTTCGGCAAGGAGGCGCGGCACGAGATTCTACGCGAGGTCGACGCCGTACGCGACCGCGCGATGGAGGCGATTGCCGAATTCCTCGACCGCACCGCTCCGCCGAAAGCGTAGGTCCGGCTTGGCGGAACGGTTCGATATTGCGATCGTCGGTGCGGGCATGGCTGGGGCCAGTCTCGGCGCCGAACTCGCGCCGTATGCGCGCGTGCTCGTGCTCGAGGCGGAGGACCGGCCGGGATACCATGCGACCGGCCGCTCGGCCGCGTTCTGGGAGGAATGCTACGGCGGCCCGGAGGTGGTGCCGCTCACGCTCGCATCCGGCCTCTACCTGCGCGGCCACGGATTCCTGAGGCGTCGCGGCGCCGTCTACGTGGGGCGCGACAGCGATACGGCGGCGCTTGATGCCTTCGTTGCGCGCTTCAGCGCCCGTGGTGCGAACATCGAGCGGATCGGCCGTAAAGCGCTCGAGGAGCATATCCCCGGCCTCCGTCCGGGGTGGACCGGCGGTGTGTGGGAACCGGCCTGCTCCGATATCGATGTGGCGGGGCTGCACGCACATTATCTCGCTGCCTTTGCCCGGGCGGGTGGCACGCTCCGGACGAACGCCCGGGTCGAGCGCCTCGAACGTGCCGGCGGCGGATGGTCGATCGCCTCAGCGGGTGCGGAGTTCGAAGCTGCCGTTCTGGTGAACGCCGCGGGCGCCTGGGCAGACGGCGTTGCCCGAATGGCCGGAGTGCCGGCGGCCGGAATCTCCCCGATGCGGCGCACGGTGGTGCAACTTCGCGTGGATCCTCCACCACCTGACGATATGCCGCTGGTCCTCGACATCGAGGGCGGCTTCTACTTCCGGCCCGAGAATGGGCGGCTCTGGCTCAGTCCGCAGGACGAGACGCCGTCCGCACCCTGCGATGCGGCACCCGAAGAACTGGCTGTCGCCGAAGCGGTTGACCGCCTTCAGCAAGTCGTCGACTGGCGGGTCCAGGCCGTCGAGCGCAAGTGGGCGGGCTTGCGCAGCTTCGCGCCCGACCGGCGCCCGGTCTACGGACTCGATCCGGTGGACCCGGCGTTCTTCTGGTTCGCCGGGCAGGGCGGCTTCGGCATTCAGACCGCTCCCGCCGCTGCCCGCTTCGGCGCACAGCTGCTGCTCGGCGCGGCCCGGGACGAGATGACGGCGGGGTTGGACCCGGCGCTCTACTCTCCGGCTCGATTGGGCCGATAAAGCACTGGCCATCTGGCTATCATTTGTTAATCTGCCCGCGCTTCGCAATCGACAGGAGACGACGCACAGATGGCTCACCACTTCAAGATCAAGAAGAACAAGGCCGGCGAGTTCGTGGCTTACTTCATGTACAACTCGGAGGCGATCTTCTGGACGGAAGGTTACGCCAGCAAGGCGAGCGCGAAGAACGCGATCGAATCGATCCAGAAGAACGGGCCGGGCGCCGGCACCACCGACGAAAGCTGACGCAGAAGCTCGGGGTCAGCGGATCGCCTCGCGCGCGATCCGCTCGGCCTCGTCGCTTGCGAGTTGGTCGACGCGATCGTTCTCGGGGTGACCCGAGTGCCCCTTGACCCACTGCCACACGATCTCGTGGCGCGCAGCGGCATCGATCAGCTCGTGCCACAGGTCGGCGTTGCGGACGGGCTTCCTGCTGGCGTTCGTCCAGCCCCGTCGCTTCCAGCCTTCGACCCACTTGGTGATGCCGTCGAGCACGTACTTGCTGTCCGAATGGAGCGTTACCCGGCACGGTTCGGTCAGCGCTTGAAGTCCGCGGATCGCGGCGGTCAGTTCCATGCGGTTGTTGGTCGTGTCGCTCTCGGCGCCGGCCAGTTCCTTCTCGTGTCGTCCCATGCGCAGCAGCGCGGCCCAGCCGCCCGGGCCGGGATTGCCCTTGCACGCGCCGTCGGTAAAGATCTCGACCTGCTTCATTGCTGTCGTCCGTACCTCCTCAGCCGCGCGAGGCGAACGGGGCGTCGCCCGCTTCGGCGTAGAACTTCCAGCGCCGTGCGAAATCCATCGGGTCCTTGCGCGTCACCAGCGCGTCGGACGGCGTGTCGAGCCAGTCCTCGGCGCGGCTCGCCGTGAAGCGCAGGCAGGCGCCTTGGGCAAGCAGAGACATCTCCTGACGCTCGCGCGAGGCTAGCGGCCGAACGGCCTCGTAACCCTCGATCAGCGCCTTGCCGACCTCCGGCCGGTAGCTGGCTCCGCGCGCGTCGAAGCTCCAGGCGGCATGGGTCACCGCCAGATCGTAAGCCATCGCGCCGCTGCATGCGAAGTAGAAGTCGATCATTCCCGAGACCCGGTTGCCGAGCATCAGCACGTTGTCGGGAAAGAGATCCGCATGGATGATCGCGCGGTCGAGATCCACCGGCCAGTTCTCGGCTATCCGCCCGGCCATATCTATCGTCCCCGGCAACATCGGGTCGATCGATGCCAGCGCCTGTTCCCCGCAACGCTCGAGCGTGTGCCAGTTGAAGCTGGGGTCAAGCGGATCGGTCCGCTCGAGCGGGAAATCGCACGAGGCGAGATGGACCTGCGCGAGCGCCGAGCCGACCGCCCGCGCCTGAGAAGGTGTCGGCCGATCGACCGAGACGCCCGGGAGAAATTCGATCAGCGCCACCGCCTTGCCACCCAGCATCCGCCACGCCGCGCCGTCGCGGTCGTGTATCGTACGTGGCACAGGGCAGTCGGCGGCGGACAGATGATCGAGCAGGCCGAGGAAGAAGGGCAAGTCGTCCGGATCGATCCGCCGTTCGTACATCGTCAGGATGAACCGGCCACGATCGGTTTCGATCAGCCAATTGCTGTTCGACACGCCTTCGGCAATTCCCTTGGCCGAAACGAGCGTTCCAACGTCATAATGCGCGATCAGATCGGCGAGATCTTCGGCCCCGAGGTAGGTATAGACGGCCATTGTCGCTAGTCGACGAGCTGGCGCGGCAGCTTGAACACCATCTTCTCTTCGGTGGTAACGAGCGTGTGTTCCTCGACCGTGCGCCATTGCGAAAGCTGCTCAACCACCTCGCGCACCAGTTCCTCCGGGGCGGAGGCGCCGGCGGTAAGGCCGACCGTTTGAACGCCGTCGAGCCATTCAGGCCGGATGTCGCTCGCGCGCTGGATCAGCTTGGCATCTGTGCCGCAGCGCTCGGCGACTTCGACCAGCCGCAGCGAGTTCGAACTGTTCGGCGCGCCGATCACGAGGACGAGATCACTGTCGGGCGCGATCGCCTTGACCGCCGCCTGGCGGTTGGATGTCGCATAGCAGATGTCTTCCGCCTTCGGGCCCACGACGTGCGGATACTTGTCCCGAAGCGCTGCGACGATCGCCCGTGTGTCGTCGACGGAGAGCGTCGTCTGCGTCAGGAACGCGAGCGGCTGGTCTGTTGGAAATTCGAGCGCCTCGACATCGGCGACGGTCTCGACCAGCGTCATCGTGCCTTCGGGCACCTGGCCCATCGTGCCGATGACTTCCGGATGCCCCTTGTGGCCGATGAACACGATATGGCGACCGGCCTCGATCTGCCGTTCGGCCTGGCGGTGGACCTTGCTCACCAGCGGGCAGGTGGCATCGAGGTAGTCGAGCCCGCGCCGCCCCGCCTCGGCGGGGACCGACTTCGGCACGCCGTGCGCGCTGAACACCACCGGCGCGCCGTCGGGCACCGAATCGAGTTCCTCCACGAACACCGCGCCCTTGGCTTTGAGAGAATCGACCACGTAGCGGTTGTGGACGATCTCGTGACGCACATAGACGGGCGGCCCGTAACGTTCGAGCGCGCGCTCGACGATCTCGATCGCCCGGTCGACCCCGGCGCAGAACCCGCGCGGCGCGGCGATCAGCAGGGTCAATGCGGCGCGCTCCTCGGCGCGGTCGCGGGATTGCAATGGGGCATTCATATCCGCGCCTCTAGCGCTTTGCCGCGCGCCTCGCTAGGGCGGCGAGATTGGAATTCGAAGGAAGCCTTGCATGACACCGAGCCGCCGCCTCTTCGCCCCGATCGCCCTCGCAGCAGCGCTGGCGGGTTGTGCGGGCGAAGGCGATCTCGTCATCAATCAGGGCGTCGGCATCACCGCGGTGCGGACTGCGTGCCCTGCCGTGGGTGTGCCCGACTACACCGGCGACATCACGCTGTTCCGCACGCCCGGTCAGCCCACCGCCGACAATATCGACGTGACCGCGGCGATTACCAACGTGCGCAGCACCTGCAACGAAACCGGCGAGCGGATCTATTCCGAAGCGACGTTCGACGTGCTCGCGCGCCGCACCGACGCCAGCGAAGCGCGCCGGGTCGAGCTTCCCTACTTCTCCACCGTCCTGCGCGGCGGTTCGGCGGTGCAGTCGAAGCGCGTCGGCACCGTCGTGATCGATTTCGCCGCCGGGCAGGAGCGCGCGCAGGGTAGCGGCGTGGCGGGCGCGTTCATCGACCGGGGCGCCGCGACGCTGCCGGAGGACATTCGCGAACAGATCACGCGCCGCCGCGAACCGGGCGATCCGGACGCGGCACTCGATCCGCTGGCCAATCCCGAAGTCCGTGCGGCGCTCGACCGGGCGAATTTCGAGCTGCTGGTCGGTTTCCAGCTCACGCAGGAACAACTGACCTACAACGCCACCCGCTAAGGGGGGCAGCATGCGCTCGCCGGGGGCGGGCGCTTGCGCTTTGCGGCATTTCGTCTAACCGCGCGGACCATGTCCGAACGCAAGACCCTGCACGCCGCCTTTGCGGCGAAAGTCGATGCCGTGCTCGCCGCACTCGAAGCCGAAGGCGCGTTGCCCGCAGGCAGCTCGCGCGCCAACGTTGCGGTCGAGCCGCCGCGCGATCCGAGCCATGGCGACCTCGCCACCAATGCCGCGATGGTGCTGGCGAAGCATGCCGCCACCAACCCGCGCGCGCTGGCCGAGAAGGTGGTCGCCCATCTCGAGCGCGATCCGGACATCGAAAGCGCCGAAATCGCCGGCCCGGGTTTCATCAACCTGCGCCTGTCGGACGCGGCGTGGCGCGACGAGCTGGCCGCGATCGCTGAACTCGGCGCGGACTACGGCCGCTCGGCGCTCGGCACCGGCACGCGCGTCAACATCGAATACGTCTCGGCCAACCCGACTGGCCCGATGCACATGGGGCACTGCCGCGGGGCGGTCGTGGGCGACGCGCTGGCCGCGCTGCTCGAATTCGCCGGGCACGAGGTGGTCCGCGAATACTACGTCAACGACGCCGGCGGCCAGGTCGACGTGCTCGCCCGCTCGGCGCATCTGCGCTACCGCGAGGCGCTGGGCGAGGACATCGGCGCGATCCCGGAAGGGCTCTATCCCGGCGAATATTTGAAGCCGGTAGGCCAGGCGCTCGCGGCGGAACTCCGCGACAAATATCGTGATGCCCCTGAAAGCGAGTGGCTGCCCGAGTTCCGCGCCCGCGCGGTCGCTGCCATGATGGAACTGATCAAGGCCGACCTTGCGCTGCTCGGCATCCACCACGACGTGTTCGCCTCGGAAGCCGAGCTCCAGCGCGCCGGCAAGCCCGCGCAGGCGGAAGCATGGCTGCGCCAATATGATCTGGTCTACGACGGCATCCTCGAAGCGCCCAAGGGCAAGACGCCCGAGGATTGGGAGCCGGTCGAGCTGCCGCTGTTCCGCTCGACCCGCTTCGGCGACGATCAGGACCGCCCGATCCGCAAGAGCGACGGGAACTGGACCTACTTCGGCGCCGACCTCGCCTACCACATGCAGAAGGCCGAAGGCGCCGATGCGCTGATCGACATCTGGGGTGCGGATCACGCGGGCACGGTGAAGCGGATCAAGGCCGCCGTTGCCGCGCTCAGCGAGGGCGAGGGCAAGCCGATACCCTTCGACGTGAAGCTGGTGCAGATGGTCCAGCTCCTGCGCGGCGGCGAACCGGTGAAGATGTCGAAGCGCAGCGGCACGTTCGTCACGCTGGCGGACGTGGTGCAGGAAGTGGGCAGGGACGTGGTTCGCTTCACCATGCTTACCCGCAAGCCCGAAGCACAGATGGAATTCGACTTCGCCAAGGTGGTCGAGGCCTCGAAGGATAATCCGGTCTTCTACGTGCAGTACGCGCATGCCCGGATCAGCTCGACGCTGCGCAAGGGCGCTGCCGAAGGCGTGACGCCGTCGGATGCTGCGATCGCCCGTCTGGGCGCTGAGGAGCTCGCGCTGGTCAAGCAGGCCGCGCAGTTCCCGCGGATGGTCGAAGCGGCCGCACAGGCGCGCGAGCCGCACCGCGTCGCCTTCTTCCTCTACGATCTGGCGGCGGCGTTCCACGCCTACTGGAATCTTGGCAACGACACCCCGGCAAAGCGCTTCATCGTGGCACAAG
Organism: Pelagerythrobacter sp. Soil_C_18; assembly: GCF_057657235.1. Lineage (NCBI taxonomy): Bacteria > Pseudomonadati > Pseudomonadota > Alphaproteobacteria > Sphingomonadales > Erythrobacteraceae > Pelagerythrobacter > Pelagerythrobacter sp. Soil_C_18. The sequence continues at coordinate 355,984 of NZ_JBDGIU010000003.1, forward strand.
ATGCCGAGCTCAGCGGCGCGAGGCTTTTCCTCGCCGCGCAGATCGGGCAAGTGGTTCGCAATGGCCTCGCATTGCTGGGGGTGGAGGCCGTCGAGGAGATGTGACGATGACGGGGCGGGGTGGAAACATCGAAGACGGCGGGCCAGTGGCTGGCGAGTGGGAAGAAGATGGCGAGGCCATGGAAACCCACGAGCTCGAACTCGACGATGACGAACGGCTCCCCTGGCTCGAATCGGCCGACGACGAAGGCGACGAACAGGGCGTCGACGCCGGCCGGATCGTGGGCTTCGTGATCCTCGCGCTGCTCGTGCTCGCAGTCGTGCTCGGCGGCGGCTGGTATCTGCTGAAGGGGCGCGGCAATCCGGATCTCGTGGCGGACGGCAGCACGATCGAAGCGCCCGAGGAGCCTTACAAGGAACGGCCCGAGAATCCCGGCGGCCGCATCGCAGAGGGAACCGGCGATGTCGCACCGGCCGTCGGCCTGGGGCAGAGCCAGCAGGGGCGTCTCGCGCAGGAGCAGGAGGTGCGGCCACCGCGCGCCGCTTCCGAAACCGGGGCGAGCGAAACCGAAACCTCGACCGGCGTTGCGGTGCAGGTCGGCGCGTTCTCGACCCGCGAGACTGCGCAGCGCGGCTGGGCCACGTTGACCCGCCAGACCGAGGTTTTGAGCGGCGTCAAGCATCGCATTGTCGAGGGCAAGGCCGACATCGGCACCGTTTACCGCCTCCAGGCAGTCGCCGGCGACGTGGCTTCCGCGAAGCGGCTGTGCGACGCCTTGCAGGCCGATGGGGTCGCTTGCCAGGTCAAGCGCTGAGCCACCACACTCGCTATCCACACCGCAACCCGCTGCCGTGCTTGCGGCATGCGCGGATTGCTGCGATTCCTAACCCATGACGCCCGCAATTTTCGGACTGTCCGGGGCCAGGCTGACCGCGGAGGAGCGCGACTTCTTCCGCGAAGCCGATCCTGCGGGCTACATCCTGTTCGGCCGCAACTGCGAAACGCGCGAGCAATTGCGCGCGCTGACCGATTCCCTGCGCGACCTGCATGGGCGCGAGCGTCTGTTCGTCTGCATCGATCAGGAAGGCGGCCGGGTCGCTCGCCTGCGTCCGCCGCAATGGGCCGGTTATCCGGCCGGCGCGGCGTTCGATCGGCTCTACCAGATCGCGCCGGCAAGCGCGATCGAGGCGGCGCGCGCCAATGCGGAGGCCATGGCGATCGAGCTTTCGGCCATGGGCATCACCGTAGATTGTCACCCGCCGCTCGACGTGCGGCAGGAAGGGACGCACGACGTGATCGGCGATCGCGCGCTCGGCAATGAACCTCAGCAGGTCGCCGCGCTCGGCCGCGCGATTCTCGACGGGCTTGCGCGGGGCGGGGTCGCGGGCTGCATCAAGCATATGCCGGGGCACGGCCGTTCGAGCACCGACACCCACAAGGAAATGCCCACCGTCACCGCGAGCGAGGCGGAGCTGGAGACCGACCTCGCGCCGTTCCGCGCGCTGGCGGACACGCCGATCGGCATGACAGGACATTTGCTGTTCACCGCGTGGGACGCCGACAACCCGGCGACTCTTTCGCCGACGGTCGTGAACGAGGTGATCCGGGGGCGGATCGGCTTCGACGGCCTTCTGTTGACCGACGACATCGACATGGAGGCGCTCTCCGGCACGGTTCCCGAGAGGGCGGCGCGCGCCGTCGCCGCGGGCTGCGATCTCGTGCTCAACTGCTGGGCGAAGATGGACGACATGGCGGCGATTGCGGAGCACCTGCCCGCCTTGCCCGCACGGGGACTGAAACGCCTCGAACAGGCACTCAACGGCACACAAGTGCGCGGGACTGAGGGACAGGCGACCGATCTTCTGGCCAAGCGGGACGCCTTGCTCGCGCTGGCGGGACAAGCGGCGTGACCGAAGACGGCCTGCTCTTCGATATCGCCGCCGGCCCCGATGCCGACGACGATGAGAGCTGGGCCGGTACAGGGGCGGGCGAGACCGAGAACACCGCGCTCTATCTCGAGCTCGACGGGTGGGAAGGGCCGCTCGACCTGCTGCTCGACCTCGCGCGGCGGCAGAAAGTCGATCTGCGTTCGATCTCGATCCTCGCGCTGGTCGACCAGTACCTCGGCTATATCGAGCGGGCGGAGGCGCTGCGGCTGGAGCTGGCGGCCGACTACCTCGTGATGGCTGCCTGGCTTGCTTATCTGAAATCGGCCCTGCTGCTGCCGAGGGAGGAGCAGGAGAACCCGAGCCCCGAAGAACTCGCGCTGCGGCTGCAACTGCGGCTGCAGCGGCTGGGCGCGATGCGCGAGGCGGCGGCGCGGTTGATGGCGCGCGACCGGATCGGGCGCGACGTCTTCGTTCGCCCTGCGCCGGAGGGGCTGCGGATCGACCGCACGACCAAATGGACTTGCGACTGGTACGCGCTGGTCCAGGCCTACGGGCAGGTCAAGGCGCGCACGGCGCCGGCGATCCATATGGTTCGCGAACGGCCGGTCATGACGCTCGAATCGGCGCTCGACCGGGTATCGGCGATGCTCGGCGTCACGCTCGACTGGATGGAGCTGCGCGATTTCCTGCCGCCCCATGCCGAGCCGCGCCTGCGCCGCTCGGCGCTCGCATCGAGTTTCGTGGCGGCGCTCGAACTCGCCCGCCTGGGCAAGGCGGAGCTGGCGCAAGAGGAAGTGTTCGGTCCGCTCCGTCTGCGGCGAGTGACCGCATGACGGCGGCGGTCGACGAACTCCAGCGCGCGATCGAGGCGACGCTGTTCGCCGCCGAGGAGCCGATGACGGTCGAGGCGCTCGCAGGGCACCTCGGCGATGCCGATCCGGGCCATGTCCGCGAGGCGCTGCGCGACCTCGCCGCATTCTACGAACCGCGCGGGATTCGGCTGGTCGAGCGGGCGAAGCGCTGGCATTTCCAGACCGCGCCCGATCTCGCGCACCTGCTGCGGCGCGAGCGCGAGCAAGTCCGCCGCCTGAGCCGCGCCGCGACGGAAGTGCTTGCGATCGTCGCCTATCACGAGCCGGTCAGCCGCGCGGAGATCGAATCGATCCGCGGCGTGCAGACCTCCTCCGGCACGCTTGACGTGCTGATGGAGGCGGGCTGGGTGCGCGTGGCGGGGCGGCGCGAAGTTCCCGGGCGGCCGGTGATATATGCGACCACGCCCGAGTTCCTGCAGCACTTCGGCCTCGAATCGCGGCGCGACCTGCCGGGTATCGACGAATTGCGCGCCGCGGGCCTGCTCGATCCGGTCGAGGACGCCTACGAAGCGGCCGCAGCGGGCGGGGACGACACCTCCGAGACAGAAACGCAGGGGCAGACGCTGCCTACCAGTTGAATCTGTTGTCGACCGCTCCGCGCTGGCGCGAGGCGGTGGAAAGGCCTATATCGCCCCTCAAGCAAACGAAAGGTTCCCCATGTCGCTCGGCCCCTGGCAGCTCATCATCATCGCGCTCGTTATCCTCGTCCTCTTCGGGCGTGGGCGCATCTCGGAAATGATGGGGGATTTCGGCAAAGGCATTAAAAGCTTCAAGGAAGGCATGACCGAGGAGGACGGCAAGGCTTCGAAACCTTCGCCGCGAATCGAAGGTCCTGCGCACGAGGCGAAGCCGGCGTCCGAAGCGGCCAGCGACGTGAAGCCGGCGGAAAGCCGCGACAGCAACCGTTGAACCCGAATTTCCGCGCCGTCTGAGCCATGTTCGATATCGGCGCCACCGAACTGCTCGTCATCGTAATCGTGGCGGTCATTGTGATCGGCCCGAAGGACCTGCCGCTTGCCTTGCGCACGGCCGGCCGGTGGATGGGCAAGATTCGCCGTGTTTCCGGCCATTTTCGCACGGGGGTCGAGACCATGATCCGCGAGGCGGAAATGGAGGAAATGGAGAAGAAGTGGCGCGAGCAGAACGCGCAGATCATGGCCGAACATCCGGCGGACGCGGCCGAGTCGGCTGAACCGGCGACTGCGCCGACTGCCGAATCGCGAACCGAGCCGCAGGCGCCTCCGCCCGAAGCAGACGACCAGCCCAAGCTGCCCCTCGGCAAACCGGGGTCCGAATAGCGCGCCATGGCACTTCAATTGCGAGATCTCGATGAGACGCAGGCGCCGTTGCTCGATCATCTGATCGAACTGCGGGCGCGTCTGATGCGATGTGTCATCGCCTTGGCGATCGCCTTCGCCGTCTGTCTCTATTTTGCCGACGACATTTTCGGTTTTCTCGTGCGGCCGCTCACGCTCGCTTTCCCCCAGGGACAGGGGAAGCTGATTTACACGCAGCTCTACGAGGCGTTCTTCGTCGAACTGAAAGTGGCGCTCTTCGCAGCCTTCTTCATCAGCTTTCCGGTAATCGCGAACCAGCTTTGGGCCTTCGTCGCGCCGGGCCTCTACGCGCGCGAGAAGAAGGCCTTCCTGCCGTTCCTGATTGCCACACCCATTCTGTTTCTGTGCGGGGCCGCGCTCGCCTATTACGTCGTCATGCCGACGGCGTTTCGCTGGTTCCTCGGCTTCGAAGGGACGGTCGGCGGACTCGACATCGAGGCTCTGCCCGGCACCGGCAACTATCTCTCGCTGGTCATGCAGTTCATCCTGGCGTTCGGGATCAGCTTCCTCCTCCCGGTTCTGCTGCTGCTGCTGAATCGCGCAGGCATCGTCACGCGGGAGCAACTTGTTGCCGCACGGCGGTACGTCATCGTGGCGGTGGTCGCGGTTGCCGCGATCGTGACGCCGCCCGACCCGGGTTCGCAGTTGATCCTGGCCCTGCCCTTGCTGCTGCTGTTCGAGGGATCGCTCGTGTTGATGCGCTTCTCGGAGCGCAAGGCTGCCGCCGATGCGGAGGACGAGAAGGCGGACGAAGAGACCGAAGGCTAGCGCGGCAAACCCCATCGTCGCGCAGCTTGGGGCCAACGGACCCGACCTGCGCTACGCTCCTAGCCTGTCAGTCTTCCTGATCAATCAGGGGTGGGAGGGCGTTAGGTGTGCACCCTAAGCAGGCCGCGCGGAGCGCGCGGCCCGTCCTCTCACTCGTCCTTTCCCTGGTCCGAAAGCCGAGCGCGCCCGACACGTCTCTTCCGGACATAAAAAAACGGGGCCGTAAGGCCCCGTTTTCTATTTCGTTCTGGAACGTCGATCAGACGCTGACCGGATCGTCGTCACCACCGTCGACGGCAATCACGATGCCGGCGATAACCGCAGCAGCGGCGAGGATTGCGAGAACGACGCCCGAACCGCCGCCGTTCAGCTTGCTCTCACCTTCGACCGGAGCCGAGGCACGATCGGCGCTGACGGCCGACTGAGCGATCGCCGGCGACGCGGCCAGGGAAAGCGCTGCCGTTGCGGCAACAAGATTACGGAACTTCATCGATTCGTCTCCTCCGAATTCTCTTTAACGTTCAAACTCGCTGTCCCCCCTAAGGCAGACAGAAGATGCTGGCAACCCGTAACATTTAGATTTTCTCGTTACTTGTGGCCCAACTGTAACACCTCAGGCGCGGATAAACTCACCCGTTGCTGAAAGCCCAAGGCGGGTTCGCGGCGTCGAATCGGAAGGGCTCCACCCGATCGCCGAAACTCGGCGCACCGGCCGATCGTGGCGGCCCCGCCGCGACAAACCGACCAATGCGTTGTCTCGCCTAGGTTTCCAAGGTTGCAAAAACCTTAAAACACGGGCGATTTCGCCTGCTTTGCGCCGGTTCGGGGGATTATCGCGCCGATGTGTTGGCCGCCGCGCCTTCGGCTGCATTTTCGGCCATGTAATAGCGTTCGCCGCCTACCCAGGTCTCCAGGACGCGGGTGGCGCGCAGCTCGTCCGGCGTCGCGAGAAGCGGGTCGCGGTCGATCATCACGAAGTCCGCAAGCTCACCCTCGACCAGACGGCCGAATCGGCCTTCCGCGAAGGCAGCATAGGCGCCGTCGCTGGTGAAGGCCGCGAGAGCCCGTTCGCGCGAGACCGCCTCTTCCGGCCGCCAGCCGCCGAAGGGCTGGCCGTCCGCACCGCGGCGGGTGAAGGCGGCGGCGATCCCGGCGAAGGGATCGGGCGATTCCACCGGCGCGTCCGATCCGAACACCAGCGTAGCGCCGGCGTCGGCAATGCTCTTCCAGGCATAGGCGCCCTCGAGTCGCGCGGGATCAAGGCGTGCTTCGGCCATCAGCCGGTCGGACGTCTGGTGCACCGGCTGCATCGAGGCGACGATGCCGCGGCCGCCGAACTTCGCGATGTCTGCGGGATCGACGATCTGGGCATGTTCGATCCGCCAGCGCCGGTCGCCCTCGTACGTGCCGGCGAGCTCGTGAATGGCCGAAAGGACTTCGCCGTTTGCGGCATCGCCGATCGCGTGGACCGCGATCTGGAACTTGTCGAGCGCGGCGCGGCTCATGAGATTGCGGAGCTGCGAACCGGTGAGCAGCGGCAGCCCGGTGTTGTCGGGATCGTCCGCATAGGGGCGCTTGAGCCACGCCCCGCGCGAGCCGAGCGCGCCGTCGAGATAGATCTTGACCCCATTGAGCCGCAGCTTGTCGTCGTAGAGCCAGGGGGAGGGGCGGGGGCCGGCGATCAGTTCCATCGCCCCGGTCCCGGCCGCATAAGCCATGATGCGGACCTTGAGCCAGCCGCCGTCGCCCGCTCGGCGGTAGGACTGCCAGTCCTCGATCGTCGTGCCCATGTCGGCCGCCGCGGTCACGCCGTTGCGCAGGAGGATCTCCTGCGCCTTCTGCAGCGCCAGATCGCGGTCGGCCGGGCGCGGCGCGGGGACCTTGGCGGCGATCAGGCCGGTGGCGGCGTCGACGAAGACGCCGGCCGGCTCGCGCGTTCCCGCGATCCGCTCGATCCGCCCGCCCGCGGGGTCCGCGGTGGCTTCCGTTACGCCCGCGATCCGCATGGCGGCCGAGTTCGCCCAGCCGGCGTGGCCGTCGACTCGCTCGAGCCAGACCGGGCGATCCGCCACTACGCCATCGAGCTCGGCTGCGGTGGGGAACCGGTCGAGGCCCCACTTCACCTGATTCCAACCGCGCCCGATGATCCACCGCCGGCCCGGATTCGCAGCGGCATATTCGGCAATCCTGGCCTGCGCCTCTTCCAGCGAGTTCGTATCCGACAGATCCAGCGTGATCGCCGCGAAGCCGAGGCCCATGACGTGGAGATGCGAATCGATCATGCCGGGAATGACGAAGCGGCCCTCGCCGTCGACCTGGAAGTCGACGTCGCGCGGGCGCTTGTCGCGGCGGTCGAGCACTTCCTTGATGCGCCCGTCGTCGCCGATCACCAGGCCGGTGAAGTTGTCGATCTCGCCGTCCTCGTCGATCGTGATCCCCTGGATATTGTCGATCAGCGTGTCGGCCGCGGCCGCGGCGCTCCAGCAGCCGGCGGCAAGGGCAAGGGCGGAGGTGGCAAGACGGATCATGCAGGCATTCCTCTGTCGCGGGCGGGCCGTGAGACCCGAATGGGCGGGCACCTAGGGCAAGTCGGCGCCAAAGCAAATGCCCGCGCGCGCGCAACAAAGCCGTGTTTCCTGCCGCCGGGTTTTGCCCTAGGGCGCTTGGCCATGAACCAGACCCAAACCGTCTCCGCTGCGGAATCTGCGGCGCAGAGCCTGACCATCGACGATGTCCGCGCGGCCGCAGAGCGGATCAAGGGCGCAGTGGTTCGCACGCCGACCATGTATAGCCGCACGCTTTCGGAGATCGCCGGGGCCGAGATCTGGCTCAAGTTCGAGAACCTGCAGTTCACCGCCGCCTACAAGGAACGCGGTGCGCTCAACGCCTTGCTGCTGCTGTCGCAGGAACAGCGGGAGCGCGGGGTCATCGCCGCTTCGGCCGGAAACCACTCGCAGGGGCTCAGCTACCACGGCACGCGTCTCGGCGTGCCGGTCACGATCGTCATGCCGCGGCCCACGCCGACGGTGAAGGTCATGCAGACCGAGAGCGTCGGCGGCAACGTCGTGCTCGAAGGCGAGACCTTCGACGAGGCCTATGCCTATGCGCGCAAGCTGGAGCAGGAGCTCGGCCTCACTTTCGTCCACCCGTTCGACGATCCGAACGTGGCGGCAGGGGCGGGCACGACTGCGCTGGAAATGCTGGAAGACGCGCCCGAGCTCGATTGCCTCGTCACCCCGATCGGCGGCGGGGGCCTGATTTCAGGCATGGCGACGGTGGCCCGCGCGCTGCGCCCCGACATGCAGGTGATCGGCGTCCAGGCGGCGCTGTTCCCCTCGATGTACGCCAAGATCAAGGGCGAGGATCCGATCTGCGGCGGCGACACGCTGGCCGAAGGGATCGCTGTCAAGGCCCCCGGCGTCTTCACCTCGCAGGTGATCGCCGAACGGGTCGACGACATCCTGCTGGTGAGCGAGGAAGCGTTGGAGAAGGCGGTCTCCTACCTGCTACAGATCGAGAAGACCGTGGTGGAAGGCGCTGGCTCGGCGGGTCTTGCCGCCATGCTCGAACACCGCGAGCGCTTCGCCGGGCGCAAGGTCGGCCTGGTGCTATGCGGCGGCAATATCGATACGCGCCTGCTCGCCAACGTGCTGCTGCGCGATCTCGCCCGCTCGGGCCGGCTCTCGCGGCTGCGCATCACGTTGCAGGACCGCCCCGGCGCACTCTACCGCGTGATGCGCGAGTTCGAGGCGCACAACGTCAACATCATCGAGATCTACCACCAGCGGATCTTCACCAGCCTGCCGGCCAAGGGCCTGATCACGGACATCGAATGCGAGGCGCGCGACCGCGAGCAGATCGATGCGCTGATCGAGGCGCTGCGGGCCAACGGCTATTCGGTAAGCCAGGTGGAACTCGCCTGACAGGGGACCCCGGCGGCTCCCATTGTGCAAAACGACCCGTTCCGGCCGTGATACATGGTTAAGGGACTTTTACCGCGCAGCACTTGTCGGCATAGTCGGGATCGAATTGCAGCCCCGTTCGATTCTGCTGTCAGAGAGGTAGATCCCACGCCGTGACGGCCCCCGTTCGCTTTCCCCGGTTTTTCGTGACCAGCCCCGCGCCGTGCCCCTACCTGCCCGGCCGCAGCGAACGGAAGGTGTTCACCGAGCTCAAGGGCGCGAACGCCGACCAGCTCAACGAAGCGCTCGGCCGGATCGGCTTCCGCCGCAGCCAGACGGTCGCCTACCGCCCGAGCTGCCTCAATTGCCAGGCTTGCGTGTCGGTGCGGGTCGTGGCGGGGGAGTTCGAACCATCCTCGACCCAGCGGCGCATCATGCGGCGCAACGAGGATCTGGTCACCACCGAATGCCGCCCCTGGGCGACGGACGAGCAGTTCACCCTGCTGCAGCGCTATCTCGGCGTGCGGCACCCCGGCGGCGGCATGGCGTCGATGGACGAATTCGACTTCGCGGATATGGTGGAACACACTCCCGTAACGAGCTATGTGGTTGAATATCGGGAGCCCTCCGACGATCAAAGGCCGGGTCGCCTTGTCGGAGCGTGCCTGACCGATCGGCAGGGGGACGGCCTGTCGATGATCTACAGTTTCTACGACCCGGAGCACGAGGCGCGGTCTGGACTTGGAACCTACATCATCCTCGACCACATCCGGCGCGCTGCCGCCGACGGGTTGCCCTACGTCTATCTCGGCTATTGGGTCGATGGTTCGCAGCGCATGCAGTACAAGATCCGCTTCCGTCCGATGGAGCGGCTGGGGCACGACGGCTGGCGCCGCTTCGAAGCCGAGCAGCAGGATGCGCTCATCGCCGCGTCCGTCGCTCGCAAGCCCGACCCCGATATCGACGGCCGGCCGGCCAAAGACGGGACCGCGCACCAGTATCGTCTGCCGAAATAACCTCGCAGCGGCGCTCGCCCTCGCTCTGGCGGTTTCACCTCAGGCCTTGCTGGCGCAGGACCCCGGCGCAAGCCTCGAAGACCTGATCCCCGATTCGGCGGTCGAGAATCCCGAAGGTTGGGCCGAGCAGGGCGTCGAGCCCGAAGCGCGCGAGCTCGCCGAGCAAGCGCCGGATCTGGCACCCGATTCGCCGCTCGACGAAGACGTCGCCATCACCGTTCCCTGGCCCGACCAGATGGACATCCCCGAACCCGAACGGCTGCCACGCGACGAAAGCATCCAGTTCGCCGACCTCGATGATGAGGACGATGAGCTCGGCGCCGCGCCCGCTGCCGAAGTGATCACGCTCGGGCCGGAGCTCTCGCTCGGCTTCCCGGCGGACGAGGAAAGCTTCCCGATGCGCGGCGAGTTCGCCAAGCGCTTCGAATCGCTATCCACGATCGAGGAGCTGCAGGACGGCGATACTGACGACAATATCGCGCAGCTTGCCGCGCGTGCGCGTGAGGACGAGGCGTTGCTGGCCGAGCTGCTGCGCGTCTACGGCTACTACGACGCGCAGGTGATCCGCACTGTCGGCGGTATCCGTCCGGGGCGCGAGGAGGCCGCGCAGGGGCCGAACGTGCGCTTCGATATCGTACCCGGGCCGCAATATAGCTTCGGAGCGATCGATCTCGGCCAACTCGATCAGGCGATCGATTACGAAAGCCTCCGCGCCGCGTTCGAGATTCAGCCGGGCGACCCACTGTTGAGCGACAAGATCGTCGAGGAGCAGTTCGACCTCGACCGGGCGCTCGGCGAGACCGGCTATCCTTTCGCCGCGATCGATGCGCCCGAACTGCTCGTCGACCACGCGCGGACAGAGGGCGATCTGACGCTGCCCGTCCGGCCCAACGGGAAGTACGTGTTCGGAGAAGTCGTCAGCAGCATGCCCGACTTCCTCTCGAGCGAGCATCTGGCGACGATCGCGCGATTCGATCCGGGCGATACCTACAAGCGAAGCCTGGAGGTGGACCTGAGGCAAGCGATCCTGGCGACGGGCCTTGTCTCCTCGGTCACGATCAAGAAGCGCGAGGTCGCACCGCCTTCCGGCAATCAGCTTGGCGAAGTCGCGCTCGACGTGGACATGACCGAGGCCGAGTTGCGCACGATCGCCGGCGCGATCGGCTACGGTTCGGAAGAAGGCTACCGGATCGAGGCGAGCTGGGAGCACCGCAACTTCTTCCCGCCAGAGGGCGCGGTTCGCGTGCGCGGGATCGTCGGCACGCAGGAACAGCTTGCCGGACTCACTTTCCGCCGCAACAACTTCGGCGGGCGCGACCGCATCCTCAACCTCGACGCCTACGCAAGCACGATCGACAGCCCGGCATTCGACGCGCGCACAGTCGCCTTCGTTGCGACCTACTCGCGTTCGTCGACGCTGCTGTTCCAGAAGCCGATTAGCTGGAGTGTCGGGTTCGAAGCGATCGCTACCGGCGAGCGTCCGCCAGTGACTGACGATGCACCGCCGGAGCCGCGCCAGACCTACTTCGTCGGCGCACTTCCTATGTCGATACTTTACGACACGACCGACGACCTGCTCGACCCGACCAAGGGTTTCCGGCTTGGCGGGCGGATTTCGCCCGAAATCTCGCGTACTCAGGGGACCGAGAGCTTCTATGTCCGGACCCAGCTCGATGCGAGCTATTACCAGCAGGTCAGCGACACGGTCGTGCTCGCGGGCCGCGCGCGGTTCGGATCGATCCCGGGCACCGCAATCGAGAACATCGCGCCTTCGCGGCGGTTCTATGCCGGCGGCGGCGGCTCGGTGCGCGGCTACGGCTATCGCGAGATCGGTCCGCGTGACGAAGACGGCGATCCGACCGGCGGCCGCTCGCTGGCCGAACTGGCGTTCGAGGCCCGGATCAAGACCGGCTTCTTCGACGGCGCGCTTTCGGTCGTGCCGTTCATCGATGCCGGCACGGTGAGCACGAGCACGACGCCGGATTTCGAAACCTTCCGGGTCGGTGCGGGCGTCGGCGTGCGGTATCAGACCGGCTTCGGCCCGATCCGCATCGACGTCGGCGCTCCGCTCAATCCTGGGCCCGACGACAGCCCGGTCGCGGTTTACGTCTCGCTGGGGCAGGCCTTCTGATGGCGGAAGACGAGAACGTCGCGCCTGCCGAGGACGTCGCGCCGCCGCGCCGCCAACGCTCGCGGGTCGTCCGCCTGAGTCGATGGACCGCGGGGATCATCGCGGGTCTCGTGGCGATCGTGCTGCTCGCCATCGTGGTGCTCAACAGCCCGATCGGGAAGCGTTTCATCGTGGACCGCATTGCGGAGGTTGCGCCGGCCTCTGGCCTGCGGATCTCGATCGGTCGGATCGAAGGCGACATCTACCGCCGCGCGACCCTGCACGACGTCACCCTGTCTGACCCCCAGGGCCCGTTCCTCACCGTGCCGGTGGCGGAGCTCGACTGGCGGCCGCTCAACTGGCTGTGGAGCGGGCTCGACGTGCGCAATCTCGCGGCCCGGCGCGGCACTCTGCTGCGCACGCCCGAGCTGCTTCCCGGCGATCCCGACGCGCCGATCCTGCCCAACTTCGACATTCGCGTGGACCGGCTGGAACTCGACGACTTCCGCGTCGCGCGCGGGGTGGTCGACGATCGCGAGCACCGCGTCGATCTCACCGCCAAGGCCGATATCCGCGATGGGCGCGTGTTCCTCAACGCCGACGGCAGGCTGGGAGAGCATGATCGGCTGCACCTGCTGGTCGATGCCGAGCCCGACGGCGACCGGTTCGACATGGATCTCGACTACCTCGCGCCCCAAGGCGGTGTGATCGCTGGTCTGATCGGCGCCGACGCCGGGTACCGCGCGCTGATCAAGGGCGACGGCACCTGGAGCGACTGGCGCGGGGCGCTGCTCGTCCAGCGCGAAGACGAGCGCTTCGCCGCCTTCCGCCTCACCAACCGCGACGGCCGCTACGGCATCGTCGGGCAGGCGACGCCTGCGCCGGCACTAACCGGACAGGCCGCGGAGCTGCTCGAGGGTCCGATTTCGCTCGCCGCGTTCGGCACGCTGAAGGACAGCGTGCTCGCGGGCGACCTCGCCGTCCGCTCGCGCACGATCAAGGGCGAGGCCGAGGGGACGGTCGATCTCGCGAACAATGTGTTCGACGACCTGGTGCTGGACCTCCAGCTCACCGAGGCCGGGTTCGGACCCGACATGCGGGTCGAAGGCGCGCGCGTGCTCGCGACCCTCGACGGCGCTTTCCGCGACCTGACGATCGGCCACCGGCTGGTGGTCGACCGCTTCGCCAGCGGGACGACCGAAGTGCGCGGCCTGGTTCAGGAGGGCACGGCGACCTACGACGGCGCCCGCTGGGTCTTCCCGCTCGACGCGCGGGTGCAGCAAGTCGTTGCCGGCAACGATCTGATCGACCCCCGGCTGGTGCGTGGGCGGCTAGCCGGCACCGTCGCCTACAGCGGCACGCGCATCGTGTCCGACGATCTGCGGCTCGTCTTCCCCGACGCCAGCGCGCGTTTCTCGCTGCGGGGCGAGACGCGGACCGGCGCCTATGCCATCGCCGGGCCGATTGAGCTGCGCGGGCTTCGGCTCGAGAATATCGGCACCGTCAACGGCACGGCCAAGATTCTGTTCAAGACCGCGAGCGGCGTGCCCTGGACGCTGAATGCCAATTTCGCGGGTCGCATCCCCGATGTGGAGAACGCCACCCTCGCGAACCTGGCCGGTCCGTCGATCCGCTTCCGCGGCGGCGTTGGGCTGAGCGGGGCCGGGCCGATCGTCTTCCGCGACGTCTCGCTCGATGCGGCCAAGCTCCAGCTCGCGCTCGACGGGCAGGTGCGCGAGGGCGGCACGACACTCGCCGGGCGGGGGTCCCATACCGAGTACGGGCCGTTCACGGTCGAGGCCGCGCTGGATGGCGAGGGGCCGACGGCGGAGCTGGTCTTCGCCAGTCCGTTCCCCGCCGCGGGGCTGGAGGACGTGCGCGTCGCCATCGCGCCGATCGAGAACGGCTTCCAGATCGACACCGAAGGCGGCTCCATGCTTGGTCCGTTCGACGGGACGCTGGAGCTGTTCATGCCAGCCGGCGGCCCGACCCGGATCGCGATCGACCGCCTCGACGTGTGGCAGACCAGCGTGCGCGGCGACCTGTTGCTCGGCGACGGCGGGGTCACCGGGGACCTCGCGCTCTCGGGCGGCGGGCTCGACGGGACGGTCGCGCTCGCTCCGCGTGGCGGCGGGCAGGGGTTCGACGTCAACCTCGCCGCCAACAACGCGCGCTTCGGCGGCGAGACGACGATCGCGATCGGGCGGGCGCAGATCGAAGGCAGCGGCCTGCTGGTCGAGGGCAACAGCACGATCGAGGGCAGGGTTTCGGCGCAGGGCGTGCAGTATGGCACGCTCTTCCTCGGCCGACTGGCTGCGACCGCGCGGCTGCGCAACGGGGAGGGCGACATTAGCGCCGCGTTCTCCGGCCGCCGCGGCAGCCGCTTCAACATGCAGGTCGAAGCACAAGTCGCCGCGAACCGCATCGCCGTGGCCGCGCGCGGCGACTTCGCCGGACGGCGCATCCGCATGCCGCGCCGCGCCGTGCTGCTCGCGCAGGAAGGCGGCGGCTGGGCCCTGCAGCCCACGCAGCTCAGCTACGGCCGCGGCATCGCCATTGCCCAGGGCCGCTTCGGCGGCGACGAACCGACGGCGATGCAAGTGCAACTGGCGCGCATGCCGCTCTCGCTGGTCGACGTGGTCGTGGCGGACATGGGCCTCGGCGGCACGGTCTCCGGCATCGTCGATTTCAGCGCCAGCGCCGGCGGGCTGCCGGTCGGCAGCGTGCGGGTGCAGGTCGACGGGCTGACCCGTTCCGGCCTCGTGCTCTCCTCCCGCCCGATCGATCTCTCGCTTGTCGCAAGGCTGAGCGAGGATCGGCTCGAGACGCGCGCCGTGATCGACGAGGGCGAGGAACGGCGCGGGCGCCTGCAGGGCCGCATCTCGGGCCTGCCGCAATCGGGCGCCCTGTTCGACCGGCTCCGCGCCGGCAGCCTGTTCGCGCAGCTCCGCTACGCCGGGCCGGCCGACGCGCTCTGGCGTCTCGCCGCGATCGACGCGTTCGACCTTACCGGCCCGCTCTCGCTCGCCGCCAACGTCACCGGCACGCTGGCCGAACCGCGCGTGCGCGGCTCGATGGCGAGCGACGACTTGCGGGTGCGCAGCGGCCTTTCCGGCACCGACATCACCGGCGTCACTGCGCGCGGGGACTTCGAAGGCTCGCGCCTGCGCCTCACGCGGTTCAGCGGCTCCACGCCCAACGGCGGCACCGTTTCCGGCAGCGGTACGGTGACCTTGCGCGATCTCGGCGTCCGCGGCCCGCAGATGGACATTCGGGCAGCGGCAAGGAACGCGCGCCTGCTCAACGCCAACGGCCTTTCGGCGACCGTCACGGGGCCGCTGCGGATCGTCTCCGACGGGCTCGGCGGCACGATCGCAGGGCGCCTGCTGGTCAACCGGGCGAGCTGGAGCCTCGGCACGGCAGCCACCGCCCAGGACCTGCCGCGGATCGAAACGCGCGAGATCAACACGCCGGCCGACATCGCACCGCTTCCGACTGCCAGCGCGCCCTGGCGCTACCTGATCGACGCCCGCGCGCCGAGCCGGGTCGACGTCGACGGCATGGGGCTCGACAGCGAGTGGAGCGCCAACGTGCGCGTGCGCGGCACGACCGACGACCCGCGCATCGGCGGCGAGGCCCGGGTAGTTCGCGGCGAGTACAACTTCGCCGGCACCAGCTTCGAGCTGACGCGCGGCCGCATCGAGTTCGACGAGAGCGGCCCGATCGACCCGCGGCTCGACATTCGCGCCGAGACCGAGCGTGACGGCCTCAACGTCATCGTCCAGGTGCAGGGCAATGCCATGGAGCCGGAGATCAGCTTCACCTCCTCGCCCGCGCTGCCCGAGGAGGAGATCCTCGCGCGGCTGCTGTTCGGCGGCTCGATCACCGAGCTTTCCGCGACCGATGCGCTCCAGCTCGGCGCGGCGGTCGCCTCGCTGCGCGGTGGCGGCGGGCTCGACCCGATCAACCAGCTCCGCACCGCGATCGGGCTCGACCGGCTGCGCATCGTTGGGCCCGATCCGGCGCTGGATCGCGGCACTGCGGTAGCCGTGGGCAAGAACTTCGGACGCCGCTTCTACGCCGAGATCATCACCGACGGGCAGGGCTACAGCGCGACCGAAGTCGAGTTCCGCGTGACCTCGTGGCTCTCGCTGCTCGCGAGTATCTCGACCATCGGCCGCGAAAGCGTCCGGGCGGAAATCAGCCGCGACTACTGAGCGTTCGGCGCTCGCCGGCCGTAGAGCTCCGCTTCGGCGGCGCGGCGCCGGGTCAGTCCCCTGAGCACGCGGCCGCCGGCGCGGTTCCAGCGGGCGAACTCGCGCGCGGCGCCGGTATGGTCACCCGCGACGTGTTTCCGCGTCAGCGTCGCCCGCGCGATCGCGCCGGTGTTGTAGTGGAACGAGACCAGCGCATCGAACTGCTCCTGCGTCGTCGGAGCGTCGCCGATCGCCGCGGCGACTCCGGCGGCGTAGCGCTCCAGATCGCGCTCGAGCCGTGCGTCGCACTGCGCCTGCGTCCACACCGTTCCGGGACCGATCTCCGGCCCGGTCGCTCCCCAACCGATCGTCCACGGCGCCCCGCCGCTGGCCGGGTCGGGATAGGCCTCGACCAGTCCGTCCGCCCGCAGCCGCTCGCACCCTTCGAACCGCTTGATCAGGGCCACGCCCGGCGGACCGACGGAGCGGGAGTGCGGCGGCTCAGGCGTGCCGTCGGAGCCGAGCGCCCGGTCTATCGCGCGGTCGAGCCGCTCAACCTCCACCTGGCGAAAACCACGCCCGAGCATCTGCCGGACTGCGTCGAAAATCGTCTTGCGCTGCATGGAAGCACCTCGTCGAAAGCGAATCGAGGTGAAGCAATTAGGCAGGATCGGGGCGTGTAGGAAAATGGTTTTTTGCGGGGCGGGGCGGGTGTTGACGCTCCCGGCAGGTTTACGCAAGTGTAACCTTGCGGTTTCCTCTATTCCTGTCAGGTACTTGCGAAAAAGAACTGCAGGTCGTGTGTGCACTTCACTTTCTTTAAAGTCACACAACCGAGACGTTCGCGACACCTCTCGCCAGATACGGTGCAAGAGCAAGTAACGAATCGAGCAACGGACATCGGCACTGTGTGGCATATTCAGGTCGTGTAGGAAATGGCTGCGGCCCTGATTTGCAGGATCGCGTAGCCGCGGGCTATCTGGGCGCGACCGGAGACGACATGGAATCAGCCCGATGCCACGACCACGCTGCCTTCGTGCGGCCGCGCTTCCTCGACGGTGTCGAGCTCGTCACCGTGTCTTACCGCGACCGCGCCTTCCCGGTGCATACGCATGACGGCTATGTCGTCGGAACCGTGACCGAGGGGGCGGAGGCCCTTAACGTGCGTGGACGGACGCACACCGTCTCGCCCGGCCAGGTCCTGCTGCTTCACCCGCACGAGCCGCATTCCAACCGAAGTCTCGGGCGCGAGGCGTTGCGCTACCGCGTGTTCTATCTCCCCGTTGCCGCCATCGCGGCTTACGTCGGCGAGAGCGGGGAGGCGCCGCTGACGTTCGCCTCTCCGGTGTTGTCGGACCACGTGTTGGCCGGCGCGATCGCCGGCCTCCACGCCCGCTTGAGCAGGGTGCCGGACGATCGGCTCGCGCAGCAAAGCGCGCTGGCCGCGCTGGTGGATGCGCTGATCGGCCGCACCGAGGTCGAGGCCGCGCCGCCGCCGCGCGGTGGAGATGCTGCCGGTGAAGTGCGCGACTGGATCGACGACCATTTCGCGGAAGATTTCGGGTTGTCCGACCTGGCGGCACGCGCGGGTCTCAGCGTGTTCCGGTTTGCCCACGTGTTCAAGGCCTGCACCGGCCTCAGCCCGATGGCCTACCGCAATCAGTGCCGGGTGAACGCGGCGCGGCGCCTGCTGCTTGCCGGGCAGCCCATTGCCGACGTCGCGTTGCAGGTCGGTTTCGCGGACCAGAGCCACCTGACGCGGCGGTTCCAGCGGATCGTGGGCGTGTCGCCGCAGCGCTATCGCCAGCAATAACGTTCAATCCTTCGCCTGCCGCGTGCCCTAGGGCCGAACGAGCTGGGTGCAGTGTGATAGGAGAAGAACATGTCGGGTCGAATTGCGTGGCTTCGGAACGCGGCGCTGGCGCTGGTTGCCGTGGGAGCGGCGGCAACGGCGAAGGCGGAGTGCGGGGCGGGCGCCTATGGTACAGGCGAGGATGCGTTCGTGGTGCTGGGGGCGCCGGGTGCGACACCTGCCGCGGGCCAGCGCTACCTGTTCCCCGACGGCCGCCGCGGCAGTACGGCAGATGCGGGAGCGCCGGTCACATGCCGTGATGGCGTCGCCACCGTTGCCGCGGCCGATGGGGTGGCGCAGCAATGGCCGCGGATCGCGCTGCGCGAAACCGACGCGATTTTTGACAGCGCCGCGACCCCGCTCGCCGGTCAGCTGGTCGAGCCCGCCGGACCATCCGATCCCACGCGGCCGCTGGTGGTGATGGTGCACGGTTCCGAAAGCACCGCCGCGATCGGCAGCGTCTACGGCTACATGCTCGCGGCGCAGGGCGTCTCGGTGTTCGTCTACGACAAGCGCGGGACCGGCGCATCGGGCGGCACCTACACGCAGAACTTCGAGCTGTTGGCGGAGGATGCCGCCGCCGCGCTGGAGCAGGCGCGAGTTCTGGCCGCCGGACGCTTCGGGCGAGCCGGGTTCTTCGGCGGCAGCCAGGGCGGCTGGGTTGCGCCACTCGCCGCTACGCGCGCTCCGGCCGATTTCGTGGCCATCGGCTTCGGCCTGGTCGTCTCGCCGATCGAGGAGGACCGGGCGCAATTGCTGGAGGAGGCGCGCCGCATGGGCTTTGCCGCGGAAGAGATGGCGCAGGTCGAGCGGCTCTCCGACGCCACCGCCGAGCTGGTGCGCACGCACTTCGCGCGCGGGTTTGAGGCGCTCGAAGCGGCGCGGCGCGAGATCGGTGACGCCCCGTGGGCTGCGACCATCGCCGGCGAATACAGCGGCGACATGCTTCGGATGAGCGATGCGGACCTGCGCCGCATCGGCCGTGCGCGGTTCGACAATCTGGAACTCATCTGGGACTACGACGCCAAGGCCGCGCTGGCGAAGCTGGACGTTCCGCTTCTCTGGGTCCTCGCCGAGGACGACCGCGAGGCTCCGATCGAGCGGACGCGCGCGGTGCTGGCGGAGCTGGCCGGGGCGGGGCAGCCGATCGACGTCTATCTCTTCCCCGACACCGACCACGGCATGATGGAATATCGCGAGAATGCCGACGGCTCGCGCACCGGAACCCGCATCACGGACGGCTATCTCCGCCTCCTGGCCGACTGGATCAAGCGCGACGTCCGGGGCCCCTATGGTCGCGGTGTGAAGCTATGACCCGCGGCTCGGCAAGACCGCATCTGTAAAGAGTTCTGGACATTATATACTTGACAAAGCACCCCTCATAGCTAGGGTGTGCCTATGGAAAACATCTACGATCCCCGCTTCCAGAACGAAGACGCAGCCCGCGAGCACCTTGAAGCGCTCCACTGGCCGAACGGTCCTGTCTGCCCTCACTGTGAAAGCAAGGATACGAAGCGGCTCCCTCCGCAGCGTGGCCGCAAGACAAAGGCCCATCCCGAAGGCGCGCTTCGCAAGGGCGTCGTTCAGTGCAACGACTGCCGCAAGCAGTTCACCGTCACGGTCGGGACCGTATTCGAAAGCTCTAAGGTTCCTCTCCACAAGTGGCTGCTTGCCACGCACCTCATGTGCGCCAGCAAGAAGGGCATCAGCGCCCACCAGCTTCACCGTATGCTTGGCGTCACCTACAAGACCGCATGGTTCATGGCGCACCGCATCCGTGAAGCGATGGTCCCTACCGACGACACCCCGATGGGCGGTCCCGGCGGAACGGTCGAAGTGGACGAGACCTACATTGGCCGCGACAAGACCAAGGCCCTCTCGCGCACTCCCATTCAGCACATGAACCGCGTTGTCTCGCTTGTGGATCGCGTGACGGGCCGCTCCACCAGTGTTGTGTTCACCGAGTCATTCGGCCCCGCGAACGTGTCCAAGCTCCTGTTCACCCGCGTCGATCGTCAGAGCCGCCTCGTGACCGACGAAGCCAAGGCCTACATCGCGCCGGGTCGCCACTTTGCGGCCCACGAGACGGTCAATCACCGCATCAAAGAGTATGCTCGCGGCGACGTGACGACGAACACGGTCGAGGGCTTCTTTGGCATCTTTAAGCGCGGTATGCGCGGCATCTACCAGCACTGCGGACAGCAGCACCTGCACCGCTATCTTGCCGAGTTCGACTTCCGCTACAGCAACCGTTCGGGGCTCGGCACGAACGACGCGGAGCGCGCCGATCTGGCCCTCAAAGGCATCACTGGCAAGCGCCTCACCTATCGGCGGACTGACCCAATCGCCGCCTAAGCGATTGAAGCTGCTCCGCCACATTGGCGAGAGGCGCAAGCGCTGGACGCAGGGAAAATAGCACCCTCGCAAGTAGCCGCACGGACAGCGGACTCCGCAATCTCGCGTGAGGATGCTACCACCTCAAAAGAAAAGCGGGACGCGCCCATCGCGTAAACGAATGACCAGCACTGCTCAGAGGGGGTATCCATGGCCAACCGTCCTTATCCATCATTCCTGATTTATGTCGACGACGCAGGTGAATACCGCTGGCGCTACCAAGCCAACAATCACAAGATCATTGCTGATAGCGGTGAAGGCTACACAACCTACGCCAACTGCAAGCATGGTATTGAGCTAGTCCAGCAAAGCGCAGGAAAGGCGATTTGGCGGACGGACGCGGCCGCAGAAAACCAGAAACAGACCGGCTAACGCTTTCGTCGCTTACCGATCTTCTGTTCATCTTGCGGCTTGTGCGGCGTTGCCAGCATCCGCTTTAGCGCGGCTTGTCGGCGGCGTTCGGTTTCCTCTTCGGAATAGGTTTCGCCAGTGTCTGACTTACCCACGGAAATCTCCTTTAAGCTCTCCATACCAGCACAACCCGCTGTGATCCAATCGAACCCCCGCGAGCTTGCCCAAACAAGCACTATGGGCCTCATATTCATGATGTGGGGCAGCGTCGAATTAGCCATGGAAATGAGGATAAAGGAGGCGCTTAACCTCACTACAGCGCAAGCATGCATTGTTTGCGGACCACTGGGGGGAGGCGCGAAATTTAACCTGCTCGCATCGCTCCTGGCCGAGTCCGAAGAACACAGCGCCTTCGTTTCCGCCGTTCGAGATTTTCAATCAAGAACCGGACGCAACGCGCTCGCGCACGGATTCGTCACTTTTGCTGAACGCGATCAACCTTGGGTGGTTGTCTCGCGGGAGGTGAAAAACAAACTCACCATCAAACACCGAACACTGGTGGCCTACTACGATGATGAGTTTTTGCCCTCCTTCGACCGGGTGATGGCCACGAGCGGCTTCACCGATCAGCAAATTCATGATTACGGACTAGAGATTGCACGTCTGCAACTAGACGGGTGATCTCCGGCTCACCGCCATCCTGAATGGCCGACCAATTGCGGTCCATCCAGTCACGAACCAAAACCACACCATGAGAAAGAGCGCCGGCCTGTCGCGAATCATGTTCCATGTTTGTTCTGCTTTGTCAAGTATACAATGTCCAGAGTTCTTGACTGACAAGAGGTCTTTACAGTAAAGAGTTCTTGTCAGGCAGAGGAGTCGCGTGGGTGCGCAATCGTTTGAAAGAACACCGCGAAGCGCAGGGCTGGAGCCAGGGCGAGCTCGCCCGCCGGCTCGGCGTCTCGCGGCAGACGATCAACGCGGTCGAGACCGACAAGTACGACCCCTCGCTGCCGCTGGCGCTGCGCATGGCGAAGCTGTTCGGCGTGGCGGTGCCCGATCTGTTCATCGACGACTGGTCTCCGGAGGAGGAGGAGTAACGACATGACCGTGGGCGCAAACGAAGCCATCACCTGGCGCAAGATCGCCTTGCAGGCGCTCGTCGGCGCCGTGGTCGGCGGGGGCGGCGCGATCGCCGTGCTCTCGCTGCTGGAGCCGGGCGAGGCGCCGGGGTGGGCGCCGTCACAACTGATCCTCGGCGGGATCGGCCTGATCTACGGGATCATGGGCCTGTTCGTCGGCATCGGCACGCTCGCCCCGCGCCTGATCGGACAGCGGCTGCTCAACGTGGCCGATGCGGAGGACATCGAGGACGACCGCGCCAATATGGCGGGCAGCGCGATCTGCTCGCTCGCGATCGGCGCCGCGCTGGTTCTGCTCGCCTATGGCGCGACCGGCGATCCCGTCGCGCCGATCTCGTCCGCGAGCGCCTTCTGGATCCTTGCCGCAGTCATCGCCGTCGTGGCGGTCGCTTCGGTGCTGATGTGGCGGAGCTTTGACGAGTTGTGGCGCCAGCTCAGCGTGGAGGCGAGCGCGCTTCTCGGCAACTTCCTGCTGGTCGTCTGCGTGCTCTGGGGCGGTGCCGCCGCCGCCGGCATGGTCGCCGCGCCGCAGCCGCTCGACCTCCTCTCGCTCGCCTTCGGCGGCCTGCTGCTCGCCACGTTCGTGGTGATCGGGCGCAGGGGCATGATGACGCCCAACTGACGCCGAAACGAAAAGGGGCGCCCGGATTGCTCCGGACGCCCCCTTCGTAACCGCGGTCCCGCGGATCAGGCGCTGTAGTACAGTTCGAATTCGACCGGCGACGGTGTGGTCTCCACGCGCAGGACTTCTTCCCACTTTACTTCGATGTAGGCGTCGATCTGGTCCTTGGTGAACACGTCGCCCTTGAGCAGGAAGTCGTGGTCCGCCGCGAGCGATTCGAGCGCCTCGCGCAGGCTGCCGCAGACGGTCGGCACGTCGGCCAGTTCGGCCGGCGGCAGGTCGTAGAGGTTCTTGTCCATCGCCTCGCCCGGATGGATCTTGTTCTGGATCCCGTCGAGCCCGGCCATCAGCAGCGCGGCGTAGGCGAGGTAGGGGTTGGCCATCGGATCGGGGAAGCGGAATTCCACGCGCTTCGCCTTGTCGCCCGCGCCGTAGGGGATGCGGCAGCTGGCCGAGCGGTTGCGCGCCGAATAGGCGAGCAGGACCGGTGCCTCGAACCCGGGCACCAGCCGCTTGTAGCTGTTGGTGCTCGGATTGGTGAAGGCGTTCAGCGCCTTGGCGTGCTTGATGACGCCGCCGATGTAGTACAGGCAGTTGTCCGACAGGCCGGCATAGCCGTTGCCCGCGAAGGTCGGCTTGCCTTCGTTCCAGATCGACATGTGCGTGTGCATGCCGCTGCCGTTGTCCGCCTTGATCGGCTTGGGCATGAAGGTCGCCGTCTTGCCGTAGGCATGCGCGACCTGGTGCACGACGTACTTGTAGATCTGCATGTTGTCGGCGGTCTCGACCAAGGTCGAGAAGAGCAGGCCGAGCTCGTGCTGCGCGGCGGCGACCTCGTGGTGGTGCTTGTCGCACTTGAGGCCCATCTCGAGCATGGTCGAAACCATCTCGGCGCGGATGTCGACGGCGCTGTCGACGGGGGCCACGGGGAAGTATCCGCCCTTGGCGCGGGGACGGTGCGCGAGGTTGCCCGCCTCGTATTCTCGGCCGGAGTTGGTCGGCAGCTCGATGTCGTCGATCGTATAGCCCGAGCCGGCATAGCCGTCCTCGAAGCGGACGTCGTCGAACATGAAGAACTCGGCTTCGGGGCCGACGTAGATCGTGTCGCCGATGCCGGTCGACTTGAGGTAGTTCTCCGCGCGCTTGGCGGTCGTGCGCGGATCGCGGGCATACCAGTCGCCGGTCGAGGGCTCGACGATGTCGCAGAACAGGATCATCATCGGCGTCGCGCTGAACGGATCGATGTAGGTCCGCTCCAGATCCGGCTTGAGGATCATGTCGCTCTCGTTGATCACCTTCCACCCGGCGATCGAGGAGCCGTCGAACATCAGGCCGTCCTCGAGCTCGTCCTCGCCCAGCATCGCGGCGGTCATCGTCAGGTGGTGCCACTTGCCCTTAGGGTCGGTGAAGCGCAGGTCGACCCACTCGATCTCCTGCTCCTCGATCTGCTTGAGGACATCATTGGCCTTGGACATGTGGTATCTTCCTTATCTTCTCCCCTCCCGCTTGCGGGAGGGGCCGGGGGTGGGCCGGTCGCAGCGGTCCGGGCTTCCCACCCCGCTGCGACTAGGGCCTGCTGCGCAGACCCAAGTCTCGCTCCCCTCCCGCGAGCGGGAGGGGAATAACTCTAGATCGCATCCTCGTCCCGCTCGCCGGTGCGGATGCGGAGCGCCGATTCGATATTGGTGACGAAGATCTTGCCGTCGCCGATCCGGCCGGTCTGCGCGGCGGCGGCGATCGCCTCCACCACGCGCTCGGCGATCTGGTCGCCGACGACGACTTCGAGCTTCACCTTGGGCAGGAAGTCGACGACGTATTCGGCGCCGCGATAGAGCTCGGTATGCCCCTTCTGGCGGCCGAAACCCTTCGCCTCGGTCACGGTGATGCCGGACACGCCGATTTCGTGCAGCGCCTCCTTCACTTCGTCGAGCTTGAAGGGTTTGATGATCGCTTCGATCTTCTTCATGTCATCCCGATCCTACGCAATGTGCCGACGCGCGCGGTTCTTCGTCCGCTCGGCCGGCTCATCGCTTACCCCAGATGCCAAATCAAGAAGCGTGCCAGAATGCGCGTGGAGGGGCGCCGGTCACCCCGGCGGCGATTTCGCCGGCCGCGTGCCCAATCGGAATCCAGTGGCTGCCTGAATTTTAGGCAGAGAGGCGCAGGCCGGCGGTTTCGTCGAGGCCGGTCATGAGGTTGAGCGCCTGCACCGCTGCGCCGCTCGCGCCCTTGCCGAGATTGTCGAGCACGGCCGCGAGCCGCACGTGCGAAGGCTCGTCTCCGAACACGAACAGCTCCAGCCCGTCCCACGGCGCAGCGTCGCGCGAGAGCAGTGTCTCGCTGTCCTCGAACGGATAGCCGGCCACGCTCACGACCGGCGAGCCGGCATAGAACTCCGCCAGCGCCGCCTGCAGCGCCTGCGGCGTAGCACTGCGGCCCATAGCCGGCAGGTTGAGCGGCACTTCGACCAGCATGCCGCGGTACGCGGGCACCACGGCCGGCGCGAAGACCGGAGCGTGCGCGAGGCCGGCGTGCCGCTGCATCTCGGGCAGGTGCTTGTGTCCGCCGGCGAGGCCGTAGGCGCGGAAGGCGATGTCCGGCTCGCGCGCGAAGCGGTCGATCAGCGCGTTGCCGCCGCCCGAGAAGCCGGAGACCGCGTTGACGGTGTAAGGCCAGTCGGCCGGGATCAGCCCGGCGCGCACGAGCGGTGCGACGAGCGCGAGGAAGCCGGTCGGATAACAGCCGGGATTGCTGACCCGCCGGGCACCGGCCACTGCCTCGCGGCCGACCAGTTCGGGAAAGCCGTAAGTCCAGCCCTCGGCCGTGCGGTGGGCGCTGGAAGCATCGATGACGCGGGTGCCGGAGGCCGCGTCGATCATCGCCACCGCCTCGCGCGCGGCATCATCGGGCAGGCAGAGGACCGCCACGTCGCACTCGTTCAGCGCCTCGCGCCGCGCGGCAGGGTCCTTGCGCCGCGCGTCGTCGAGCGTCAGCAGCGCGAACTCGGCGCGGTCCTGCAGGCGGCCGACGATCTCGAGCCCGGTCGTGCCGGCGGCGCCGTCGATGAAGACGGTCGTGGTCATGGCGCGAGCAGGGCGGTGCGCAGGTAGCCGCTCGGTCCCTCGGGGCCGCAGGTGGCCCAGCACCAGTCGCCCGCATAGTCGAGCGCTTCTATCGCGGTGCCGGCATCGAGCCGGACGACGACCTCCGAGTCGTCGCGCGGGATCATGTGCAGGGCGGCGCCCTCGGGCCCGATCTCGCGCGGCTGGGGCACGACATAGTGCGCGGCCAGATAGCGCCCGGCGAGCGCGATATGCGCCAGATCGCCGCGCAGCGGCAGCGTGCCGGGCGCGGGGCGCACGACGGACCCTTCCAGGCCGATCGGCCCGTCGGGCAGATGGTATTCGGTCGCCGCGCTCACGTGTTGTCTTCGGCCCTCGGTAATTGGCTGGCCGCGCGCTTAAACGCTGCCGCCGCCCCCGGCAAGCGCCCCGCGCCGCTCGTCAACGATTGCCATAGCGCTTGCGCAACATATGGAACGCCGCGCGCAGGCCGTAGGCCTCGCCGCCTTTCGGCCGGCCCGGCTTCGCCGCAGGCCGCCAGGCGAATGTGTCGAAGTGCGCCCAGTCGATGGGCGTTCCGTCTTCGTTGGCGCCGACGAACTTGTCGAGGAACAACCCGGCCACGCTCGCGCCGGCGAAGGCGTTGGCGTGGGCGTTGTTCGTGTCGGCAACGTCCGACTTGAGCCATTCGATATACGCCTCGGGCAGCGGCAGCCGCCACGGCTCGTCGTCGTGCGCCTTGCCCGCGGCGATCAGGGCAGCGGCGGTCTCGTCGCGCCGGGTCATCAGCGCCGGGTAGTCGGGCCCGAGCGCCACGCGCGCCGCGCCGGTGAGCGTGGCGAAGTCGATCACCAGGTCCGGTCCGTGCTCGCTCGCCAGCGTCAGCGCATCGCCCAGGATCAGCCGCCCTTCGGCGTCGGTGTTCCCGATTTCGACCGTCAGCCCCTTGCGGCTGCGGAGCACGTCGCCCGGGCGGAAGGAGTTGGCCGAGATCGCATTCTCCACCGCCGGCACGATCAGGTGCAGCCGCACCGGCAGGCCCGCGCCCATGACGAGCCCCGCGAGCGCGATCGCATGCGCGGCGCCGCCCATGTCCTTCTTCATCAGCAGCATGCCGGCCGCCGATTTCACGTCGAGCCCGCCAGAGTCGAAGCATACGCCCTTGCCGACGAGAGCGAGCACCGGGTCGCCTTCCTTGCCCCAGGTCAGGTGCATCAGGCGGGGTGCGTGATGCCGTGCGGCGGCGCGGCCGACGGCGTGGACCATCGGAAAACCCTGCTCCAGCGCATCGCCCTTGGTGACCGAGAGCTTTGCGCCGTGGGTCTTGGCGAGTGTTTCGCATTCCGCCTCGAGCGAGGCGGGCCCCATGTCCTCGGCCGGCGTATTGACCAGATCGCGCACCAGACACACCGCGCGGGCTTCGGCGAGCGCGGGTTCGATCGCCTTGGCCTCACCGGTCAGCAGTACGCGCGGGCCGGTCGCTTCGTCGTCCTTGCGGTAGCGGTCGAAGCGGTACTGCGCGAGCTGCCAGCCGTGGAGCGCGGGGCCGGGCTCTCCGCCCGCGCGCCGGTAGGTTCCGGCAGGCAGCGACTCCGCCAGCTTGGCCATGCACCAGCTCGACAGGTTCGCGGGATCGGCCACGCCGCCGACCGCGAACCAGGCGTCGCCGTCGGGCACGACGCCGACCTCGTATCCGCCGCCGGTGAACTTCTGCGCCGCCAGCGCCGCGCGCTGCCCGGCCGAGAGCTTCTTCACCCAATCCTCGAAGCCATCGCGGGCGACGAGATGGATGGAAATCGCGTCCTGCCCGCGATCGGCTTGAACAAGGTCGGTGTCATGGCTCATAACCGTCCCCCTAGCGCCATTTCCGGGAGAAAATCCAATGTCGTTTCGCACCCTCGCCGCCGCCGCTCCGCTCGCCCTCGTGCTCGCGGCGTGCTCTCCCTCCGCCGAGGGGAGCGACGGGCAGGACGCGGCCTCGGCCGACGGCGCCACTGCGTCCGCGACGGCCGAAGCCGCGGGCGCGGCCAAGTCGGTGAAGGAGGAGAACGACCTCTACAGCTTCTCCTACGCCTACCCGGCGCAGGCCGGCGGAATTCCCGAACTGGCCGCCCACCTCGACGCGGATGCCGAGAAGGCGAAGGCGACCCTGATCTCCGAATCGGAAGACGATCAGAAGCAGGCCGAAGCGAACGACTACCCATACCGCGCGCACAGCTTCTCCAAGGAGTGGAAGATCGTCGCCGATCTGCCGCGTTATCTCAGCCTCTCGGGCGAGTTCGCGACCTACTCGGGCGGGGCGCACGGGATGTACGGCCTCGAGTCGCTGGTGTGGGACAAGCAGGCGAAGGCCGGCATGGACGGCGTCGCGCTGTTCCAGTCGGCCGAGGCGCTGGACGGAGCGCTGGGGCAGAAGCTGTGCGACGCCCTCGACGCGGAGCGCGCAAAGCGCCGCGGCGAGGCGGTCCCGGCCAATGCCGGGGATGACGACACCGGCTTCAACTCGTGCCAGCACGTGAAGGACGCGACCGTGCTCGTCGGCTCCTCCGCCGGCGGCAAGTTCGACCGGATCGGCATCTGGTTCGGCCCTTACGTCGCCGGGCCCTACGCCGAGGGAAGCTACGAGCTCAACTTCCCGGTCGATGCCGCCGTGATCGAAGCCGTGAAGCCCGAATACCGCGAGGCGTTCGGCGCGAAGGAGTAAGCGCCCTAGGGCACGGCGAAACGGGAATGCGCCCTCGCAATCGGCGCATTCCCGCATTACATCGGCGGGCATGACCGAATACCAGGTGATCGACAGCCGCGAGACCGTCATCCGCGACGGCACCATCAAGCTCCACGGGCCCGAAGGGTTCGAGGGAATGCGCCGTGCGGGACAGCTCGCCGCAAGCATTCTCGATGCGATCGTGCCGCTGATGCAGCCGGGCGTGACGACGGCCGAGATCGACGACAAGGTGCGCGAGCTGACGCTGGCGGGCGGAGCGGTTCCGGCAACGCTCGGCTACCGCGGCTACACCCATTCGTGTTGCATCTCGATCAACCACGTCGTGTGCCACGGCATCCCGAGTGACAAGGCGCTGAAGGATGGCGACATCGTCAACGTCGACGTCACTCCGCTGCTCGACGGCTGGCACGGCGACACCAGCCGCATGTACCTGATCGACGACGTGCCGCTGAAGGCGCGGCGGCTGGTCGACGTGACCTACGAATGCCTGATGATCGGGATCGAGAAGGCCCAGCCCGGCGCCCGGCTCGGCGACGTCGGCGCCGCGATCGAGGAGCATGCGCGGCAATTCCGCTACGGCGTGGTGCGCGAGTTCTGCGGCCACGGCGTGGGCCGCCTGTTCCACGATGCGCCGGAAGTGGTCCATGCCGCCACGGCTGGCACGGGGCCGGAGCTGCGACCCGGCATGTTCTTCACCATCGAGCCGATGATCAATCTCGGCCGCCCGTGGGTGAAGCTGCTCAAGGACGGCTGGACCGCCGTGACGCGCGACAAAAGCCTCTCTGCCCAGTTCGAGCACTCGATCGGCATCACCGAGGACGGGAACGAGATCTTCACCGTCAGCCCTACCGGTCTGCACAAGCCGCCTTACGAATAATCAATCCTGCCCGCTGGGGTGGATCAGCTCTCCCGGGCGGCTCGAATCGCTGCGCCGGCGGCAAACGGCGTGACAGCCACGAGCAGCAGGCTGATCGCCGCGGCGAAGGCGAGTCCACCTCCGTCGGGCCGCGCGAGGGCGCCTGCGCCGAAGATCAGAATCGGGACACTGAGCGGGATCAGGAGCAGGCCGGCGAGCGCCGCGCCGCTGCGCAGGCTCGCGGTCAGGGCGGCAATCAGCACGCCGATGGCGGCCAGGCCCGGCGTGCCCGCCAGCAGGCCGAGCAGAACGGTACGCAGGGTCTCCTGCTCCAGTCCCAGTAGCGCGGCGGCGGGCAGGGCCGCGAGCAGGAGCAGCGGCGCGAAGCTGAGCCAATGCGCGAGCATCCGCACAGCGATCGCCAGTTCCTCCGCCACGCCCCGCACGGCAAGCTGATCGAACACGCCTTCCTCCAGGTCGGGTGCGACGAGCCGGTCGAGCGGGAGGATCGCCGCGAGCAGCGCCGCGACCCAGATCACTCCGCCGCCGGTTCGCGCCAGCAGCGGTGCGTCCGGACCGACCGCGAAGGGATAGATCATCGCCACCGCAAGGAAGAACAGCAGCGGCAGCAAGGCGCCACCGCGCCGTCCGCCGGGCATCAGCAGCATGCAGTCGCGCAGGAGCAGCCGGCCGATCACGCGGTGAAATCCGCGACCTCGAGCCGCGTGGCCTGCGCGAGCCGGATCGGCTGGTGCGAGGCGACGATGCAGGTGCCGCCCGCCGCGCGATGCTCCCCGATGAGCGTTTCGACGAGCTCGGTTCCGGCCGTGTCCAGACCGTTGAGCGGCTCGTCGAGCAGCCAGACCGGCGCCCGCTGGCCGAGCAGGCGGGCGAGCGCGGCGCGCTTGCGCTGGCCGGTCGAGAGATAGCGCACCGGCACGTCCGCCAGTTCGGCAAGGCCGAGCCGCTCGCGGTGCGCCTCCATCAGCGCGGCGCCGCTGCCGTCGAGCTCGCTCCAGAAGGCGAGTGCGCGGTCGAGCTGAACCTGGGGGTCGAGCGCGTGACGCTCGTCGAGCAAGGCGGTCGAGGCACGGCACTCGACCGTTCCGTGGAACGGCCGCAGCAGGCCGGCGAGAATGCGGATCAGGCTCGTCTTGCCGATCCCGTTTGGCCCGGCGACGTGGCACGCCTCTCCCGGAGACAACGACAGAGACAGACCGCGGAACAGCAGTCGCTCGCCGCGGCGGCAGGCCAGGTCCCGGGCGGCGAGCATCGCTTGCATGACCGCGCCCGATAGGCGAAAGGCTGCCTGCTCACAAGCCGACCGCAAGCGGGGAAGATCAGATGGCCGTCGCCAAACTCACCGAGGAAGAACGCACGATCGCCCTCGGCGATCTGCAAGGCTGGTCGCTCGCCAGCGAACGCGATGCGATCGAGCGCACGTTCACCTTCGCCGATTTCGTCGAGGCCTTCGGCTTCATGACCCGGGTGGCGCTGCTGGCCGAGAAGGCCGATCACCATCCCGAGTGGTCGAACGTCTACAACCGGGTCGAAATCGCGCTGACCACCCACGACGCGGATGGGCTGTCGCAGCGCGACATCGACATGGCCAAGGCGATCGACGCGCTCTAGTTCTGGCCCTCAGCGGCCGAGGGGGCGGGCCTGCCGGCGCGCCATCTTGCGCACGCGGCCGGGCATCCAGCGCGAGGCGAAGGCGAGCCGCCGGGCGGTCTGCCCGACCAGCGTGTGCAGCCTGTCGCCGTGCACCGCGTCCCACGCCGCCTGGGCGACGTCGCCGACCGGCGTGATCTCCAGCCCCGCCGCCTTCACGCGGTCGCGGATTGCCTCGTTGCTGGCGGCGTTGGGCGTATGTTCGAGCAGCGGCGTGTCGATGAAGGCCGGACAGAGCGAGCGCACCCTGATCCCGAACTCCGACCATTCAGCGTCGAGCGCCTCGGTCACGCCGCGCACGCCGAACTTGGTCGCCGAATAGACCGACGCGCCGCTCGTGCCGTAAATGCCCGCGGCGCTCGCGGTGTTGAGCAGGCAGCTTCCCGGCGCCGTCTTCTGCAGGTGCGGCAGCGCGGCCTGCGCGCCGTAGAGCACGCCCTTGAGGTTGATGTCGACGCAGCGGTCGATCTCCTCGACCGTGTTCTCGCTGAGCGAGCCGCCGAGCGGAACGCCGGCGTTGTTGGCGACCACGTCGATCCGTCCGCCCGCCGCCTTGGAGAACGCCTCCAGGGCAATGTCCCAGGCGGCGCGGTCGCGCACGTCGAACTTGTGCGCATAGGTGAAGCCGTTGCCGATCCCGGCCAGCGTCTCCTGCATGCCGGCGTTGTCGATGTCGCCCACCCCGACGAACCAGCCGCGCTGGCCGAAGAGCTGCGCGATCGCGCGGCCTATGCCGGAGCCGCCGCCGGTTATGAAGATCGCCTTCCGCTCGCTCATT
Organism: Pelagerythrobacter sp. Soil_C_18; assembly: GCF_057657235.1. Lineage (NCBI taxonomy): Bacteria > Pseudomonadati > Pseudomonadota > Alphaproteobacteria > Sphingomonadales > Erythrobacteraceae > Pelagerythrobacter > Pelagerythrobacter sp. Soil_C_18. The sequence goes on from NZ_JBDGIU010000003.1 coordinate 387,527, forward strand.
TCGTTATTCTCCCTCCCATCTCCGGGGCGGAGGGATAGACGCGGCGGACAGGCTTGTCAGCCGCGTTTCGTCAGAGCGCAGGGTTGTTGTAGCTGTGCCAGGTGAGGAGCGAGACAGCGCCGCGATAGGGCCGCCAGGCTTCGGCCAGGGTGCGGGTTTCCTTTTCGGACGGGCGCGCCTCGAGGCCGAGGATCTTGCCGATCCCGACCTGCACGGCGAGGTCGCCCGCCGGCCAGATGTCGGGCCGTCCCTCGGCGAAGAGCAGGTAGATCTCGGCCGACCAGCGGCCGATGCCCTTGATGCGGGTAAGCTCGGCGATGGCTTCCTCGTCGTCGGCGGACAGGGATTCGAAATCGAGTTCCCCACTGACCACGAGCTCGCACAGCGAGCGGACATAGCCCTGCTTCTGGCGCGAGAGGCCGCAGGCGCGCAGGGTGTCGAAGTCGCGCGCCAGCAGCTCGGTCGGCGCGACCTCCTCGCCGAGCTCCGCTTCCAGCTTGCGCCAGACGGAGGCGGCGGCGGCGACGCTGACCTGCTGGCCGACGATCGTACGCAGCAGCGTGAGGTATCCCGTCGGCCGGATACGCGGCTCGGGGTAGCCGACGCGCGACAGCGCCTCCGCCAGCTTGGGTTCGCGCGCGGCCACTTCGTCCAGCCCCTCGCGCAACTGCTCGCTCGTCAATCCCATCGTCCGCCGCTTGCCTTCATCCGTTCGATTGCCTAGCAGCCCGCGCAAAGCGGCCTGTGTTGGCCGGGCCATAGGGGAAGAGCACGCAATGCCCAAGCTGATCGTCGTCAATCGCGCCGGCGAGGAATCCGCCATCGACGTGGCCGATGGCCTGACGGTGATGGAAGCCATTCGCGACAACGGCTTCGACGAGCTGCTCGCCCTGTGCGGCGGTTGCTGCTCATGCGCGACCTGCCACGTGCACGTGGACCCGGCGTTCAAGGACGTCCTGCCCGCGATCAGCGAGGACGAGGACGACCTGCTCGAAAGCAGCGACCACCGGAACGAAAACTCGCGCCTCGGCTGCCAGATACCCTTCACCGGCGACCTCGACGGCCTGAAAGTCACGATCGCGCAGGAAGACTGAGTTCGGAGGCGCAAACTGCAATTGCATTGCGCAGGCGCGCCGGGAAACCTAGCTCTACGCCGATGACTGCACCTGCGCCTACTCCCGATACCCTCGATCTCATCGGCAACACGCCGCTCGTCCTGCTCAAAGGGCCGAGCGAGGCGGCCGATTGCGAGATCTGGGGCAAATGCGAATTCGCCAACCCCGGTGCCAGCGTAAAGGACCGCGCGGCGCTCGGCATCATCCGCGATGCCGAGGCACGCGGCGAGCTGAAGCCGGGCGGCTGCGTGGTCGAGGGGACGGCGGGCAACACCGGCATCGGCATCGCGCTCGTCGCCAATGCGCTCGGCTACCGGACGATCATCGTCATGCCCGACAACCAGAGCCGCGAGAAGATGGCGACCCTGCGCGCCCTCGGCGCCGAGCTCGTGCTTGTCCCGCCGACCAAGTATTCCGACTGCAATCACTTCGTGCACACCAGCCGGCGTCTGGCGGAGGAGACCGAAGGCGCCGTCTGGGCGAACCAGTTCGACAACGTCGCCAACCGCAAGGCGCATATCGAAGGCACTGCGGCCGAGCTGTGGCAACAGCTCGACGGCCGGATCGACGGTTTCACCTGCGCCGCGGGCACCGGCGGGACGATCGCGGGCGTGGGCATGGGCCTCAAGGAATACGACGAGAAGGTGACCATCGCGCTCACCGATCCGCACGGCGCGGCGCTGTTCAACTTCTACGCTCACGGCGAGCTGAAGGCCGAAGGCAGCTCGGTCGCGGAGGGGATCGGGCAGGGGCGGATCACCGCCAACCTCGAAGGCGCGCCGATCGACACCCAGTTCCGCGTTTCGGACGAGGAAGGGCTCGCATGGGTTGCCCGGCTCCTGCGCGAGGAAGGGCTGTGCCTCGGCCTGTCTTCGGGCATCAACGTCGCCGGCGCGGTCGCGCTCGGCCGCCAGCTCGGCAAGGGATCGCGGGTTGCGACGGTGCTGTGCGACACCGGCTTCCGCTATCTTTCCACGCTCTACAACCGCGAATGGCTCGAAGCGAAGGGCCTGCCGGTGTTCGACTGGCTCGAACGCGATTGACTGGCCTGCGCGATGGCGTAGCCTGACCGTATGCGCAGGATCAGCGACATTCTCGGTGCGAGGCGTCGGCACGGACCCGAGGAAACCGCGGTGGGCATCGCGGGCACGCGTTCGGAATCGCTGCGCCGGTTGCAGGTCGGGCTCTCGGGCCTCGCCGCGATCGTGCTGATGCTGGCGCTCGCCAACGTGATCATGGACCGCGCCAACCGTACTGAGGCCGCCAGCGTGCCCGATGCCGCGGCGACCGTTCTGCCTCCGCCGGTGCATAGCCAGCAAAACGATCCCCTTGCCGATGCAGGGGTGGTTCCCGACGTTCCGGCCCGTCCGGCGCCGACGCCGACATCCACGCAAGTTCCGGTGATAGTGCTCGATCCGGACGATGCGACTGACCCGGAATAAGCTGACGATCCTCGCTGCTGCGGGGGTGATTGCCATTGCACTCGCGGGCTGGGGCCTCGCTGGGGCAGGGCGCTCCAAGCCCGTGCTGGGGCTCTTCACGACGCTGCCGGTCTACTGGGCGGAAGCCGCCGACATGTCCGAGATGCTCAACCGGCAGGCCCAACCCGGCTGGGTCCGCGGCGCGCTGGAGGACCGCTTCGAACTCCTTCCCCTCGATACGCTCGCGGCCCCGGAAAGCGGCACGGCACGCGATCTCGACGACATCGACGTCCTGCTCCTCGCCCAACCCCGCGCGCTGTCGCCGCAGGAGAACGTCGTGCTCGACGACTGGGTCCGCGCGGGCGGACATGTGCTGGTCTTCGCCGATCCAATGCTGACGGCGGAGTCGCGTTTCGCGATCGGCGACCGGCGCCGGCCCCAGGACGTTGCGCTGCTTTCGCCAATCCTCGGCCGCTGGGGCCTGGAGATGCATTTCGATGCCGAGCAGACCGGCGGCGAACGGATGATCGCCACCGACACGGCGCCGCTTCCGGTCAATCTCGCGGGAACCCTCCATCCGGCCGAGGGCTATCCGACCAGCACCGAGAATTGCTGGATCGCCTACGACCGGATCTTCGCGCAATGCGCCATCGAAGCGGGCATGGCCACCGTGATCGCCGACGCCGCGGTGTTCGAGGAAGCCGAAGGTGCGCAGCGCGCGGCGCGGGCCGAGGCGCTCGAATGGCTCACGACCAGCGCCTTCGGCAGCGCTCGGCGCTGAGCTTCTTGATGATCGGGGATTTCACGGGACAGCGCGGGGATTCCGCGCAGACGAGGCGGGGATCTATGGGGAATCCGCCTTCTGTGATGGTTTGTGAGCGGGACGCGGTGCAGAATTTCTCCTTATTGAGTAACAGTTTAGGGACTCATCCCCGATAATCCCCTAAATTTCCCTTTCTTCCCGCATTCTGCCGGTTTAGAAATGTCCTCCATCGGACAGGTCGTCTCACGCTGCGTCCCGATTCGCGGGGTGAGCCGCCAGCGTTTGCGCGCTGGCGGAGGCGGGGGAGGCATGTCCGGACGAGCAAACCCTTTGGGTTATGGGGGCGGACCCGGTGCCGGAGGCGCAGAAGTTCACAGGATTTAGCGGTCAGGCCTTGTCGCTGGCAGGCGACAAGGGCCGCTATGTCTTGCCGTCCGCCTTCCGCAACCTCGTCAAGGAATCCAGCGACGGCCGCATCCTCTGCATCGACAAGCACCCGAAGCTCGACTGCCTCGTCGGCTTCGGCCTCTCGCGCCACGACGAGCTCGAAGCGCAGCTCGACCGGGAAGAGGACATGGCCTGGAAACGCGGGCTCGATTTCGACCGCGACACCCGCGCCGCGCAGCTCTTCGGCTACATGCGCGTCCCGTTCGACGACAGCGGGCGCTTCATCATGCCATCGCACCTCGTGCGCCTTGGCAAGGTCGAGGACCAGCTCTACTTCCACGGGCTCGGCCGCTTTTTCACGATCTGGAACCCCGCCGAACTGGCGCGGATGAACGACGACTGGGCGAGCGCCAAGGGCGCCTGCGCGGATCTCGTGGCCGAGCACGAAGCCAAGGCGGCACGCAAATGAGCGGCGCCGCGATCCCGCATGTCCCGGTGCTTCTCGACGAAGTGCTTGCCGCGCTCGCTGCGCGCTCGGGCGACGTCATCGTCGATGCCACCTTCGGTGCCGGCGGTTACACGCGCGCCCTGCTCGACGCGGGCGCGACCGTCCATGCGTTCGACCGCGATCCCGACGCGATCGCCGCCGGTCGCACGTGGCCGGAAACGTCCGAGCAGCCCCCGCGCCTCGTACTCCACCCGCGCCGCTTCTCCGAAATGGTCGAGGCGTTGGGTGAGGCCGGCGTGGCGCAAGTCGATGGCGTGGCGATGGATATCGGCGTGTCCTCGATGCAGCTCGACCAGGCGGAGCGCGGCTTCGCCTTCTCCGCCGACGGGCCGCTCGACATGACGATGAGCCGGTCCGGCCCCAATGCCGCCGATTTCGTCAACAACGCCGACGAAGCGGAGATCGCCGACGTGCTCTATCGCTACGGCGAGGAGCGCCAGTCGCGCCGCGTCGCGCGCGCGATCGTCGCAGCCCGGCCGCTCGCGACAACCGGCGATCTGGCGCGCGTGGTGCGCAAGGCACTCGGCTACCGCGCGGGGGCGCCCAAGGATCCGGCGACGCGCAGCTTTCAGGCGATCCGCATTCACGTCAACGCCGAGCTGGACGAACTCATGACGGGCCTGGCCGCGGCGGAGAGGCTGCTGCGCGAAGGCGGCCGGCTGGCGGTCGTCAGCTTCCACAGCCTGGAGGACCGGATCGTGAAGCGCTTCTTGCGCGAGGCATCGGCCGTCACCGCGGGGTCGCGCCATCTGCCGCAGGCGGAGGCAGCGCCCGCAGTCTTCGCCAAGGTATCGCGGGCCGTGCGCCCGGGCGAAGCCGAGGTCGCGCGCAACCCGCGTGCACGCTCGGCCGTATTGCGCCACGCGGTCCGCACCGCCGCGCCAGCGCGGGAGGCGGCATGATGACCGTCGGCAGCCGCATGCGCCAGATCGGCTGGGCCGTCGTGCTCAGCATTTGCCTCGCCGGCTTCGTCGTGCTGACCTTCCGGGTCAACGCGGTGAAGAGCGAGGTGCGCCTGGCCGAACGTCAGATCATCGCCCTTGAGCGCGAGAACCTGCTGCTCGAAACCGAGTTCGAGACCCGCGCCAACCAGCAGCAGCTCGCCAACTGGAACCGGGTCGAATTCGGCTATCAGGCGCCGCGCGCCGATCAGTTCCTCGACAACGAGCGCGAGCTTGCCGCCCTCGGCCTGCCGCGCGCGATCGGCGGGCCCGAGCCGATCCGCGTCGCCCGCGCGCCCGCGGCCGAGACCGCGAGCTTCCCCAAGATGGTCTCTCCCGTCACCGGCCAGCCAGCCGGCGTGGAGGACGATCGCCCCGAGGGCGAGACAGTCGCCAGCACGCGCTCGCTTGCCGACCGGTTGTCCGGCAAGGTCGCGTTCGAGACGGCGTTCGCAGAGTTCTCCGAATGAATGCGCTGACCGTCAGCACGGCGATCTCGGTCGGGCGGGTTCATTTCATCACCAACCGCCAGCGCTCGCTCACCGTCGCGCGCTGGCGGGCGTTGTGGCTGGCGCTGCTGTTCGTCGCGATCGGCGTCGTCGCGCTCGTGCGGATCGCGTTCCTGGGCCTCAGCGACCGCGCGACCACGGTGGCCTCGCTGGAGGAGGCGCTGCTGCCGCCGCGCGGGGAGATCACCGACCGCAACGGCGTGCCGCTGGCGCGGGCCTTCCCCGCCTACGCGCTGTGGTACAATCCCGATGCGCTGGGCGCGGACGGAGAGCCGCTGGTCAAGGACCCGAAGCAGGTCGCGGCGGAACTCGCAGTGATCTTCCCGGACCTCGACGCGGAGGAGGTCGCCGAGCAGCTCGCATCGGGCAAGCCCGGCTATATCCGGCGTCGCGTCCTGCCCGAGGATGCCAACCGGGTGCAGGCGATCGGCGAGCTCGCGCTGGAAATGCCGCAGGAGACCGACCGCTATTACCCGCAGGGGCACATGGCCGCCCACGTGCTCGGCTATGTCGATGCGATGGGTAACGGGCAGGTCGGGATGGAGCAGGTCCTCGACAAGCGCCTGACCGATCCTGCGCGCCGCGGCGAGCCGGCCGCGCTGTCGATCGACGTGCGGGTGCAGGGCGCCCTCGAAGACGAGCTGCGCCGCGGCATGCTCGCGGTCAACGCGCTCGGCGCTGCCGGCATCGTGCTCGACGTCGATACCGGGGAAGTCCTCGCGCTCGCCTCGCTGCCCGAGTTCAACCCGAACAAGATCGACGTTCAGGGCGAATCGTACATGTTCAACCGGGTGACCAACCAGGTCTATGAACTCGGGTCGACCTTCAAGCCGCTCACCGTCGCCGCGGCGATCGACGCGGGGGTGGTGCGCGACTTCGGCTATCGCTACGACGCGGGCCCCGTGCCCATCGCCGGTTACACGATCAAGGACAGTCACCCGCTCGGCCCGACGCTCAACGTGCCCGAGGCGCTGATCCATTCGTCGAACACCGTGACGGCGCGGATCGCGGATGAACTCGGCCCGGAACGCCTGCGCCAGACGATGATCGACCTGGGCATGAACGAGCGGCCCTATATCGAGCTGCCGGCGCGCGGCATGCCGATCTGGCCGAATGAGGATTGGTCGCGCATCCGCACCATGACGGTCGGCTTCGGGCACGGCATCGCCGTTACCCCGCTGCATCTCGCGAGTGCCTATGCCGCCATGGTCAACGGCGGGATCTGGCGGCCGACGACGATGCACAAGCTCGAGCCGAGCGAAGCACCCCGGGGACGCCGGGTGTTCAAGGCCTCGACCAGCGCGCGCATGCGCCAGCTCCTGCGGATGATCGCCGCCTACGGCACCGGCCGGAATGCCAACGCGGCCGGCTACCGTGTCGGCGGCAAGACCGGCTCGGCCGAGAAGCCGGGCGCGGGCGGCTATCAGCGCAGCGCGCTGATCTCGACGTTCGCGGCCGCCTTCCCGATGGACCGCCCACGCTATGTGGTCGTCGCCATGCTCGACGAGCCCAAGGGCACCACGGCCAGCTCGTTCCAGCGCACCGCCGCCTGGAACGCGGCGCCGATCGTCGGCAATCTCATTCCGCGCATCGGGCCGCTGCTCGGCGTGCGGCCGGACGACGCGCGCGACGTCGACATCAGCGATCTGCGGCCGCTGATCGGCGGAGTGGACAAGTGAGGCTGGCGCGGCTCGTCAGCGCTGCCGGAATGGTACCTGGCAGCGACACCGATCTCCAGGTCACGGGCTTCGCGATCGACCACCGCAAGGTCGCACCCGGCACCGTGTTCGGCGCCTTTCGCGGCAGCGCCTTCAACGGCGAGGACTTCATTCCGGCTGCGATCGCGGCGGGCGCCGTAGCGGTGGTCGCGCGGCCGGACGTGCGGGTGGAGGGCGCTGTCCACATCGCCGATGCCGAACCGCGCCGCGCCTTCGCCAGCCTGGCCGCGAAGTTCTTCGCGCCCGTACCGCAGACCATCGTCGCGGTAACGGGCACCAACGGCAAGACCTCGACCGTCGAGATGACCCGGCAGCTCTGGCGCATGGCGGGCGAACGCGCCGCGTCGATCGGCACGCTCGGCGTCACCACCTCGGACGAGAGCGTTTCCACCGGCCTCACCACGCCCGACATCGTCACCTTCCTTTCGAACATGAGCGGCCTGGCGCGCGAAGGGGTGACGCATGTCGCCTACGAAGCCTCCAGCCATGGGCTGTCGCAGTTCCGCAACGAAGGGCTGCCGGTCTCGGCCGCAGCCTTCACCAACTTCAGCCGCGACCACCTCGACTATCATGCGAGCATGGAGGACTACTTCGCGGCCAAGATGCGGCTGATCGACGAAGTGGTGTCGGACGATGCCGCCGTTGTCGTCTGGACGGGCAAGGGCGAATGGGCCGACCGCGCGATCGAGCATGCGCGCAAGCGCTCGCTGCGGGTCCTGACAGTGGGCGAGCGGGGCGACCATATCCGCCTGATCGCCCATGCGCCCACCCAGCTGGGGCAGGAGCTGACGGTCGAGCACGCCGGCGAGCGGCGGACGATCCGCCTGCCGTTGATTGGCGCCTATCAGGTCGCCAACGCCCTGGTCGCGGCAGGCCTGGTGATCGCCACCGGCGGCCGCCCCGCGGCGACGCTCGAGGGCGTGGCGCGCCTGCAGCCGGTACGCGGACGGCTGGAACGCGCGGTGATCGCGCCGTCGGGAGCGCCGGTCTACGTCGACTACGCCCATACGCCGGACGCGCTGGAGGCGGCGATTGCTGCGCTCCGCCCGCACGTTGCCGGGCGACTGATTACGGTGTTCGGCGCGGGGGGCGACCGCGATGCCGGCAAACGCGCCGAGATGGGCCGCGTCGCCAGCGAGCATTCGGACGCGGTTATCGTGACCGACGACAATCCGCGAAGTGAGGATCCGGCGGCGATCCGTAGCGCGATCATGTCGGGCGCGCCCGGCGCCACCGAGATCGGCGACCGGCGCGAGGCAATCTGCGCTGCCATCGAAATGACCGAGGCGGATGATATCGTGCTCATCGCCGGCAAGGGACACGAGCAGGGCCAGATCATAGGTTCGGGGGAGACGATGCGGGTGTTGCCATTCGATGATGTGACCGTCGCGCGCGAATGCGCCGCGGCGCAAGGGGAACGGGCATGAGCGCGCACCGCGCCTTGCGGGCCTGGCCGGTCCGCCCGCGCGACAGCTTCGGCCTGGCGCTGTGGGACTCGGCTGCACTCGCCGAGGCTATGAGCGGCACCGCCAGCGGCGCGTTCCAGGTTGCCGGCGTCGAGATCGACTCGCGCGACGTGCGTCCGGGCGACCTGTTCTTCGCGCTGAAGGGCGAAGCCACCGACGGGCATCGTTTCCTCGACAAGGCGTTCGCCAACGGCGCAGCGGCCGCTGTCGTCGACCGTCCGATCGACTGGCCGCACATCCTGGTGCGTGACACCAATGCGGCGCTGACGGCGCTCGCCGCCGCCTCGCGCGCCCGCTCGGCCGCAGTGCGCATCGGTGTCACCGGGTCGGTCGGCAAGACCGGGGTCAAGGAAGCGATCTTCGCCGCGCTCGACCGCGCCAGCCGCGGCCAGGCCCATCGTTCGGTCCGCAGCTACAACAACCATGTCGGCGTGCCGCTAAGCCTTGCGCGCATGCCGGCGCGCAGCCGCTACGGCGTGTTCGAGATGGGCATGAACCACGCGGGCGAGATCGCCGCGCTGACCGCGCAGGTCCGCCCACAGGTTGCGGTGATCACGACGATCGCGCCGGCGCATATCGAGAACCTCGGCAGCGAAGAGGCGATCGCCGACGCGAAAGCGGAGATCTTCACGGCGCTCGAACCGGGCGGCACGGCCGTGATCCCGGCGGATTCGCCCCACTTCGAGCGGCTGCGCGATCAGGCACTCGCCGCCGGGGCCAGGATCATCTCGTTCGGACGTGCACCCCATGCCGATCTGCGCCTGCTCGACGCGATCCCGGCCGCAAACGGGGGCGCGCTGGTGACCGCCGACCTCGGCGATACGCGGCTGTGCTATTCGGTTGCCGAGCCGGGCGAGCACTGGATCGCCAACTCGCTCGCGGTCATGGCGGCGGTGCGCGCTGCGGGCGGCGATCTCGGATCGGCCGGGCTCGCGCTGGCCGAGATGGGCGGCCTCAAGGGTCGCGGCGCACGCCACCGCATCGCTGCGATCGGCGGCCGCGCACTGCTGATCGACGAGAGCTACAACGCCAATCCCACCTCGGTGCGCGCGACCCTGCGCCAGCTCGGCCAGACGCCCGCCTCGCGCCGGATCGCCGTGCTCGGCAGCATGAAGGAGCTCGGCGACTTCTCCGCCGCTTACCACGCGCAGCTTGCGGAACCGCTTGCCGAAGCGAAAGTCGACCACGCGGTGCTGGTAGGCGACGAAATGCGCGCGCTTGCACGGGACTTGGGGAAAGGCGCAGGCGGTGCGCTTGCGGGCGGGCTGACGTTCGCGCATTGCGATGGGCCTGCCGAAGCGATCGCGGCGCTCGAGGAATTCGGTATCGCCGCTGGCGATGCGATCCTCGTCAAGGGTTCCAACTCGGTTGGTCTCGGCAGGCTAGTGACTCATTTCGCCGCCAGGGATCACGGCGGCCGGGACGGCTGAATGCTATACCTCTTCGCCGAGTGGCTGGGTTTCGAAGGCGCCCTCAACCTCGTCCGTTATCAGACGTTCCGCGCCGGCGCGACACTGATGACGGCGCTGCTGATCGGCCTGCTCATCGGGCCGCGCTTCATCAACATGCTGCGCGTGCGCCAGGGGAAGGGCCAGCCGATCCGCGAGGATGGGCCGCAGACGCATCTCGCCAAGCGCGGTACGCCCACGATGGGCGGGCTGATGATCCTCGTCTCGCTCGTGATCTCGATGCTGCTGTGGATGGATCTCAAGAACCCGTTCGTCTGGGCCTGCCTCGCGGTGACCGTCGGGTTCGGCGTGATCGGCTTCCTCGACGATTACGACAAGATCTCCAAGTCGAGTCATCACGGCGTATCGGGCAAGGTCCGGCTGCTGCTCGAGTTCATCGTCGCAGGCGTGGCCTCGTGGATCGTGGTGAGCCAGATCAACACGTTCCTCTACGTGCCGTTCTTCAACGATCTCGGGTTTGAGCTCGGCTGGTTCTACTACGTCTTCGCGGCGGTCGTGATCGTCGGCGCGGGCAATGCGGTGAACCTCACCGACGGGCTCGACGGCTTGGCGATCATGCCGGTGATCATCGCCGCCGGCACGTTCGCGCTGATCGTCTACCTCGTCGGCCGCGTCGACTATTCGCAGTATCTCGGCATTCCGCACGTGCCGGGGGCGGGTGAGCTGGCGATCTTCTGCGCCGCGATCATGGGGGCGGGGCTCGCCTTCCTGTGGTTCAATGCCCCGCCTGCTGCTGTGTTCATGGGCGACACCGGCAGCCTTGCGCTGGGCGGCGCGCTGGGCGCGATCGCGGTTGCGGCGCATCACGAGATCGTGCTCGCCATCGTCGGCGGCCTGTTCGTGGTCGAGGCGCTTTCTGTGATCATTCAGGTTTTCTGGTTCAAGCGTACGGGCAGACGGATTTTCCGCATGGCCCCGATTCATCACCATTTCGAACAGCTCGGCTGGAGCGAGAGCAAAGTCGTGATCCGCTTCTGGATCATCGCCATCGTGCTCGCGCTGATGGGCCTGGCGACGCTGAAGCTGCGATGATCGTTTCGGGCGCCTTCTGCGGTAAACGCTACGCGGTCCTCGGCCTCGCCCGGTCGGGCCTGGCCGCGGTCGACACCCTGCTTGCCAGCGGGGCGGAGGTCGTCGCGTGGGACCGGCAGGACGTGGCGCGCGACAAGGTCGGCAGCCGGGCCCGGCTCGCCGATCCGCTGGAGATCGACCTTACCGGCGTCGACGGCGTGGTCGTCTCGCCCGGCGTGCCGCTCAATACCCACCCGATCGCCGAACGGGCGGCGCGCTTCGGCGTGCCGGTGATCGGCGATATCGAGCTCTTCGCGCTCGCCCGGGGAGCGCTTCCCTCCCACAAGGTGGTGGGCATCACGGGCACCAACGGCAAGTCGACAACGACCGCGCTCGTCCATCACATCCTCGAAAGCGCCGGCGTGCCTGCGCGCATGGGCGGCAACATCGGTCTCCCGATCCTCGCGCAGGAGCCGCTGCCCGAAGGCGGCGTCTATGTGCTGGAGCTGTCGAGCTATCAGATCGATCTCACCCGCTCGCTCGCTTGCGATGCCGCGGCGCTGGGCAATGTCACGCCGGACCATCTCGATCGCTACGGCGATTTCCCGGCTTACGCGGCGTCCAAGGCGCGCCTCTTCGCGATGCAGGCGGCTGACCAGTTCGCCGTGTTCGGCTGCGCGGACGATCCGACCAAGGCGATTTTCGCCGCCGAGCAGGCCCGACGGGCGGCGGGCCGTGTGGTCTGCGCGGATCGGGCCGCACTCGCCGGGGATCAGGCGGGTTGGCCGGCGCTACAGGGACCACACAACCTCGAGAATGCGGCGATCGCCGCCGCGCTGTGCGAGGAGCTGGGCGTGCCGCGCGCGGCGGTCCTCGCCGCCATGGCGAGCTTCCGCGGCTTGCCGCACCGAATGGAAGTCGTCGCCAACCATCGCGGCGTCCTGTTCGTCAACGACAGCAAGGCGACCAATCCCGCCTCGGCCGCGCCCGCGCTCGCCGCCTATCCGCCCAGTCCGCGTCCGCGCATTCACTGGATTGTCGGCGGTCTGCCCAAGGAAGACGGGCTCGGCGAATGCGAGGCGTTCATCGGCAACGTCGCGGCTGCGTACACGATCGGCGAGGCCGGCCCGCGCTTCGCGGAGCTGCTGGGAGGCCGGGTGCGGGTCGAGAAGGCGGAACTGATGTGCCAGGCGCTCCGCCTCGCCATGGCCGCGGCGGGGCCGGGCGATGTCGTCCTGCTATCGCCCGCTTGCGCAAGTTTCGATCAGTTCCGCGATTACGAGAAGCGCGGCGAATACTTCCGCGAACTCGTCGCCATGCTGATCGGCGAGCCGAGCCCGCCCATCGACTGCTTCGCCGGGAAGTCGGCGGCATGACCACGAGCCCGCCCTATATCCCCCGCACCGGTGAGCGTGCCCCGCGGCCCGACCGTTACCGCAGCACGCGGCGCGCGGAGCTGAAGATCTGGTGGCGCGAGATCGACCGCGTGCTGCTGTTCCTGATCCTCGCGTTGATGGCGGTGGGCACGGCCGCCGTCGCGGCGGCATCGCCTGCGAGCGCGAACCGTCTCTCGACCGCCAAGGAGACGCTGCCGGACCTCTATTTCTATTGGGCGCACCTGCGCTGGCAGATGGTCGGCCTCGCGGTGATGTTAGGCGCGGCGATGCTCTCACGCGAGAACGCGCGCCGTGCAGGCATCATGCTGTTCGCCGTGATGTTCGCGCTGCTGATGCTCGTGCCGATCGTCGGCAACGAGGTGAACGGCGCAAAGCGCTGGATCGACCTCGGCTTCTCGTTCCAGCCGTCCGAGTTTCTCAAGCCTGCTTTCGCCATAGCGCTCGCCTGGGTGATCTCCTGGCGCGCCCGCGATCCGAACCTGCCGGTGATCCCCATCGCCACCGGCATAATGGGCGCGGTCGGTATGCTGCTGATGCTCCAGCCCAATCTCGGCGACACAGTGCTCTTCGCCGGCGTTTGGTTCGCGCTGGTGATCCTGTCGGGCGTGTCGACGCAGCGCCTCGGCCTGGTGCTCGGCGCGGGCGTCGTTGTCTCCTGTATGACCTACCTGTTCTACGAGAACGGCCGGAACCGCATCAACGACTTCTTCGCGGGCGGCACGGCCTACGATCAAGTCGACCTGGCCGAACGCACGTTGCTCGCGGGCGGATGGACGGGAAGCGGACTGTGGCTCGGGGTGCGCAAGATGAGCCTGCCCGAAGCTCACACCGACTACATCTTCTCCGTCATCGGGGAGGAATTCGGCCTGCTCGTCTGCGGGCTTATCGTGCTGCTCTACCTCGCGATCATCGTACGCGTGCTCGTGCGCCTGGTGGACGAGGAGGACCTGTTCACCCTGCTTGCCGGATCGGGGCTCGCGGTGCTGATCGGCGGCCAGGCGTTCATCAATATCCTCGTGAATCTCCAGCTCGCGCCTTCGAAGGGGATGACGCTGCCGTTGGTGTCCTACGGCGGCTCCTCGACCATCGCGGTGTGCCTCACGGTCGGGCTCCTGCTCGCGATCACGCGGCGCAACCCGTTCCTCAGGCGCAACTCGCCAGGTCTCTGGCACCGGTTGTTCGGGCGGGAGGCGCAGGCATGACCGGCGCGAACCGCCACTACGTTCTCGCCGCGGGCGGCACCGGCGGGCACCTGATCCCCGCCTTCGCGCTCGCGACCGAGCTCGAGCGGCGCGGGCACCACGTCGCGCTGGTCACCGACGAGCGGGGCGCCGCGATCCCGGGCAAACCGTCGTTCTTGCCCGCGCATGTCCTGCCCGCCGGGCGCTTCGGAAAGAACCCGCTCGCCTGGGTGAAGGGGGCGAGTGCGGTGCTGGAAGGGCGCAAGATGGCGCTCCGCCTGTTCGAGACCTTCGAGCCGAGTGCCGTGGTCGGGTTCGGCGGCTATCCTGCCCTGCCGGCGCTGCTCGCCTCGACCTCTGCGGGCATACCGAGCCTGGTGCATGAGCAGAACGCCGTCCTGGGCCGGGTCAACCGCATGCTTAGCGGGCGCGTGCAGGCGATCGCGACCGCTTATCCCGATATCGCCCGGCTGAAGCCGAAGCATGTGGAGAAAGTCCATCTCGTCGGCAACCCGGTCCGCGCTGAAGTGCTGCAACTGCGGAAGGAGCCGTTTCCGCCCTTGAGCGAAGATGGCCTGCTCCGCGTGCTGGTAACTGGCGGCAGCCAGGGCGCTCGCGTGCTGTCGGAGATCGTGCCCGACGGGCTCGCCATGTTGCCCCCGGCGCTGCGCCAGCGGCTCCAGATCACCCAGCAATGCCGCGCCGAGGACATCGACGCGGTGCGCGAGCGCTACCGCAGCCACGACATTCCCGCCGAGCTCGGCACCTATTTCGAGGACATGGCCACGCGTCTCGCCGATGCGCACCTGTTCATCGGCCGGGCGGGCGCTTCGACCATCGGAGAGCTGACCGCCGTCGGGCGCCCTGCGATCCTGATCCCGCTGCCGATCGCGACCGACGACCACCAGGCCGCCAACACCCGCGAGCTGACCAAGGCGGGCGGTGCGCGGATGATCCGGCAGGAACGGTTCACGCCCAAGGAACTGGCCAAGCAGATCCAGGCTCTCGCCCAGCACCCGCAGTCGCTCGCGAACGCAGCGCACGCCGCATGGAATTGCGGCCGGCCCGACGCGGTGAAGGATCTTGCCGATCTCGTCGAGAGCTTCGGCGGGGCCGAGATGATGGACGTAATCCGCGTGGGCGCAGACAAGCCGCGGGGGGCGACGCAAGGGGTAACAGCCGGGCAGGGCGCGGCATGAAAGGCGTCGCGACCGATATCGGAACGATCCACTTCGTCGGCATCGGCGGGATTGGCATGTCCGGCATTGCCGAAGTCATGCACAACCTCGGCTATAGCGTGCAGGGCTCGGACATCGCCGAAAGCACGAGCGTCGAGCGGCTGCGCGCGCGCGGGATCGATGTGGCGATCGGCCACGCGGCGGAGAACGTCGAAGGTGTCGCGGTTGTCGTCACCTCCACGGCGGTGCGGCGCACCAACCCGGAAGTGGTCGCCGCCCTCGAGCATCGCATTCCCGTCGTCCGGCGTGCGGAGATGCTCGCCGAGCTGATGCGGCTCAAGAACACCGTCGCGGTGGCGGGCACGCACGGCAAGACGACCACGACCAGCATGATCGCCGCGTTGCTCGATGCAGGCGGGGTCGATCCGACGGTCATCAACGGCGGGATCATCGAGCAGTACGGCTCGAACGCGCGCCTGGGCGACAGCGACTGGATGGTGGTCGAGGCGGACGAGAGCGACGGCAGCTTCCTGCGGCTCGACGGGACGATCGCGGTCGTCACGAATATCGATCCCGAACACCTCGACCATTACGGCGATTTCGACGGGGTGAAGGACGCCTTCATCGAGTTCATCCACAACGTGCCCTTCTACGGCGCGGCAATCCTGTGCATCGACCACCCGGAAGTGCAGGCGGTGACTGGTAAAGTGCGCGACCGGCGCGTGGTGACTTACGGCTTCTCGCTCCAGGCGGACGTCTGTGCGGTCAACGTCCGGCCGGTGCCCGGTGGAAACGAGTTCGACGTGGTCGTGCGCCAGCGCAATGATGGGGACCGCAGGATCGAATGCGTCCGCCTGCCGATGCCCGGGCGCCACAATGTCCAGAACGCGCTCGCTGCCATCGCAGTGGCCATCGAGATGGGCTGTTCGGATGAGACGATCTGCAACGGCTTCGACCAGTTCAGCGGCGTGCGGCGGCGCTTTACCAAAGTGGGCGAAGTGGCGGGTGCAATCGTCATTGACGACTACGCGCACCACCCGGTGGAGATCCGGGCCGTGCTCGCGGCCGCGCGCGAGAGTGTGTCCGGCAAGCCGGAGGGGCGGGTGATCGCGGTCATGCAGCCGCATCGCTATTCGCGTCTCGGCGATCTGATGGACGACTTCCAGAACTGCTTCAACGAAGCCGACCAGGTCTACGTCACGCCGGTCTATGCCGCGGGCGAGGAGCCGGTGGCGGGTGTCGATTCCACCACGCTGGTCGCCGGTCTGAAATCCCGCGGCCATCGTGCGGCAACGACCGTCGCCGATCAGGCCGAACTGGCGCGCGTTCTGGCGGGCGAAGTCCGCGAAGGCGATCTCGTCGTCTGCCTTGGCGCCGGCGACATCACCAAGTGGGCCGCCGGCCTCGCCGACGCGGTCGGCCGGGAGCGGGCGGCATGACGATGGACCAGTTCGACTGGCCCGAGCTCGACGACGGCATGGCGCCGGACTGTGCGGTGGAAGGCGCCGTGGCAGGACCGGTCTCCGCCGAAGGCATTCGCGGCACGCTGACACCGCGTGCGCCGCTCGCCAAGCTCGTCTGGTTCAAGACGGGCGGGCCGGCCGACTGGCTGTTCGAACCCGCCGATCTCGACGACTTGCGCGAATTCCTGCTCCGGCTCGACGGCCATCTACCGATCATGGCGCTCGGCCTCGGCTCCAACATGATCGTGCGTGACGGCGGGGTGCCGGGCGTGGTCGTGCGGCTGGGGAAGACTTTTGCCAAGATCGCGGTAAAGGGCGATCACGTGCTCGAATGCGGCGGCGGGGCCAGCGGGATTCTCGTGTCCTCCACGGCGCGCGACGCTGGCATTGCCGGGCTCGAGTTTCTGCGTGGCATCCCGGGCACGGTTGGCGGCTTCGTCCGCATGAACGGCGGCGCTTACGGGCGCGAAGTGGCGGACGTTCTGATCGACTGCGATGTGGTGATGCCAGGCGGCGAACTGGTCCGCCTGCCCGCCGCGGACCTACGCTATACCTACCGGCACTCAGCGCTACCCGAAGGCGCCGTCGTTGTCGCCGCGCGCCTCCGGGGCAATCGGGGCGATCCCGCCGAGGTCGGCGCGGAGATGGACCGCATCGCCAGAGCGCGCGAGGAATCGCAGCCGCTGCGCACCAAGACCGGCGGCTCGACGTTCAAGAACCCCGAAGGGGACAAGGCCTGGCGCCTGGTCGATGCCGCGGGTTGCCGCGGCCTCAGGATGGGCGGGGCGCAGGTGAGCGAGAAGCACGCCAATTTCCTGATCAACACCGGCGACGCCACGAGCGCAGACATCGAAGGGCTGGGCGAAGAAGTGCGGCGGCGCGTCTACGCGGATTCGGGCGTGATGCTCGAATGGGAGATCCAGCGGGTGGGCCGGCCGTGAGCGACATGCAGAAGTACCACATCGTCGTCCTGATGGGCGGTTGGGCCCACGAGCGCCCGGTCTCGCTGATGAGCGGGGAGGGCGTCGCCAAGGCGCTGGAAGCGCGCGGGCATCGCGTGACCCGGATCGACATGGACCGCCAGGTCGCCGCCCGCATTGCTGAAGCGGCGCCCGATGTCGTCTTCAACGCACTGCACGGCGTGCCGGGCGAAGACGGCACCGTACAGGGCATGCTCGACCTGATGGGCGTGCCCTATACCCATTCGGGCCTCGCTACCTCGG
This sequence comes from Pelagerythrobacter sp. Soil_C_18, assembly GCF_057657235.1. Taxonomy (NCBI): domain Bacteria; kingdom Pseudomonadati; phylum Pseudomonadota; class Alphaproteobacteria; order Sphingomonadales; family Erythrobacteraceae; genus Pelagerythrobacter; species Pelagerythrobacter sp. Soil_C_18. Next base: position 405,277 of record NZ_JBDGIU010000003.1, read on the forward strand.
TCATCGCGATCGACAAGGAGCTGACCAAGCAGGCGCTTGTGCCGCACGGCATCCCGATGCCGGGCGGGCGCATCGTCGCAAGCGAGAGCCTCTACGAACGCGACCCGCTGCCGCGGCCCTACGTGCTGAAGCCGGTCAACGAGGGCAGCTCCGTCGGCGTCGCCATCGTCACCGAGGGCGGGAACTACGGCAATCCCATCGCCCGCGCGGCGAAGGGCCCCTGGCAGGAGTTCGACCACCTGCTGGCCGAGCCGTATATCCGCGGCCGCGAGCTGACCGTCGCGGTGGTCGACGAGGCGGACGGCCCGCGCGCGCTGACCGTGACCGAACTCGTGCCCAAGTCGGGCTTCTACGACTTCGATGCGAAATACACGGACGGGCTGACCCAACATATCTGCCCCGCACAGGTCCCGGAGCACATCGCGCGTCTGTGCATGGACCTCGCCGTGCGCGCGCACCGCGTGCTCGGGTGCAAGGGCTGCAGCCGCACCGATTTTCGCTGGGACGACGAGCAGGGCGAGGACGGGCTGTTCGTGCTCGAAACCAATACCCAGCCGGGCATGACACCGCTCAGCCTGGTGCCCGAGCAGGCGCGGCACTGCGGAATGAGCTACGAGGATCTCGTCGAGGCAATCGTCGCCAATGCGATTGCAGGGGGCGGGCACGACGCGGGGGGAGAGGGCGATGGCGACGGTTAGCCGCAAGGCGACGAAGGACGTGCGGCGCTCTGCCGCGGCCAAGGGGCGCGCGCAGACTGCCCGGCGGGCGCGGGCGAAGACCGGTTCGCTGCTCGACAAGCTGATGGCCGTGCTGCCCTTCACCGAGGAGCAGCTTCACCGCATCTTTCTGGCGCTCATCTTCGGCGGCGCGATCGCGCTTGCGCTGTTCGTCGCCAATCTCGCCGGCGTGCCCGCCATGGCCCAGCAGCAAGTGGCGCTGCTCGCATCCGACGCCGGGTTCGAGGTCCGCCGGGTCAAGGTGACCGGCGTCGACCGGATGAACGAGCTCAAGGTCTACGAACGCGCGCTGGCGCAGCGCGACATGCCCATGCCGCTGGTCGATCTGGAGGCGCTGCGCGCCGAGCTGCTCGAACTGCCGTGGGTGGAGGATGCGCGCGTATCGCGCCAGTTGCCCGACAGTCTCGTGATCGATGTGGTGGAGCGCACGCCGCATGCGGTGCTGCGCAAGCCGGGCCGCCTGATGCTGATCGATCCGACCGGGGCGGAGCTCGAGCCGATCTCGCCCGCCAATGCCAAGGGCATGCTGGTCATTGCCGGCCCCGGGGCAAGGAACCAGGTCCAGACCCTGTCCGACCTGCTGGCCGCTGCGCCCGCGCTGGAGCCGCAAGTGAAGGAAGCCGAATGGGTCGGCAACCGGCGCTGGAATCTTACGTTCGACACTGGGCAGATCCTCGCGCTGCCGCAGGGCGAGGATCAGTCTGCCGGCGCGCTGGTCGCCTTCGCGCGGCTCGACGGGGTCAACCGCCTGCTCGGCGGCAAAGTCGCGACGTTCGACATGCGCGCGCCCGATCGCATCTACATGCGCATTCCGGGCCGCGCGGCGCAGACGCTCGAAGCGAAGGGGGGCGAGTGATGGGCATGCCGCGCATCGGCAAGGTCTTCGGGGCGGTCAACGTCGGCTCGTTCCGCATTTCGGCGATGATCATGGGCCTGTCGGAAACCGGCGAGATGATCGTGCTCGGCTCCGGCCACCGCGCGAGCCAGGGTATCAAGCGCGGCTACGTCACCGACATGGCAGCGGCGACATATGCCATCCGCGACGCGGTCGAGCGCGCCGAGAAGAACGCCGGGGCGAGCATCTCGAGCGTCTGGATCGGCTGTGCCGGGGCGGGGCTTGGGAGCCAGGTCGCGAAAGTCGAGATCGACATCGGCGGCCGGCGGATCGAGGAAGAGGATATCGAGCACCTGCTCGTCGCCGCGCGCGAGAGCATCCAGCCCGACGGGCGCATGGTGCTCCATGCGCAGCCGGCGCACTACACGCTCGACGGCGCGCACGGCGTCGCCAATCCCAAGGGGCTTCATGCCGAACGGCTCGGGGTCGATATCCACGTGATGCTCGCCGACGGGGCGCCGGTGCGGAATCTGATTGAAGCGGTCCAGAACGCGCACCTCGACGTGGAGGCGGTGGTCGCGGCGCCGATCGCGGCCGGGTATTCGTGCCTCACGCCCGAAGAGCGCGAGCTCGGCACCGCGCTGATCGAGATCGGCGGCGAAGTGACGAACGTCTCGCTCTACGCCGGCGGTATGCTGCTCGGCCTCAAGGCGATCCCGTTCGGCAGCGCGGATATCACCGACGCGATCGCCTCGAGCTTCGGCGTCCGCCGCTTCCAGGCCGAGCGGCTCAAGTGCGTGGCCGGTTCGGCGATCGCCAGCCCGACCGACCACCGCGAGATGATCCCGGTGAACGGGCCGGGCGATGGTGCGGACGATCCCGCGGCCGCCGGCGGCAGTGAGGCGAACCGGATCCCGCGCGCCGAACTCGTGTCCGTGGTCACCGAACAGCTCGCCCGGCTCACCGACGAGGTCGGCAAGGCGCTCAAGGCGATGGGCTTTTCCGGATCGCGCGGAAGCCAGGTCGTGCTTACCGGCGGCGGCGCCGAGCTCGCCGGAATCGCGGAATTCGCGCAGAGCGCGCTTGGCCGTCCGGTGCGTATCGGCAAGCCGCCGGCGCTGCGCGGCTTGCCGGAGGCACACTCCACCGCAGGCTTCGCGACGCTCGCGGGGCTGTGCCTCTATGCCGCGGACGACCCGATCGACATTCGCTCGGTCGGTCCGAGCTATCAGCCGACCATGCGCTATACCGGTCTGGGGCTCGTCAACCGCGTGGCCCGTGCCGTGCGGGACTATTTTTGATATGAACGCCGGGCGGTTAACCACTGTGGATAAGCGATTGCGCCCTATGCAACAGGGATTCGCTTTGTGCCAAACTGTGTGGCCAGAAACCTTCGCGCATACTACCCCTTGGAGCGACACCCCATGAGCATCAATATCGGCCCCGCAGCATCCGAAGACCTGCGCCCCCGCATTGCGGTGATCGGCGTGGGTGGCGCGGGCGGAAACGCCATCGCCAACATGATGGCCGCGCAGATCGAGGGGGTCGAGTTCATCGTCGCCAACACGGATGCGCAGGTGCTCAGCAATTCGCCCGCACCCACGCGTATCCAGCTCGGGCCGGAAATCACCGGCGGCCTCGGCGCCGGCGCCCGGCCCGAAGTGGGCAAGGCCGCGGCCGAAGAAACCGTGAGCGAGATCGAGCACGCGCTCGACGGCGCGAACATGTGCTTCATCGCCGCGGGCATGGGCGGCGGCACGGGCACGGGCGCGGCGCCGGTCATCGCAGAGCTCGCGCGCCGCAAGGGCGTGCTGACGGTGGGCGTGGTGACCAAGCCGTTCCTGTTCGAAGGCACCCGCCGCATGCGCGCAGCCGAGGCGGGAATCGTCGAGCTGCAGAAGCATGTCGATACGCTGATCGTCATTCCCAACCAGAACCTGTTCCTGATCGCCAAGGCGGAAACGACCTTCAAGGAAGCCTTCCAGCTTGCCGACGAAGTGCTGCAGCAGGGCGTCCGCTCGATCACCGACCTCATGGTCATGCCCGGCCTCATCAACCTCGACTTCGCCGATATCGAATCGGTGATGCAGGAAGCCGGCAAGGCGATGATGGGCACGGGCGAGGGCGAGGGCGAGAACCGCGCGCTCGAAGCGGCCGAGCGCGCGATCGCCAATCCGCTGCTCGAAGGCGTTTCGATGCAGGGCGCCAAGGGCGTGATCATCTCGATCATCGGCGGCGAGGACATGAAGCTGCTCGAGGTCGACGAGGCCGCCAATCACATCCGCGAACTGGTGGACGAGGACGCGAACATCATCTGGGGCTCGGCCTTCAACGCCGATCTCGAAGGCAAGATTCGCGTGTCGGTGGTAGCCACCGGGATCGATGCCAACGCGGAAGCCAGCACGGAAAGCCGTCCGATGCCGCTCGCTGCCAGCCGCGCGCCGAAGCGTCCGGTGCTCGAACTGCCGAGCGAGAGCGAATACGAGGAAGAGAAGGCCCCTGCGCCGAGCCGCGAGCCGGTTTCCTATGCCCCGGCCGATCATGAGGACGAGGATCAGGCCGACGCCGAGGGCGTGGTCGATCCGCTGGCCGGCCTGCGAAGCGAGATCGCCGAATCGCGCGGCAACGGTGCGACCGGCGAAGGCCTGGCCGAACCCGCCGACGATTCCGACCATGCGGTCGTGGGTGCCGATCGCGGCTTCGCCCAGCCGGAGCCGGCGCAGGGCGATCAGCGTCCGCGCAAGGAGCCGCTCGACCTGACTTCCGAAGCGCCGGCAAGCAACGGGCGCGACTCGGCGCGGCAGGATGAGCTCCTGCTCGACGCGGATCGTCTCGCAGAGGAGAACCGCCCGGTTCAGCCGCGCGTGGACGTGGGTCCCGGCATCGGTCGCCGCCGCGGGCTCGTGAGCGGTGACGAGGGCGGTTCCAGCGGCGGTTCGACCCTGTTCGAACGCATGGCCAATCTTTCGCGCGGCTCGGCCGACAAGGAGGCGAAGAATCAGGCGCGCGACGAGAACCGGGACGACGAGGATGACGGCAGCTCGCTCAACATCCCGCGCTTCCTCGGCCGCCAGAACAACCAGTAAGCAGGCGCCCGGGCTTCGTTTCGCAACGGTTCAACTGCCGTGTGCGATAGCCACCCTATGAAGGTGAGCCGTGGGCGACTATGGCCGGTCGCCATCGCTATGCGAAGAAATCTCGGCCATATCCTGTCTGGAGCGACCGCGATCGCGGTTTTCGCCGGAGCGGCGCCAGCCGCTGCGCAGGACGACGGGCCGGTGTCGCGCGCGGTCGTCCAGCCGCTGCCGCCACCGAGCGTCAGCGATCTGGGCGATGCGCTCCGCCGTCTCGCCCGCAACGCGCGCGACGTCGACGCGCTGATCGACGCGGGCAACGCGTCGCTCGACCTCAACGATATCGACGCTGCCATCGGGTTCTTCGGCCGCGCGCAGGAACTTTCGCCCCAGAACGCGCGGGTCAAATTGGGGCTTGCCGGTGCCTTCGTCCGCTCCGGACGGCCGATCGAGGCGCTTCGCCTGTTCGCGGAGGCCGAACGTGCCGGCGTCTCGACGACCACTCTCGCGAGCGCGCGGGGACTTGCCTACGACCTCGTCGGCGACAATGCCGCGGCGCAGGTACAGTACCGCCAAGCGCTCGCGACCGAGCAGGACGACGAGACCGTCCGCCGCCTCGCCATCAGCCAGGCCATCGCAGGCGACAGCAGGGGTTTCGAGGCGACGCTGTACCCGCAGCTCGCGCGTGAGGACTATGCCGGATTCCGCACGCGCGCTTTCGGGCTCGCAATTCTCGGCGAGGAGGAGGAAGCGGTCGCGATCGCCGAGACGGTCATGCCGCGCGATCTTTCGGCGCGGATCGCGCCCTATCTGCGCTACATGCGGCGCCTGACCAAGGCGCAGCAGGCGGCTGCTGCCAACCTCGGCGTCTTTCCGCGGGCCGCGCAGATCGGCCGCGACGATCCCCGCATAGCGCAGTATTCCGGCGGTGCGCCGGCCACGGCCGGTGCGGACACCCGGCTCGCGCCCACGGGAGAGCCGCTCGGATCTCGCGCTGCGGCGGAACAACCTGCGCAGCAGGTGACGAGCGCGGCCGACACGCCGACGCGCGCGGCGCCGCAGACCATGGTTTCGCGGCCGGTCGTGCAGGAAGTGCCCGAGCCCGAGCCGCAGCCCGCCCGGACGGCAAGTGCCGCCCCGGCCGAGCTGCCGCCCGCCCAGCCGGAGCAGGTGGCGCAAGCTCCGCAGCAGATGGTTCAGCAAGTAGCTCAGGCGCCGCAGCAGACGGTTCAGCAGGTGGCCCCGGCTCCGCAGCAGGTGGCGCAGGCGCCGCAGCAGGTCGTGCCGGCGTCGGCGCAGGTCGCCTTGGCGGCTACGCCCGTGCCCGCGCCCGGTTTCGATCTCTCGACCGTCGCGGCGAGCACGCCTGTGGCGGCGAGCAGCGCTCCAGCCGCGAACAATCCTCCTCCGGCCAGCGTCGCGGACGCCTTCGCCGGATTCAAGCTCGGCCCCGAGCCCTCCTTCGCGCGATCGACCGGCGCGGTCGACATCACCTTGATCGAACCCCCGCGCGAGGTGGCGGAGAAGCCGCCTGCCAAGCCTAAGCCGCCGGCGCATCCGCGGCGCTTCTGGGTCCAGGTCGCGACCGGGCGCGATCTTTCCGCATTCAGGTACGACTGGCGGCGAATCAGCCGGAAGGCGCCCGAAATCCTCGGCGATTTCAAACCGATGACGACTCCCTGGGTCGAGGCGAACCGCCTGCTGGCGGGCCCATTCGAGAGCGAGAAGACAGCCGAGGAAGCGGTCGCGAAGCTGCGCGAGGCCGGGCTCGACAGCTTTACCTTCACCAGCGAGGAAGGGCAGGAGATCGTCCCCCTCGGCTAGGCCGCGTCCACGGCTTTTGCACAAGCTTTGAACAGTCTTGTGCGGTTCTCCCCAGCAGCAAGCGTGGTGGCGATTGCCACGCCGCCCCCTCTCGCTGCATCGAGCGGCTCGTTACTCCTAACCGGGACTTAACCTCTATGAGAACGGGCGCGAAGGGCATGTTGGACGACGACGCGGCACCCGTGGACATGCTCGCGGCGTTGTTCGAGGCGCGCGGGTGGCCGTGCAGGTCATTGTCGGAAGAGGAAATTCTCGGCGAGATCCAGGGGAGCTGGGGCAAGTACCAGTTGCGCGGGATCTGGCGGCACGAGGACCGGGTGCTGCAACTGCTCAGCCTGCCGGACATCCGCGTCCCGCGCGAGAAGATGCGCGACGCCTACGAGCTGCTGGCGCTGGTCAACGAACAGCTCTGGCTCGGCCACTTCGACATCTGGTCGCAGGGCGACATGCTGGTCTACCGCAATGGCGTCATGCTCGGTGCAGACGGGCTGCTGGGCCTGGATCAGGCGCAGGCGCTGGTGGAAACCGCGATCGACGAGTGCGACCGGTTCTACCCCGCGTTTCAGTTCGTTCTGTGGAGCGACAAGGCGCCGCGCGACGCCCTTGCCAGTGCGCTGATCGACGCCGCCGGAGAGGCCTGAGCGCCCTCGGCGGAGGTTGACCCGCGGGTCGTGTTCGATTTCCGCGCATCGACCTTGAAAATCCTCCTCAAACCGCAGATATTGATCGCGTAAGCCGGCGGCTATTCCGCGGCCGGCAGTGGAGAGTTGAAAGACAATGGCTGATTGGAACGAACCCCGCCGGTCTCAGACGGGATTCGGTGCATCGCCCGGCTATCGCGGCCAGGTCGCCACCGGCGAGACCTTCGACGCGGGCCTCAGGCAGCATATGCTGTCGATCTACAACTACATGACCTCGGCCGTACTGCTCACGGGCATCGTGGCGGCGCTGACGGCCCGATCGGGCCTTGCTGCGCAGATGGTTGGCAGCCCGCTCATGTGGCTGGTGATCCTGTCGCCGCTGGCCATCGTGTTCGCGATGAGCTTCGGCGCCAACCGCTTCAGCAAGACCACCCTCCAGGCGATGTTCTGGGGCTTTGCGATCCTGATGGGGCTGTCGCTGTCGACGATCTTTCTCGTCTACACCGGCGCCTCGATCGCGGCGACGTTCTTCGCCACGGCGGCCGCCTTCGCGGGTCTGAGCCTGTTCGGCTACACCACCAAGAAGGACCTCAGCGGCTTCGGCAGCTTCCTGATCATGGGTGTGATCGGACTGCTGGTCGCGATGGTGATCAACATGTTCCTCCAGTCGCCCGGGCTGATGTACGCGATCAGCTTCATCGGCGTGCTGATCTTCGCGGGCCTGACCGCCTACGACACGCAGCGGCTGAAGCAGCAGTACTTCCAGCTTCGCGGCACGGACTTTGCCGGCAAGGCGATCGTGCTCGGGGCGCTGAGCCTCTATCTGGATTTCATCAACATGTTCCAGTTCCTGCTCGCCTTCATGGGCAATCGCGAATAATCGCACACAGGACTCGTTTCATCGTGCCCGGGGCGTTCCATGCGCCTCGGGCATTTTCTTTGCATCTGTCAGCGTTTAGGGTCAGTGCTTAAGGCTAGCGCAATCCGCGATGGGGGATCGTGGCGCGGGCAATGGAGGGTACGTGGTGATGTTCGCACTGACCAAGGGTCGGATTCAGCTGCTGGCGATTGCCGGGGGCATGGCAATGTTGGCGGGCTGCGCGACGCCGCCTCCACCGCCGCCGCCCCCACCGCCGCCTCCGCCGCCGGTCAAGGTTATTCCTCCGCGCCCGACGCCGCCGGATAACGCGACGACCTCGATGTTCATTCCGCCGGTCGGGCCCGACGGCATTCGGCGCACCGTCAACTACGGCATCTCCACGGCGCAGACGACCTGGAACGTGCGGTCCGCGCTCAACGTGGCGGCGCTTAACTGCATGGACGCCGAACACGCGGACATTCTGCCCGCGTACAAGACCTTGCTCGAGCGGCACGAGCGCAAGCTCGACAAGACCAACGACGCGCTGCTCAAGGAATACCGCGAGAACTACGGTTCCGAGGGGCGCGAGGCCTACGACCGCTACATGACGCAGGTCTACAACTACTTCGCGCTGCCCCCGGCGCTGGACGACTTCTGCGACGCCTCGCAGAAGGTCGCGCGCGACTCGCTGCTGGTGGAATCGGACGATCTCGACAACTTCGCGCTCCGCAGTCTGCCGGTGATCGAGGCGGTGTTCGAGAGCTTCTTCAGCGCCTTCGAGCGCTACCGCACGGCAGTGCTTTCGTGGGACGCCGAATACGGTCCGCCGCAGCCCGCCAATGCATTCGCAGGGACGGCGGCCACCACGCTCGCAGCGGCGGACGTGCTTCCGGGCAACGACCAGAGCGTGGAGGCGATCGCGTCGTTCGATCCGTCACCCAGTTCTGCGGTGGCTCCGGCCAGCCCGCTCACCGGCTTGAGTGGTCCGGCGATAACTGCATCGGAGGCTCTTACGAGCGGTGATCAGATGGTCCAGGCGCCTCCTTCGATCGATCTCTCGACCAGTGCGGCAGTGCCGCCTGCCAGCACGCTCACCGATGTAAGCAGCGCGGCCGTCGCGACCCCGGATGCGCTTCCGGGCACAGGCGAGACGGTGCAGGCGATCGCCTCGTCCGATCCGGGCGCGAGTGTCGCGAGCCAGCCGGCTGCGGATGGGATGCTGGTCCTGCCGCCGATGGATACGGCGCCGGCGCCGGGCCAGGCGATTACGCTTCCTGGCAACCAGCAGCAGCCGGTCCGCATGGTCTCTCAGCCGGTCGTTCAGGGCGAGAGTACGGCGCAGCCGGGCTTCGGGCCGACGCTCCAGCCGGCTCCCGAAGATGCCGACGCGAGTGCCCCCGTGGCGGCGCAGCAGCCCACCATCGTCTTGACTCCCGAACCTACCCCGGAAGGGGTGGACGAAAGTGGAACCGGCGGGGAGTGAAGCGCTGCGATTTTGCCCTTTGCAGTGCGCGGCGCATTCGCTAAGGGGCGCCCTCGCCAAGCGGGCGTGCCGCTTTGCGACAGACCTGGAACGGGGCCGTAGCTCAGTTGGGAGAGCGCGTCGTTCGCAATGACGAGGTCAGCGGTTCGATCCCGCTCGGCTCCACCAGGTTTTGATTTCATCAGAACCTGGTTTTTTATTCCGCACGCGCATCCGCGCGCGCGATATCCTCGCGCCTGCGGCGCTGCGGGCGGGCGGTCGCCCTTGCGGTCCCTACGGGACCGGACTAGCGCGAATGAACTATTGTTGACGCTTGTCGCGGCAGCCAAAGGCCAACCGGCCGTCGCGCCGAATGGCGCGGTAGCCAAGGCCGCGGGTGCGGCCGCCGGCGCTTGAGGCCAAATAAACATGCACTTTCTCGATCAAGCCAAGATATTCCTGAAGTCCGGCGCGGGCGGGCCCGGGGCGGTCAGCTTCCGGCGCGAGAAATATATCGAGTACGGTGGACCCGACGGCGGTAATGGCGGCCGTGGCGGCGACATCGTGTTCGAGTCGGTGGCCGGTCTCAACACGCTGATCGACTTCCGCTACACCCAGCACTTCAAGGCGCAGCGCGGCGCGCACGGCATGGGCAAGGACCGCACCGGCGCGTCCGCCCCCGATCTCGTGATCGAAGTGCCCGTGGGCACGCAGATACTCTCCGAAGACAAGGAAGAAGTGCTCGCAGACTTCACCGAAGTCGGCCAGCGTCTCGTCTTCCTCGAAGGCGGGATGGGCGGGCGCGGAAACGCCAGCTACAAGACCAGCACCAACCGCGCACCTCGGCAGCACCAGCCGGGCGAGCCGGGGCACGAGATGTGGGTCTGGCTGCGGTTGAAGCTGCTCGCCGACGTCGGGCTGCTCGGCCTGCCCAATGCGGGCAAGAGCACTTTCATCAACCAGGTCACCAACGCCGGGGCGAAAGTGGGCGAGTACGCGTTTACCACCCTGATTCCCAAGCTCGGCGTGGTGCGGCACAAGGGGCGCGAGTTCGTGCTCGCCGACATCCCGGGCCTGATCGCAGGCGCGGCAGAGGGCGCGGGCATCGGCGACCGGTTCCTCGGCCATATCGAACGCTGCAGGGTGCTAATCCACCTGATCGACATTGCGGGCAACGATCCGGCCGAGGCGATGCGCGTGGTCCAGGCCGAACTCGCTACCTACGGGGAAGGGCTCTCGGAGAAGCCGCAACTCATTGCGCTCAACAAGGTCGACCTTGCCGATCCTGAACTCGTTGCGGGGTTCACCGACGAACTGCGTGCCGCGGGTGCCGACGAAGTGTTTGGCGTTTCCGGCGCGACGAGGGAGGGCGTGGAGGCGCTGCTCGACGCAATCCTCGGCTACCTCCCGGACCGCACTGCCACCGAGACCAGAGGCAGCGAGGTGGAAGACGCACCTGACGAGAGCAGCGATTGGTCGCCGTTGGGCTGACCTTTCGCCGAGGCGCCGCAGAAGTGGGCTGGACCCCCGTCGGCGCGGGGATGACGGAGGAAAAAGCCTCGGCTAAGCGCCTTGCATGTCCACCTTCGCGCTTCCCCACCTGACGGATGCGGCCACGTGCCCGCGGATCGTGCTCAAGATCGGCTCTTCGCTGCTGGTGGATGGCGAGGGGCAGCCGCGGCGCACCTGGCTCGACTCGATCGCCGGTGAGATCGCGGCTCTGCGGCGCGGCGGGCAGGAAGTGGTCGTGGTCAGCTCCGGCGCCATCGCGCTCGGTGCGGCGCGGCTGGGGCTGGAGAAGGGCGGTCGCGGCAATCTCGCCGATGCGCAGGCGGCTGCCTCTGTCGGCCAGATCGCGCTCGCTTCGCTGTGGTCGGACAAGCTTGGCGCGCAGGGCCTGACTGCGGCACAACTGCTGCTCACGCTCGACGATCTCGAGGATCGCCGGCGCTATCTCAACGCCTCCTCCACTCTCGCCCGCCTGCTCGAGAACGGCGCGGTGCCGGTGGTCAACGAGAACGACAGCGTGGCGACGCAGGAAATCCGCTTCGGCGACAACGACCGCCTCGCAGCCCGTGTGGCGCAGGCGGCGCGGGCGGATGCGATTCTGCTGCTCTCCGACGTGGACGGTCTCTACGATCGCAATCCGCGCGATGCCGGCGCCCGGCTGGTGCCGGTGGTCGAGGGGGTGGACGATGCGGTGCGCGCCATGGCGGACGGCGGTTCGTCCTCCGGCCTCGGTTCGGGCGGCATGGTGTCCAAGCTTCAGGCCGCGGAAATCGCCGGGCGTGCCGGTATCGCGCTGGCGATCCTCAACGGCACGCATACCGCGCCCATCGCGCGCGCCCTGGAGGCCGGAACGGGCACGCTGTTCCTGCCGCCGCGCCGCGACCGCGGGCGCAAGGCCTGGCTGGGCGGACGGCTGAGCCTGAAGGGTGCGCTTACGGTGGACGCGGGCTGCGCCGCGGCACTCGCGCAAGGCGGGAGCCTGCTCGCGGCGGGTGTGACCGAGGTGGAGGGCACGTTCGAGCGCGGCGACGCCGTGGCGGTCCGTGATCCGCAAGGCCGCGCGATCGCGCACGGTCTCGTGGAATACGGTGCCGCCGAATGCGCCGCGCTCAAGGGCCGGCGCAGCGGTGAGCACGCGGCGGTGCTCGGCTATGCGCCGCGCGCGGCCGTGGTCCACCGCGACCACATGGTGCTGTTGTGACGCTCGCGCTGACCGGAGGCACGGGCTTCGTCGGTCAGGCGATGCTCGATGCGATCGAGCGCCACGGGCTCTCGGCGCGCGCGCTGGCGCGTGCCGTGCCTAAGGACGAGCGCAAGGGCGTCCAATGGGTCGGCGGCAGCCTGGCTGACCGGGCGGCGCTCGCGCGGCTGGTGGAAGGCGCGGAGGCGGTGGTCCATATCGCCGGGCTCACCAGCACGCTGGAGCCGGCTGCGTTCGAGACCGCCAACGTCGCGGGAACGCTAGCGCTGATCGAGGTCGCCAAGGCGGCAGGTGTGCCGCGCTTCATCTTCGTCTCGTCGCTCGCCGCGCGGCGGCCCGACCTTTCGGTCTACGGCGCGTCGAAGGCGCGGGCGGAGAAGATCGTCGCCGCCAGCGGGCTCGACTGGACGGTCGTCCGCCCGCCCGCGGTCTACGGGCCGCGCGACCGGGACATGTTCGAGTTGTTCCGCGCCGCGCGCCGCGGGATCGTCCCCATGCCTCCGCCGGGCCACGCCTCGATGATCCACGTCGACGATCTCGCCGAGCTGCTCCTGGCCCTGATCCCGGGCGGCGAGGGCGTCACCGGCGCGGTGTACGAGCCCGACGACGGGCGCGAGGGCGGCTGGCCGCATCGCGAGCTCGCGCGCACCATCGGCTGGGCCGTGGGACGGCGGCCCTGGGTGCCGCATCTCTCGCGCGGGACGCTGGAACTCGCCTCGCGCCTCGATTGCGCCGTGCGGCGCAACCGCGCCCGGCTCACGCCCGACCGGGTGAGTTACATGTGCTATCCGGACTGGGTGGTGGATCCTGCGCGCAAGGTGCCGGAGAGCCTGTGGGCGCCGCGCATTCCCACGCGTGAGGGCCTCAAGGCCACCGCGGACTGGTATCGGGAAAAGGGCTGGCTCTGACGCCGGTCAGAACGCCGGATCGAATCCCGGGGGCAGTTCGCCTTCGCTGGTAAGCGGAGTGTGGATGCCGCACTCGGTCTTGTCCCAGCCCTTCCAGCGGCCCGAACGCGGGTCTTCTCCCGGGGCGACCTTGTGGGTGCAGGGGCTGCAGCCGATCGAGGGATAGCCCTGCTCGACCAGCGGGTGCGGGGGCAGTTCGTGCTCGGCGATGTAATTGGCGAGATCTTCGGCGGTCCAGTCGATCAGCGGATTGATCTTGAGCCTGCCCTGCGCGTCCGACGTATCGACCTCGAACCGCGGCAGGTTCGCGCGGGTTGCCGACTGGAACGCCTTGCGCCCCGTCAGCGTCGCGTCGAACCCGCTCAGCGCGGCGGCGAGCGGGAGGACCTTGCGGATTTCGCAGCAGCCGTCGGGGTCGTAGGACCAGCGCAGGCCGGTCTCGTCGCGCTTGGCGAGGAGTTGGGGATCGGGATGCAGGTTGACGAGCCCGGTCAGCCCGAGCCGCCCGACGAGCGTGTCGCGGTAGGCGAGCGTTTCGGGGAAATGCTTGCCGGTTTCGAGGAACAGGACCGGCAGGGCTGGGTCGATCTGCGCCACGAGGTGAAGCAGCACGGCGCTTTCCGCACCGAAGCTGGAGACGATGGCCAATTCGCCAACCAGCCCGTCCGTGATCACGGCGCGCAGCATCTCCACCGTGTCCGCACCGCGGAACATGCGGTTGAGCCGGATCGCGTCGGCGTCCGTAAAGCGCGGGCCGGTGTCGATCCGGTCTTTGATGCGGATCGGGTCGGCCTCAGCCATGGCGCAGCTGCCAGATCGGAACCGCGGCGTCGGCCGCGTGCTGATAGACGTGCGGATAGCGATTGAGCACGGCTTCCACCTCGGCCCGGTCCAAAGGCACGTGGGGCGCGAAGCTGTCGAATCCGCAGCGGCGCATGAAGTAGATCAGGTCCACCAGCACTTCGCCGGTCGCCTTGATCTCTCCTTCGTAGCCCATCTCGCGCAGAACGCGCGCGCTGGAAAAGCCGCGCCCATCGCGGAACTTGGGAAAGTCGATCTCGACCAGCCGCACCCGGTCGAGCACCGGAGCGAGGCGGCGTACGTCGTCGCCGGCTTCGATGAGCACCGAACTCGCGTTCGACTGATCGAGGAACGTATCGAGCGTCACCACCGGTTCGTCCGGCGCGGGATCGTCGCGAAAGCGCAGCCAATCGCGCTCGCCGCCCGGGGTGGGCTCCAGGGTGCCGGGCCCGCCGCCGGGGCCGCCGGCGCGTGGATCGTCAACCATAGATCGCCTCCTTGAATCCATCCATTCCGACGCGGCGGTAGGTATCGAGGAACCGCTCGCCCGGCTCGCGGATCTCGCGGTAGCGCTCGACCGCGCGCTCGACCGCGTCGACGATCCCGGCCTCGTCGAAGCCGGGGCCGGTGATCTTGGCCTGGCTCGTCTCCTCGTCGCCCGAGCCGCCGAGCAGGAGCTGATAGTTCTCGGTGCCCTTCCGATCGACGCCGAGAATGCCGATGTGACCGGCGTGGTGGTGCCCGCAGGCGTTGATGCAGCCGCTGATCTTGATCTTGAGCTCGCCGAGATCCTTCTGGCGCTCGGCGTCCGCGAAGCGCTCGGCGATCTTCTGCGCCACCGGGATCGAACGGGCGTTGGCCAGCGAGCAGTAGTCGAGCCCCGGGCAGGCGATGATGTCGGTCACCAGATCGAGGTTCGCCTCACCCAGACCGGCTTCGTGCAGCGCGGTCCAGATGGCATGGAGATCCTGCTTGCGGACATGCGGCAGGACGAGGTTCTGCGCATGCGTCGCCCGTAGCTCGTCGAAGCTGTAGCGTTCGGCGAGATCGGCCACGAGCTCCATCTGCTCGGCGGAAATATCGCCGGGGATCTGACCGATCGGCTTGAGGCTGATGTTGACGATCGCATAGCCCGGCGCCTTGTGCGCGGCGACCTGATGGTCGGCCCACAGCGCGAAGTCCGGGTCCGAGCGGTCGATCTCTTCGCTGAGATCCGTCTCGAACGGCGGGGGCGCGAAGTAGGCGGCGATGCGGTCGTACTCGGCCTGCGGGAAATCCTCGCCGAGAGCGAGGAAATGCTGAAACTCTTCCTCGACCTGACGGCGGAACTCATCCTCGCCCAGCTCGTGGACGAGGATCTTCATCCGCTGCTTGTGAATGTTGTCGCGCCGCGCGTTGCGGTTCCACACCCGCAGGATCGCCTGGAGGTAGGAGAGGATCTGATCCGTCGGCAGGAACTCGCGGATCCTGTAGGCAATGAACGGCGTGCGGCCCATGCCGCCCCCGGCGAAGACCTCGAACCCGATCTCGCCCGCTTCGTTCTGCACGATCCGCAGCGCGCAATCGTGCCAGCGCAGGGCGGCGCGGTCCGCCTCCGCTGCGATCACGGCGATCTTGAACTTGCGCGGCAGGTAGCTGAATTCCGGCATGAACGTCGTCATCTGCCGGATCATCTCGGCCCACGGGCGGGGATCGATGATCTCGTCGGCCGCGGCGCCGGCATACTGGTCGGCGGAGATGTTGCGGATGCTCTCGCCGCTGGTCTGGATGGCGTGCATCTCGACCGTCGCCAGCTCGGCGAGAATATCGGGCGCGTCCTCCAGCTTGATCCAGTTGTACTGGATGTTCTGCCGGGTGGTGAAATGGCCGTAGCCCCGGTCGTAGGTCCGCGCGATATGCGCGAGCTTGCGCATCTGCCGCGAGTTCAGCGTGCCATAGGGGATCGCCACGCGCAGCATGTAGGCGTGGAGCTGGAGGTAGAGACCGTTCTTCAGCCGCAGCGGCTTGAACTGGTCGTCCGTCATCTTGCCTTCCAGGCGGCGGCGCGTCTGGTCGCGGAAATCCTCCACGCGCGCATCGACCATCGCCTGGTCGTATTGGTCGTACTTGTACATCAGATCACCCAGTTGCCCGCGTTGGGGTCGGCCGGTTTGAGAGTGAGGTCGGGGCGCACGGTCGGGCCGAGCGCCCGGATGCGGTCCTTGATATGGGCGGGACGCACGCCATCGGCGGTCTTCTCGCCGTCGATGGCGTAGGCGCCGTTGACGCGGCACTCGGCTTCCTCGCGCGCGATGATCGCCTCGGCCCTGTCGCCGGCGTCCACCGCATCTTCGACGTGGAGCGACCAGCCCTGGCCGTCCCACCAGATGACGTGTCCGGTCTTGAGGTCGTTGCCGGTAAGAATCTTCATGCCTGCGCCTCCAGCGCGATTTGGGCGAGAGCCGCGTTCTCGCGCGCGGCAACCTCTCCGATGACGATGAGCGCCGGGCTCTTGACCCGTTCGCGCTCGACGAGTTCGGGCAGGCCGGCGAGCGGGCCGCGCAGCACGCGCATGTCCGCGCGGCAGGCGTTTTCGATCACCGCCAGCGGCATGTCCGGCGCGAGGCCGTCGGCCATGAGCTTTTCGGCGATCTGCGGCGCGGTCTTCACGCCCATGTAGATCACCAGCGTGCGGCCCTTGCCGGCGAGGCCGGCCCAATCCTGATCGGACAGTCCCTTGCACTGGCCGGCGACGAAGCTGACCACGCTGGCCGCGTCGCGGTGGGTGAGGGCGATCTGCGCGGCGGCCGCCGCGCCGTTCGCGGCGCTGATGCCAGGCACGACCTCGACCGGCACGCCGGCGGCGCGGCAGGCCTCCGCCTCCTCACCGCCGCGGCCGAAGATGAACGGATCGCCGCCCTTCAGCCGCACGACATCGCGCCCGGCGAGCGCCTCGCGCACCAGCAGGGCGCAGATGTCTTTCTGCGGCAGAGTGTGGCGCGCGCGGCTCTTCGCCACCGAGATCAGCTCGGCATCGCGTGGCACCAGTGTCAGCACGGCCGGATCGATCAGCCCGTCATGCACGACCAGCGCCGCGCGCTCGAGCAGACGAGCGGCGCGGAGTGTCAGCAGGTCAGGATCGCCCGGCCCTGCGCCGACCAGATAGACAGTTCCGACATTTTCCATGAGCGCAAGATGCGCGGGGGCAGGCGCACGCGCCAACGAGAATGGATGTCACATCGGTAAGGATTGGTTTTGATAGCGCCGGTAGGCGCGACGCAAGCCTAGCTTTCGCTCTTCGCCGTCCGCTGCGAGATCGCCGCGATGAGCTGTTCGAACTGCTCGCTGCTTTTCAGGCTGATGTCGCGCTGCGGGAACGGGATTTCGACGCCGTGCTGCTGGAACGCGCGCCACACGTTCTTGAAGACGTCCGAACGCACGTTGTTCACCCCCTCTTCCGGGTCGCTGATCCAGAACCGGACCTCGAAGTTGATCGAATTGTCGCCAAATCCCATCAGGCGCACCGCGGGCGCCGGGTTTTCGAGCACGCGCGGGGTGCCGACTGCCGCCTCCAGCAGCAGTTTCTCCACCAGGTCGAGATCGCTGCCGTAGGCGACACCGACCGGCGCCTTCACCCGCACGTCGCGCGAGCTGTACGACCAGTTCTCCACCTGATTTATCATCAGGTTCTCGTTCGGAATCAGGTATTCCTTGCGATCGCGGGTGATGATCGAGATCGCGCGAATGCCGATCCTGCGGATCTGACCGAAGCTCTCGTTGCCCGACGTGTCGCTGACCGCGATCACGTCCCCCGGTTTGATCGAGCGGTCGGTAAGCAGGATGATCCCCGCAATCAGGTTGCCGAAAGTCTTCTGCAGGCCGAAGCCGATCGCGAGGCCGAACGCGCCCGAGAACACCGCCAGAGCGGTGAGGTCTATGCCGAGAATGTCGATGCCGATCAGGATCATCACCGCCCAGATCACGATCGACACGATCTTCTCGGCGAGCAGGCGCTGGGTCGCATCGAGGCGTGTCATCCGGTGGATCGCATTGCGTGCGATCCACACGCCGATGCGAGCCATCAGATAGACCGCCAGGATCACCAGCAGCACGACGAGGACGCTCCACAGCGATATGCGCGTGTCGCCAATGGTGACGCCCATCGCATCGAGCCATTCGATGGCCTCGCCGATCGTCAGGCTCTGCTCCGCCACGGCATCCTTCAGCGATTCGGCGCCGACGACCGCGTCGACTTCCGAGGGCACCGTGGTGGGGGAGGTGGCGGGAACGGGCGTGGCCGTCGGGGCGGCAGGTGCGGCGGTCGGGGTGCTCATTCTTGCTCCATGGCGGCGAACCCGCGTTCGAGATCGCGGATCAGGTCGTCGGCGTCTTCGAGGCCGATCGACAGACGTATGCCCCAGCGATCGCTCGCTGCGCCGTCGGCCGGCGGCCAGGGTGTGGCGGTGCGGATCGCGGACGGGTCGATGGGCAGGGCGAGGCTCTCGTAGCCGCCCCAGCTGAAGCCGATGCCGAACAGGGTGAGGGCGTCGACGAAGCGCGCGGTCGCGGCTGCGTCGCGGCCTTTCAGGACGAAGCTGAACAGCCCGCATCCGCCGGTAAAGTCGCGGCGCCACAGGTCGTGCCCGCGCGCGCCCGGCAGCATCGGGCAGAGGACCTGCGCGACTTCCTCGCGCCCAGCCAGCCAGCGGGCGATCGCGAGCGCGCTCCCGGCCGATTTCTCCAGCCGCACGCCCATCGTGCGCAAGCCCCGCAGCGCGAGCGAGGCATCGTCGGGCGAGACCACGTGGCCGAGCGCCTGGGCGGTCTGGCGCAGGGGCCCGTACCAGCGCTCGCCAGCGCTCGCGGCGCCCATCATCAGGTCGGAATGGCCGCCGACGTGCTTGGTCAGGCTCATGATCGCGATGTCGCAGCCGCGTTCGAGCGCGGGGAAACCCAGCGCGGAGGCCCAGGTGTTGTCGATCAGGCTGACCGCGCCTTTTTCGCGGGCGACGGCGGCGAGGGAGGGCACGTCGCACACCTCCATCGTCAGACTGCCGGGGCTTTCCAGCAGAACCGCGCGGGTGCGCTCGCAGAACCGGCCGGCAAAGCCCCCGACGTCGAGCGGGTCGAAGAAGCGGCTCTCGACGCCGAAGCGCTTGAGCAACCCGTTCGCCATGACCCGGCTCGGCTCGTAGGCATTGTCGGCCACCAGCAGCACGTCGCCGGGCCGCAGCACGGCCATCAGCGCCCCGGCGATCGCGGCCACGCCGCTCGGATAGAGCACGGTGCCCGCCGCGCCGGGTTCCAGCTGGGTCAGCGCATCGGCCAGCGCCCACTGCGTCGGCGCGCCGCGGCGGCCGTAGAAGAACCGGCCGTCCGCGTTGTGCTTGCCGCCTTCCCTGAGCGCGGCGGCGTCGGGATAGAGGTGGGTGCTCGCGCGCCAGACCGGGGGATTGACCACGGGGCCGGTCCATTCCTCGCGCCGGCCGGCGCCGACGAGGCGCGTGTTGGCGCCGTGGCTCTCGTCCGCGGCGCTCACCGGGCGGGCCCCATTTCCCTGGGCGCGGTCGGATCGGCGCCCCATTCGCTCCAGCTCCCGTCGTAGAGCGCCGTATCCTCCTCCTTGCCGAGCAGGGCCATGGCGAACAGCAGGACCGACGCCGTCACCCCGCTACCGCAGCTCGTGACCACGGGCCGGGCGAGGTCGATCCCCGCTTCCGCGAAAGCGGCGCGCAGCTCATCCTTACGCTTGAAGCTGCCGTCCCCGTTCAGCACCATGCGAAAATCGAGATTGCGTGCGCCGGGGATATGGCCGCCGGGCAGGTTGTGGACGGTGTCCACGGTTTCGCCGGTGAAGCGGCCGGCGTCGCGCGCGTCGACCACCTGCTCGGCCCCGCTATCGATGTTGGCGAGCACCGCAGCCTTGTCCCGCGCGCGGCGCAGGTCGGCGGTGTAGGTGCCCGGCGCGACCGGGACCGGGCGGCTGGCGCCGGCTTCGAGCGGGCGGCCCTCGGCGCGCCACTTGCCCAGCCGGCCGTCGAGCAGCGCGACGTCCTGCCACCCGAACATGCGGAAGATGAACCAGGCGCGGGCGGCGGTGCGCGGCACGCTGTCGTCGTAGAGTACGACGCGGCTGCCCGGCTTCACTCCCAGTGCGGCGAGGCGCAGGGCGAACTGCTCCGCCGTCGGCAGCGCGGCCACGATCGGCGAGGCGTCGTCGTTCAGCGTTGCGAGGTCGAGAAACCGCGCCCCGGGAATATGACCCTCGGCGAATTCGGCCGCCGCATCGCGCCCGGCGCTCGGCAAGTGCTTGCTGGCGTCGAGCACGGTCACGGTGCCGAGATTGTCCGCCAGCCAGGAGGTCGAGACGAGCATGTCCATGCCGCAGGGGGTAGCGGCGGCGGTACGCTGCGTCGAGGGGGTCAGTCGAGCGGACGCAGCCCGATCGCGTTGTAGCTTTGCGGCATCTCGTCGAGCCGGAAGGGCCGCAGCCGGCCGCCCTCGCGGTCGGGGAGCTGGCCGATCAGGAAGGTGCGCGCGATCGGCTGCTTGCCCTTGGCCGTGAGGCGAACGCGCAGCAGCGGGACGTAGACCGCGGCGCGGCCCTGCGGGATCGCGCGGACCTGGCCCAGCGGCAGCCGCACCTCGCCGGCGATCTCCGTGGTATCCCCCGGCTCGAGCGCGTCGAGCGTGCTCAGCGGCGCGAGCGCGGTGCTGGGGCCGGCGACTTGTTCGTCGATCGGCACGGCCCCATGCGCGGTAACGAGATCGGCCTCGACCGAAACGCCCTCCCACCGGTCCGCACTTTGATTCTCCAACGTGAGGCGGAACGCGAAGGTCGCGTTCATCATGCTCCTGCTGAGCCGGACTGGCAGCGCATGGAGCGTGACGGGGGTGCTCGGCGTCTTTCCAGGCAACGGCGATGGAGCGGGCGCGGGACGTGCGGCAGGTCCTTCACCTGCGGCCGGCGCCGGCGTGTTCGGCTGGGGCGGCTGGGTCTCGCGGCGCACGAGTGGCGGCTCGATGACCGGAACGGGCGCCAGCGCTTCCCTGCGCCGGAGATACCAGAACACCCCGCCGGCGACGCCCAGCGCCGCGATCAGCGCGGCGAGCCAGATCATGATCGAGCTGCCGCTTTCCGGCGGTTCGGCAGCGGCGGCCGGAGGAACGGAAGCCGCGGGCGGAACGGAGGGCGCGAACGTGGTCGGCTGGGGGGAGGGCTCGCCTGCTTCCGGTGTGGGCGATGGCGAGGGGGTAGCGGCCGGTGCAAGTTCCGGTTCCGGTTCCGGTTCCGGCTGCGGCTGCGACCGCGGCGTGGCAGCCGGCGCAGACCGTGCCGGTGTCGGACGCGAGGCTGGCAGGGTCAGCGTCGGCGTCGGGGCGGGCGTTGGCGTGCTTACAGCGGGCGTGGGCGTATCGGTCGGGATCACCCGCGGGGCCGTCCGCACCGCCGCTTCCGGATCGACCGGACCCTGGACTTCCGGCGTCGGCGTTGCGTCCGGATCGGGCGGCAACCGGAAGTCGCGCGCCGACCCCGTTTGCTGCGCGAGCGACGGTGTTGCGAGTGCCAGGGCCAGAACGACGGCCGAAACTGATGTGCGAATGTCCATAAATCCCGAAGGCGTCCCGAATCCCGGGTGGCGCTGAATAGGCTGTGAATCGCAAACGGCAAACCTGCGGGTTGTGCGCGCGATGCGATGAGGGCACATGCGCGGCATGAGCGACACACCTAGCACGCTGCAGCTCGGCCAGGCCAGCAGCCTGCCCGCCTCGCCCGAAGAGGCGCGGCTCGACTATGTCCCCAACCCGCGCACGGGCACGCTGTACCTGGTGCGTTTCGCGGCGCCGGAATTCACCTCGCTGTGCCCGGTGACCGGCCAGCCGGACTTCGCGCACCTCGTGATCGACTATGCCCCCGGCGAGACGATCGTCGAGTCGAAGAGCCTCAAGCTGTTCCTCGGCAGCTTCCGCAACCATTGCGGCTTTCACGAGGACGTGACGGTCGGCATCGGGCAGCGCCTCGCGGCCGAGATGAAGCCGCGCTGGCTGCGCATCGGCGGCTACTGGTATCCGCGCGGGGGCATTCCGATCGACGTTTTCTGGCAGAGCGGCGCGCCGCCCGAGGGACTGTGGGTTCCCGATCAGGGCGTGGCCAGCTATCGTGGGCGCGGATGAGCGAGACGCGAACCGAAACCGACACCATGGGCCCGGTCGAAGTGCCGGCCAATGCCCTCTGGGGCGCGCAGACGCAGCGCTCCCTGCAGAACTTCCGCATCGGCGGCGAGCGCCTCCCGCTCCCGCTGATCCGCGCGCTGGGCACCGTCAAGCGCGCCGCGGCGGAGGCGAACCGCGATCTTGGCATTCTCGAGCCGAAGCTCGCCGACGCGATCGTTGCGGCGGCGCAGGAAGTGATCGACGGCAAGCTCGACGACCAGTTTCCGCTGGTCGTGTGGCAGACCGGATCGGGCACCCAGTCGAACATGAACGCCAACGAGGTGATCGCCAACCGCGCGATCCAGATGCTCGGCGGCGAGGTCGGGTCGAAGGCGCCCGTCCATCCGAACGATCACGTCAACAAGAGCCAGTCCTCCAACGATACCTTCCCCAGCGCAATCCATATCGCCGCGGCGGGAGAGGTCGTGCGCAGCCTGCTGCCCGCGCTTAGGGCGATGCAGGCCGATCTCGACACCCAGGCGAAGGATTGGGCCGATATCGTCAAGATCGGCCGCACGCACACACAGGACGCGACTCCGCTGACGCTGGGGCAGGAGTTTTCGGGTTACGCGGCGCAAGTCGCGAACGGGATCGCGCGGATAGAGGCGACCTTGCCCGGTCTTTACGAGCTGGCGCAGGGTGGCACGGCGGTCGGCACCGGGCTCAACGCGCCGGAGGGTTTTGCGCAGAAGGTTGCGGAGCGGATCGCGGCGATCACCGGCCTGCCGTTCGTCAGCGCGCCCAACAAGTTCGAAGCGCTTGCCGCGCAGGACGCGCTGCTGTTCGCGCATGGGGCGCTGAACACTCTGGCGGCGAGCCTCTACAAGATAGCGAGCGACATTCGCCTGCTCGGCTCGGGCCCCCGCTCGGGCCTCGGTGAGCTCGCGCTGCCGGAGAACGAGCCGGGCAGTTCGATCATGCCGGGCAAGGTCAATCCGACTCAGTGCGAGGCGATGACCCAGGTCTGCATCGAGGTGTTCGGCAATCAGGCCGCCCTGACCTTCGCCGGAAGCCAGGGGCAGTTCGAACTCAACACCTACCGCCCGATGATGGCGTGGAATTTCCTGCGCTCGGTGCGTCTGCTCGCCGATGCGGTGGAGAGCTTCACCGAGCACCTGCTGAAAGGGCTGGAGCCGCGGCGGGAGAACATCGCCCGCGGGGTCGAGAACTCGCTGATGCTGGTCACCGCGCTCGCGCCCGCGATCGGCTACGACAAGGCGGCCGCGATCGCCAAGACGGCCCATCGGGAAGGCCTGACCCTCCGTGAAGCCGCCCTGCGGAGCGGCCACGTGACCGCCGAAGATTTCGACCGGCTGGTGCGGCCGGAGGACATGGTCTGAGCCTTTCCGGCTGACATCTCTCTTGATCGCGCGGAGCGCTGCGTCACGCGGCCTTCTGCCCGACCACGCTTTCGCGCAGGAGATAGATCCGGCCGCAGTCGATCTTCAGCGGTATGGTAGGAACGCAGCCCTCGTCGCCGCCAAGGGCCTTGCCGCTTTTCAACGAGATGCGCCAGTTGTGCAGCGGGCAAGTGACGCTGTCGCCGTGGACGATGCCCTGGCTGAGCGGGCCTTGCCTGTGCGGGCACTTGTTGACCAAGGCGTAGAACTCGCCCCTCATCGTGTGGAAGACG
Source organism: Pelagerythrobacter sp. Soil_C_18 (assembly GCF_057657235.1). Classification (NCBI taxonomy): domain Bacteria; kingdom Pseudomonadati; phylum Pseudomonadota; class Alphaproteobacteria; order Sphingomonadales; family Erythrobacteraceae; genus Pelagerythrobacter; species Pelagerythrobacter sp. Soil_C_18. The sequence goes on from NZ_JBDGIU010000003.1 coordinate 428,954, forward strand.
GCGATCTCCTCGCCGCCGATTACCGGCAGCGTGGCCGCCATGCCCGCTTCGATCTGCGTGATCGGGCCGAGGTCGAGCCATGTCGCCTCCATTATGCGTACTCCATTCCGGCGGGAACGACGGTGGCGAGGTGACTGTGGAGGTCGCGCCGTTCACCAGCCGCGCGTTTGGCCCAGGGATCGTCCTGCATGAACTGCTGCGAATGGCGGAACCGGGCAGCCAGTCGTCGCACGGCGTCCGGGTCATCGAACATCTGCGCCTTGATCCACTCAAGGCCTTTGCGCTCAAGCCATGGCGCCGTACGTTCGAGGTAGTGCGCATCCTCGCGGTAGAGCTGGATGAAGGCGGCGCAGGTCTCCAGCGCCTCTTCCTCGGTGGCGACTTTGCACAGCAGGTCGGTGGCGCGGACCTTGATCCCGCCGTTGCCGCCGATGTGCAGCTCGTAGCCGCTGTCGACGCAGACCACGCCGAAATCCTTGATCGTCGCCTCGGCGCAGTTCCGCGGGCAGCCGCTGACCGCCATCTTGAACTTGTGCGGCATCCAGCTGCCCCAGCTCATCTGCTCCAGCTTGACGCCGAGGCCGGTCGAATCCTGCGTGCCGAAGCGGCACCATTCCAGGCCGACGCAGGTCTTCACCGTGCGCAGGCTCTTGCCGTAGGCGTGGCCGGAGACCATTCCGGCGGCGCCCAGATCGGCCCAGACCGCAGGAAGGTCCTCCTTCTTGATCCCGAAGATATCGAGCCGCTGGCCGCCGGTGACCTTGACCATCCGCGCGCCGAACTTCTCGACCACGTCGGCGATCGCCCGCAGCTCCTGCGGGGTGGTAAGTCCGCCCCACATCCGCGGGACGACCGAATAGGTCCCGTCCTTCTGAATGTTGGCATGGAGCCGTTCGTTTACGAAGCGGCTCTTCTGGTCGTCCTCGTACTCGCCGGGCCAGGCGCACAGCAGGTAGTAGTTGAGCGCGGGACGGCAGGAGGCGCAGCCGTCGGGCGTGGTCCAGTGCAGTTCCTGCATGACCTGCGGGATTGCCTTCAGTTCCTTCTCCAGGATCAGGCGGCGGACGTCGTCGTGACCGAAGCTGGTGCACTTGCACATCGTCGAGGCGCCGGCCTGGACCTCGTCGCCGAGTGTCAGCGCCAGCAGGCTCTCGACCAGCCCGGTGCACGAGCCGCAGCTGGCCGAGGCCTTGCAGCCCGAACGCACCGCATCGAGGCTGGCCGCGCCGCCGAGAATGCACTGGACGACCTTGCCCTTGGTCACGCCGTTGCAGCCGCAGATTTCTGCGTCGTCCGAGAGAGCGGCAACGGCGGCGTTAGGGTCCGCGAGGGCGCCTCCGCCGAGCGCGAAGGCCTGGCCGAAGATCAGCCCTTCGCGCAAGTCGGATACGTCCTCCTCCTTCCTGAGAAGGTCGAAGTACCAGTTGCCGTCGCCGGTATCGCCGTAGAGCACCGCGCCGACGATGCGGTTGTCCCTCAGGACCAGGCGCTTGTACACGCCGCGCGCGGCGTCACGCATGACGATGTCCTCGCCCTCGTCGCCGCCCGAGAAGTCGCCGGCGGAGAACACGTCGATGCCGGAGACCTTGAGCTTGGTCGAAGTGACCGAGCCCGCATAGCCGCTCGGCTGCTCGGTCAGGTGATCGGCCAGCGCGCGGCACATCTCCCACAACGGCGCGACCAAGCCGTAGCACTGCCCGCGGTGCTGGACGCATTCGCCGACCGCGAGCACGTCGGGGTCGGAGGTGACCATGTGGTCGTCGACGAGGATGCCGCGCTCGCATTCGAGGCCGCCGGTCTTGGCCAGCATCGTCGCCGGCCGGATGCCGACCGCCATGATCACGATGTCGGCCGGAATCTCGCGCCCGTCCTTCAGGCGCACGGCGCCGACGTGGCCGTCCTTCGCGACGATTTCCTCGGTGTCCGCGCCGGTCAGGATCGTCTGCCCACGCCGCTCCAGCTCCTGCTTCAGCAACCAGCCGGCCGCCTCGTCGAGCTGGCGCTCCATCAGCGTCGGCATCAGGTGGATGACGGTGACATTCATGCCGCGCAGCGAAAGGCCGTGCGCCGCCTCCAGCCCCAGAAGGCCGCCGCCGATCACCACCGCCCGCCCTTGTTCTTCATTTGGGCCGCCCTGGGCGGCAGCGGCGAGCATCTTGTCGACGTCGTCGAGATCGCGGAAAGTCACCACGCCCGGCAGGTCGCGGCCCGGCACCGGGATGATGAACGGATCGGAGCCGGTCGCGATCAGCAGCTTGTCGTAAGGCTCCACCCGGCCCGAACGGCTGACCACTGTCTTGCGCTCGCGGTCGATGTGGTCGACCGGATCGCCGGAGACCAGCTCGATGCCGTTCTTGGCATACCATTCGGCGGTGTTGAGCACGATCTCGTCGAAGGTCTTCTCGCCGGCAAGCACCGGCGAGAGCATGATGCGGTTGTAGTTCACGCGCGGCTCGGCGCCGAAGATCACCACCTCGAACCGCTCGCGGTCGCGTTCGAGGATCTCTTCGACGGCCCGGCACCCGGCCATGCCGTTGCCGATCACAACCAGCTTCTCCCGCGCCGGCCTGGCAGAATCGAATGTCGTGGGGGCGTTCATCCGTTTGGTTTCCTTTCGGACAGGCGCGTCACGCGGCGCGGGCCAGGACCACCGGAGCTTTCGCGCGGCTGGGGCTCGTGCGGATGTGGGTGGCGTAGAGGGTCAGGCCGGTGAAGGTCAGCCCGCCGACGAGGTTGCCCAGCACGGTCGGGATCTCGTTCCACCAGAGGTAATCGAGAACCGAGAACTCGCCGCCCATCATCAGCGCAACCGGGAACAGGAACATGTTCACGATCGAATGTTCGAAGACCATGTAGAAGAACAGCATGACCGGCATCCACATGGCGATCGCCTTGCCGCTGACGTTGGTCGAAACCATTGCGCCGACCACGCCAGACGAGACCATCCAGTTGCACAGCATGCCGCGCACGAAGATCGTCATCCATCCGGCCGCGCCGTACTCGGCATAGCCGAGCGTCCGGTCGACGCCGATCCCGGCCAGCTTCTGGCCGACCTCGCTCGGCTCGGCCTGGAAGCCGTAGGTGAAATAGATGGCCATCAGGACCGCGGTCGTAAGAGCGCCCGCGAAGTTGCCGGTGAAGACCAGCCCCCAGTTGCGCAGCACCCCGCGCCAGGTGCAGCCCGGCCGCTTGTCGAACACGGCCAGGGGCGCGAGGACGAACACCCCCGTGAGGAGGTCGAAACCGAACAGGTAGAGAATGATGAACCCTACAGGGAACAGAACGGCACCTAGCAGGGGTTCACCGGTCTGGACCGTGACCGAGATCGCGAATGCAGCGCCCAGCGCGAGCGTGGCCCCCGCCATGAAGGCGCGGATCAGCGTATCCTTGGTCGACATGAAGATCTTGGATTCGCCGGCGTCGACCATCTTGGTGACGAATTCACTGGGCGCGAGATAGGACATCTTGGAAAACTCCCCGGTTAGAAGCTGATTTCGGCCTGGAGCCAGAATTTCTCGGTGTCGGAGGCGAACTCGTCCGCCTGGTAGTTCGCGTATTTCGCCAGCAGCCCGACCCGGCCGAGTTCGAATCCGACCGAGGCATCCCATTCGTTTCCGTAATCGAGCCCGCCGAAGTCGCTTTTGAACTGGTGGTAAGTGAGGCCTGCCTTGAGGCCGGGTAGAAAGGGCACGCCGAATGAGCGGCCGATCGCGGCGTAACTGTCGCGCAGCCCGTCCGCCGGCGTGGTCCCGAACTGGTCGGCCCAGCCGTTGAAGGCATGCAGTGTCGCAAGCGGCGTCTGGAACGCGGCGACGCCACCGTCGCTGCCGAGCCTTTCGTGCCCTGCGGTCAGCGTGAAACCCAGCAGCCGGAGGCCGAGCTCGGCGTGCCAGTATTCGGCATCGTAAGCGACCGGGTTGGCGCCGTACTCGCTTTGCCGCGCGTAGCTGAGCCGAGCGTCGGCGGATACGCCGACCTCGGCTCGCGCCGAGACGCCGTAGGTCTGGCTCGAGAAGACGATCCGGGTATCGTAATCGATCAGGTATGCGAAGGCCTCGGCGTCGACCACCGGCAGATCGATCCCGCCGCTGAGCAGCACGAAATCGCCGTCGAAATGTTCGTTGGGGCTGTCGGCGCCGAATACCGTTCGCTGGGACACCGCGTAAGTCGCGTCGAGCAGCACCGGGCCGACCTTAGCCTGGCCGCGCACCGCGTCGAAAGTCTGTTCGTTCTGCCGCCAGCCGGAATTGCCGACGAAGCGCGCGTTGCCGAGGATGATACGCTGGCGCCCGACCGTGATGCCGGTGCCATCCTGAAGGTAGCTCACCTGCAGCCGGTTGAGCTCCAGGCTCTCCGGATCGGCGACGACCGGGAAGGGTTCGATACCGTTGCCGGGCAGCGTATCGTTGTAGTTGCCGTTTAGCGCCAGCGTCCCTTCGCCCTCCGCAAGGATCGAGAAGCCGTCGATCTTCAGTTCGGCGCCGGCGCGCGCCCGAAAGGTAAGCGTTTCGGCATCGTCCGGCATGCCGGCCTGGTCGACGCCTTCGTGGCGCAGCCGTGCGGTGAGGATGGGATCGAGAGTCGCGCTCCCGATCGCGACCGGATCGCCCGGTGCAGCGGTCGCGACATTCGGCCAGGCTGCAGTCGCGAACGCGGCGAGCGCACCGATCCGCATCCGCCGCGAACCGCGTGTCGTCTGAAAGCCTGCGCCGTGATCGCCCACTCGAACCTCGCCGAACCAGCGCACAACGCAAAAAAGCCGCCTCGACAGGATCCCCGGAGGGAGCCAGATCGGGCGGCGACGTTGCCACGCAATGTAAGAACCGGAACGGAGGTGCTGCTCGTCCCCAGCGTTGGGGCGGCGTCCGTTCCGCGGCGATTGTTATCGAATCAGCGGGCGTTCGCAAGTATTTTTTGCGGTGCAGCAAAAACTCGGTTGCTAGGGGAGCCGGGCGAGGTATTCCTCCACCTTCTCCGGATCGAAGCTGTCGCCATCGAAGAAAGTGTTTGGTGACAAAGTGATAGAGCCCTGCTGCGTTCCCACCGAGGTGAGTTGCGCAAGGCTTCCCTCGACTTTCGAACTGGCGCCGGGCAGCGGATCGTCAGTGTCGTACATTGCACTGCGGTAGACATCGGGCCGAAAGACCGCAGCGGCCGCTGCGGCCTCTTCGGGCGAGAAGGGCGAGCGGTCCCAGCGGGTCATCTGGCTGTACAGCCACAGCGCCTGGCTTACCCAGGGGAAGTTGGCCGCCTCGCTGTACTGGAACATGAAATCGGGGAAGTGCACCGCGTCACCGCCCGATTGCAGAACCAGGCGATCCGAGATCGCGCGCCGGATCAGGGCAGGATCGCCGCCGATATATTCGGGCCGGGCGAGAATCGCGGCGTTCGCGTCCCAGTTCTCAGGGTCGACGAAGTGGCGGCCGGCCTTTCGCATGGCGCGGATCAGCGCCTCGAACGCGGGGCGCCGGGCGTCCAGCACCGGCCGGCGCACCGCCAGCACCTTCTCCACGCCGCGCCGCCAGATCTGCGCGGTGGCGAGCACGATCCGGGCGACGTTGCGCTCGACTGCGAGGCTGTTCCAGGGTTCGCCCACGCAGGCGCCGTCGATCTCGCCGTTCGCGTACGCGTCCGCAACGAAGGGAGGGGCAACGGTTACGATCTCGACGTCTTCGTCGGGCCGGATTCCGCAGGCCGCGAGCCAGTAGCGCAGCATATAGTTGTGGCTGGAATAGCGGTGGACCACACCGAAGCGGAGCTTTGCCCCCGCGCGCTTGCGCTCCGCCACCTCGCGAGCCAACGCGGCGCCGAGCAGGCGGGGATCCTCGAACGTGCCCCACTGTGCGATCCTGCCGGCCAGAACGGTCGACATGGTGATCCCATTGCCATTGAGCCCGAGCACGAACGGCACGGCCAGCGGCTGCGCGGGACGTCCTCGGCCGAGGGTAGCAGCGATCGCCAGCGGCGCGATCAGGTGCGCCATGTCCGTATGGCCGTAGAGCAGCCGATCGAGCACGGTTGCCCAACTGACGTCGCGCTGAAAGCTCAGCGCCAGCCCTTCCTCTTCGGCGAAACCATGCTCGTGCGCGAGGATCGGCAGGCAGGCGTCCGCCAGCGGGAGGAAGCCGATGGTGAGTTGCTCGGTCACGTTCCGTCTCCCAGAAGGTCATGCGCCGTCACGACCGCTTCCGCTATCTCGGCGATCCGCCGGCTCGAGCTCATCGCCTTGCGGCGCAGTTCCGCATAGGCCTCGGGCTCGCTGAGCTTCTTGCCGTCCATCAGGATGCGCTTGGCGCGATCGATGGTTTCGCGCTCCGCAAGCTTGCCCTCGGCAGCCGCCAGATCGGCCTGGAGCCGGGCGAAGGCATTGAAGCGTTTGATGGCCAGATCGAGCAACGGCCTGATCCGGTGGACGGCGAGGCCGTCGACGACATAGGCGGAAACACCGGCATCGATCGACGCGGCGATCGCTTCGTCGTCCGCTTCGTCGACGAACATCGCGATGGGCCGGGCGAGCGCACGGCTGACGGCGAAGTATTCCTCGAGCACGTCGCGCGAGGGATTGCCCAGATCGATCAGCACGACGTCTGGCGCGAACGCTTCGAGCCGCGAAATGAGACCCGGCCGCTCCGTCAGTATGAATATCTCGCTATCGGGTAACTGCGCCAGCCCCTCTTCGATGATCGACGCCCTCGTGGTGCTTTCGTCGATGATCGCAATGCGCATGGCGCCGTATTGCGATGCATGGTGGCGCGAATGCAAGTGCGCTGTTGCTCCTGACTCCGCTCAGCCGCCGCGGCATTGGGCGATGACATCGGCTTCGGCTGCGCTGCCGAGTGCGGCGCGTGAGAGGCTGAAGCCAAGGTCGCCGTCGGTCGTCAGGCGGAATGGGGCGGTGATGCGCGTCATGTCCGCGCCCGATGCGGCGAAGCATTTGAGCGGCACGCCCAGCACGCGCCATTGGCCGGGTTCGGACGCCGCCAGCTCGGGAATGGCGAGCGGGCGCCCGCATTCGGATGCGCCGCAGCGGACGGAGATCGACACCGGTGCTGTCGGCGGTGTGTCGATCCGTAGGGTCGCGAGCATCAGCACGTCGCCGTTGGTCTCGCGCGACAGATCGACTGGATCGTGGCCGCTGATCTCGACAGCGGCACCGCCTTCACCTCCCTCGATGGCAAACTGCCGCGCCCCTTCCTGAACCTCATGATTGGTGGCGGTCACGGTTGCGCGCCCTGACAGGCCGGTGGCGGGCACCGTCGTCACGCGCAGCGCATCGCTGCCGTCGGGCTGTGATACGATCAGCGACCACGGCGCGGCTGCTACGCCGTGATCGAAATAGACGCCTTGTCCGAGGCCGTCGTCGGCGACCTGGCTATCCTCCGGCAGCGGCTTCCATGACTGCGGACCGTCCGCGTAAGTCAGGCCATAGCCGAAAGGAAACAGCGTCGGCCCGCCGTGCCGTGCCGTTGCGGGCCAGGCCGTCGGCAGGCGACCCTGAAAATCATAAGCAGGGGCGCCGTCCTGGCCGGCGAACAGCATGTCCGCGACACCGGCACCTTCGGAGCCGGGCAGCCAGGCGGTCACGAAAGCGTCGGCCTGGTTCAGTGCTTCGTTCACGTAGAGCGGCCGCCCCGTAATCATGACGGCGACCACGGGGATGCCCGCTTCCTTGAGCTTGCGCATGGTGTCGATGGGGCGGCGCAACTCGGGGCGGAGCTGAAGCGACGGGATGTCGCCCTGGAACTCCGCATAAGGTGTCTCGCCGAAGACCACGATTGCCGCGTCCGGCCGTTGATCGAAGGCGCCGTCGGGCGCCAGTTCGGTACTGCCGCTCGCCGCGGTGACGGCCTGCTCAATGCCGCGCCACAGCGACGTGGCGCCGGGGAAATCGCCGTTGTCGAGGCCCGTTCCCTGCCAGCTCAGCGTCCAGCCGCCTGACTGGCGCGCGATGTCGTCGGCGCCGTCGCCGGCAACGAGAATGCGGGCGTTCGGCTTCAGGGGGAGGACGCCGGTGTTCTTGAGCAGGACCAGCGACTTGCGCACCGCCTCGCGGGCGACCGCCCGATGTGCGGGCGCACCAAGAAGGTCATACTCGCCGGAAAGCGCGCGCGCCGACGGCTTGCCGGCTTCGAACAGGCCGAGCCGCTGCTTTACCCGCAACACGCGCGCCACCGCATCGTCGAGGCGTGCCATGCTGATCGCGCCGGCCTTCACCTGGGCCAGAGTGCTGGCGTAGAGGTCGCGCCAGCTATCGGGCGCCATGAGCATGTCGAGCCCCGCCTCGATGGCGGCCGGGCAGCTCGCGTTGCTGCACCCGGCGATCTGCCCGTGCGCGTTCCAGTCGGTTATCACGAGGCCGCCGAAGTCCAGGCGGCCCTTCAAGATGTCCGTCACCAGCCCCTTGTTTCCGGAAATCTTCACGCCCTGCCAGCTCGAGAAGCTTGTCATGACCGTTGCGACGCCGCTCTCCATCGCGGGGATGTACGGCGCTCCATGGACGAGGCGAAGCTCGAGCTCCGAAATGACCGCGTCCCCTTGATCCTTGCCGTCGACCGTCGCGCCGTCGGCAAGGAAATGCTTGGTGCTGGCCGCGACGTGCGGCCCTGCGAGTATCGGTGCGGTCGAGGGCGGTCCCTGCAGACCGCGGACCATCCTGCCCACGTAGGAGGCGACTAGTGCCGGGTCGGACGAATACCCTTCGTAGGCGCGCCCCCAGCGGTAATCCTGCGGGACCGTCACGGTGGGCGCGAAGGTCCATTCCTGGCCGGTCACGCGGATCTCGATTGCCGTCACCTCGCCGATGCGTTCGATGAGATCGGGATCGCGCGCGGCGCCGAGCCCCACATTGTGGGGAAAGAGCGTCGCACCGACGATATTGCTGTGCCCGTGAACCGCGTCCGTGCCCCACATGATCGGGATGGCCGATTGGACAGGCGCACATTCCATCGATGCCGCGTAGAAAGCGTCGGCAAGGGCGAGCCATTCGTGCGCCGGCGCGAGATCATTGCCGCCGGGCCCCGAGTTTCCGCCGTTGAGCACCGATCCCAGGTGGTACTTGCACACATCCTCAGGCGTCACGCTGCCGATGTCGGCCTGAATGATCTGCCCGACCTTCTGCTCGACCGACATCTGCGAGAGCAATTCCTGGATACGCGCCTCGCCTTCGGCGGTGACGATTCGCGGATAGGCGACTTCGGGCCAGCGCTCCGGATGCACCTGTCCGTTCGCTGCCGACGTGCCCTGTTCCTGTGCTGCGCTCCCCGTGGAGAGGGGGGGCGAGATGATCGCCACACAGGCGAGCGCGTAAGAGGCTATTTTCGATCGCATAGAATGTCCCGTCCCGCAGTTCTGCTTTTCAATCTTTCCCGCCGGATCTGGCCTGACAACCTTGACATGAAACAAGCGAAACCAGTGGCACAATCCGGCAAATCCAGAGTCCGTTTGACAACGTTGACAGAGATATGCAAGAAAAAGCCTACAGGGGCCGCGGAAGCCGAATCGACTCTTCAAGGGTCGCCTCGGAGGTGCGCGGATCCGCAAAGTCGAGAACGATGATTTCCGCGCGCAAAGACGCGGATTGGGAGGGTTGGAATATGATCAGCGGAACAATGTGCACTCGCAGGACCCTGCTGGGCGCAGCTTCGGTGCTCGCAGTGGCGTGTGCGGGAACGCCCGCCCTTGCGCAGACGGAAGGTCCGGCAGAGGAGGGCACGGAAGCCCAAGCCGTTGCGGACAATGACGAGATCGTCGTGACGGGCTTTCGCGCCGCGCTGGAGAACGCGCTCAACGCAAAGCGCGAATCCAACCTCATCATCGAGTCGGTCACGGCCGAGGACATCGGGAAATTCCCCGACCAGAATGTGGCCGAATCGCTCCAGCGCCTGCCGGGCATCCAGATCGACCGCGAGAACGGGCAGGGCTCGAAGGTCAGGATACGCGGCCTCGAGCAGAACGTGACGCTGCTCAATGGCGAGCTCTTCGTGAGCGGCCTCGAGGTCTACAAGGTCGGCGAGGGAAACTACAACCGCAACGACAGCCTCGAAGGCGTGCCGTCCGAGCTGATCGGCGGAATCGAAGTGTACAAGTCGCCGAACGCCTCTCTGCTCGAAGGCGGTCTAGGCGGCATCGTCAACCTCAAGACGCGCAACCCTCTCTCCCTGCGGGACGGGTTGACGGTCGCCGGGAACGTCAAGATGAGCAAGGGCAGCGAGATCGGCGGCTGGGAGCCGGCCGGTGCCGCGGTCGTGGGCTACAATTTCAACGATCGCCTGGGCGTCATCGCGTCATTCAGCTATGAAAAGACCAACAATCACGTCAACGTGCTCGGCGGCGACAATCGCGGCAACTGGGCCTTCGGCGAGGGGCGCCGCGACACCGCGACCGTGCCCACGAACTACTATGCCCCCGAATATCGCTACATCACCGATCGCGACCAGTATCGCCGGCGGTGGGGCGCATCGCTCGGCGTCAATTTCAGACCCACCGACGAGCTGGAGGTCAGCGCGCAATACTTCCACTCCGACCTGAAGATCGACACGCGCGAGGCATCGGTCAAATTCCCGTTCGGGCAGGGAGAGTCACAGGGCCTGGTTGGGGACTACAACATCAACGACGACGGCATCCTGCTCGAAGGGACGGTGCGCGCGCAGTCTGCGGAGGCGATTTCCTTTGTCGACGTATCGAACATCAAATCGGACAATCTCCAGTTCAAGGTCGACTGGGACAACCAGACCGACTTCCGCGCATCGGTCACGGCGGCCTACTCATCCTCCAAGATGGATCGAGAAGTGGCGAACAACGACGTGCGCTACACCGCCTATGGCGTCCGGGGGCCCGGCACTTCGGGGCCGCAGCCGGGCTTCACGCCCAATTCTGCAGCGCCGCCGACGTTCGATTTCACCTATCGCAACGGAGATTTTCCGAGCTTCGGCATCGCCGATGGCAGTCCGCAGGACCTGTTCAACAACCCTGCCTACGGCTTCTTCAAGTCGCATTGGGCTTTCGGCGACCGTTCGGACATCAAGGGCAACTCGATTCGTGCCGACTTCGCCTATGACGTCGACGACAACGACACGAACACGATCACGCTGAGCGCGGGATTCCGCTACGGGCAGCGCACGGTGGACTTCACCTCCGGCCGCTATCTTGCCGATTACAGCGGCAAGGGCGAAATGGACGCCACCGCGATCCCTGAGGACGAGCGCGTCGATGGCTATTCCTACAACTGGACCCCGTATGGGTACTTCCAGGATGGCGCGATCGGCTACAAGATCTGCGACCTTCCCGAAGCGAACAAGCCGGCGGCCTTTGCCGGATGCACACGCTTCGGAAACTCGCCCGCGCTGATCACCCCCTATGCGACCCTCGAGAGCAATCCGGAGCGGGTGGAGACGATCACCGACTTTGCCGGTGGCGGCCATGTCGCGGGCGATACGGTAATGGTTGCCGACCGTTCGCAGATGACGAACGCGCTCCAGTGGATTCAGTCGCTTTATCCGGACACGCCGTTCAGCTTCTTTGCTGATCCGCTGCAGACCTATCGGGTGAAGGAGGAAACGAAGTCGGGCTACGTCATGGCTGACATGGGCGGGCTCGACGACCCTTACCACGTCAACGTCGGGCTGCGGGTCGTCAACACCAGGCTGGCGGTCGACCAGAACCAGCCCGAGGGCGTCGATCCCAGCTATTGGGGAACCGACAACTGGAACGGCGTGCTGCGCGATTTCACCACCAACAGGGTGGTCCGCAGCTACACCGACTTCCTGCCCAGTGCGAACGCGGTGTTCGATGTGGGCGAGGGCAGCAAGGTCCGCTTCTCTGCGGCGAGGGTCGTCGCACGCCAGCCGCTCGTTTCGCTGGGACAGGGCTTCGCAACCCAGTTCACCCGTGATCCGGCGGACGATCTGTTCAAGTTCACCAACGGCAGCCGCGGCAATGCTGAGCTGGAGCCTTTCCGTGCCTACCAGTTCGATCTCGGGTTCGAGCACTATTTCGGAGATCAGGGTCTGCTGGCGGCGGGGCTGTTCTGGAAGGAAGTCGACAGCTTCATCGTCAACGAAACCATCGCCGTTTTCGTGAACGATCAGGCGGGCGGCCGGCTGGGGCCGGTTTCGCAGCCCGCCAACGGTTCGGGCGGACGCGTGAAGGGGTTCGAGCTGGCGGCGCAATATGCCTTCGACTTCGGCCTGGGCTTCACTGCGAACTACACCTTTTCGGACACGACCACGGACTTCAGCACCGACTTTACCGATAACCTGCCCTTGCCGGGGGTGTCGAAGCATTCGGCCAACGGGCAGGTGTACTTCGAGAGATACGGCTTCGCCGCGCGGGCGTCCTATAGCTGGCGCTCGAAACAGTACCTCGGCAACTTCGGCTTTGCCGACGGATCGGTCACGCGTACGCTCGGCATCTACCAGAAGCCTTACGGGCAGCTCGACGGGCAGATCAGTTACAAGATCACCGACAACTTCGAGGTGTTTGCAGAGGCGATTAACATCACCAAGGCGGACACGCGCGTCTATCTGCAGTTCCCGGATCTACCTTTCCGCTACGAGTCAGGATCGAGACGGTTCTACGGCGGGGTGAAATTCAGCTTCTGATCTAGTTTGGGACGAGGCAGCGGCTCTTCCAGCGAAGGGCCGCTGCTCCTTGTCAGGTACATGTGTGCCGGGCGCGCCTAGCTTGGCGGCGGCGCGGCGGTCAGCCGCTCGACGAGCTGGTGCCCGTGGATGACCATTTCGCCCGGAGGATCACCCGCCAGTTCACGCAGCAACATGTCGGTTGCCGTCTTGGCCATCTCCACGACCGGTTGCCGCACTGTGGTCAGGCGCGGCCATACGATCCGCGCGATTTCGGAATCGTCGAAGCCGACGATGGACAGATCGGCGGGGACGTTGAAGCCGAGCTCGCGCGCCGCAGACATGGCGCCTACCGCCATATCGTCGTTCTGCGCCAGTATCGCGGTCGGGCGGACCTTGCGCGACAGCAGCCGCCTCGTCGCCTCGTAGCCCGACTCAAAGCTGAAATCGCCGGTTTCGATCAGTTCGGGATGCGGAGGGAGGCCGTTCGCCTCGAACGCCTGGCGATAGCCGCTCAGCCGCTGGCCGCTGGCGGCGTGCGCCGGGTCGCCCATGATGATCGCAATGACGCGGTGCCCGAGGCCGACGACATGCTCGGCGATCTCGCGCGCCGCGGCCACATCGTCCATTGCGGTCCACTGGCCGACGTCCAGCTGCGACTGGGGAGCGATGCGGGCAAAGGGAATACGCGCGTCGAGCAGGCCCGTGAGAATCTCGGGATGATCGGAGGCGGGGGGCGCCAGGATGACTCCATCGAGCCCGGCCGACCGCACGAGACTCACCACCTCCTGCGGGTGATCGGTCACCGACTCCACCGGCAGCACGACCAGGCGATAACGTTCGCCGTGCAAGCGTTCGAGCGCGCCGCGCTGCAGTTCGACGACATAGCTCGGGCTGGGCTTTTCGTAGATCAGCCCAACGAGGTAGGACTGCCTCCGAACCAGGCCCTGCGCCAGAACATTGGGATGGTAGCTGAGCTCCTTGGCCGCGCTGAGCACCTTCTTGCGCAGCGCCGGCGTAATGTGCGGCTCATTGTTGAAGACGCGCGACACGCTCTTGGGCGACACCTGTGCCAGCTTGGCGACATCGATGATTGTCGAACGTTTTGTCCCGCGAGCCATGCAGGAATGGCTGGCGAAACTGTCCTACGTTGTCAATCTGCTAGATCGCGATCGTATCGTGCACGGCGACGTGCCAGCATCCTGGGGAGAGTGGGCGCGTCGCGTCAGGTGCCGTCGCTGTCGCGTGTCGGCGCCAAAATGGCGGCTGCCGAACCGTCCAGAAGTGGGAGAATGCCGTTTCGGACGAAGCGGGTAAGCTCCGCGTCGTTCTCGACATCCAGCGCGAAGCGACCTTCCGCGAGGATCAGAGCGAAGCCGTAGGTGAGCGCGATGTAGCCGACTGCCACGCCGTACTTCTCATAGTCGGGAGCAGAGGACGCCTGCTCGATGCGGTCGCCGTAGATGAACTGGACGATCTCCCGGAAGGAATGGTTTCCCGCCTCCCTGCGGGGATCGCGGCCGTTGTGCGCGCGCTGGCTTATCATGAGACGCATGAGTTGCCGGTTCTTCAGGCAAAAACGGATGAAATCGGTCGCGGAGTCGATGAGGAGGTCGGGCTTCGTGCCGGGGCGGGACCAGGCCGCCGCGGCGCGGTCGACTGCCTCGTTGAGCGATGACGCCGCGATGCTCAGCAGGAGATCGTTCAGGCTGTCGAAGTGGTTGTAGAAATTTGCGGGCGCCACACCGACTTCCTTGGTGAGCCGTCGGACCGTGATGTCTTCCAGCGACTCGGCGGCAAGAATTCGTTCCGCGGCCTTTCGGAGATCGTCCGCAACGTGTCCCTTGTGGTAGGCGCGCGGCGGAGAGGTCGGCTGCGGGGGATCTGTCGATTTGGTCATTCCGCAAGTTCCCGGATGACGATGTGTTTGTCGTTGCCCAATGTTAGCTGGAGAATACGAACCGTCAAAAAATTACGTGCGAGCGCCTGTTGCGGAGTCCTGAAATTGAACAAGGCTGCGCTAATGAGCGATGTAAGTAAGAAGATCCGGGCTTACGGGTGAGCCGGCCGCGATGGACCTGGCGGGCAGCGTCAGGTCACGAAGCGTCTTGAAATTGACGCTTCCATATGTACACCGTTCATATTGCCGCTACCGGCGGATGTTTCGCGGGCGCCAGGTCCGCGAAGGGGACATCTTCGGGGCGGCATAGCGGGTGACGGACACCGTGTGTGCCCGGCGCTTCGCTGAACAGGGCAAACTGCCGGTGACGGCAGGACGCAAAGCTTCCGGGCTCTCACGAGCTAGCGGGGCCGCCGGCGGAGGGCGTGATGTACAGGGGGCATCGCACGTTTGGAATGGTTACCGGCAAATGTGCCGGACGGCGCGCCGTGGCCCGCCGGAACCCCGAATTTCCTGCTCCCCACACCCGCATCTCGGCCCGCGCCTCACGCGAGCCCAGCCCGCCTGCGCGCCGGGAGAGTGCGCGGCGATCACCCCCAGATCCTCACCTCCAGACACCGCCCTGCGGGCCCTGCCGGAGATCCCCGGGCGAGCGCCTGCCGCACGCGTGCCGCCCTGAAAGGGCGTGGTCAAGACATCAGGTTAATAGAGCGTTAGTATTTACATTGATGAAAGCAGAAGAATTCCCACGCATCCAAACATCAATGTAAACAATTGCTAATTCTGCTGTTTGATTGAAGTTTTCTCTGGACAAGAGATGTAGACACTGTTCATATCGCATTTGGTGATTCAGCACAGGGGCAGTGCGCATCAGGCAAAAACAGGGTCGAAATCGCATATTGTATCTTAAATGATGCGGATTTCCGCAGATGATACTTCCTGCACCGCCGAGCTATTCGGCGGCGAAGGATGTCGTTCGCCCTCCTGCCTTGCGCCGCCGAGTTTTGAGAGGAGACGCAGTGATGGGTTTTTCGGCAGAAGCATTGAAGCGGCGCGGTAAAGCGTCCCGTATGGCCGGGCGGCGTGCCCAGCTATTCTCCTCGAAAGCGCCGATGCTGCGCGGAATCGCGATCGCCGCGGTGCTGCTGGGCGGCACGCAGTCGGCGGCCCAGTCGCAGCAGGCCGCGCCTGCGCCGGCGGCGCAGAACGTCGACGCCTTCCGCCAGCAGGCGGAGCAGCTCGGCATCCAGCGCTGCGCCAACCTCTTCTCCGCCGCGGGTGCGGTGACGACGGCCGGCTCGACCTACGCCGTGCAGGTGAATGCCAATGGCGACAATCCCGATGCGCACGCAGTGCAGGGCGTCGCCGGTATTTCCTATGACACGCCCGAACTGCGCGGATCGGCCGCCGGCGTGGTGATGGCCGCGCCGGTCGGGCAGGGCTGCGAAGGGCAGCTCGTGCGCGTCGCGCCGTTCCAGCAGCCCTGCGCCGAAGTGCTCAGCCTGCTTCCGAGCGGCAGCACGCCGGCGGGCAATCTCGTGGACGTCCCGCTCTACAACCTTGGCGGAAATCAGGGGCAGGCGATGTTGGTGAGCAGCGGAAATTCCTGTGTCGTGGTGACGGTCGCCCCCTTGTCGGGCGCCTAGCAGCAGGCCGGGTCCGGCCCGCGATGAAGCGGGCCGGCATCAGTGAATGTGAGTGCCGATGGGCCGGCGCACCCGCGTCTGGCCGAGGGGTTTCGTGTGTCCCGTTTCCGGTAGCCGGCGCGGGGGATCTTCTACGAGGGAGTTTGTCATGCTTGGTCTCGATGCAGTCTCGAAGCGGCAACGTGGCGCGCGGTTCGCCGAAAACTGGATCGCGGGCGCAGGAGGCAGTGCCTCCCAGCGGCGCCGGCTGATGTCGGTGCTGCGCATGGCGCACCGCGTGCTTGGCGTGAACCGCAAGGGACTCGGCATTGGCGCTCTCGGCTTTGGCGGCAATGCCCGATGCACGCTCATGTCCTCGACCAGCGCAGCGGGAGTGATCGGCGGCGTTGCGTTAGCCGCCTCGCTCGGCCTGTCCACGCCGGCGCAGGCGCAGGGTTATCCCGCCGGTGGCGGCACGGCGACTGGCACGCGAAGCATTGCCATCGGCGTGGCTTCCGAGGCGCTTGAGCTCAATGGAATCGCCCTCGGCTCGAGCAGCACGAGTACGGCCCAAAATGCGGTCGCGATTGGCGCGAGCTCTCAGAGCACGGGCACGAACAACGTTGCTTTAGGCCCCAACGCACAAGCCACTGCCGCGAGTGGCGCAACCGCGGTGGGCGTTTCGTCCCGGGCCACCGGCACGAACGGGTCGGCCTTTGGCATCGGAGCAAACGCGGCGGGGGCGTCCTCCACGGCGCTCGGTCAGGGTGCGGCGGCTACGGCCGATCTCACGACTGCCGTTGGCGTGGGGTCCGATGCGCGCGCTGAGGGTGCGTCGGCTTTCGGTAGGCAGTCGCTTGCATCCGGCCAGAATTCCGCGGCATTGGGCGCCGGTGCGCAAGCCACAGGCACTAGCACCGTGGCCGTGGGACACGGCGCAGGTGGCGCGTCGACCATTGGCAATGCCAACTCAATTGCCGTGGGTGTTGCGGCTGGCGCGGTTGTCAGCGGTGCCCAGAATATCGGCATCGGCGGCGGCATCGCGTCCGTCATGCGAGGGGCCGGTTCGGGCGTCACGGGTGCGCGCAACGTCGCTTTGGGCACGGGTGACGGCACGGTCATGTATGATGGCACGCTCCAGGCTGCCGCGGGGACTCTGGTGACGGGCAGCGACAACGTCGCGATCGGCACCAATGCGGGCATCGGCGTAACCAGCGACGCGACGACTTCGATCGGACTGAACGCGATGGCGACCGGCCCCAATGCCGTCGCCGTGGGCACAGGCGCACAGGCTTCGTTCGAACAGGCCACTGCAATCGGCTTTGGCGCCAACGCAGGGGCCGCTAACACCATCGCCCTCGGCCAAGGCGCGACTGCCACAGGGGGTGCATCGCTGGCGGTCGGCTACAACAGTGCCGCTTCCGACATCAACTCCATCGCGATCGGCAATTCGGCAAATGTTTCCGCTGCGAGCGCGACCGCGCTTGGGATCTTTGCCAACGCTTCCGGAGTTGCCTCGACCGCGCTCGGCCGCAGCGCCATCGCGAGCGATCTGAATGCCGTGGCGCTCGGCCGGAACGCCGCCGCCTCGGCCGTCAACTCGATTGCTGCGGGTACGGGCGCGGTGGCCGATTCCGAAGACGCGGTCGCAATCGGCACCGGCTCGACCGCGACCGCCGGCAAAGCCGTCGCCATCGGTGCCGGCAACACCGCCAGCGGCAACGGCGCGGTGGCGATCGGCGATCCGAACACCGCGACCGGCGACGGCGCGGTGGCGCAGGGCATGGACAACACCGCGACCGGCAACGGCTCGGTCGCCATGGGCAACACCAATATGGTCGGCGGCGGCGGCCAGGGCGTGAGCGTTGCCGGCACGGCGGCGCAGGGCGCGGTCGGCGTCGGCTATCAGAATACCGTGGTGGGCCAGGGCGCCGTGGCGCTTGGCAGCACCAGCAGCGCGCTGGCGGCAGGCGCCCTGGCGTTCGGCGACACCGCGGTCGCGAACACCAACCAGAGCATTGCCATCGGCTCCAACTCCACCGCGACCGGGGGAAGCGCCATCGCCATTGGCCGAATCAGCGTGGCGGACGGCATCAATGCCACCACGTTTGGCGTCGGCGCCACTGCAACGGGCGACAACACGCTCGCGATGGGAACGGGGGCCAATGCTGCGGTAGGGACCGCCACGGCGATCGGGTTTGGCGCGGTTGCCAACAACGCCGGCGACGTGGCGCTGGGCTCGGGTTCGGTGACCGGGGCAGCAGTCCCGACCGGCAGCACCGTCATTCGCGGTAACACCTACAACTTCGCCGGTACGACGCCGACCAGCGTGGTTTCGATCGGCGCTGCCGGTTCCGAGCGCCAGCTCCAGAACCTCGCGGCGGGGCGGATCAGCGCGACCTCGACTGACGCGATCAACGGCTCGCAGCTCTTCGCGACCAACCAGGCGCTCAACAATCTCGCGACCAGCATCTCGGGCGCGACGCCGCACTATTTCAGCGTCAATGACGGCGGCTTCCAAGGCGGCAACTACAACAACGACGGCGCAACCGGCGGCCGGGCGATCGCGGTCGGCTACAACGCCACGTCAGGCGGGCTGGATTCAATCTCCCAAGGCACCAACGCCGGAGCGGCCGAGCAGAACGGCATCGCCATCGGCTTTGACGCTGAAGCGTCGGCCATAAACGCCATCAACATCGGCGCGCGCACGCTCGCGACGGCAGGCGCCACCGGCGAAAGCGCGATCGCGTTGGGCACCGACGTGACCTCCTCGCAGACAGACACCATCGCGATCGGCCGACTGAGCGTGGCGAGTCAGGCGGAGGCGATTGCCGTGGGGCATGAAGCTGAAGCGACCGGCATCAGCTCAACAGCCTTAGGCGAAGGTGCCGTGGCGAGTGCCGGCGCGAGCACCGCCGTAGGCTCCGGCGCGCAGGCGTCCGGCATCAATGCACTGGCGGCGGGCTTCGGAACGCAGGCATCGGGCAACAACGCCGCTGCGCTGGGGGTGGACACGGTCGCCTCGGCGGACGGCGCGATCGTGGTCGGCACCAGCTCGACCGCTTCGGGAGTCAATTCCGCCGTCCTCGGCACGGGCGCG
Source organism: Pelagerythrobacter sp. Soil_C_18 (assembly GCF_057657235.1). Lineage (NCBI taxonomy): Bacteria > Pseudomonadati > Pseudomonadota > Alphaproteobacteria > Sphingomonadales > Erythrobacteraceae > Pelagerythrobacter > Pelagerythrobacter sp. Soil_C_18. The sequence goes on from NZ_JBDGIU010000003.1 coordinate 448,157, forward strand.
GTTGCGAACAACCTTAATAGCATCGCGGTCGGCACGGTGGCACAGGCGAGCGGCGTCGGCTCCACGGCCATCGGCAGCGAGGCGAACGCGTCCGGCGCATCCTCCATCGCCATGGGCGACCGCGCGGTCGTCACTGGGGGCAGCGCCATCGCGCTAGGCACCACCGCCGAGGCGAGCGCGCAATGGGCGATGGCCATGGGCGTCGCCTCGTCGGCCGCGGGGCAGAGCGCCACTGCCCTGGGCGCGTTCGCGAATGCCACCGCCGAGGGCGCGGTGGCGGTCGGCAACGGCTCGGGCTCCGGCTCGACGATCGCCAATGTCAGCTCCGTCGCCATGGGCACCGGAGCCGGCCAGTTCGTCAGCGGCGCCCAGAACGTCGCGATCGGTGGCGGGCTCACCAACACCCAGAAGGGCGCGGGCGCGGGCGTGACCGGCACGCGGAACATCGCGCTGGGCACCGGCGACGGCACCGTCGCCTACGACGGCACCCAGGCGGCCTCCGCCGGCAACAACGTGTCCGGCAGCGACAATATCGCACTCGGCACGAACGCCGGTATCGGCGTGGCCGCGAGCGGAACGACCTCGATCGGCCTCAACGCGATGGCTGACGCGGATGACGCGGTGGCGATCGGCACCAACTCGGTCGCGACCGGCGGCAAGGCGGTTTCGATCGGCGCCGACAACGTCGCTTACGGCGACGGCGCGGTCGCGATCGGCGATCCGAGCTATGCCAGCGGCACCGGCGCCTTTGTCGGCGGTGCGGACAACATCGCCAATGCCGACGGCACGGCGACGGCGACCGCGGCCAACATGGCGAGCGGTGCGGTCGCGATCGGCAACAGCAACGTGGCGGTCGGCCAGGGCTCGGTCGCGCTGGGCAACGACAGCAGCGCGCTGGCGGCAGGCTCGCTCGCCTTCGGCGATACGGCCATTGCCAACAACGCGGGCGACGTGGCGCTGGGCTCCGGCTCGGTGACTTCGGCGGCGGTTCCGACCGCGAGCACGACCATTCGCGGCACGACCTACAATTTCGCCGGCGCCACGCCGACCAGCGTCGTGTCGATCGGCGCGGTCGGCTCCGAGCGCCAGCTCCAGAACGTTGCGGCGGGGCGGATCAGCAGCGTCTCGACCGACGCCATCAACGGCTCGCAGCTCTTCGCGGTGCAGCAGTCGCTGCAAACGGCGGTGGCGGGCGCGGCGCCGCACTATCTCAGCATCAACGATGGCGGCGCGCTAAAGCCCAACTACAATAACGACGGCGCCACCGGCATGGATTCGATGGCCATCGGACCGTGGGCTACGGCCACTGCCAGATTGGCGACCGCGGTTGGGCGAGTCGCCAGCGCGACGGCAGAGGGTGCCGCCGCTTTCGGCCCGTCCAGTACGGCAGCGGGCATCAACTCTCTCGCAGCAGGCCCTGCGGCGGACGCGCTTGGGGATTCCTCCACCGCGGTGGGCTATATTGCGAACGCCTCGGCACGAGCTGCCACGGGCGTGGGATACGGGGCGCAGGCTGGAGCGGAAACCGCCACAGCAGTGGGGGCTCTGGCGAATGCGAGCGGGCTGGCCGCCGTTGCCGTCGGTAACGCTGCTCGATCCACCGGAAACACTGCAGTTGCTGTTGGCGGGCAGGCACTAGCAGCCGGCGACAGCACGGTTGCTGTCGGCCAAGGCGCTGGCGCGGGTTCGACCGTTGCTAATACCGGTTCGGTCGCGATGGGCGTTGCAGCCGGCACGCTCGTAAGTGGCGCCCAGAACAGCGCTATCGGCGGCGGCATAGCCAGCGGCATGCGCGGCGCCGGTTCCGGCGTCACGGGCACGCGCAACATCGCCATGGGCACCGGCGACGGGACCGTCACTTATGACGGCACCCTCGGCGCTTCTGCGGGTAACCTGGTAACGGGTGACGACAATATCGCGCTCGGCACCAATGCGGGCATCGGCGTTGCCAGCAACGCGACCACATCGATCGGCTACAACGCCAATGCCACGGCCGACAACGCCTTTGCGGCCGGAACGGACGCGCAGGCGACGGCGCTGGATGCGCTAGCGATCGGCACGCAGTCGCAGGCTCTGGGCGAGCGCAGCATCGCGCTCGGCTATGACGCGATCGCGACGGGATCGGTGGCGATGGGCGCATCATCGCGGGCCGGCAACGGCGGCGCGGCGTTCGGCGACGGGGCCATTGCGACCTACAATGGCGGGGTGAACGATCCGGCGATCGTCGCGGGTGCGGCCCTGGGCGAGAACGCGGTGGCCGATGTCAGCGGCGCTACGGCGCTGGGCACGGGAGCCAGCGCCGTCAACGCGGGCGATGTGGCGCTGGGCTCCGGCTCGGTGACTTCGGCCGCCGTTCCGACCGCGAGCACGACCATTCGCGGCACCACCTACAATTTCGCGGGCGCCTCTCCGACCAGCGTCGTATCGGTCGGCGCCGTCGGCGCGGAACGCCAGATCCAGAACGTCGCTGCTGGCCAGATCAGCGCCACTTCGACGGATGCGGTCAATGGATCGCAGTTGTTCGCAGTGCAGGATTCACTGCAGTCCGCGGTCGCCGGCGCGGCGGCGCATTATTACAGCGTCAATGACGGCGGGACGGCCGGCGCGAACTACAACAATGATGGTGCGACCGGTTTGGCAGCACTGGCCGCCGGCGTGGGTACCTCGGCCGCGGGTAACCGCGCTACGTCCGTCGGCTACGAAGCAAGCGCTAGCGGCCTAGACTCCGTTTCGATAGGCTCTCTTGCTGACGCGAGCGGCGGACAGGGCGTGGCAATAGGACGCGGTGCCACTGCCAGCGGGTTGGAAGGCCTGGCTCTCGGCTATGCAAGTATAGCCACGGGTACCAATGCGACCGCAGTTGGTAACCAGATCCAGGCACATGCAGACGGCAGTATCGCCATCGGCAGCAACACCGGGGTTGCCGTTGATGCGGCATCCATCAACGGCGTCGCTATCGGCTGGGGGGCTCAGGTCGTGAATGCGCCCTCAGCCGTCGCTCTCGGCGACGGGGCCTCTGCTGGCGCGTCCGGCGCATCGGCCATTGGTTTTGGTGCCAGTGCCACCGGCATCAACGCGAGCGCGCTTGGCCGACTTGCAATAGCGGACGCGCAAAATGCCACGGCGGTCGGTGTCGGCACCAACGCAACCCAACAAGGCTCCCTCGCCATGGGAGCCGGCAGCCAAGCAACCGGCGTGAACGCAGCGGCAATCGGCCGAAGCGCACTATCGGGGGGGGAAACAGTACGGCAGTAGGTTCTTCCGCCAATGCCAGTGCTGATAACTCGATTGCGGTCGGGACCCTCGCCACGGCCGACGCCGCCGAAGCAGTCGCCATCGGCAACAACGCGCTCGCGACCGGCGGCAAGGCGGTCTCGATCGGGTCGGGCAACACCGCCTATGGCGACGGCGCGGTCGCGATCGGCGATCCGAGCTATGCCAGCGGCCGCGGTGCGTTCACCGGCGGCGCGGACAACATCGC